>CAVTYA010000048.1:0-14336 GCA_963738765.1 uncultured Alphaproteobacteria bacterium | reverse complement strand
GCTCGGCTTTCGTATCAGAGATGACCCGTGGTGCTGTTTCTCGCACAGGTGGACCCTTAGGTTTTGCATCGATCAGGCGCCGCAGATCATTCTCCCAAATAAAAATGATTGCCCGCTCCGGTCGATACAAAACGCTGAAACGCTCGGTCGTAATCCTTACCGTGCTCTTCTCGTCCGGCAACAGGCACTCGCCGCTTTCGAGCCAGCGCAGCGCCGTCTGAGTTGCCCACGAGTTCGGGATAATGTCGTATATTCGGCCGGTGCTTTGCTCCATCGCTTGGGCCACGATTGATCCACTATGCAGCTTGGTCCGGATCTCGGCTTGGCCTAATGGGACGCCCGTTTGCCGCGCCTCTGCGAGCTGTTCGATGGCGGACTTCAAGGGCACGCGCCCCTCCGGTACGAAATCGTCATCCATTCGCGCGCACCTCGCGCACCCGTGAGGCGCGCGGAAACTGGCGGTGCGAGCCAGCTTGTCGGATGCCTCCTATCCGCGCTTGGTGGTCAGCTTACGCCCGGGACGCCTCGCCTCCAAGCCGAACGACATTGCCCGACGTTCCGAGCGACTGGTGTTGAGCTACCTCTCACCGCACCAGTGCGACGACATTCTCTCCGGCTCGCGACTCGTGCTGCAACAGCGCCTGGCGCGAGATGTCGTCGCTGTGCTCGGTGATATACTTCGAATAATGCTTTTCGATCATCTTGGTCGCTGGTGTTGTGCAGCGACGCCACCAGCCTGATCGGAACGTTGTGCAGCAGCATCCGGACGATGGACGAATGCCGCAGCGCGTACATCGTCACCTCGGCAGGATCGAGCGCCGATGGCGGTGACGACCTTGCTGACCTCGCGATGATAGCCTGCGCCCGGATTATCGCCCCACGGGCTGCCGTCGCTCTGCAACAGCAGCGGCGCATCGTCGGCACGGCCTTTCGCCGCTTCTTTCAGCCTGGCCGCCAGTTGCACCGTGATCGGCACCGAATAGCGCTCGATCTTTTTCTCGGCGCGATTTCTGCCCGCCACCCTTGGCCGACTTCGGCATCATCAGTTTCGGCCGCACCGGATGATCGTGCAGGTCCTCGACGCGCAGGCGGACAGCTTGGCTCGGTCGTGCGCCGGTGATCGCCAGCGTATCGGTCAGCAGCCCGAACTGATGATCGAGCCCGTAGGCGGTGGCGACGAATTCGCGCACCTTGTCGTCGGAGATGATGACGTTGCGCGCTTCCTGCGCATCCGGCAGACCGGCGAGCCCGATCTCCCATGCCTCGCCGTTCTGAATGCGCTTGTCGTGCTGCGCCGCCAGCTCCAGCGCGGCGCACACGCAGCGGCAGAGCCGATTGATCGTTGACGGTGCCATCGTGCCCAGCAGGCCGTCGCGCCATTTCTTCAGCTCGGCGGCCGTGAGCAACGCCACCGGCTTCGCCAGCAGCACGCTGGTGAGGTGCAGGCGCGGCTGCTCGGCGTTGTAGGGATTGGCGCTGCGCGCTTCCAGATCGGTCTTGTAGGCCGTCAGCGCGCCATCGACGGTGATCGGTGCGGTGTCGGCGCTGCCGTCCTCGCCGCGCGCCAGCTTCTTCGCGACGTCCTGCGCCTCGATAGAACGTCAGCACGTTCTTGGCGTCGGCATCCTCGAAATCGTCGGCCAGGGCGAAGGCCTTGGTCCAGTATGCGCCGTGGCCGTCGCTGGCCTTCAGCACCCATGTGCCGTTGGTCTTGTTGCGCCGGTACATCAGCGCGATGCCGCGCGCGAGCGACGGGCCGCTGTACGGCCTGCGGCGGACGGTCGAACTTCAAGCCGTGCGGTGCGGCTTTCCAGTGCGCTGAAGCTGACCTTGCGTGCCATGATCGTGTCCCCGTGTCTCGCGAAGTGTCGCAATGGTGTGTGCGAATGCCAGTGAAGGCGTGTGGCACGTTATGGGGATAATTCGGGCGATCAATGGCATGCGAACTCCACACGGCTCTCTGAACTCCATAGCAACTTTTTATTTTCCCTTGCGCAGGGAATGCCGGAGTGCCTCCGCTGCCCTGTATGCTCGTGTGCGCATTCTTTTTGTGCGTATTGCGCACGAGACCGCGGGTGCAGCGCGCATCCGGCATTCCCTGCGCCCTCTGATTTTTCGAGGGCGAAGAATACTTGCAACCTCGGGCAGATCGTGCCGCGAGAGCGACGATGCATATCCGTTATCTGAAAACTGAAATCGTTCGTCTCGCCCCCGGCAGGGGCCCAAACGCCGGGCGCCTATTTTCGTGGAAGGTATCCAACGCCAACGTTCTTACCGATAGGCCGCGGCGTATGGGTCCCGGCTCTAAGGCCGGGACGGATCGGGAAGGACGCCCGGCTACCCCCCAGATCCGGAACAGACAAGCTCCCCGGCCGTTATCCGTCGTCGCCCCGCGGGGGCTCAATTTCTCCCTGTCATCAATGCGAAGTGTTCACCCAAATCAGGCACTTTCCGCTAAAACACCCCCGCGCCGCCGATCATGAGGACCCCGCCATGAGCTTCCGCCGCGATTTCATCACCAAGCCGATCTTTTCCTGGGCCCGCGGCGTATTGCCCGCGATGTCCGACACCGAACGCGAGGCGCTCGAGGCCGGCGATGTCTGGTGGGACGCCGACCTTTTTACCGGCAACCCGGATTGGTCGAAATTGCTGGCCAACGCGCCGGCGACCCTGACGGACGAGGAACGGGCATTTCTCAACGGCCCGGTCGACGAACTCTGCGCCATGCTCGACGACTGGAAGATCAATTGGGAATGGCGCGACCTGCCGCCGGAGGTCTGGGCCTTCATCAAGGCCCGCAAATTCTTTGGCATGATCATCCCGAAGGAGTTTGGCGGACTCGGCTTCTCGCCCTACGCGCATTCCGAAGTGGTTCGGAAAATCTCCTCGCGCTCGCTCGCCGCCGCCGTCACCGTGATGGTGCCGAATTCGCTCGGGCCCGGCGAATTGCTGATGCGCTTCGGCACCAAAGAGCAGCAGCAACAATGGCTGCCGCGGCTGGCTGACGGCCGCGATATCCCCTGCTTCGGACTGACCAGCCCTGAAGCCGGCTCCGACGCGGCGTCGATGATCGACACCGGCATCATCTGCAAGGGCAGTTTCGAGGGCCGCGAGGTACTGGGACTGCGTCTCAATTGGCACAAGCGCTACATCACGCTGGGGCCGGTCGCGACGTTGCTCGGCCTCGCCTTCAAGGCCTATGACCCTGACCATCTGGTGGGGAGCGAGGAAGACCTCGGCATCACGGTGGCGTTGATCCCGACCCATCTGGCAGGTGTCAAGATCGGCCATCGCCATCTACCGGCAATGCAGGTGTTTCAGAACGGCCCGAACTGGGGCAAGGACGTCTTCATCCCGATGGACTACATCATCGGCGGGCAGGAGCGGCTCGGCCAGGGCTGGAAGATGCTGATGACGGCGCTGGCTGCCGGCCGCGGCATTTCGTTGCCATCGCTGTCGGCCGCAGGTGCGGCCTATGCCGCGCGCACCACCGGCGCCTATGCCCGCATTCGCGAGCAGTTCGGCATCTCCATCGGCAAGTTCGAAGGCATCGAGGAGCCGCTCGCCCGCATCGCCGGCACGGCCTATCTGCTCGACGCCGCGCGGCGCTTGACCTGTGCCGCGCTCAATCAGGGCCATCATCCGGCGGTGATTTCCGGCATCATGAAGCTGCACGCCACCGAGCGGATGCGGATCGTGATCGACGACGCCATGGATATTCACGGCGGCAAGGCCGTGATCGACGGTCCGCAAAACTATCTGGGCAGCCTCTATCGCTCGGTGCCGGTCGGCATCACCGTCGAGGGCGCCAATATCCTGACCCGTAACCTGATCGTGTTCGGGCAGGGCGCGATCCGCGCCCATCCTTATCTGCTGCAAGAGATGAACGCGCTCGGCGATGCCGATCGCGCCAAGGGCCTGGATGCCTTCGATACCGCGTTCTGGAAACATGTCGGCCACAGTTTTACGACCATGTTCCGCTCCTGGGGCCGTAGTTGGACCGGTGGTCTGTTTGCGCCCGCGCCCGATGCCGGCGAGGCGACACAATTCTATCGCCAGCTCTCGCGCTATTCGTCGGCGTTTGCGCTATGCGCCGACATGGCGCTGCTGACGCTGGGCGGCGCGCTCAAGCGCAAGGAAATGCTGTCGGCGCGGTTCGGCGATATTCTGTCCGAACTCTATCTGCTCTCGGCCGCGCTAAAGCGCTGGCAGGACGAAGGGCGTCAGCAGGCCGACTTGCCCGCGCTCGAATGGTGCATGGCCAGCGGCTTCAAGACCATCGAGAACCGCTTTGCGGAAATACTCGCGAACCTTCCGAACCGGTTCGTCGCCGTGATCCTGAAATTCCTGATCCAGCCGTTCGGCGCGCGGGTGCTCGGGCCGTCGGACCTTGTGGTGCATCAATGCGCCCAGCTCGTGCTGGCGCCATCAGCGGCGCGCGACCGGCTGACGCCCGATCTGTCGCATGTCGACGACGATCGCGGCGTCGCCCGGCTGGAAAAAGCGTTCCTGCTCGTCACCGGTGCTGAGGATATTGCAAAGCAGATGCACGCCGCGCGCCTGCATGACTGGCAGGAAGCCGTCAAGAAAGGCGTCATCACCCAGGCCGAGGGCGAACGGCTCGCGGCGGCGCAGGAAGCGGTTGCAAAGGTGATCGAGGTCGACGATTTCGCGCCGGAGGCGCTGTCGCCGATTTACAAAAAACCCGCCGAGGTGCATCAGTTCTTCCAGGAACTGGGTGAAACGAGGGCGGCGAGCTGATGGCGCGACCGGTTTTTATTATCGACGGCAGCCGGACGCCGTTCCTCAAGGCGCGTTCCGGTCCCAGGTCCCTTCACCCCGGTCGATCTCGCCGTGCAATGCGGCCGGCCTTTATTGGCGCGGCAGCCCTTTGCGCCCACCGCATTCGATCAGGTCATCCTCGGCTGCGTCAATGTCATTGCCGACGAGATGAACCCGGCCCGGGTCGCGGCGCTTCGGCTCGGCATGGGCGAAAAAATGGTCGCCTTCACCGTGCAGATCAATTGCGGCTCCGGCATGCAATCGATCGATACCGGCTATCGCTACATCCGCGAGGGCGTCTCGGACCTGATCCTCGCCGGCGGCGCCGAGGCGCTCAGCCATGCGCCGCTGGTCTGGCCGGCGCAGGGCGTGCGCTGGTTTGCCGGCCTTGCCGGCGCCAAGGGGATCGGCGCGAAGATCGCCGCGGCGCTGAAAATTCGCCCGAGCTATCTCAAGCCGATCATCGGCCTGGAGCGCGGGCTGACCGATCCCATCACCGAACTCAACATGGGCCAAACCGCCGAAGTGGTCGGCCATCTCTTCGGCATCACCCGCGCGCAGTCGGACGCCTACGCCGCCGAAAGCCACAAGCGGCTCGCCAACGCGCAAACACAGGGCTTTCTCAAGGGCGAGGTCGAAACCTCGTTCGCGCGCGACGGCAAGTTCTACGATCATGACGACGGCGTGCGGCCGGACTCTTCAGCCGGAGACGCTTTCAAAACTGAAACCGGTGTTCGAGCGGCCGTGGGGCCAGGTCACCGCCGGTAATTCCTCGCAGATCACCGACGGTGCGTCCTGGGTCATCCTGGCTTCCGAAGAGGCGGTGGCAAAGCACGGCCTGACGCCCAGGGCGGTCATCCTCGACAGCCAATGGTCGGCGCTCGATCCCTCGATCATGGGTCTCGGCCCGGTGCTGTCGGCGACCGCACTGTTGAAGCGCAACGAACTGACGCTTGGCGATATCGAGACCTGGGAATTGAACGAGGCCTTTGCCACGCAGGTGCTGGGATGTCTGGCGGCCTGGAACGACGACAAATTCTGCCGCGAGATTTTGGGCCTCGAGGGCGCCGCCGGCCAGATCGATCAGTCCAAACTGAACGTCGATGGCGGCGCGATCAGCCTCGGGCATCCCGTCGGCTGCAGCGGCAACCGCATCGTGCTGCACCTTGTCAACGCGATGAAGCGGCTTGGGACCCGGCGCGGCATCGCCACCGAATGTATCGGTGGCGGGCAGGGCGGCGCGATGCTGATAGAGACGGTGTGATCATGGATTCAGCGATCATGGACGTTCTCGGCGACCGCGTGCTCGAACTCGGGCCGGCGCCTGACGCAAGCGGGCCGTACAGGAATTTCAAGCTCACGCGCGATGCCGACGGCATCGCCTGGCTGTTGTTCGACCGCGACGGCGCCAGCGCCAGCGCCAATACGCTGTCGGCCGATCTCATTGAAGAACTCGACAAGGTGCTGGCGGAGTTGGAAAGCCAGCGCCCCGCCGGGCTGGTAATTCGTTCCGCCAAAAAGTCCGGTTTCATCGCCGGCGCCGACGTCAATGAATTTCGCGGCGTCGCCGATCCGCGCGCCGTCGAGACGCCAATCGGCCGGGCGCATGCGGTGATCGATCGCCTCGAAGCGTTGCGCATTCCCTCGGTCGCCGTGATCCACGGCTTCTGCCTCGGCGGCGGGCTTGAAGTGGCGCTGGCCTGCCAGATGCGGATTGCGATCGACGACGCGCGGTTCGGCTTTCCGGAAGTGATGCTCGGCCTGCATCCGGGCCTTGGCGGTACCGTGCGCTTCACGCGGCTGGTCAATCCGATGCAGGCGATGCCGCTGATGCTGACCGGCAAGACCATCGACGCGCGCAAGGCAAAATCGCTGGGGCTGGTCGACGCGGTGACGCAGGAGCGCCACGTCCGCAATGCCGTCAAGGATGCCGTGTTCGGAAGGCTGAAGCGGGCCAGGCCCGGGCTTCTCACGAGCGTTTTGAATCTCGGACTTGTTCGAGGTCTGCTCGCCTCGCGCATGCGCGCCGAGGCGGCGAAGGCCGCGCCGCAGGAGCATTATCCGGCGCCGTACGCGCTGATAGACCTCTGGGAAAAGCATGGCGGCGACAAAGCCGCGATGCTGAACGCCGAAAAAGCCTCGTTCGCCAATCTGATGGTGACGCCGGCGGCGCAAAACCTGATCCGGGTGTTTTTCCTGCGCGAGCAGATGAAGAAACTCGCGGGATCGGGCAACAAGATCGCCGCATGTCCACGTCATCGGCGCCGGTGCGATGGGCGGCGACATCGCCGCCTGGTGCGCCAGCCAGGATATGCGGGTGACGCTCGCCGACATGAAGGCGGAACCGATCGCGGGCGCGATCAAGCGCGCCGCGGATCTGTTCGGTAAGATCATCCGCAAGCGTACCGATGTGCGCGACGCGCTGGATAGGCTGATCCCGGATATGGGCGGCGAGGGCGTTCGTAATGCCGACCTCATCATCGAGGCGGTGCCGGAGAAGCTGGAGCTGAAGCAAAAAGTCTATGCCGGCCTGGAGCCGCGCATGAAAGCCGGCGCGATTCTCGCCACCAACACCTCGAGCATTCCGCTGCAGGATTTGCGCACCACGCTGCAAAAGCCGGAGCGCTTGCTCGGTTTGCATTTCTTCAATCCGGTGTCGCGCTTGCAGCTTGTCGAAGTCGTCAACCATGACGCCACCGATCCGCAATTGTTGAAGGAGGCGCTGGCCTTCGTCGGCGCCATCGACCGGCTACCGCTGCCGGTGAAGAGCTCGCCCGGCTTCCTCGTCAACCGCGCGCTGACGCCGTACATGCTGGAGGCGATGGTGATGCTGGACGAGAAGATCGACAGATCGGTTATCGATGCCGCCGCTAAAAAGTTCGGCATGCCGATGGGCCCGATCGAACTCGCCGATCAGGTCGGCCTCGATATCTGCCTCGATGTCGGCGACATGCTGCGCTCGAAATTCGGCGACGCGCTGCCGCCGACACCGGCCTGGCTGCGCGAGAAGGTGGCGAAGGGCGAGCTCGGCCGCAAGACCGGCAAGGGGTTTTACGTCTGGAAGGACGGCAAGGCCGAGGAGGTAACGTTGCCGGAGACCGGTCCGCGCGTCACCGACGAGATGATCGACCGCCTGGTGCTGCCGATGTCGAATGTGTGCGTCGCGGCCCTGCGCGAAGGCATCGTCGACAATGCCGACGTGGTCGACGGCGCCATGATCTTCGGCACCGGCTACGCGCCGTTCCGCGGCGGCCCGCTGAATTATGCGCGGACCCGCGGGCGTGAGAACGTGGTTTCGACATTGCGCGCGCTGGTCGAAAAGTTCGGCGGGCGATTCACGCCGGATGCAGGCTGGGAGACTTTCAAGTGACCGACACCCATGTGCACGCGCCGGAGTGCACCGAAACCGAACCGCTCGGCGATCTCTGCATCCGCACGCTGGCGATGCCGGCCGACACCAATGCCAACGGCGACATCTTCGGCGGCTGGCTGCTCAGCCAGATGGATATCGGCGGCGGCGTATTCGCCTCCAAGATCGCAAAATCCCGCACCGTCACGGTCGCGATCGAGGCGATGAATTTCCGCAAAGCCGTCTATGTCGGCGATCTCGTCTCCGTGCACGCCAATCTGGTCCGGGTCGGACGGACCTCGATCACGGTCCATCTCGAAGCCTGGGTGCTGCGCCGCAAGGAGATGCTGTCGATCCTGGTCACCGACGGTAATTTCACCTACGTCTCGATCGACGACCAGGGCCGCCCGCAGCCGATCAAGCAGGATGGTGCGCCAGTCTCGGCGTGATTGCGCGCGTTGCTCCGCGCGTGTCCCCGACATCGCGATATTCCTCGATACGGAACCCAAGTTTCAATTTGGATGGTCGTTCACTCTGCGTGCCGCTCATCCGTCTTGCCAATGAAGCTGCCAGCGTCTCTAAGTGACGAACAACGGCACCCCCGAACCGAGCCCGGGCGATGTGCGACGACAACAAAATCATTCGGGAGAAAACCATATGCGACTGACAACCCCGCGCGTCGTGCCTGCCGCGGCCGAAAGCTGGACCGAGGAACAGCGCGAGATCGTGGAGCCGATGCTGGCGCGCGGTCCAGTGCTCAACATCTTCCGCACGCTGCTGAACCATCCGGCGGCGGCCAAGGCCTTCCTCGTCTGGGGCGGTTATATCCTGAGCCGCAAGAGCACGCTGCCGCCGCGCGAGCGCGAGATCGTGATCCTTCGCACCGGCTTCCTCTGCCGCTCCGGCTATGAATGGACCCAGCATGTGCCGATCGCGCGCCGCGCCGGTCTGACCGATGACGAGATCGCCCGGATCAAGCTCGGCGCCGGCGCGCCCGGGCTGGAGCGAGGCCGGATGCGGCCCTGCTGCGGGCGACCGACGATCTGCATCGCGAGCAGTTCATCACCGACCCGGTCTGGGCGGAGCTGGCGCGGCACTTTCGGCGAACGCCAGCGCATGGACGTGGTGTTCACGGCGGGCCAGTACACCCAGGTCTCGATGCTGCTCAACAGCTTTGGCGTCCAGCTCGACGAAGGCCAGGTGCTGGATCCCGATCTGAAAGGATTTTGACATGAGCGGGCGTCTGCAGGGCAAGATCGCGATCATTGTCGGCGCGGGCCAATCCGCCGGCGAAACCATCGGCAACGGCCGGGCCATGGCGGTGCTGTTCGCCCGCGAGGGCGCGCAGGTGCTGTGCGTCGACCGTGATCTGGAAAGCGCTGCGGAAACGGTGGCCATGATCGCGGAGGAAGGCGGCAGTGCCGCGCCGTTTCAGGCCGACGTTTCGCGCGACGCCGGCTGCGCAGCTGTAGTCGCCGAGGCCAAATCGCGCTGGGGACGGATCGACATCCTGGTCAACAATGTCGGTATCGGCGGCGGCGGCGACGGCCCCGCCCATCGGGCCGACGAGCAGGCCTTCGACCGCATCCTGGCGGTCAATCTCAAATCCGCATGGATGACCATCAAACACGCCGTGCCGATCATGCGCGAGCAGGGCGGCGGATCGATCGTCAACATCTCGTCGCTGGCCTCGCTCGCCGGCGGCAATCAGGTGGCCTACGAGGTTTCCAAGGCGGGAATGAACCGGCTCACCACCAGTGTCGCCAACGCCAATGCCAGCCACGGCGTGCGCTGCAACGCCGTGCTGCCGGGCCTGATGGACACGCCGATGGCGATTTCAGGGATCGCCGCGGCGATCGGGCTCGACCACGTCAGCGGTGCGCGAAGCAGCGCGACGCCCGTGTCCCGCTGCGCGGCAAGATGGGAACCGCCTGGGACACCGCCCACGCCGCATTGTTTCTGGCCTCCGACGAAGCCAATTTCATCACCGGCGTGCTGCTGCCGGTCGACGGCGGAATGTCTGCGCGGGTCGGCTGACTCTACGGGCAGCGATGGCGGTAGCCGTCGCGGCCGACGAAGGTGCCGCTGCGCGGGTCATAGGAGGGCGAGCGCATGCAGCGGGGCGTGTCGTCATAATAGCGGGGCGGCGGGGGCGCGTACTCCGCGGTCTGGCAATAACGCGGCGCGACGCCGATCCATGAGCCGTCCGGTTGCTGCACGTAGCAACCGTTCTGGTAATAGCGGTAACCGCCCGGACGCGGCTCGCCCTGGGCTCCAATCGCAGCCCCGGTCCCAGCTCCGACGATCGCGCCAACCGCCGCACCGCGGCCGCCACCGACGGCTCCCCCGACGATGCCGCCGAGCACGCCACCGACGATCGCGCCGCCGACAGCGTCTTGCGCCGCGGCCTGTTCGACAGGCGCGCAAAGCCCGAGCGCCACCAGCGCAGTCAGTGCAAATCTCGATATCATGTCTATTCTCCGGACCGATTTTCTGGACAGAACACCCGCAGCACGGTGTAGTGGACAGCTTTCATACAGGTCAAGGCCTGTGGCCATGGTTGGGCCGCTGTCTGTGGTTTTGTGTCAAACCATTTCCCGGTCGGTACCCCCTCACTTCTGGTCGGCCAGCCGCAGCCAGCTTGGCCTCACGCGCGGAATGCGTCATGCTGCAGGGCCGGCATAGGCAAGCGTCAATAAAGCCGGGTTCGGCGCGCCAACGATTGCGCATCGGGGGGAACATGGTCAGTCTTCGCCTTAAGGCACTGGCGCTTTGCGCGGTCGCTGCGATGTTCTCGACCGCCTCGACGGCGCAAACCTATCCCGCGCAACCGATCAAGGTCTTGATTGGATTTGGCCCGGGCTCGGCCGCGGACGTGCTGGCGCGGCTGGTCGGCAAGCAGATGGAGGCCAGCCTCGGTCAGCCAATCGTGGTCGAAAATCGTCCCGGCAACAGTAGCATGATCGCCGCCGAAGCGGCGATGCGCGCGCCGGCCGACGGCTATACGCTGATCATGGCGACGATCGCCAACACGCTCAATCCGGCGGAGACCAAATCGAATTTCAATCTCGGGCGTGATTTTGCGCCGATCACGCTGCTCGGCACCGTTCCGAACGTGCTGGTGGCGCATCCGTCGGTGCCGGCCAATAATCTGCAGGAGCTGATCGCGCTGGCAAAGAGCAAGCCCGAAAGCCTGACCTTCGGTTCGTCCGGCTATGCCACGGCAAGCTACATGGCGGCCGAACTGTTCAACGCCAAGGCCGGCACCGACGTCGTGATGGTGCCCTATCAGGGCGGCAGCAACCAGGCGCTCTCGGACCTGCTGTCGGGCCGCATCACGCTGATGTTCAACGTCGCCGCGACGCTGGCGCCGCATGTCGAGGCCGGCAAGCTGAAGGCTTTCGCCGTGGCGCAGGCAAAACGCGCGTCGATCATGCCCGATGTTCCGACGCTCAGCGAGGCGGGAATGCCGGGCTATGACGCCGGCATCTGGATCGGGCTGCTCGCGCCTAAAGGAACGCCGCCGGCGATCATCGCGAAACTGTCGGCGGCCGCTAATGAGGCGTTGAAGACCGAAGAGGTTCGCACCGCGCTGAAGCGGCAGGGCACCGACCCAGTCGGCGGCACGCCGGAGGAATTTTCCGACTTCATCCGTGCCGATATCGAGAAATGGACCGCGGTGCTGGCATCGGCTGGTGCCAGGAAGTGAGAGGAGCGGGACACTTCCGTATCCCCCATGGTGCTGTTAGGTTCGCCCCCGCAAAAAAGTCAGGCGCCGGGCGATTTCAATCGTCCGGCGAACATTGGGAGGAAAAGGCAGGATGTTTTCACACGTGATGATCGGAACCAACGATTTGGACAAAGCCAAGTCGTTCTATGACGCCTTGCTGGGCACGCTCGGCATCGCGCCGGGAAAGGTCGACCGCTACCGGATTTTCTATCGCAGCAAGACCGGCACTTTCTCGGTGACCAAGCCGATCGACGGCAAGGCTGCGACCTTTGCCAATGGCGGCACCATCGGTTTTGCGGCCAACTCGCCCGAGGCGGCCGACGCGTTCCACGCCGCCGGCCTCGCGCATGGCGGCACGACCTGCGAAGAACCTCCGGGCATCCGCGAAGGCGGCGGAGTCAAACTCTATATCGCCTATCTGCGCGATCCCGACGGCAACAAGCTCTGCGCCTTGCATCGGGTGGGGTGAGCGGGGGAAAACGCGCTACCGTCCCTTGAAGGCGGCCTTGCGCTTTTCCCTCACCGCCAGCTTTGCCTCCTCGGCGTCTTCGCTTTCCTTGACCTCGTGGAGCGCGCGCTGGGCGCGGCCGGATTGTTCGGACGGGCCCCGCGCCAAAACGCCTTCGGTGACAAAACGCTTCAGGGTCTTCAGCACCAGCGGCGAGAAATCGGCCATGTCGCGCGCCATTTTCAGCGCGACCGGGACTTGGTGCCCCGTCGGCACCACCTCGTTGACGAGGCCGACATTGAAGGCGCGTTGCGCATCGAGGTTGCGGCAGAGCAGCATCATCTCCATCGCCACCTTGTGCGGAATGCGCCCCGCAAGGCCGGCGATCAGGCCGCCGGTAAAACCGAGCCGCGCTTCGGGATAGGAGAATTTGGCGTTCTCGGCCGCGACCGTGAGATCGCACATCATCGAAAGCACCAGCGCGCCGCCGACGCACCAGCCGCCGACCGCTGAAATGATCGGTTTGGTGGTCTCGAAGCCGACGGTCGGAATGCAGCGCCACAGTTCCGGAAAATTGCCGGTATCGGCGCCGCCGGAAAACGCTTCGTTGCCGGCGCCGGTGAGCACCGCGGCCTTCTGGGTGGTCGGAGCGCTCGAAATCAACGAAAGGCCGTTTGCAGCAGCAGCGCGGTCTCGGCACAGATCGCGTTGCGGCGTTCCGGACGGTTGATCGTGATCAGCGTGGTTCCGTCGGCGTTGTTCTCGACCAGGACCTTTTGCATGGTTCTTCCTTTTCAATCAGCCGTACGACAGACGAAGCGAGATCGCAGGCGCTGCCAAATCCATTGCTGCGGCTGCGGGCTCATTCGTTGATCATATACTCAGGCACGCCGGTCTGGCCAATATCGATGCCGCCCGCGAGGCCGGTAAGTTTGCCGGTGGAGGGCTGTTTCGCGAACGCCGGCCGATCACCGCCGGAGGCAAGGCTGATCCGGATCAGGTCCTGGAGGATCCACGGGCAAAGAGATTCCGTGCACGGTCTCGACTGTTGGAGTCCTTTGGTAATCTGCTTGCGTCAAAGTTCAACGTTGCACGCTTCCTGTCCGGCTCGGGCGACTGGTCCTGGCCAAGGAATAGCGTGGCCTCGAAGGTCACGCCCGGCGTCTGTTCGGCGGTTCCCCAGCATGAAGCCGTCGTGCCGTTGACCTTCCCCGTCAGCCTGACCTCGACCTCGTCGATGCCGAAAACGGTGGGCGGGCCTGCGGCATGCCTTCTGGTCGTCAGTGCTGCGGTGAATCGATCGCCATCGACTTCGTAAGAGCCGCCGTAGGTGAAGATGCTGTCGCCGCCCGATATCCTGCCATTTGCAAGCTGCACGATCCCGGTGCCCTCGCCCTGCGAAGTTCTGAACCATGCAGCATATCGGCCATCTCTAATCATGGAAAAATTGGCCGAGAAGATCGCCCGCAATTCGCCCGCCGCCATGGCGGCCACGAAGCGGGCGCTGTGGGGAGCCCTCGAGCACGGGCTCACGGACGCCTCGACCAGGCCGCCGCGGTGGAGCTGGTCTCCATGTGGGGCCATCCCGACCAGGTCGAGGGGCCCGCCGCCTTCGCCGAGAAGCGGGAACCGCGCTGGGCCACCATCGAGGGGTCCGCAACTCCTTGAGCCGCAACCCCGTGAGCCGGGACTCCGCCCTGGTCGAACGCCCCACGTGACCGACATCCCCCCACGGCCGAGCTCTGGCGACGCGTGGCCCTGGTCTCGGGTATCGACGCCACGTACGGGGCGCCCTTCGGTGCCCTCCAGGTCGTGCCGAGATGCCCGGTGCCGTGGCGACGCTGCGGGCGGCGCACCAGAGGGTCCACGGTGCCAGCACCACCAGGCGCACCGGGGTGATGGCGTGTTCTGGCTGCCGGGGCCCGGGCACGAGCGGTGCCGCACCATCGAGGCGGGCTCGGCCGAGGCGTTGGTGGCCGCTGTCCCCGCACTGTCATCCCCTGGGGAAGTCGAGATTCGCTTCGCCC
>CAVTYA010000047.1:0-10918 GCA_963738765.1 uncultured Alphaproteobacteria bacterium | reverse complement strand
CGCAGTGGCGGCTACCCCAAGCGCCTCCATCTTGTTGCGCGGCGGCCGCGCCATCGCCGCGGCGTCTTCCTCCTCGGTGGTGAAGCCGAGCTGCTTTGCCAGTTCCGGATCGAGAGTCGGAATGGTGGCGGAGGTGCCGTAATTGGCCGGCGCGAATTCACGCTGCGGCGCTTCGCCGAAACCTGAACTTTCTTCCCCCCTCCCTCCGCGAAGCGGTGGGGTCCGAGGCGAGCGGAGCTCGCTCTGAGGGTGGGGGGTGGGGTGCCTCAGCAAAGTCGCTGCCAGAGGAGCGAGCGGAGAGACCCCCCACCGCCCGACCCCTCCCCGCCACGCGCTTCGCGCGTGGGGGGAGGGGAGGAAGAAGCATCATCGCGGTTCGTCGTGGCATCGCGCTTTGCCACCGTTTCACCCGCGCCGCGCGTCGAGGCCCGCGCGCGATGCGCGGCGGCTTCGCCGCCGGAGCGGCGGTCCCAGGAATTGTCCGGCGGCGGCTGCAGTCCGGTGCCGGAGCCAAGGCCGCTCTCGCCACGATTGATCGCGGGATTGAGCAGTTCCGCCAGCGCCGGTCCGATCGGCTGCACGTCGGGGCGTGACGCCTTGGATTTCGGAGTTTTCGCGGGCTTTTTTGGAGTGTCGGGATTTTTCGCCATGGGGCGAATATGGGATGAGTTCGGGGTGCAGAAAAGGGCATTCGGCACCGGCGCGCTGCTTTGTCAGCAGGTGTCAGTACCGCGAATGCCCAATGCGATCATGGCGTTTGGCGCGAGTGCATCACCAATCGGGATAGATGGCGAAACCTTGTTCGGAACTGTAAAAGCCATCTACAATACCCCGGAATTGTTCAAGGGAACCCCGTGACCGCCAAAGTAAATCCGCTCGCCGGAAAACCCGCCGAGCCGTCGATGCTGGTCAATGTGCCGCGGCTGGTGACGGCCTATTTCGCCGGCAAGCCCGATCCCGTCCGTGCCGGCGCAGCGGGTCGCGTTCGGCACCTCCGGGCATCGCGGCTCGGCGTTCAACAACGCCTTCAACGAGGCGCATATCCTCGCGATCAGCCAGGCGATCTGCGATTACCGCAAGCGCCAGCGGCATCGACGGGCCGCTGTTCGTCGGCATCGACACCCACGCGCTGTCGGAGCCGGCGCTGGCGAGCGCGCTGGAAGTGTTCGCGGCGAACGGCGTCGAGGTGATGATCGACGAGCATGACGGCTACACGCCGACGCCGGTGATTTCGCACGCCATCCTCACCTACAACAAGGGCCGCGAGCAGCGGCCTCGCCGACGGCATCGTGATCACGCCGTCGCACAATCCGCCGGAGGACGGCGGCTTCAAATACAACCCGCCCAATGGCGGCCCGGCCGACACCGACGTCACCGGCTGGATCGAGCGCGCCGCCAACGCGCTATCTCGAAGACGACCTGGCGGGCGTCAAGCGCATTCCCTATGACCGCGCGCGCAAGGCCGCCTGCGTGCATCGCCACGACTATATCGGCCCCTATGTCGCCGACCTCGCCGCATGTCGTCGACATGGAGGCGATCCGCGCCTCCGGCGTCAAGATCGGCATCGATCCGCTCGGGCGGCGCCGCGGTGCACTACTGGCAGCCGATCATCGAGCGCTACGGCATCGCCGCGACCGTCGTCAACGACGCGGTCGATCCGACCTTCCGCTTCATGACGGTCGACTGGGACGGCAAGATCCGGATGGATTGCTCGTCGCCCTATGCGATGGCGCGGCTGATCGGCCTGCGCGACAAGTTCGACGTCGCCTTCGCCAACGACACCGACGCCGACCGCCACGGCATCGTCGACCCGCTCCAGCGGGCTGATGAATCCGAACCACTATCTGGCCGCCGCGATCGCCTATCTGTTCGAGCATCGCCCGCACTGGCGCAAGGACAGCGCGGTCGGCAAGACCGTCGTCAGCAGCGCGATCATCGACCGCGTCGCGAAGAAGCTCGGCCGCAAGCTGGTCGAAATGCCGGTCGGCTTCAAATGGTTCGTCGACGGCCTGATCGACGGCGCGTTCGGCTTCGGCGGCGAGGAAAGCGCCGGCGCCTCGTTCCTGCGGCGCGACGGAACGGTGTGGACCACCGACAAGGACGGCCTCATCCTCGGCCTGCTGGCCGCCGAGATGACGGCGCGGACCAAACGCGATCCGAGCCAGCTGTTCGGCAATCTGACCAGCGAACTCGGCGTGCCCTTCTACGAGCGGATCGACGCGCCGGCGACGCCGGCGCAGAAGAATCTGCTGAAGGCGCTCTCGCCGGAAAAGCTCGCGATGAAGGAACTCGCCGGCGAGCCGGTCGGTGACCGCGTTGACGGCCGCGCCGGGCAACGATCAGTCCTTCGGCGGCATCAAGGTCTCCACCGACAACGGCTGGTTCGCCGCGCGGCCGTCGGGCACCGAGGACGTCTACAAGATCTACGCCGAGAGTTTCAGGAGCGAAGCGCACCTGCGGCAGATCCAGCAGGAAGCGCAGGCCGCCATCGCGCTGGCGTTCAAGGGCTAGGGACTCTTCTCAATCCCGCGCATGCAGGCCTAGCTAGCTGTCCGGCCAGAGCGTCGGCGAACCGGAGCGGTTGTGCGGCGGCGACGATTTATCGATCGCATCCTGATGGATGTGCCCGCACTTCGTGCATCGTAGCGTCCAGTGCTCCAATCCCAGTCGTCCGGGAATGATACGCTGCACCACCAGCTGGGTGCTGCATAGCGGACAGTCGGGGAGTGCCGGGGTAGCCGGCGCGGTCGGTTTGGCCTCGGATTTCGGCATGGCTGGAGCCCATTTTCAAATCAGGCTAGCAGGCGGCAATCTGCAATTCGGCTTGGAGCATCTGCCCGGCATATCGCTTGAGCTTGAGTTGGTCGATCTGGACCTTGGCATCGGCGATGGCGGCATCGGGATCCGACCACGCGAAGCCGACCTCGAGCGTCGAAAACGAAACGCCGTCGATGTTGACCGGCTTCAGGTCCGCCCGCCGGATCCGGGCATGCCACAAGCCCTTGCCCGCCTCGAAAGACTCGATTCTAAAGCCGTCATAGTCGCAATGCATGTCCCGACTCCGCCGATTGGGAGATGAGGAAGAGGAAACCACGGGTCGGCGAAAAACGGATGTGAACTCGTTCACATCTCCCGCATTTTCTTCAATTGCGATATTTTCTTGTTTGATTTCAAGGCCTTTGGCCGGGTCAACCGGCGTGGCGCTGCGCCCGGCCGGCGGGTTTGCCGCGCGCGGCCGGTTCCGCCGCGGCGCGGATGATCCAGCGCCGGAACGCGGCGAAGTCGCGCTGGTCGGTGCGGAAACTGCGATAGACCAGGTACCAGCGCATGCCCTTCGGCACCGACAGCGCGAACGGCGCCACCAGCCGTCCGGCCGCGAGGTCGTCGTCGATATAGGGCCGGATGCCCATGGCGATGCCGAGGCCGTCGACGGCGGCCTGCAGCGCCTGGCCGTAATACTGGAACTCCGGTCCGCGCGCATTCACCCGCGCGACGCCGGCGGCCTTCAGCCAGGCCGGCCAGTCGTCGGGCGAATGCGCGACGCGCAGCAAAGCCGGCCCCCGGAGATCGCTCGCGCGCCTGAGCTGCGCCGCCAGCCGCGGCGCGCAGACCGGCAACAGGTCGGCGGCGAACAGGGGTTCGGCGACCAGGCCCGGCCAGTCGCCGTCGCCGAGCTTGATGCCGCAGCTCCAGTCGTCGCCGAACGGCGCCGCCGCGCCGCCGGTGGTGATGCGCACGTCGATGTCGGGCTCGGCTTTTCGAAAATCCGCCAGCCGCGGGATCAGCCATTTCATCGCGAAGGTCGGGCCGACGCCCAGCGTCAGCACGCGGACGCTTGCGGCCGCGGTCACCTGCGCGGTCAGGCTCGCCAGCGCATCGAAGATCGGCGTCAGCCCGCGCTGATAGGCGCCGCCCGCCGCCGTCATCTCCAGCCGGTTCGCCTTGCGCTCGAACAGCGCGACGCCGAGCCGCTGCTCCAGAAGATGCACCATCCGGCTGACCGCCGCCGCCGAGACGTTGAGCTCGCTGCCGGCGCCGGCAAAACTGCCGGTCCGCGCCGCCGCCTCGAACGCCTTGATGCCGTTGAGAAACAGCAGCCGTCGCATTTCTACCCCCAAGGACCTACCCTCAGGAAAACTGAGGCCAGGCCAAGATAACTCAGTTTGTGCGCCCTGTCCAAGCCAGGCAGAAATAGCGGCGGGAGATTCGCATGACGCCGCTGATGATGGCAGCCCTTGGCCTGTTGATGGTCGCGACCGCATTCCTGTCCGGCCTGTTCGGCATGGCCGGCGGGCTGATCCTGATCGGCGTGCTCCTGGCCTTGATGCCGCTGCCGTCGGCGATGGTGCTGCACGCGATCACGCAGATGGCGTCGAACGGCTGGCGCGCTTTGCTGTGGCGCCGTCACATCAGGTGGCGTCCGGTCGCGATCTACCTGATCGGTTGTGCGATCGCGCTCGCCGCATGGTCGATCACGCGCTACGTGCCGGACAAGCCGATGGCGCTGTTGCTGCTCGGGGTGACGCCGTTCCTGGCGCGGCTGACGCCGTCCAATCTGAAGCCCGATCCCGAGAGCGTCTGGCAGGGCACCTTCTACGGCTCGATCTGCATGGGGCTGATGCTGATGACCGGCGTCTCCGGGCCGCTGATGGACACCTTCTTTCTCGGCGGCAAATTCGACCGCCGTGGCATCGTCGCGACCAAGGCCACCTGCCAGGTCGCCAGTCATTTCGTGAAGCTGGTCTATTTCGGCGGCATCATCGACCAGGCCGCGACCCTCGATCCGGTTCTCGCCGGCGTCGCCGTGGTGGCGTCGATGGCCGGCACCACGCTGGCGCGGCGCCTGCTGGAGGCGATGACGGATTTGCAATTCCGCACTTGGGCCGGGCGGCTGATCACCACGGTCGCCGGCTACTACATCATCTACGGAACCTGGCTGCTGCTCGCGGGCAGCGACGCGCTGGCCTATTGACGCAAGGAGAAAGCCGATGACCGGGACGGCGGATCCACTGGTGCTCGATTTCGTCGAATGGATCGCGCGGGAGCCGCGGGTCTATTCGGAGGTGGTCGCGACCTGGCGGACGTCCTGTCCGCGCCTGACCATCTGGGAGGATGCCTCCGATCGCGGCTACGTCGCACGCGAAACCATCGCAGGCTTCGGGATGATCGTGACGGTGACCGAGGCCGGCGAAAGGCTTTTGCGCGAGCACGGCCGCGCCGGCTGACCGGCCTCCGTTCCGCGACGCGCGCCATGAGGGGGCTGCGCCGCTGTCATGCGTTATCGCGAGGTCAGTTCGCCGCGGCGAGAAACGCCCGCCATTGACTTCATGTCCCCGTTGCGGTGAACTTCATGCAGTCGCATCTAGTTGCATGCGCCAGCAGGACAGGAACACGCCATGATCGATCTCTATTACTGGACCACGCCGAACGGTCACAAGATCACGATGTTTCTCGAAGAGGCCGGGCTGCCTTACAAGATCTTCCCGATCAATATCGGCAAGGGCGACCAGTTCAAGCCGGAGTTTCTGAAGATCGCGCCGAACAACCGGATTCCGGCGCTGGTCGATCACGAGCCGAAGGGCGGCGGCCAGCCGATCTCGATCTTCGAATCCGGCGCGATGCTGTTGTATCTCGCCGAGAAGACCGGAAAATTCCTGCCCGCCGACCTCTATGGCCGTTACGACGCGATCCAGTGGACGTTCTGGCAGATGGGCGGGCTCGGCCCGATGGCCGGGCAGAACCATCATTTCCGCAACTACGCGCAGGACAAGATCGAATACGCCATCACCCGTTATGTGAACGAGACCAACCGGCTCTACGGCGTGCTCAACAAGCGTCTCTCCGATCGCGAGTTCATCGCCGGCGACTACTCGATCGCCGACATGGCGAGCTATCCCTGGGTCGTGCCCTACAAGAACCAGGGTCAGAACATCGACGATTTTCCGCATCTGAAGCGCTGGCTCGAGACCATCGGCAAGCGTCCGGCGACGGAGCGCGCCTACGCCAAGGCCAAGGAGGTCAACCCGAATTTCGGCCAGCCGGCGATCCGCACCGAGGAAGAGCGCAAGCTGTTGTTCGGGCAGACCGCGGCGGTGGTGAAGTGATGCTCGGCGCGAGTGTCTGCCGTCAACCGTCATTGCGAGCGAAGCGAAGCAATCCATGGGCCGCAAAGGAAGCTGGATTGCTTCGTCGCTGCGCTCCTCGCAATGACGGTTGGTTGAGGGGTTCGTAGCGGGGGCTATCAATGACTCTAAAACTCTTCGAACTGGTCGGCACCGACGTCGGGCGCCCGTTCAGTCCGTTCTGCTGGCGGACGCGAATGGCGCTGGCGCATAAGGGGTTGTCGGCGGAATCGATCCCGTGGTGCTTCACCGAGAAGGACGCCATCGCGCCCCATAAATCCGAGAAGGTGCCGGTGCTGCTCGACGGCGAAAATTCGATCGCCGATTCCTGGGCGATCGCGAACTATCTCGAGGACCGCTATCCGGACCGGCCGTCGCTGTTCGGAGGGCCGGGCGGCCGTGCCATGGGCCGGATGATCAACTGGTGGGGCGACATCGCCGTGGTCGGCGGCATGTTTCCGCTGATCGTCGCGGATATTCCGGCGCATCTGAAACCGGTCGATGCCGCCTATTTCCGCCGGAGTCGCGAAGCGCGCTTCGGCAAGCCGCTGGAAGAAGTCGTGGCGGGGCGCGACAAGGCCGTCGAGGGTTTCCGGCGCGCGCTCGACCCGATGCGGCTCACCTTGAAGACGCAACCCTTTCTCGGCGGCGATGCGCCGAACTACGCCGACTACATCGTGTTCGGCGCGTTCCAGTGGGCGCGCGTGGTCAGCCCGTTCCAGCTGCTCGCCGCGGAAGATCCGGTCCATGCGTGGCGCGAAAAACTGCTCGATGCGTTCGACGGCCTGGCGCGCAAATCGCCCGGCTATCCGGTGTAGCCGAGGTCAGGTAGCCGAGGTCAGGCCTTCGGAAAGCCCACCGTCTGCGACAGCAGCACCTGCTGGTCGTGGTCGAGCCCGAGCGCGCCTGCGATGGCGTCGCGATCGATCCAGGCGCGGATCACGGTGGACAGTCCGGTGGAGGCTGCGAACAGATAGACATTCTGCGTGATCGCGCCGGCCGCGGCGGAGGCAAAGCTCTCGCGGCTTCCGACCGGCACCAGCTTCATGCGGCTGTGATCGGCGACATAGACAAGGTCCAGCGCCGCCTCGTCGACGAAATCCTGATAGCCGGTGACGCGCCGCAGGTCGCTGCCGGCGACCAGTTCCAGGGCATTTGCCTTGGCGTCATAGAGATAAGCGCCCGACGCCAGCGCGACATAGACGTCGATCTCCTGCGCGTTCATCGCCGAGGGCGCGGTGCGTCCGCCGTCGGCGCGGTTGACGCCATTGGCGGCCCACAGCAGGTTCGACAACAGCGGCAGCGGCAATTCTCTTGCCGCGAATTCGCGCGCCGAATGGCGCTTTGCGATCGCTTCCATCAGCGGCATGCCGCCGCTCTTGTCGGGCGCCGGCAGCGCGATCCTCGGGGCGGCGTCGCCTTTCGAAGGCTTGGGACGCAATCTTCCCATCGCGCCGAGTGCCAGTTTGGTCAGGGTGCTCATCGCCGATCTCCTTTTGGCGATCATGAGACGCCGAAAGGTGCGGTCACGTCTTGCTGCAGATCAAGGAAACGGCGCGGAAGCCGGAGGGTCGCGGCCGATAACGCCGCCGTCATTGCGAGCGCAAGCGAAGCAATCCATGGCGCCCGGAAGCAAGAATGGATTGCTTCGTCGCTGGCGCTCCTCGCAATGACGGCAATTCCTAGGGTCGCGGGCTTTCCGACGCCGCCGCTTTGCGCAAACAATCCCGGCACAGGCAGTCCTCGCCGTCGAGCGGCATCGGCAGCCGCGCGGTCTCCTCGGCGCACCAGCATGAACCTGCCAGGCTGCAGGTGAACTCCGTTCCGCATCGGGAACAGGCGAGGCGACGGGAGGCCGGCATTTCTAACTTATTTGTCATCAATCCAACCGAATCGTCGTCCGCAGTTCTTCATGTCCGGTTCATGCCGAACGGCGGTATATTGCAGCGACCAATATACGCGCAGGGATCACCCAAGGGAAATCCGATGGCCCGCAATTCGCAAACCGCGCTTGTCGCGCTCAATCGCTTCGGACTAGGCGCGCGGGGCGGTGCGTCGGGCGATCTGGTCAATGCGGCCTCCGATCCGCGCGGTTTTGTCAAGGCCGAACTGAGCCGCCCCAACGGCGCGCTGCTGGAGATGCCGGGACTGCAGTCGACACCGGCGCTGGCCGAGGCGGTGTTTGCCTATCAGGCCGAGGTCAAGGCCGCGCGCGAGGCGGCCGCAAAGGCGGGTGCGGTTCCTTCCGAGGCCAGCCCGGCGCCGCCGCCTGCTGACGCCAAGGCGCAGCGGCGCAGCCTTTCGCTCAACAGCGTCGCCATGGAAATGTCGGGAAAAGATCCGGCGATGAAGCCGCCGGAAAACGGCAACGCCAATGCGACGATGGCCGCGACCGAAGCGACGCAGCCAAATGCAATGCAGCCGAACGCGCCAAAACAGCCGCCGCAGCCGCTCAACGTCATCCAGAAAACCTATCGCGCCGAGGCGCTGGCGCGGCTGCAGCGCGCGGTGATCGCCGATTGCGGCTTCACCGAGCGGCTGGTGGCGTTCTGGTCCAACCATTTCTGCATCTCCGCCAACAAGGGCGAACTGGCGCGGATCTGGGCGGGCTCGTTCGAGCGCGAGGCGATCCGCCCGCATGTGCTCGGCCGCTTCGGCGACATGCTGAGGGCGGTCGAGCAGCATCCGGCGATGCTGTTCTTTCTCGACAACCAGCAATCGCTCGGGCCCGACTCGCGCGCCGGGCAGAACCGCAAGCGCGGCCTCAACGAAAACCTCGCGCGCGAAATCATGGAGCTGCATACGCTCGGCGTCGGCGGCGGCTACTCCCAGGAAGACGTGACGTCGCTCGCGCGCATCATCACCGGCTGGACCTTCGCCGGACGGCAAGGGCAGCTCGGCGCGCCCGGCAATTTCGCCTTCAACGCCAATGCGCATCAGCCGGGCCCGCAAGCGCTGCTCGGCAAGAGCTACGAGAACGACGGCGTCGCGCAGGGCGAAGCGGCGCTCGCCGATATCGCGCGCCATCCTTCGACCGCGAAATTCATCGCGACAAAGTTCGCGCGCCATTTCGTGGCCGACGATCCGCCGCCCGCGCTGGTGGCGCGGCTGCAGGACGTGTTCCGCAAATCCGACGGCGATCTCCGGGCGATGACCTTGGCGCTGGTGGATTCCGACGAGGCCTGGCAGGCGCCGCTGACCAAGGTGCGCTCGCCTTACGAATTCCTGGTGGCGACCGGCCGGCTGCTGGCGCGAATCCCGGAGGATCCCGGCCTTTATCTCGGCGGCCTCAACCAGCTCGGCCAGCCGCTCTGGACGCCGGCCGGGCCGAACGGATTTCCCGACACCAATGCGGCATGGGCCGCGCCGGAAGGCATGAAGCTGCGGCTCGACATCTCGGCGCAGATCGCCTCGCGGCTCGGCAACAATATCGATCCGCGCGATCTGCTCGAGCTCGCCGCGGCGGATGCGGCCTCGGCGGAGACGCGCCGGACCATCGAGCGCGCGGAGACGCGGCAGCAGGCGCTGGCGCTGCTGCTTCATGTCGCCGGAATTCCAGAGGAGATGACGATGGATTGCTGTGAAAGCCGCGATATCGCTGGCGACATCGCGGCGCGCGCTGCTGCTCGGCGGCGCGTCCTTCGCGGCCTGGGCCTATTTGCCGAAATTCGCGCGCGCCGCCGACGGCCGCGACCCGCGGCTGATCGTCGTGATCCTGCGCGGCGCGCTCGACGGGCTCGCCACCGTCGCGCCGGTCGGCGATCCCGATTACGCCGGCCTGCATGGTGCGATCGCGCTGACGTCGGACGGCCCGCACGCGGCGACCATGCTGGACTCCTTCTTCGCGCTGCATCCGTCGATGCCGGAATTCGCGCGGATGTACAAAGAGAAACACGCAGCCGTGATCCATGCGGTGTCGACGCCGTATCGCGACCGCTCGCATTTCGACGGACAGGACGTGCTCGAAAGCGGCTTTGCCGGTCCGGGCCGGGTGCAATCGGGCTGGCTCAATCGCGCGCTGGAAGCATTGCCGCGCGGCGACCGGGTGATGGGCGCGCTCGCGGTCGGTCCGACCACGCCGCTGGTGCTGCGCGGCGCGGCGCCGACCGTGGGCTGGGCGCCGGTGGCGCTGCCGCAGGCCGACGACGATACCGCGATGCGGCTGGTCGAGCTCTACCGGCATCGCGATCCGGCGCTGGCGACGGCGCTGTCGCAAGGGCTGCAGCTCGACAAGACCGCGCAGGGCGACGACATGAAGCCGAAGCCCGGCACCAACGCCGATCGGCGCGATGCGGCTGGTGGCGCGCGGCGCCGCCAAGCTGATGGCGGCCGACGACGGCCCGCGGATCGCGGCGCTCGCCTTCGACGGCTGGGATACCCACGCCAATGAAGGCGGCCCGGTGGGACGGCTCGCGCAGCTGCTGTCCGGCCTCGACGGCGCGCTGGCGGAATTCGAAAGCGGATTGGGCGAGCGCTGGCGCGACACCATCGTGGTGGTCGCGACCGAGTTCGGCCGCACCGCGCGCATCAACGGCACCGAGGGCACCGATCACGGCACCGGCACCATCGCGCTGCTCGCCGGCGGCGCGGTCAAGGGCGGGCGGGTGATTTCCGACTGGCCGGGGCTGAAGCCCGCCAATCTCTATGAGGCCCGCGACCTCGCGCCGACCACCGATCTGCGCGCCGTGATCAAGGGCGTGCTGCGCGATCATCTCGGCCTGGCCGAGCGCGTGCTGGCGGAAACGGTGTTTCCCGACAGCGCGGCGGTGAAGCCGATGAAGGGGCTGGTGGCGTG
>CAVTYA010000046.1:0-68915 GCA_963738765.1 uncultured Alphaproteobacteria bacterium | reverse complement strand
TGCCCCGCCAAGCCGCAGAACGTGCAAAAAAATGCAAGCCCGCCCAACGCACGGACCAATCGTTGCCATTTGCGCAAAGCGCTGCTCCTAAATCGGCTGGATTTTGATTTAGCGCTTTTGTCCGGACAAGTACGCGAGGACCGGATTTCGCACGAGAGCGTAACGTGGCTGCCGACCCGTAGAAGTCAAGCAGCTCTGTGCGGCGGCAATCCGATACATATGGGTTATTAGTGCCGGTCTCCCGATGGTCGGCATTGGCACTGTTGCCGAACGATATGGTGGCGCTCGTTAGGCAATCTCGTATCGCGCAACGTTGTCAGGCTCGACCAAAATAAGGTGGCGGCCAGCCGTACGCAGTCGTGCACGCTTTATCTCTTCGTTAAGAGTTGAGTTTATCATGGAATTGATTCGGGTCTTTGCGACAACGATACGTTGGTCGATCTCAATTCCAAAGGACGTCTACAATGGGCCGGCTTCGACCTCGTTTCAAAAGCCAGGAGCAGAGCAGAACAAAGCGCTCTCCGACCGATCTGTACGACGCCGCCGGGCGCCACTTTTTGTCCAAACGATATGGACCGGCCGAAGACCGCTGTCGGCAGGCATTAGCGCTTGATCCGAAGCACGCGGATTCGCTCCATCTTCTTGGTTTGGTCCATTGGCAGACCAACAGGCTGGATTTGGCCGTCGATCTGATCGCTTCGGCAATCAGATGCAATCCGAACAATCACGAATATTTCTTGAATCTCGGGGAGCTGCTTCGAGGCCAGAACAAGTTGGATGAAGCCAGGAAAAGCTTCGACATCGCAATCAAGCTGGCTCCAAATCAGGCTTCGGGTTGGATCAAACTGGGAAACCTGCTGCGCATACAGCGTCGATACGATGAAGTGTTGCTGACCTATGAGCATGCTCTTACGCTCGATCCCAACAATGCGGAGGCATCAGCACTGAGCGGCGGCGTCCTGCGCGAATTAGGCCGGTATGAGGAGGCGCTCGCCAAGTGCGACGTTTCGCTGGCCATTTCCCCGGATCAGGTTGAAGCTCTCTGTGTCAAAGGTGACTGCCTGCACAATCTCGGCAGGAATGCAGAGGCAGCGGCCAGCTATCGGCGGGCATCCGAGTTGGAGCCGGGCCGTTTGTCTGTCTGGCGGTTGCTTGGAAAATTGCTTGAGCAACTCGGGGATCGTGACGGCGCGATCAAGGCCTTGCGCCGGGCGCGTGAAATAGATCCTTCCGATCCGTTCGGTGCGGGCGTCGAACTGATGCGGCTGGGCGCTGACGAATTGTCCGAAATGCCACCTGCCTTTGTGCGTTTGCTGTTCGATCAATATGCACCTACATTCGACACCGCTCTGGTGGAGAAGCTTGGATATCGCGGACCCTCGATGTTGCTTGAAGCAGTGCGGTCCGCGTGCCAGGCGCATCAGAAGCCAGCCAATTTCAAACACGCGATCGATCTCGGTTGCGGTACAGGACTGGCGGCGGCCGCCTTTGCTAAAATGGTCGAACAATTCATCGGCATCGACCTTTCGCCGGGCATGATCGAAAAGGCACGCGCGACGGGTCTGTATGCCCAGCTTAAAGTGACCGATATGCTGGAGGGTCTGCGTGCGACGCCTGACCGCGGCGTAGAACTCGTCCTCTCCGCCGACGCGATGATCTATGTCGCCGATCTCTTTCCGGTTCTGAAGGAAGCGAGCCGTGCTCTGGCTTCCGGCGGCCTTTTGGCTTTCACCCTGGAAAGGCACGACGGCGACGGTTTTGTTATGGGCGAAGGCAGGCGCTACGCTCATGGTGCTTCTTATGTGCGCGCGTCGATCGAGGCAGCCGGTCTTGCGGTGTTGCAGTTTGAACAGCACTCGGCCCGTTGCGAGGCTGGCGTGCCCGTGCCGGGCCTTGTGATCGTTGCGCAGAAACCGTGAATTACAAGCCGCCGCACTGCCTGCGAGACCGATAAATTCTCGTCGCCTCAATCGCATCGAGTCCGCGCCCTAGAAATCCTTCGGCGTGAAACTGAGGTCGAGCACCTTCCATTCGCCGTAGCGGTCCACCGGCAGCATGGCGTAGGGCTGGCACGCCTGCAGCGCGCGGATGGCGCCCTGCATCAAGAGCGGCCCTTTCGCCGAGGCGCTGGCTTCGATCAGGATCGGCTCGGCTGCCAGCCTGCCGTCCTGTGTCATGAGCACCCGCAGCTTGACCTTGACGTCGTCGGAGGACTTCAGGTCGGCGGGAAGTTTTGAGCAGGTCCGGAGATGACGGCGGAATTCGGTGACCAGACTGGAGGCGATGTCGGCGGACTTGATCGCCGGCGCATCGAAATCATCGCTGGCCTTGTCACCGGCCCTGTCACCGGCCTTGGCGCCGGATCGCGACGAAGCCGGAGGCGCGATTGGCGACATATCCTGCGGCAGGCCCAACAGAACGTGATACTTGATCGACAGATCAGGCTCGGGCGGCGCGTAGGCCGGTGCCGGCGCGGCCGATTGGGCTTGCGGCGGGCTTGACGCCTGCGGCGGGCTTGGCGGCGGAGATGGAGCCGGGCGCGAAGCGGCTACAGCGGCCTGCTTCTGCGGCTGCGCGGGAGCCGGTTGTTGAGCGGCCGGAGCGGGAGCGCTGGCCGCCGTTGGCTTTTCAAGCAGGGAGAAATCAAGTGGCGGCGTTGGCGTGGGCGTGGGCGCCGGTTCAGGCTTGTTCTCGCCAGCGGCTTGCTCGGCGATCTCCTGCGGCGTCACGATGTCGACCGCGACCGTCTCGGCCGTCACCTCGCCGAACGGATGCACCTCGGAAAACAGCAGCACCAGCGCCAACAGCGACAGATGGGCGATCGCCGATGCCGTCATGTCCGTGGGTATGAGCTGCCGCAGCTTCATCGTCGTGACGCAATTCTTCGATGCCGGCCCCGGCCTCAAGCATAGCGTCGGGCGCGGCCGTTCCTCAATCCCATTTCGGCGCGAAGCCGTAATCGGTGAGCCGGCCGCCGGCGCTTCCCATCCCGGATATTTCGCGCATGTCCTCGTCCGACAATTCGAAATCGAAGATATCGATGTTCTCCGAGAGCCGTTCCAGCTTCGACGTCCGCGGTATCGCAGCAACATTCTGTTGCACGAGCCAGCGCAGGCAGATTTGGGCCGCGGTCTTGCGGTAGCGGCTACCGATCCGCACCAGTGCCTGGTCGCTCTTGATACGGCCCTTGGCGATCGGACTATAGGCGACCAATGCCATGCCGTGACGCGTGCAGGCCTCGCTCACCTTGGTCTGGTCGAGATAGGGGTGGTATTCGACCTGGTCGCACACCAGAGGCTCCGGACATGCCGCGACCGCCTCCTCGATCAAGGCCACGGTGAAGTTCGAGACCCCGATATGCCGGGCGAGCCCGAGTTGCTTGACCCGCGCCAGCGCACCCAGCGTCTCCGGCAGCGGCACCTGTGGATTTGGCCAATGCAGCAGCAACAGATCGACCTCGGTCAGGCGCAGCCTCGCCAGGCTCTCCTTGGCGGATCGCTCGAGATCGTTGGGCCAAAAATGGGTGGTCCAGACCTTGGTCGTGACGAAGAGCTCACCGCGCTTGACGCCGGAGGCCCGCAGCCCCTCGCCGACCTCGCGTTCGTTCTCATAGACCTGCGCGGTATCGATGTGGCGATAGCCCAGCCGCAGCGCCTGCTCGACGATGCGCGCGCAGGTTCGCTCGCGCAGTTCCCAGGTGCCCAGCCCGATCGCCGGAATTTTTGCGCCGTTGGCCTCGACGAATTGCATGAACGGGTGCTCGCAGGATCGAGCCCCATTATGGGCCGCGGCCGTCCAACTGCCAACTCAAGCCGGCGTTCGATTCCGTGGCCAGCGCGGCGAACACGGTGTCGGGCGAATGGGCGATCACGGCAAGTAACGCCCGTGCCGGCCCGCGCGGGGCGCGCTTGCCCTGCTCCCAGTTCCGGATCGTCTCCACGGGCACGCCAAGGCGGGCGGCGAATTCGAGCTGGGTCAGGCGCGCGCGTCGGCGCAGGTCGCGGACTTCCGGCTGCGGTGCTGCCTCTGCCGGCTTTGCGGCGGGGATCGCAAGGGCGACCCGGGGTATCGCAAGGGCGACCCGGGGTATCGCAAGGGCGAGCCCGGGCGTCTCGGGCGCGAGCGGAAACTCCTGCCCGTCGCGCAATTCGACGATCCGTCCGTCCGCTTTCAGGCGCAATCGCTGCATGATCAATCCCCGGCGGGAATCATCGGCGATGCGCCTTAAGGTCGGATTAACGATACGCGCCCCGCCCGTCCGCTCGCCTATTTCAGCCCGAACCACAGCGTGGCGATGCCGAGAAACGAGAAGAAGCCGACCACGTCGGTGATCGTGGTGACGAAGGTGCCGGATGCGACCGCGGGATCAGCGCGTACCCGCTCCAGCAACATCGGGATCAGGATGCCGCCGAGCGCGCCGGCGACCAGGTTGACGACGATCGCAAGGCCGATCACCACCCCGAGGCCGGGGATCTTGAACCAGAGCACCGCCGCGATGCCGGTGATAATTGCAAAGGCGAGGCCATTGAAGAGGCCGACCATGGCCTCGCGCATCACGACGCGAAAGGCGTTGTTCGATCCGAGTTCGCGGGTCGCCAAGGCCCGTACCGCGACCGTCATGGTCTGGGTCGCCGCGTTGCCGCCCTGGCTCGCGACGATCGGCGCCAGCACCGCCAGCGCCACCATCTTCTCCAGCTGCCCTTCGAACAGGCCGAGCACGGAGGATGCGAGGAAGGCGGTGGCCAGATTGACCAGCAGCCAGTTGAAGCGGGCGCGTGCGATGGTCCAGACGCTGTCGGACAGTTCTTCGTCGCTGGTGACGCCGCCCAGCGCCTTCAAGTCCTCGTCGGCCTCTTCCTCGATGACGTCGACGACGTCGTCGATGGTGATGACGCCGACCAGCCGGTCGGTGGTATCGACGACGGGGGCTGCGACCAGATTATATTTGCCGAACATCCGCGCGACTTCTTCCTGGTCGTCGAGGACCGAGACGCGGCGGCGGTCTTCGTCGACCAGGTCGGACAATTGCACCGGCCGGCGCGCGCGCAGCAGCGTGTCCAGCGAAACCGCGCCCTGCCAATGCTTGTCGGCATCAACGGCGTAGATTTCATAGAACCGGCCCGGCAGATCGGGGGTGTCGCGCATGTAGTCGATCGCCTGCCCCACGGTCCAGTCCGGCGGTACCGCGATGAACTCGGATTGCATCCGCCGGCCGGCGGAGTTTTCCGGATAAAGCAGGCTGCGTTCCAGCGCGTCGCGCTCGGACGGCGGCAGCTTTTCGAGGATTTCCTCCTGGTCCTCCTCGTCGAGGCCCTCCAGCAGTTCGACGGCGTCGTCGGATTCCAGCTCGCGAACGCCCTCCGCGACCGTCTCCGGTTCGAGTTCCTCGAGGATCTCCTCACGAACGCTGTCATCGACCTCATTCAGCGCCGAGAAGTCGAAATCCGCTCCCGTCAATTCCACGAGTTGGACGCGGTCATCGGGTTCGAGGGCCGCGATCAGGTCGCCGAGATCGGCCTCGTGAAGTTCCGCCACGACTTCACGCAGCAGTGGCTTGTCAGCCGCCGCGATGGCGCGTGTAATCTCATCGACAAATTCGTGACGGAGCTGTCCCTCTTCATCCCGCATCGGAAAACGGTCGAGCACGGAAAGCTCGGCAGACCGCGCCGCGGGGGGCCGGGCAACGTCGATATTCTCGGCCATGCCGTGCCTCGCCGGTTTGACAGAAATGGAGAACTCGTCTGAGCTATCGCTGCACGCATTACCCAATCGGCGACGCCGAACGCAATGCTAAATATGGCCAACGGCGGACGATCGGGAGTTTCATAGTTTCATGAAGACGCTGCTCGCAACCCTCATTGCTTCGACGATCTGGATCGCGGCGGCGCCGGCAACTGAGTGCCCGCGCAAGGACGCGCTCGGCACCTCGCGCGTTCTCGCGGTCGATGCCGCTACCTATCCGCGCGTCGGTCTGAAGAGTTTTCCGCAGACGCTGCCGCTGCAGGACCACGAGGTGGTGCTGACCTTCGATGACGGACCGTGGCCCGCCACGACACCCAAAGTGCTGGCGGCGCTGGCGCATGAATGTGTGCATGCCACATTCTTCCTGATCGGCAAGCCCGCCTCGGAGCACCCGGAGCTGGTGCGCAAGATCGCGGCCGGAGGCCACACCATCGGGCACCACACCTGGACCCACCGCAGCCTGATGCAGATCAAGCCGAGCCAGACCAATGAGGAAATCGACCACGGCATTTCGGCGGTCGAAATGGCCCTCAACGGTGTCGCGACCACGACCCCGAGCACGCCGTTCTTCCGCTTTCCCGGCTTCCAGAGTACGCCGGCAACGCTCGATTTCCTGCAAAAACGGGGCATCGTGGTCTTTGGCGCCGACCTCTGGGCCAGCGACTGGAATCCGATGACGCCGACAGCCGAACTGAAGCTGCTGACCGAACGACTAAGAATTGCCGGCCGGGGTATCATCCTGCTGCACGACCCCAAGGCGCACACCGCGGCCATGTTGCCGGCTTTTCTGCGTTATCTGCGCGAAAACCACTATCGCGTGGTCCATCTGGTTCCGGCAGCCGCCAGGGCCGTCGCCGCCGGCGCGGAAAGTGCGAAATAAGTGTGGAATTTGGGCCATTAAGCCGTCATTCATGACGCCGTAGCTAATGATTTAAGTGCCGAATTAATTGGTAAGAAGCCGGGGTTCGATGATCGCGAGCGTATCTGTGGGAAGTTCGGAAGCGGCCGTGGGCCGCTTTGTGCCTTGGCACATGGCTTGGCACATGCCTTGGCATGCTCGCCTGCGTCACGGCCGAGGCCGCGTCAGCCGCCGACTGTCCGGGCCATCCCGACGCGCTCGGAACGTCGCGCACGCTGGTGGTCGATCCAAGGGAACATCCCATGGTCGGCACCATGCAATACGGCCATACGCTGCCGCTGGAAGATCACGAGGTGGTGCTGACCTTCGACGACGGTCCGCTGCCGAAGTACAGCAACCAGATCCTGCAGATTCTGGCCGATCAATGCGTCAAGGCGACCTTCTTCACGATCGGACAGCAGGCCAACGCCAATCCGGAAGGCGTGCGCAAGGTCCGCGATGCCGGCCACACCGTCGCCACCCACACCCAGAACCATCCCTCCAACATGCAGCGGCTGCCGATCGACCGCGCCATCAAGGAAATCGACGACGGCATTGCGTCGGTGACGGCAGCGCTCGGCGACGGCTCCGCGCCGGCGCCGTTCTTCCGCATCCCCGGTCTCGCCCGTAACGCGGCGATCGAGGAATATTTGGCGTCGAAGGGCATTCAGCTCTGGAGCGCGGATTTTCCCGCCGACGACTGGCGCCACGTCTCGCCGCAGCGCGTCTATGATCTCGCGATCCAGCGGCTGGAAGCCAAGGGAAAAGGCATCCTGCTACTGCACGACATTCAGCCGCGGACGGTCATTGCACTGCCCCGCATCCTGCATGAGCTGAAAGCCCGTGGCTATCGCATCGTTCATGTGGTGCCGGCGACGCCGGAACGGCCGGCGACGCCTACCGAACCGCAGCAATGGCTGTTGCATCCCCCCTCGGAGGCGGTGGCGATTTCGCGCTGGCCGAAAATTCCCAATTTCGTTTTTGCCGCGACCACTGAGCTTCCCGCGCCGGCATGGACTGACATGGATTGGCGCGATGCCGACCTCGCCTATCGTGCACGCCTGATGCGCGCCGTCCCATTGCAGCAGGAATCGCTATGGCCGCGTCCATCGCAGCTCGCGCAAGCCAGTGCTGCGATCGCCCTGCCGATCCCGGCCGCTACCGTCTTCAAGGTCCCGGAAGCGACACGCGTGACGATGCTGGCCGCTGCGCCCCCGCATCACGCCGCTCCAGCCCCGCGTGAGACGGAAGAACTCGCCAAGCCCGTTTCTGCCCGGTCGCGATTCGCAGCGTCCCGGCATGCGGCGCGTTCCAAACATGCCGCACACCAGGCCCTGCACCCCGGCCACGCCGCACCCAAACACGCCGCGCTGGCCAAAAAGAATGGACGCTCGGTCCGCGTTGCCAGCCTGAAGAAGCGCTAGATCACGTCACGATCTTGGCGACGCAGAGCAGGATCACGAGGGCGAGGAACAGCAGGTCGATATACGACTTGATTTCGCCGGCATGGCGCAGATTGCTGACGTCGGTGACGATTTGCTTGCGCGCGGCCGCAGAATTCGGTCCTTCCGCCGCCACCGCCGACAGACGCCGCGCCTCGATCTCCAGCCGCTCGATTCGCTGGAAGAAATAAAACGACCGCAGCGCCGACGCCGCATGCATGCCGCCATAGACCAGCACGAGGATCGCCACCGTCGCGCGCTGCGGGTATTTGTCGAGGAAGTTCAGGCTGAAATAAACCAGCGCCAGGAACACGAAATTTGAGACAAATCGGTAGGCGTAGCTCAGGAACGTCATGCATGTGCTCCGGGTGATTTGAAACCGCCGAGCGGCGGCCATCAGACCGGAACCGCCGGCCGGTAAGTCCTACATCTGTCGGTTTACCCGAACGGTGTTACAGCAAGGCATCGACCTGTTCCGTCGCCCAAAAATCGCCGCCGCGCCATCGCGGACCAGCACATTTCGTTCCCCGAATCGGTCGGGGCCAACTCAGCCGAACGATTTTCTGGTGCGCTCGGAGGGACTCGAACCCCCACGATTTTACTCACTGCCACCTCAAGGCAGCGCGTCTACCAATTCCGCCACGAGCGCTTGGGATACCGGCTAGAACCCGTTGGGCTGCCGTATCGACGGCGCCGATGTAACAAATCAGGGGTGGAGGGACAAGGCGGTTTTGCGACCGAATTAACTACCTAACGCCCGGCAATTTCGGCAGCATTTGCTTGACTTCGACCGCAATCCGGTTGCGATCCACCAGCACCACGCCGCTGGCCACCGGCAGGTTGTTGGCGAGGATCTTGACCTCGTCGGCCTCGGTGGCGTCGAGTTCGATGATGGCGCCGCGGGAAAGCCGCATGACCTGGTGGATAGGCATGGTGGTGGTGCCGAGCACCACCATGAGATCGACGCTAACTTTATCGAGGGTGGTCACTTCGAAACCGCCAAACCGGGACTAGATTGCTTTAAGGATTTCACCTGACCACGTTATGGTTAGCCAATGGTTAATGACCGCCAAAGCCTTGATTTGACGACCTTCGCGCGCCCGAATGGCGGCGGCGATGTCGAATGGCGGATTGCGGACGCGCCGGTGCCCTACCCCAATTCCATAGCCGAGATGGAAGCGCGCGTGGCCGGTATCGCGGCCCACAAGGCGGCCGAACTGGTGTGGCTGTTGGAGCACCCGCCGCTCTACACGTCCGGCACCAGCGGCAAGGCCGGCGATCTGCTCGACCCCCGATTCCCGATGTTCGAGACCGGCCGCGGCGGCCAGATCACCTATCACGGCCCCGGCCAGCGGGTGGCCTATGTGATGCTGGACCTGAAGCAGCGGCGGCCGGACGTGCGCGCCTACGTCGCCGGCCTCGAGGAATGGATCATCCGGACGCTCGCCGCCTTCAACGTCCGCGGCGAACGCCGCGAGGATCGCGTCGGGGTCTGGGTCAAGCGGCCGGACAAGGGGCCCGGCTACGAGGACAAGATCGCCGCGATCGGCGTGCGGTTGCGGCGCTGGGTCTCGTTTCACGGCATCGCCATCAATGTCGAACCGGATCTGTCGCATTTTTCGGCGATCGTGCCCTGCGGCGTCGCCGATCCCCGCTACGGCGTCACCTCGCTGGTCGATCTCGGCCTTCCCGTGACCATGGAAGACGTCGACGTGGCGCTCCGGCAGGCTTTTGAGGATGTGTTCGGCCCCGTAAGGGCGCGCCTGCCGGAAGCGATCTAGCCCATTGGCCGGCTCTGATCCCGCAACATCCGAAGCTCCTCGGGAAAGCGCACCCAGCCAAGCTTGGTCTCGCACCAGGCGGCGACCTGCGGCGCCGGGAAAGATGGGTCGGCGAAGCAACCGACGGGTATGCCAATGAGGCCAGGAAAAAGTTCGAGGCTGGTACTCACCGTCGAGCCGCATCGAGGGCAAAACACGCAATGAACGCCTCCGCCTGACGCGCCCTTGCGGGTGTAGGTCAGGCTATCGCCCGAGCGGTTGATGACCTGTTCACTGCTCCATCGGGACGAGAGTGAGAATGCGCTGCCCGAACGCTTTTGGCATCGCGTGCAGTTGCAGGCCGTGATCATGGCGGGTTCGCCTTCGACCGTTATACTGAGCTGTCCGCACTGACAGGTCGCCGTACGCATCCTCTGGTACCCCTCCCGCTACCACCGTCACCATCGGAAAACAATACGGCGTCCTTTCACTCGGGCAAGATATTTTGCTCAAGCCGCGGCCTTCTCCGGCGCGACCTCGAGCTGGCCGGCGATGTAGCGGCGCTCCTGTGTCAGGCCGCCAAAGCCGTAGGCATCGGCCTTCACTTCATCGACATGGGCGTAGCTCTCATTGTGCAGCGGCCCGAGCAGTTCGCCCATGCGCTTGAAGATGGCGGCGAGATAGGCGGCCTTCTCGTCCTTGGTGTTGGTGCCGTCGCTGACATGGACGTCGAGCCAGAAACTGGCGAGGTTCTGTTCCGCCAGCGATTTTCCGCCGGCGAACCAGTCGGCGGCGTCGACCGCCCTGACCACGATGGCAGTGACCTTGGGATCCTTGCGCAGGATTTCAGCGGTAAGCTCGCTGACGGCGGTGGCGATTTCGGCCTTCAGCGACGGCGCCTTTCGGACGCTGGAATAGGTGACGGTGATGAGTGGCATGATCTTTCTCCTTGAAACGGTGCGCGATCGATCGCGCCCCTTTCAACTAGACCTGCCGGCATCATTTTGGTATCTTATCTTAACTCATAACAGTGATAACGAATATTGATGATGACATGAGCACCCTGGATATCGATACGGTGCAGGCCTTCCTGCTGGTCGCCGAGCTGCAAAGCTTTACCCGCGCCGCCGAGGTGCTGGGTACGACGCAGGCTGCGGTCAGCATGAAACTGCAGCGGCTGGAAACCGTGGTCGGTAAACGGCTGGTCGAACGCTCGCCGCGCGCGGTGACCTTGATCGCCGATGGAGCCGTGTTCCTGCCCCATGCGCGCGCCTTGATGGCGGCGCATGACCGCGCGCTGTCTGGCGAGCGGCAAGCGCCGCAGCAGCTGTCGCTCGGGATCAGCGATCACGCCGCAGGACCGGAACTGGTGCCGCTGCTGGAGCGGCTGCATGCGGTGTCGGCGCAATTGGCGCTGTCCGTCAGCATCGGCTATTCGCGCGAGATGCAGGATGCCTACGATGCCGGCAAACTCGACGCCGTGATCGTGCGCCAGGAAGCCAGCCGTCGCGGCGGCGAGAAACTGACGGTGGATGAATTCGGCTGGTTCGCCACCCAACGGTTCGTGTGGCATCGCGGCGAGACCTTGCCGCTGGCGACACTGGCGCCGCCCTGCGGCGTGCGCGCGATCGCGGTGCGCGCGCTCGACAAAGCCGGCATCGGCTGGAGCGAAACGTTTGTCGGCGGCGGCGTCTCCGCGGTAGTCGCAGCGGCTCTGGCGGGCCTTGCGATCGCCCCGCTGGCCAAGCGGATCGCGCCGGCGGGATTGATCGATCTCGGACCCCAACACGGCCTGCCGAAGCTCGGCGCCTCAAAGGTGATGCTGCATTCGAAGGTCAGCGATCCCACCAAACTGGCGGCGTTGCGAACGCTGGCGGCGACGTTCCGCAGCGTGGTCGCAGCGGCGTGAGCGGCGCGCTACTTCGCAAGCGTCGGAGCGACACGCAGTTTCCACAGGTTCCAGACGCGGTCGAGCACGGCCAGATTGACCTTGTCGGCTTTCGCGCCCTCCCCCGGCGTTAGATAATTGATGTCATCGCCACCCAGCGAGATCGCCTGTGACTGCAGTTTGGCATTGATGTCGGTATAGTAGGCCCGGAACACCGCTAGCTTGACCGAAGGCCCGACGGTCACATCGCCGTGGCCGCGCATCAACACCACCGATTTGTCGCCGAGCGTCTCGGCCAGCGATTTGCCGCGCAGGGCATCGCGGACCAGCATATCGGTTTCGCCAAAACCCCTTCTGATGTCCCACACCGGCGCGCCTGCCGCGAGGAACGCCGCGTTGTGATACATCGGCCGCAACGGCACCTGGCTCACCGTGAATGGAATGACGCCGAGCGAATGGGCGTGCACCACCGCCATCACGTCCGGCCGCGCCTTGTAGATCTCGCTGTGAATGAAGCGCTCCAGAAATACCGAGCGGCCGCGCGCATCGACGGCATTGCCGTCGAGATCGAACTCCATGATGTCGTCGGCCGTCACCAGCGCCGGCGCCAGCGACCGCGACATCAGAAAGCGGTTCGGATTGGTGGGGTTGCGCGCGCTGACATGGCCAAAACCATCGACCACGCCGAAATCGGCAAGGATGCGACTGCCGACCACGATGTCCTCGACCACTGCAGCGTCGAAGCCTGAAGCCGGGTTTGCCGAAGTTTGGCCGCGCGCCTGCACCAATCCGCACACGAGCGCGAAGATCGCCGCTGCGCCAAAGCGCGCGAGCCGACGGCTCAGTGACGGAATCATCTGGCGGCCAAAGCCGATTGCCGATACCGTTCCTGGTGTTGCGATCATTTGTTGCCTTCCCAATCCGCTGTCCACGGATCGATTATTAGCAAATTACGCGAAGCGTGGAGGGCGGGCGCGCTCCCGCCTTTCCCAGGAAAGTTCCCGCCGCCTGGAACAAAACCCATTGCTATGCGTTCGGGGCAATCGAGGCTGGGTCGAGATGTTTAAAAAAGATAAGCGGCAACAACGGGTTCTGTCCGACAGCGAACGCAGTTTCCGGCTTCTGGTCGAGTGCGTCGCCGACTACGCGCTTTATATGCTCGACCCGACCGGCATCATCACAAGCTGGAACGTTGGCGGGCAACGGATCAAGGGCTATCTGCCGGAGGAGATCATCGGCCGGCATTTTTCCTGCTTCTACACCGAAGCGGACCGCGCCAATGGCAAGCCGCTTCGCGCCCTCAAGATCGCCAAAGAACAGGGCCGTTATGAAGAAGAGGGCTGGCGAGTCCGCAAGGACGGCTCCTCCTTTTGGGCCAGTGTCATCATTGATCCCATCCGGGAAGACGGCGAACTCGTCGGTTTTGCCAAGATCACCCGCGACATTACCGAGCGTCGCGAGGCCCAGCTCAAGCTCGATCAAATGCAAAAGCAGCTGGCGGAATCCCAAAAGCTCGATGCGCTCGGCCAACTGACCGGCGGCGTGGCGCACGATTTCAATAATCTCCTGATGATCATCAGCGGCAGCGTCCATGCGCTGAAGAAGGGCGTGGGCAACGACGCCAAGCTGCTGCGCGCAGTGGCGGCGATAGAGAAAGCGTCCGAGCGCGGTGCCGCGCTGACCAGCCAATTGCTGACATTTGCGCGACGGCAGAGCGTCAATCCGCAAGCTATCGATCTCGCAGAACGGATCGACGCGGTGCGCGATGTCCTGGACACCGGCGTTGGCAGCGCGGTGACACTGGAATTTGATATCGATAAAGATGTCTGGCCTGTCACGGTCGACGTCGCCGAATTCGAGACGGCGTTGATCAACCTCGTCATCAACGCGCGTGACGCCATGTCCGGAGGCGGCACAATAACGATCGCCGCACGTAACGATGCGTTCAACGAGGAACCGAACGTCGGGGAATTCGTCGCTATTTCCGTGGAGGATTCCGGGACCGGTATCGCCCCCGACGTCCTCCGCAAGATATTCGACCCGTTCTTCACGACGAAGCCGATCGGCAAAGGTACCGGGCTCGGTCTTTCGCAGGTGCACGGTTTCGCGCACCAGGCCGGCGGCACAGTCAGGGTAACCAGCGAGCTCGGCAAGGGTACGACGGTGACGATCCTGCTGCCGCGTGAGCATGCAAGCCCGCAATCTGACGACATCGGTGCTGTCGAAACCGGCCAAAGCGGCACCGTCCTGCTGGTCGAAGACAATCCGGACGTCGCTTCGGTCAGCGCCGCTTTTCTGGAGCAGCTAGGCTATACCGTCCGTCGGGCGGCGGATGCCGAAGCTGCCCTGCGCGAAATCGAGCGCGACGGCATCGATTTCGTCTTTTCCGACATCGTCATGCCCGGCAAGATGGATGGCCTTGGCCTTGCGCGTCGCTTGAAGGAAGTCCGCCCCGAACTGCCGATATTGCTGGCGACCGGCTATAGCGATGCCGCGGTGAACGTTCATGGCCATTTCCCCATTCTTCGCAAGCCGTACGAAATCCACCAGTTGAGCGATGCGATCGCGAAATTAACGTGGTGACGCGCCACGGCCGGATGTCAAGCACAGAACGTGAGATTTCGCAGGGTACGCGGACGGCTTTCGCGCGGTCCCGAGCTGGGATAGCCTGCTCGCAATAATCGGGAGGAACCGATGTCCTGCGACCAGCCGGTTGGTTGCCGAACCGCAGCGCTGATCGACTTGATATCGGAAACCCGGAACTAGCCAATCAACGCCCGATCGAACGGAGCAGCACCATGGACGCCGTGAGCCCGAACAGCGCGCAGACCGCGGACACGCATTCCCACCTCGTTCGCCCCGCCGACATGGAATGGCAAAAGACCCGCTTTCCCGGCTGCGAGGCCAAGACGCTGCTGTTCGATCGTTCGACCGGCCTGATGACCGCACTGATGCGGTTTGCGCCAGGCTCCGTGCTGCCCGACCATGAGCACGTCAACATCGAGCAGACCTATGTGCTCGAAGGCAGCCTGGTCGACAAGGAAGGCCCGGCACAGGGCATCGAATGCAAGGCCGGCGAGTTCATCTGGCGCGAACAGGGCAGCCGCCACGTCGCCTGGTGTCCCGACGGCGGGCTGATGCTCGCGATCTTCCAGGTCCCCAACAAATTCTTCGAAGCCGACGGCCGCGTCATCGACGCCGCCGGCGAGGACTGGGACGAGGCCTGGGGTCATACGCGGAAGGGCTGAGGCGCCTTAGATCGTCGGCAGCACCGCGAACCGCTCCCCTGCCGGCCGCAGCTTCAGCCCATCCTCGGATGTCGCGGTTTCTTCCTCTGTTACCGCCTCGACCCGTGCCGATGACGGCCCGCGCCGGCATGCTTCGATCATGGCGGCGACGACCTGCTCAGGTCCTGTGAACAGCGCCTCGACGCTGCCGTCGCGCCGGTTGCGCACCCAGCCTTCGAGCTTGCGCCTTGTCGCCTCATGCTCGACCCAGGCGCGATAACCGACGCCCTGCACCCGGCCGGTAATCACGACCTGGCGGATCGCGCCGCCCATTTACTTCTTCAGTCCCAGAAAATCGCCGCTGCGCGCCTTCACATCGGCTTCGCGCATGGCGCGGCCGGTCAGTTCGGATGACGCGAGGCCTTTGAGGTCTTTCGGCGAGGTTCCATCGCGCAGGGCTTTCAGAGTCGCGTAGACTGCGTGGGTGGCGGCGGCGAACGGCGCGTGGCCCTGCAGCGCGATCCGCACGCGCAGGCCGCTGAGATAATCCAGCGCCGTCATCTCCTCGGGCGCGCCACCAAGAACGATCGGCACGGTCGTGGCCGCAGAGATCGCTTCCAGCTCGGCGCGGTTCCTGATGCCGGTGAAAAACAGCGCGTCGACGCCCGTGGCCTCATACGCCTTCGCACGCGCGATCGCGTCGTCGAGGTTCGTGATCGACACCGCGCCGGTGCGGCCCATGATGACGAGCGAGGGGTCGCTGCGCCCGTCGAGCGCGGCCTTCATCTTGCCTACGCCTTCTTCGAGCGGGATCAACTGCGTCTTGGCCTGTCCGAACGCCTGCGGCAGCAGCGTATCCTCGATCGTGAGACCCGCGGCGCCGGCGGCCTCGAGCTCCTGCACGGTGCGGCGGACATTGAGCGCATTGCCATAGCCGTGATCGGCGTCGACCAGCACCGGCAAGCCGGCCGCGCGCGACATCCGGCGCATCTGCTCGGCAAGTTCGGTGAGCGTGATCAGCGTGACATCGGGATCGCCGAGCACGGCGAGCGACGCGACCGAGCCACCGAACATGCCGACTTCGAAGCCGAGATCTTCGGCGATGCGGATCGAAGTCGCGTCATAGACCGAACCCGGACGAATGCAGGACGATCCCTTCAGGATCGAACGCAATGCTTCGCGGCGTTTGCGGAAGGCCATGATCAAGCGAACTCGAGAATGAGCGCGTCGACCGCCAGCGTGGCGCCGGCGGCGGCGTGGATCTTCTTTACGGTGCCGTCGCGTTCGGCGCGCAGCACGTTCTGCATCTTCATCGCCTCGACCACGGCAAGCGTCTCGCCGACCTTGACCTCCTGCCCCTCGTTCACGGCAATCGAGACCACGAGCCCCGGCATTGGACACAGCAGCTTCTTGCCGGTGTCGGCAGCCGTCGTCACCGGCATCAAGCGCGCCGCCGTCGCCTCGCTTTCGGTGAAGACGTTGACCGCGACTTCATACCCCTGATGCGCCAGGCGGATGCCGTTGGGGATCGGGCGGACCTGCATCGCGACAAAATGCTTGTCGATGGTGCCCTGCCAGACCGGCTCGCCCGGCGTCCAGTTCGAGACCAGTTGATGCGGATTGCCGGGCAATCCATCGGCGCCGATGAAGCGCACCGTAATGCCGTCGGCCTCGCGCGCGACGTCGAGCGCGATCTCGTCGCGCTCCAGCCACACCGCGCGGCGGCGCTCCCGTTGCACCAGACGTCCGGTCAACTGGCCGGAAATCTGCCGCTTGCGTTCGCCGAGCACGTGGTCGATCGCGGCCCCGACCGCAGCGAGCCGGCGCGCCACTTCGCCCTCGGGGGTGCGCGCGGCAAAGCCCTTTGGGAATTCCTCCGCGATGAAGCCGGTCGAAAGCTTGCCCTCGCGCCAGCGCGGATGGGTCATCAGCGCCGACAGGAACGGAATGTTGTGACGGATGCCGTCGATATAGAAGGCATCGAGCGCGGTCGCTTGCGCCTCGATCGCCGCCGCCCGCGACGGCGCGTGGGTCACGAGCTTGGCGATCATCGGATCGTAATGGATCGAGATCTCGCCGCCTTCCTGCACGCCGGTGTCGTTGCGGATGGTGATGCCGTCATGGCTGGCTTCGGCCGGCGGGCGGTACTTCACCAAACGCCCGATCGACGGCAGGAAATTGCGGAACGGATCTTCGGCATAGACGCGCGATTTAACCGCCCATCCGGTCAGCGTGACGTCTTTTTGCGCCAGCTTGAGCTTTTCGCCGGCCGCAACGCGGATCATCTGCTCGACCAGGTCGACGCCGGTGATCAATTCGGTGACGGGATGCTCGACCTGCAGCCGCGTATTCATCTCCAGGAAGTAAAAGCTCTTGTCCTGGCCTGCGACGAATTCGACGGTGCCGGCGGAATCGTAATTCACGGCCTTTGCAAGCGCGACCGCCTGCTCGCCCATCTTGCGGCGGGTGGTCTCATCGAGCAGCGGCGACGGCGCTTCCTCGATGACCTTCTGGTTGCGGCGCTGGATCGAACATTCGCGCTCGCCGAGATAGATCACATTGCCATGCTTGTCGCCGAGCACCTGGATTTCGATGTGGCGGGGATCGACGATGAATTTCTCGATGAAGACGCGGTCGTCGCCGAACGAGGATTTGGCTTCGGCCTTGGCCAGCCCAAATCCTTCGGCGACTTCCGAGGTCGAATGCGCGATCCGCATGCCCTTGCCGCCGCCGCCGGCGGAGGCCTTGATCATCACGGGATAGCCGATCTCGTCGGCGATCTTGACTGCGTGCTTTTCGTCTTCGATGACGCCAAGGTGTCCGGGCACCGTCGAGACGTTGGCCTTGGCGGCGGCCTTCTTGGATTCGATCTTGTCGCCCATCGCGGCGATGGCGCCGGGATTGGGACCGATGAAGACGATGCCGGCCGCTTGCAGCGCGCGCGGAAAGGATTCGCGTTCGGACAGGAAGCCGTACCCGGGATGCACCGCCTCTGCGCCGGTCTTGCGGCAGGCCTCGACGATCTTGTCGATCAACAGATAGCTCTCGGACGCCGCCGGCGGGCCGATCAGCACGGCATCGTCGGCCATCTCGACATGCAGCGCGTCGCGGTCGGCCTCGGAATAAACCGCCACCGTCTCAATGCCCATGCGGCGCGCAGTCTTGATGACCCGGCAGGCGATCTCGCCGCGATTTGCGATCAGAATTCGTTTGAACATGTTCTTCTTGCTTGAGCTTTTGGCAGGGATCCTCACCCGCAATGTGGCATGCGGGAACGCGGCTAACAAACCCGTGGTACAGCAAAAATCGAGAGAGGCAACGGTCTCGTGTCGGGCTCGCAGCACCCGGCGCCGGCCGCGGGCACCTTTCAGCCGGAATAACTCTGAAAACGGCCGCGCGCATAGGCGTGCGAGACCGCCTTCATCAGTTCGCCGACCTCGGTCTCCAGATATTCATTGGCCACGATCAACGCGCGAATGGTCGATCGCAGGTCGCCGCCGCAGGCCGCGATGGCCTGATCGATGGCGGCTTCCAGCCCGTCACGGTCGCCTGTATTCGGCTGTGGAGAAGAGGACATGACGGTGTTCCAGGGTGGGTCGGCGACGGGATATGTTCCTATTTTGTTCTCGTCAAGTCAATGCATCGTTTGGGTGATAACCGCGCCTACCCCGGCACCGTTTTCTTGCCCCTGAAGCAGACAAGCCAGTCGGCTCGAACATCGTCTCGCAACCCTTTCGGTGGCGCCGTGCCCCGCCCACACCTTGGTTGCGCAACGCCAACCTGTGCTAGAAGTCTGCCGCCGGCGTGAAATCCATTTGATGTGAGAGCGATGAAGCCACGAGCCATCCTAGTTGCGACGCTACTGCTGACGTTGCTGTCCTCCGGCGAAAGCTTTGCCGCCAATGCGACCATCAAGGACGGCGGCACGTTGCAGCTCGGCGGCGTGACCTACCGGCTCGACGGCATCGATGCGCCGGCGGTCGACCAATTGTGTATCGATGAGCACGCCGACCCCTGGACCTGCGGCATCGAGGCGCGCGACCAACTGACAAAACTGATCGGCGGCCGCGATGTCCGCTGTGACGATCTCGGTGTCGACCCCAGCGCCAAGAAGCGGCATCTCGGCGTGTGCAAGATCGAGGGCGAACCCACCAGCCTCAGCCAATCGCTGGTCGGCCTCGGATTTCGCATTGAATGTCGACGCCTCCGCAACCGGACGCTTCCAGACCGACCAGGCCCGCGCCAAAGAGGAGCGCCAGGGGCTGTGGAAGGGCTGTTTCGTTGCGCCGCAAGAGTTCCGCCTTGGCAAGAAGGATGGCGCCCTGCTCGGCGGATCGTGCCCGGCCGACCGCGACGCACAGATTCGCGCAGCACTATTCCCCGAAAGTCTCGCAATGCCGTCGGGCTGCAACATCAAGGGCAAGTTCGCGGTCCGCGCCCGCGTCACCGGCAATGTCGGCATCTACCATCTGCAGGCCTGCCGCAGTTACCCCGCGCTCACCAAACCGGATCGCTGGTTTTGTTCCGAGGAGGACGCGCAGGCCGCCGGGTTCCGCAGGGCCTATAACTGCCGCGCCGGCACCAAGAGCAAATGACGCTGGCAAAGCTGCCGCCTCTCGTGTGAGACTGGCGCAGGGTTGCACGCGCCATGACACCTCACGATCCCCCGGATACCCTTCCCGAAACCGCCGCCGCCGAGCGGCTACGGCAACATCTGGAAGAGATCGCGCACGAGCGCGACCGGGCCCACCGCGCTCTGCAGGAACGCGAGGCCGAGCTGGCACGAATCCAGCGCATGGCCCGCGTCGGCGGCCTCGAAATCGATTTCCGCGACGGCGTCAGGAACCGCCGCTCCCCCGAATATCTGCTCGTTCACGGGCTGCCTGCGGATGCCGTCAACGAGACCTACGACGATTGGGTCAGCCGAATCCACCCCGACGATCGCGAGCGCACGGTCAAACATCTGTTCGGCGTGCTCCGGGGCGCGAGCGAGGACTATTCGGCCGAATACCGCATCATCCGGCCGAGTGACGGCGAGATCCGATGGATCCGTGTCGTTGCCAAGATCGAGCGCGACCGCGACGGCCGCGCGCAGCGCCTGGTCGGCGCCGATCTCGACGTCACCGATCAGATGCTGGCGCAGGACACCTTGCGCGAAAGCGAGGAGCGCTTTCGGCTGATCGCCGACAGCGCGCCGGTACCGATCTGGGTGACCAAGCTCGACCGCACGCGCTCCTTCGCCAACCAGGCCTATCTCGACTTTCTCGGCCTGCCCTTCGAACAGGCCATCGTGTTCGACTGGCGCAAGGCGCTGCATCCGGACGATCTGCCGCGCATCCTGCAGGAGCAGGTCGCCGGCGAATCCTCGCTCAAGCCGTTCGTGCTGGAGGCGCGCTACAGGAACGCCGACGGCGAATGGCGCTGGCTGCGCTCGGAATCGCAGCCGCGCTGGGACCCGACCGGCAAGCATATCGGCTTCATCGGCGTCGCCCACGACGTCACCGCGGCCAAGCAGGCCGAGAACGAACTCCGCCGGCTGAACGAGACGCTGGAGCTGCGGATCTCCGAGCGGACGGCGCAGCTGGAATCCAGCGAAGCGCAGATGCGCGCGATCTTCGAGACCAGCCACCAGTATCAGGTGCTGCTCAATCTGCACGGCGACGTGCTCTATGCCAACAAGACCGCACTGGCCGGCATCCGCGCGGACGCTGCCGACGTGATCGGCAAGCCGTTCTGGGAGACGCCGTGGTTCGGCGGCACGAAGGGCATGCGCGAAATCGTACTCGACGCCTTCATGACCGTCATGAAGGGAGAAGAAGTCCAGACCGAGATGATGCTGCGTCTTCCGATCGGCGATCGCTATTTCGACTTCGCGATGCGGCCGCTGCGCGATCAGCATGGCACCGTGATCGGCGCGGTGCCGGAGGCCGTCGACATCACCGAACGCCGCCGCGGCGAGGAAGCGCTGCGCCAGTCGCAGAAGATGGAAGCGATCGGGCAGCTCACCGGCGGCGTGGCGCATGATTTCAACAATCTTCTGACCATCATCCGCTCCGCGACCGATTTCCTGCGCCGCCGCGATCTGCCGGAAGAGCGCCGCCGCCGCTACATCGACGCGATTTCGGAGACGGTGGAACGGGCCTCCAAGCTGACCGGCCAATTGCTGGCGTTCGCCCGCCGGCAGCCGCTGAAACCCCAGGTCTTCAACGTCGGCGCCCAGGTCGAAACCGTGGCGCAGCTGATCCGCCCGCTGGTCGGCGGCCGGATCAGGATCGAGGTCGAGCATCGACGACCCCGACTGCTTTGCGATCGCCGACGTCGCGCAATTCGAGACCGCCCTGATCAACCTGGCGGTCAACGGCCGCGACGCCATGGACGGCGAAGGCACGCTTACGATCGGCGTCCGAAAGGTTCTGACCATCCCTGCCCTGCGCGCCCAGTCGGCCCGCAGCGGCGACTTCGTCGCCATCACGCTGGCGGACACCGGCACCGGCATCGCAGCCGGACCATATCGAGGCGATCTTCGAGCCGTTCTTCACCACCAAGGAAGTCGGCAAGGGAACCGGGCTCGGCCTCAGCCAGGCGTTCGGCTTTGCCAAGCAATCCGACGGCGACATCGAGGTCATCAGCACGCTCGGACAGGGTGCGACCTTCACCATCTACCTGCCACAGGCGGCCAAGCCCGCCGATACGGCGGAGACCGCCGCTATCGGCAACGAACCCTCGACCATCGGCCGCGGCTATCGCGTGCTCGTGGTCGAAGACAATGACGATGTCGGCCAGTTCTCCACCGAGTTGCTGGAGGATCTCGGCTACGCCGTGCGCCGCGTCGTCAACGCCGATGCGGCGCTGTCCATTCTGGCCGAAGATGAATTTTCCGCCGACCTCGTCTTCTCCGATGTCATCATGCCCGGCATGAACGGTGTCGAACTGGCCGGCGTCATCCGCGACCGCTATCCCGGCCTGCCGGTGGTGCTGACCAGCGGCTACAGCAACGTGCTGGCGGAGAATGCCGATCGCGGTTTTGAGCTGATCCAGAAACCCTATTCGGTCGAGTCGCTGTCGCGTATCCTGAGGAAAGCGATCGCCGAGCGGACATCGGTGGGCGCCAAGCCGTAGGACTGCGTTCTTCTTCGATGCCCGCTATTCGATCAAGACCATGACGACGCCTGACTGGATGATGCCGAGCGCGCGGGCCGCACTTGTCGAGACATCGATGATCCGGCCGCGAACGAATGGTCCCCTATCGTTGACGCGGCATCGGATCGAATGGCCGCGATAGGAGACCAGCACCATGCTTCCGAACGGACGGGTCCGGTGGGCGCAGGTCATCTCGCCGCTTCTGCCGACACCATGATAATACGAGGCCATGCCACGCTCTGCATGTGCCGCCGAGCTGCCGAACAGCAGCAGGGCCGCGCAAACCTTTGCAACTCTCATTCTTCGCCTGCATCGGTCGAGCCCCGCGGGAGAACACGCTTTTGCCAACTAGGTTCCAAGCCGCCGCGGGCGTGCGCATCTTGTCGATATGGAACTTCGGCCATAATGGGCGGTTCTTGCCGAAACAGCGGAGGAAAACGCCATGGCAACTTCATCGCGCCAGAAACGGATCACCGGCAGGGTCATGCACGAGTTCAAGCACGGCGAACTCAAGAGCGGCCGCGGCGGCAAGGCCGGCAAGGTCAAGAGCCGACGGCAAGCCATCGCGATAGCGCTCGAGGAAGCCGGCGCTTCGAAATACGAAAGCGACCGTCGCAATCGGCGCAATTTACGCGTTACGAAAAGCAAGGAAGCGAAGGGCCGCACCGCACAGCAGGAACGCGAGGGCAAGTCGCATGTCGGGGCTTACCGGAAACGCGAAAGCACGCGCGCGATGGCCGGACGAAACGCCCGCAAAACCACCGCGCGGGGACACAAGGCGGCAACCGCCCGCGCCCGCAAGCGCGACGGGCATACCCGCCAGGAGCTTTACGTCAGGGCAAAGAAGCGCCGTATCGAAGGCCGATCCAGGATGAGCAAGCGGCAACTGGAAAACGCACTCGGCCTGCGCTGAGTGCTAGCCCTTTTCCGCCGCCATATCGATGAGGGCGATCCCGAGATCCGCCCGCTCCTTCCGCCGCAGTTTGGCCGTCGTTTCCGTTACCACCACTTCGAGGGTGGGCCGCACCATGCCTTCCAGCAAATGGCCACCCCGCGTCGAGCCGTCCGATAGTCCCAGGACGATATGGACATGCAGGCTGGCCTTGCCGTCGTCGCCGATCGCGATATCTCCAATTGCACTCAAGACCTCGCACTGCTCGCCGACCTCGATCTTCTTGTAGCTCTTCGACAGAAAATCGAACCAGCCCATGGTCGCCTGCTCGAAGGCACCGATCGCCGTGAGCGAGGCCGCGGAGATTTTGGTTTCGTTGGCGAATTTCGTCAGCGCCGCAAACGCCTCCTCGCCCGAATTGAGGATGACGACATGGACCTGAGCATCCGGCCGTTCAGATACAAGCTTGCTTCTCATGCTCGACGTCCCAGGTCCACGCCACCACTCAGGCCGCACTGCGCCGGGTGTGCTGGCCTTCCCTGACCTCTTCGATGATCTTGGCGCTGAAAGCTTCGAGATCGCCGGGGTTGCGCGAAGTGATCAGGCCCTGGTCGACGACCACTTCCGAATCCTCCCACTTCGCGCCGGCGTTGGCGACGTCGGTCTTGATGGATTTGTACGACGTCATCTTGCGGCCCTTGGCGATGCCGGTTTCGATCAGCAACCATGGCGCATGGCAGACCGCCGCGACGATCTTCCTGGCGTCAAAGATATCCTTGATGAATTTGAGCGCCTTCGGCTCGACGCGCAGCAGATCCGGATTGATCTGCCCGCCCGGCAACACCAGTGCGTCGTAATCGGATGCCGAGACCTGATCGAGGGTCTTGTCGACCTTGACCGGCCGGCCCCAGTCCTTTTTGTCCCATCCCTTGATCTCGCCTCCGGCGAGCGAAACGACGTCGACCGAAGCACCCGCCTTCTTAAGCCGATCGCGCGGCACTTCCAGTTCCGATTGTTCAAAGCCGTGGGTCGCGAGAATCGCAATCTTCTTGCCGTTCAAACCCATGAAAATGCTCCGTGCTGATATCGTGGGGTCCCCGGTCAATCGGCAATCGCGGACATCGTTCCTCGGCGTTGCCGATTTGATTTCCCGATTGAGGAAACATTCCGGGTTCCCGCGGTTTTCCCTGCAGGAGGCCGTCATGACCAAACTCAGAGAGAAGGCGCAGGCGCGAACCATGCAGATTGTCGGCCAGATGATCGGCGACAACCAGTTGGTGGAAGAAGGCAAGGAACGGGAACGACAGGCCGAGAAACCAGCGGGATCATCCGGCGATCATTCAGAGCCGCCGCGCGAGACCGATCGCTGATGCGCGCGCCTGGCAACGACCCAGGCGCCAACCGGAGATGCGGGTCCGATGTCGGAACGGCTCGATCGCAAGGTCAAAACCGCGCTCGATGAAACGCGCCTGCTCATCCTCGGCATCCAGGTTCTGCTCGGGTTTCAGTTCCAGGCCTTCTTTCAAACCGGCTTTGCTCAACTTTCCTCCGCTTCAAAAGCGTACTGCGCCGCGAGCCTTGCCCTGCAAACGCTCTCGCTCGGCCTGCTGATCGTCCCGTCGATGGAACACCGGCTGGTGGAAATGGGTTCATCGTCGAAGCGTCTGCTCCACGCGGCCTCGTTCTACACCACGACGGGTCTGATCCCATTTTCACTCAGCCTCGGCCTTGCCGGCTACGTAGTGATTGAACGGCATTTTGGCATTGCCGCCGGCCTCATCGGTGGCGCCGCGTTGACGTTCGTTTCTGCCTTTGCGTGGTTTGGACTGGAAATGCTGCATCGGGAGAAGGCCATTGCGCCCGGCACGTCCGGCGCGGGGACGCCGCTTGCGACAAAGGTCGAGCAGGTATTGACCGAAGCGCGGGTCATTATTCCCGGCGCGCAAGCGCTGTTCGGATTTCAGTTCATTGCCATGCTGACCGCGGGATTTGACGCACTGCCCCAGGCGGCAAAGATCGTTCACGCCATCGCGCTTGGCCTGATCGCCATGAACGTTGTTCTCCTGATGACACCGGCCGCATTGCACCGGCTCTCCTTTGGTGGCGAGGATTCCGAGCAGTTTCTCCGAGCAGCTTCAGCGCTTGTGATCGCCGCACCGTTGTTTTTGGCCGCCGGGCTCTCAGCGGAGAGTTTCGTGGTGCTTGGAAAAGTGACCGAAAGCAAAGTTGTCGCCGGCGCTTACGCCGCCGCGAGCTTCGCCCTGTTGGTTGGCTTCTGGTATGCCGTGCCCCTGATCGCACGATCGACCGGTGCCAGGCGGACGTGAAGCCGACCCCCGCTCGCCCCAGGAACAATCCCTTCCACAGGCGGTTTCTTCTTCACGGCGTTCCTCCCGACGCCGACCATGCCTCGCCTGGCCCATCCTTGAGGTGGCCGGGCTTCTTTTTTCAAACCGCCTGAGGGGAGCCGACACGATGGCGTTTTATCGGGTCCGTCCCACCCGGGCTGACATCGAAATCGCAAATGCGGTTTCGGCGCATGCCTGCCCGGAGGCAGAACAAGCCACCGAAGTCCTCACATGGGGCGCGGACGAACATGTGCTGTGCGCGCTCGCCGCGGGCTGGTGGCTGTATTGCCGAAACAAAAGCACGTGCGATCGCCGCGACGGCGACCACATTCTGCTCACCACCATTGCGGTGACCATCATTCCGCATGCGCTGAAGGCCGTGTTCGATCAGCAGCGGCCCGACCGCCTCACCGTTCGCGGCCATCTTCGCGGCGTGCCGTTCTCGGGCAGACGGCTCGATGCCTTTCCGTCCGGCCATGCCATTCATGTCGGCGCGCTGGCGTCCGCCGCTTCCGTGCTGCCGCCGGCAAAACGTAATCTCGTCTGGTGTCTCGGGGCTGGACTGGTGGCGACCCGGATCGTCCTGCTCGCGCACTGGATGAGCGACGTCGTGGCAGGGCTGGCCATCGGGGCTTTGACGGAACGATGGCTCAGGCTCTGGACAGGCTACGGTTCGCAGACCCGGGAACGGCGCCAGTCGAGCTTGCCGGCTAGGCCGCGTCTTCGATCGTCGTCGGGCGCAATGCCAGCATCGCGCGGATTTCATGCGCCGGGCGCGCCGCGCTGAACAGATAGCCCTGCATCTGCGTGCATCCGAGCGCCTGCACCGTGTCGCGCTGCTGCTCGGTCTCGACGCCTTCTGCCGTGGTGACCATGTTGCGGTCGGCGGCGATGCTCACCACCGCCCTGATGATCGATGACGATGAGGAATTGCGGGTCACTTCCTTCACAAAACTGCGGTCGATCTTGATTTTGTCGAACGGGAAGCGCTGCAGATATTGCAGCGAGGAATAGCCGGTGCCGAAATCGTCCAGCGCGATGTGAACCCCGAGCGCGCGTAGCCCGTTCAAGGCGACGAGAGCCGCGTCGTCGTCGGCGATCAGCACGGCTTCGGTGATTTCCAGCTCCAGCCGGCGCGGGTCGAGCCCGGTCTCGGCCAGTGCGGCCGCGACTTTCAGGGACAACGTCTGCGACTTGAACTGGATCGGCGAGACATTCACGGCGATGCGCACATGCGCCGGCCAGCCCGCAGCCTCCGCGCAGGCCGTCCGCAGCACCCACTGCCCGATCTGCTCGATCATGCCGGTTTCCTCGGCAACCGGAATGAAGTCGGCCGGCGAGATCATGCCGCGCACCGGATGCCGCCAGCGCAACAGCGCCTCGCAGCCGGTGACTTCATCGCTGTTGAGGTCGACCAGCGGCTGGTAATGGATTTCGAATCCACCCTCGATCAGCGCGGTCCGCAAATCGTTTTCGAGTTCGCGGCGAAGATTGGCCTGCCGTTCCATCGCTGGATCGAAGAAACGATGGGTCCGGCGGCCGGCCGCTTTGGCGGCATACATCGCCAGATCGGCGCTTTTGAGCAACCCGAACAGATCGGTGCCATGGCGCGGGGCGATCGCGATGCCGATGCTGGCATCGCTGGAGAGGCGATGGCCGTGGCAATCGAACGGCGTTCGCATCGCCTGGTAAATCCGCGCGACCAGCGCGCTGACATCATCGTCGCTCGTCACCGCGCGTTGCAGGATGGCGAATTCATCGCCGCCGAGGCGGGCAATGAAGTCCTGGGGCCCGACCGACTGACGTAGCCGCTCGGCAACCCCCTTGAGGAATTCGTCGCCGATCAGATGCCCCAGCGAATCGTTGATGCTCTTGAATTCGTCGATGTCGATATAGAGGATCGCGAACTCGACGCCAGCGGTCTCCAGCAGCAATCCCTCCGCGTGCCGCTGAAACAGCGTCCGGTTCGGCAGATTGGTCAGCGCGTCATAATGGGCGAGATGTTCGATTCTGGCCTGGACCCTGCGAACCTCAGTCACATCTTCCAGCGTCGTGGCCCAGCCGCCGTCCGCCGATCGCTTGTAGACCAGCCGGATCATGCGTCCGTCCGGCATCGAAAGCACGGAATCCCGCACCTCGTCATGCTCGGGATTGAGGAATCTGGCGCAGTAGGCATCGACGTCACCCTCGAACGTGCCGATCTGCTGGCGATGAAGGATGAGATCGCGCAGATGACAGCCGGGCTTGGCGACGTCGGGCGAGACGCCGAACATCTCGATGTAACGCTCGTTGCAGATCACGAGGCAGCCCGATGCGTCGAACAGCAGCAGGCCCTGGGTCATGTTGTTGATCGCGGTGTCGAGATGCTGGCTCTTCTCGGACAGCTTGCGTTGCGCGGCGTCGTGCTGGCGCCGCAGCTGGCGCACGATCGGGAAGATCGTGCAGATGACGACGATGACGGCGAGCACCGCGGCAAAGAACTGCAGCTTGGTTTGCGCCCGCCAATCGGCGAGCGCGGTCGAGGTCTTGGTGGCCGCCACGATCAGGATCGGAAAATTCGTCAGCGACCTGACCGCGCCGACCCTGTCCTCGGCGTCGACCGTGCTCACGAAACGCCCCGCGACATTGGCACCGAGGGCCAGCGCCTTCTGAAACGCCGGTGCGTTGCCGACGTTGCGGCCGACGATGTTATCCTCGTGCGGATAACGGGCGATCACCGTGCCGTCACGGTAAATCATCGAGATCGCGGTGTCGCTGTCCAGCGCCAGCGATGCGACGAAGTCCTCGAAATGGCTCGGCTCGATGCCGCGGCTGGCAAAACCGACGATCTCGCCGTGACGGCCGACGATCTTGCGCGCGAAGATCGTGGTCCAGTTTCCCGTTACCTTGCTCATCGCCGGCTCGACGATCACATCGGGAGTGGGCTTTCCCGACATGAACTCCTTGAAATATCGCCGGTCCGTGATGCTGATGTCCGGCACCGGCCACATCTCGGAAGAATTGATCAGGTGGCCCCGCACGTCGAACAGGTTCAAACTGCCGACATGGGGAAGTGCCGCAAGCTTGGCGCGCAGCATCTCATGCGCGCCAAACGTCGACATTTTCTGTTCGAATTCGTCGGCGCTGTCGACCCAGCCTGCCTGCATATAGCTGACGACATCGTCGTGAACATGCTGCAGATCGCCGAGCTGTTGGTCGAAGTGGCGCGACAGCAGCAGTGCGGTGTTGTTGAGTTCGCGTTCGGCGACCTCGAGCGCGCGCGCGCGGAACTGTCCGGCGAAATAGGCGGTACCGAGCGCGATCGCAATGACCAGCGCAGCGGCGCACAGGATCAGCCACTGGATCGCGCCCAACCTTATCAGCGCCAGCGCGCCGACGATCGATTGCCGCAGGTTTCCTGCGGCGAATTTGTCAGATGACCGATCCAACATTTTTGCGTGCCCCCACGGTCGCTCGTTGTAAGGGACACAACCCAAGAGGGCGTTAGCAAAATGAGTTATCGCAAAGTTAAAAAGCTGATCCGAATCAGGGCGTTTCCGCCGTTTCCGCTTCCTTCAGACTGCACTCGATCAAGGCGCCCTCGATCGCGAACTTCGAGAACGGCGACAGCGGCGTGTCGATCTGCAATGGCGTGAAGAATTACGCATCGCCGGGGCTCTTGAGGAAAAACCGGATGTGGCCCGCCGACAGCGAGTCACGCGACAGCCAGACGATGCCGGAAAACAGCGCCACCATGATCTGGGCATATTCGCCGGCGCCGGCCAGCCCCAGCTCGTAGACCGGAGATACGCTGACGAAGCGCGCGCGCAGCATCGGTGTGGAAAATTTGCTCATCATCAGGCGGCTGACCTGGCACACCGCATGAACCCGCTCGCCGTCGGAGAGGCAATACAGGCTTGGATTGCTGGTATCCTTGATCAGGACATCGAACACCGCGCAACTTCCCATTGCGAAGGTCGAATAGTCTTCGCCGACGCCTTCAGCGTCCTTCTTCCATTGGGCCTTGATCGAACGCCAGGCCTTGTCCGGCTCTTTCATCGGCAGAAGACGCATGATTAACCGCTGGTTAAAGCATGAAATTATCACGGACATTTTATACCCATCCGCTAAACACTTGCTTACGGCGCGCGCAGGCCGGACATCATTGTGCGGAAGGCTCAATTTCACTACCTGCGCGGGCGATTGACCTACGACACTGCCTCCCGCTGTCGGGCGGCGGTCTGGCTGTCGAGCCAATGCGTGGCTGACGGTGCACGAAATACTGCCGGTTTCGGCCGGAAACCGCGTTTGATAGGGTGGGTTTTGATTGATGAACGGCTGGACTTCTCTGTCACTGTTCCCGAATGAATGATTTCAGGCAATCTGTCGCGGCGGCGCTTTCGCTGATCGGCAGCTTCGATTCCGAACTGATCGGCATCGTGTGGCTGTCGCTGCGCGTCAGCCTGTCGGCGAGTCTCATCGCCTTGCTGATCGGCGCGCCGCTCGGTGTGTGGCTTGCGATCAGCCGGTTTCGCGGGCGCCAGGTTCTGGTGGTATTGGCCAACGCGCTGCTCGGCCTGCCCCCGGTCGTGGCAGGCCTCGTGCTCTACCTGCTGCTGTCGCGATCCGGCCCGCTCGGCTTCGCCGGGTTGCTGTTTACGCCGACCGCCATGGTCGTCGCCCAGGTGATGCTCACCACACCGATCGTGGTTGCGCTGGTGCATCGCCCGGTCTCGGCTCTGTGGACTGAATATGCCGACCTCGCCCGCACCGACGGCCTGTCCCATCTTCGCAGCATGGCGCTGTTGATATCGCTCGGGCGCGCGTCGCTGCTCACGGCCTTCCTCGCCGCTTTCGGGCGCGCCATCGCCGAAGTCGGCGCCATCATCATCGTCGGTGGCAACATTCGCGGCTATACCCGCACCATGACCACGGCGATCGTGCTGGAAACCAGCAAGGGCGAATTGTCGCTGGCGCTCGGGCTCGGGCTAATTCTGCTCGCGCTCAGCTTGACGATGAGTACGGTGGCGTTCCTGCTAGTCGGACGCGTTGGGGAAAAATAGCTGCTCGCCGCCGACTTTGTATTCGGCAATGATCTTTTGCCCCGGCGGAGAGACCAGCCAATCGATGAAGGCCTGGCCTTCCGCAGCCTTCACGCCCGCGTGCCTCGCCGGGTTGACCAGCATCACCCCGTATTGATTGAACAGGCGGCGATCGCCTTCGGTCAGCACCGCAAGCTCGCCCCGGTTTTTGAACGACAGCCAGGTGCCGCGGTCCGACAGCAGATAGGCATTGGCCGATGACGCCATGTTGAGCGCGGCCCCCATGCCCTGCCCGATCTCGCGATACCAGTCGCCCTTGACCGCGGCGAGGTCGATGCCTGCTTCCTTCCAAAGCCGCAGTTCCGCTTCATGCGTACCGGAACGATCACCACGCGAGACGAAGCTGGCCTTGCTCCCGGCGATTTTCCGCAGCGCCTCCGCAACGTCCTTGCCCCCGGCAATATGGGCCGGATCGGCCTTCGGCCCGATCACCACGAAATCATTGTACATCACGTCATAGCGCTTCACGCTAAATCCCTCGGCGAGGAATTTCTGCTCGGCTACCTTGTCGTGCACGAACACCACGTCGGCGTCGCCGCGCCGTCCGATGTCGAGCGCTTGCCCGGTGCCGACCGCCACGACCTTGACGCCAATCCCCGTCGCCAAGGTGAAGCGCGGCAGCAGAAAGCCGAACAGGCCTGACTGTTCGGTCGAGGTCGTCGACGCCACCGTGATCGCACGCTGCTGCGCCAATGCGCTGCCGATAAACGCGAGGCTTGAAAATCCAACGCTCGCAACAAGGGCAAGAAGGCGTTTCATGACTTGAGCTACCGATGATGAAGAGAGCGGTCGAAAGCTTGCCAATTCCTGCGGTGCAGGGCAATGCTCCGCGCTTGTTTCACCATGCGGCTATTCCGCCGCTTCGTGACCAAGAAGATCCCGGACGAGAGCTAATGGACGCACTGACCGCCTTCGGACTGTTCGCGGTGACGATGATGCTGGTTTGCTACGCGTCGGAGGACCGAAGCCCGTGGTTCATCCTGGCCTTTGCCGCCGCCTGCGCGCTCGGTTCGATTTACGGATTTCTGCAGGGCGCCTGGCCGTTCGGTCTGGTCGAGGCGATCTGGTCCGTCGTGGCGCTGCGTCGCTGGTTCGGCCGCCGGGCGTAGCCGGCAGCAAAAGCCCGTTGACGCAACCGGAATTGCTGTAACAATTCTGTCATGTAGCGAAACTAAACGGATGCGACGGCTGCCAGCCGGAATCGTTTCTGAGGGGGAGAACCTGATGCGCCGCACCATGGTGTTGCTGTCCGCAAGCCTGATCACGCTGACCGCAGGCGCTGCGTCCGCGCAAAACGCCACGCCGCGCAACCTGATCCTGTTCGTGCCGGACGGCCTGCGCGGGCGCATCGTGACGCCGCAGACCGCGCCCACGATGGCCGATATCCGCGACAAGGGCATCAACTTCAAGAACTCGCATTCGCTGTTCCCGACCTTCACGACCGCGAACGCCTCCGCGATGGCGACCGGCCATTATCTCGGCGATACCGGTGACTTCAGCAACACGATCTACACCGGGTTTACATCGGTGCCGGCCGGCAACACCGTCGTCCCCTTCCTCGAAAACGACGCGGTGCTCGGCGACGTCGACGAGCACTTCAACGGCGACTATCTGAACGAGGAAACCATCCTCAAGATGGCGCGCGAGAAGGGATTCAGCACGGCCGCCATCGGCAAGCTCGGCCCGACCTTGATCTTCGATCACACCGATCGCGGCAAGAACACGATCGTGATCGACGACTCCACCGGCTCCAAGACCGGCGTTCCACTGTCGGACGAGATCAAAGACGCGCTGACCAAGGCCAATCTGCCGCTGACGACCCCCGGCCGCGGCGAAAACGGCAACGCCGGCGACGCCAAGAAGCCGGGCACCACGGTCGCCAACGTCGCGCAGCAGGCCTACATGGCCGACGTCGCCAGCAAGGTGGTGCTGCCGATGTTGAAGGCGCGCAACAAGCCGTTCGTGCTGGTGTTCTGGTCGCGCGATCCCGATGGCAGCCAGCACAATACCGGCGACAGCCTCAACACCATCACCCCCGGCATCAACGGACCGACCTCGATGGCCGGCATCAAGAACGCCGACAATAACCTGGCGCAACTGCGCAAGGCGCTGGACGATCTCGGCCTTGCCGCCAACACCAACATCGTCGTGTCCGCCGACCATGGCTTCTCGACGATTTCGAAGGAGAGCAAGACCAGTCCCTCGGCCAGGATTTCCTACGACGACACGCCGAAGGATTTCCTGCCCATGGGCTTCCTCGCGATTGATCTTGCAAAGGCGCTGAACCTGCCGCTGTTCGACCCCAACGGCAAGAACGCGCGGGTTGCCGACAACGCCCACCCCAAGGCCGGCAACGGCGTGCTCGGGCAAGATCCGCAAAAGCCCGACCTGGTGGTTGCGACCAACGGCGGATCGGATTTGATCTATCTGCCGAACAAGGACAAGAAACTCGCCGACCGCACCATCAAGGCGCTGCTGGAGCAGGATTACGTCAGCGGGCTGTTCGTGGACGACAAGCTCGGACGTTTCCCCGGCACATTGCCGATGTCGCAGCTCAATCTCAAGGGCAAGGCGGTGACGCCGAATCCGTCGATCGTGGTCAATTTCCGCTCCTGGACCAGCGGCTGCGAAGAGCCGACCAATTGCTCGGTCCAGATCGCCGACACGGTGCTGCGGCAGGGCCAGGGCATGCACGGCAGCTTCAGCCGCGGCGACACCATGAATTTCATGGCAGCGATCGGACCCGACTTCAAAACCGGCTACGTCGATCCACTCCCGGTCAGCAACGCCGACGTCGGCATGACGATCGCGAAGCTTCTGCATTTGCGCGGCACGAGCAACGGCGGATTGGAAGGCCGTGTCATCTCCGAGGCGCTTCCCAACGGCATCGTCCCGAAGACCGCCGACGGCACCGTGACCTCCAAGCCGGCGGCGAACGGGTTGCGCACGGTGTTGAAATTCCAGCGCGTGTTGTCGACCCGCTATTTCGACGTCGCGGGCTTTCCGGGCCGCACGCTCGGGCTTGACGCGGAAAGCGGCAAGCAGAAAACGGCGGGGAAATAAGCCCGCCGCGCTGCAATCCATCGATCGGCCGGTAGCCCGCGTGAGCGCAGCGACATGCGGGCTACAGAATTCTGCCTATGGATTTATTCCGCGGACCAAATCCGCGCTTGCCTCCGGTTCGAGACGCCCGGTCGACGGCTGCCGTAGCCGCTTCACCAGCTCGCGCAGGCTCAGCGGCAGCACCACCTCGTGGTGCCGCATGCCCTTCCCGCCCTTGACCAGGCCGAGATCCCGCACCACGCAATAACGCCCGCTGCTCATGCGAGCCAGGCGGCAACCCCTGAACAATCCCAACATCCTGCGAGCATGCACCGCCCCGCGATTCCGTCAATTCTTGACGGACGCCGAATCCTTCCCGCTCAGCGGACCCGCGTCCGCCGGTGCGTCAGGTCGATTGATGGGAAAACGGCAGATTTTCGTCGGACGATCCGGCTTTTCGTCAAAACAAAAACGGCGGGGAAATGCCCCCGCCGCTTTGAAAATCGATCCTGTGGAACGAGCTTACATCATCCCGATGTCGAACACGTTCGGCAATTGCGCCAGCGGCAGGGCCGCCGCGCCGACCACGGTGGCGACCATCGCCGCCAGCGTGCGATTGCTGCAGCGCTTGCCGCGCATCTGGCCGGCGATCCATTCCAGCATCCGGATGTCGATCTTCCTGGCGTGCACGGGCGCCCAGCTTGCGATATCGGTGTCCGGCGACAGCGCCACCGTGCGCGGCGGCACCGGCAAGCCGGATTCGGAAGCCGCATGATGCGCGACGGCTTTGGCCAGCAAATCATCGAACTGGCCGTTGTCGCTGCGCTCGGCGGCGGCGTCGTTGATCTCGAACAGAGCCTCGGCTTCGGCGCGGCTGACCGCCTGATGTTCGACCGCAGTTGCGGTCAGGATGCGCGCGCACCAGGCGGCGTCATCGGCGTCCAGCGTACGCGAAAAATGGATGCGGCCTTTGGTGGTCGGGCCTTCGCCGGTGATCACGCCGTCGCGCACGATGGTCAGCGCACGCGCCGCGGTGTTGCGGCAGGACGGTTGCAGGGCGGCGGACGCCTCATTGGCCTTGGTACTAGGGGCAGACATAGTTGCACTTCTCAATTTCTCTTTTGGTCCAGGTCCAGCATTTCCATGCGGGCGTAAACGAGTGGTTAATGATTCGAAACTTGCATTCCGAGATTTTTAGATGGTTGCCAATTAGTCGCGGTGAGATCAGTCGGGGTTCGAGCGCCGGGCAACCGGGCCGGGCGTCTTGAGGGGCATAAACGGCAATATCGGGGCAATCCCGGCTTTCCGGATCGCAGTGGTCTTTTCGCCGCAGGGGCGCGGATCGAAAGAAGATGCTAGGAGTTCCATCCCGCAGAGAAGGATTTCACCTTTTTGGCCGTCCGGTTCACTTTGGCCCCTCCATCCCCTATACTCTCCGAAACGCCCATAACAAGAATTTCGATAGCAACTTCAATAACATGAGGTAACACCATGGCACTCCAGATCGGCGCTGTCGCCCCCGACTTCGAAGCCCAGACCACCGAGGGAAAAATCAAATTCCACGACTGGATCGGCACCAGCTGGGCGCTGCTGTTCTCGCACCCGAAGGACTTCACGCCGGTGTGTACCACCGAGCTCGGCGCGCTCGCAAAGCTGAAGCCGGAATTCGACAAGCGCGGCGTCAAGCTGATGGGCCTTTCGGTCGATCCCGTCGACAAGCATTCGAAATGGTCGGAGGACATCAAGGAGACGCAGGGTGCTGCGCCGAATTATCCGATGATCGGCGATACCGATTACAACGTCTCGAAACTCTACGACATGCTGCCGGCCTCGACCTCCGGCGATCCTGCGACCCGCACCGCGGCTGACAACCTGACCGTCCGCAACGTCTTCATCATCGGGCCCGACAAGAAGATCAAGCTGGTGCTGGTCTATCCGATGACCACCGGGCGCAATTTCCAGGAAATACTGCGCGTGATCAATTCCCTGCAGATGACCGCAAAACATCGGGTCGCGACGCCGGCCGACTGGAAACAGGGCGAAGACGTCATCATCGCCGGCTCGGTTTCCGACGACGAGGCCAAGACGATCTATCCGCAGGGCTGGAAATCGCCGAAGCCCTACATCCGGATCGTGCCGCAGCCGAAGTAACGGTCGCGTCAGATTTTCGGCGCCAGCCAATTGGCGACAACAAGGCCGGCGGTCGAGGAGACCGCCGTCACGCAGGCGCCCCACGAGATGTCGACCATCGCGACCGGCCAGCTCCATTGCCTGAGCAGCGACAGCGAGGTGAGGTCGAAGGTCGCGTAGCAGAACAATCCAAACAGCGCGCCATAGAGCAACGTCGATTGCCAGGTAGCACTCGCCGATCCGTTGACGAAAATCACGATGCCGACGACGTACAGCAGATAAAACAGGATCGCCGGGACGAGCTTGATCTCGCCCAGCATGTTGCCCACCTGCGAGGTGAAGAAGTCCTTGGCGACGATCCCGAGGAACAGGAAATCAATGGGAATGAGGACGAACAGCGTCACCAGATAGAGAACGACATATCGGTTCACGGCAGCCTCCGGCCCGCAAACGCAGGCGGCAATCCCAATCTACCGGGGAATTACGAACGAACAGCCGTCCGGTTTCATGACCGCGAACGCCCGGGCAGTCCGGTGCGGCGGCGATCAAGCCGCCCGCACGCGGTCGAGAAATTTCTCGACCTCCGCCTTCAGGTGCAGGCTTTCGCCGGATAGCGCCTGCGCCGATGCAAACATCCGGCTCGAGGTTTCCCCGGTCTCGCCCGCGCCCTGAGCGGCGCTGCGGATATTGACCGCGACGCCGGCGGTTCCGCTCGCCGCTGCCCGGACACTGCCGGCGATGTTTTGCGTCGCCGCTCCCTGCTGCTCGACGGCCGCCGCGATCGAGGTGGCGATATCGCTGATCCGCTCGATGGTCTCGCCGATGGCCTTGATCGCGCCGACCAATTCTTCGGTCGCCAGCTGCATGTTGGCGATCTGACTGGATATCTCCTCGGTCGCCTTCGCGGTCTGCCCGGCGAGACTCTTGACCTCCTGCGCCACCACCGCAAAGCCGCGGCCGGCGTCGCCGGCGCGCGCGGCCTCGATCGTCGCATTCAGCGCCAGGAGGTTGGTTTGCTCGGCAATCGAGGTGATCAGTTTCACCACGTCGCCGATCCGTGCCCCCGCCTCCGACAATTCGGCGATCCGCGCGTCGGTCGCGGTCGCCTGCTTGACCGCTTCGGCCGCGATCCCGTTGGATTCCTGGACCCGGCGGGTGATTTCGGAAATAGAACTCGACAGTTCATCGGACGCGGCTGCGGCGGCCCGGACATGCTCGGATGCGGTCTCCGACGCACTGGCGGATTGCCCGGAAAGGCCGGCAGTGGTCCGTGCCGCCTCGGTCAGCTGGTGCGCCACCCGCTCGAACTCTCGAGAGGAGTTCAGCACATTGTCGATGATGCCGCCGACACTGGTCTGGAACTCGTCGACGAACGCCCGCAGTCCCGACTTGCGCTGCTCGACGGCGGCGGCGGCCGCCGCGGTCTGTTCCTCGCGAAGTCGCCGGCGCTCGGCGATGTTGTTCTTGAACACCGCGACCGTACGCGCGATCTCGCCGATCTCGTCCATCCTTTCGGGGCAATCGATCTCGACGTCGCTCCTTCCCTCCGCGAGCGCGGTGAGGGATTCCGTCACCGATCGCAGCGGCTTGGTGACGCGGCGCACGATCAGCATGGTCAGGATCATCACCAGAAGCGCTGCAACAGCCGCGGCGATCGCCATGGTCCGGATGGCCTCCCCCAGCATGCTGTCAAACTGCGCCATCGGAATGCCGACATAGAGGACGCCGATCACTTTTCCGGCCGGATCCGTCACCGGGTAATAGGCCGTCATGAACGACTTGCCGAACAGCACCGCGGGGCCCCTATAGGCCTGCCCGCGGCGCAGCAGCGCTTGTCCCGGGTGGTCGGGCGCAAGCTGGGTGCCGACCGCGCGGTCACCGTTCTCTTTCTTGACGTTGGTGGAGCGGCGGACGAACTGGTTGCCGGCTTCGTCATAGACGAACAGGGTCGCATTCCCGCCGACATATGAGACCGCGCGATCGACGATCGCATGATCCTTGAATTCGGGCATGCGGGAGACTTCGACGTGGGTGACGGCGCCATCCTTCAGCGTGATCTTGGCATCGCTGTAGGTTTCGGCAAAGGTCATCGCCAGCGTGCGGAGATTGACGTCGATATCTCTCAGCGCCCGGTCGCCGAACTCCGATGTCAGTGACCAATAGGCCGCCCCGACCACCAGCGCGGTATTCATCGCGATCAGCAGCCCGGCGCAAATGACCGCCTTGGTGCCGAGCCTGAGATTCAGCGCCGGCAGCAACTTCCCAACCGACCGCGTCGCCATGCGAATCCCCCCCAAACCGGTCCACATTGGACGATTTTTGCTTACGATCGCATTAACGGGCAAAACCCCAAGCAATTGCTGCGGGAATCAATGGAACCTATGCGCGCATGACGAGCCTGCCGCCCATCATCGTCTGGTTTCGCGACGATCTGCGCCTGTCCGACCACCCGGCCCTGCACGCCGCGGCGAACACCGGCGCGCCGGTGATTTGCCTTTACGTACACGACGAGGAGAGCCCCGCGCTGCAGCCGCCGAACGGCCGGCCGCTCGGCGGCGCCGCGCGCTGGTGGCTGGCGCAGTCGTTGCTTGCCCTGCAGACCAGCCTGCGCGGGGTTGGCGGATCGCTGGTGCTGCGCAAGGGAGCTGCCGCCAACATCATTGCCGATCTGGCAGCCGAGACCGGCGCTGGCGCGGCATTCTGGAACGAGATCGCGCAGGCGCCGCATCAAGTCATTGCCATGGAGGTTGAAGCGGCGCTTGCAAGGCACGGCGTCGACTCGCAAATCTTCCCGGGTGACCTACTCGCTGCGCCCACCAGCATCCGCAGCAAAGAGAACCGCGGCCTGCGCGTGTTCACGCCGTTCTGGCGGCGGGTGCAAACGCTCGGCGATCCGCCAACGCCGCTGCCCGCGCCCAAAAAGCTGAGCGGCCCGCAAAACCTCGCAAGCGACGCGCTGGCAAGCTGGGGCCTCGAACCCGCAGCGCCGGACTGGGCTTGCGGCTTGCGCGACACCTGGGAGCCCGGCGAGGCATCGGCGCAGGCAAGCCTGACCGCGTTCCTCCAAACCGGCATCGCCGGCTATACCGGCGAGCGCGACCGGCCCGACCGGGATGGCACCTCGAAACTTTCGCCGCATTTGCGTTTCGGCGAGATCAGCCCGCGCCAGGTCTGGCATGCCGCGCGCTTTGCCGCCGCGGAGCGCCCGCCGCTGGCCGGCGACATCGACAAATTTCTCAGCGAACTCGGCTGGCGCGAGTTCTGCCGCCATTTACTGTTCGATGTCCCCGACCTGTCGACGCGCAACCTGCAGGCCTCGTTCGACGGCTTCCCCTGGCGGCATGACGACAAGGCGTTGCGGGCGTGGCAGCACGGCCGGACCGGCTACCCCATCGTCGACGCCGGGATGCGCGAGCTCTGGCACTCCGGGGTGATGCACAACCGGGTGCGGATGGTGGTGGCCTCGTTCCTCGTCAAGCACCTCCTGATCGACTGGCGCTGCGGCGAAAATTGGTTTTGGGACACGCTGGTCGATGCCGATGCCGGCAGCAACCCGGCCAACTGGCAATGGGTCGCCGGCTCCGGCGCCGATGCGGCGCCCTATTTCAGGGTATTCAACCCGATCCTGCAGGGCCAAAAATTCGATCCCGACGGCGTCTATGTCCGGCGCTGGGTGCCTGAACTGGCGCTGCTGCCGGCCGGCCTGATCCATCAGCCCTGGACCGCGACACCGCTCGAACTCGCCGGCGCCGGTGTCGAACTCGGCAAGACCTATCCCACCCCGATCGTCGATCACGGAGCCGGTCGCCAACGCGCGTTGGCCGCCTACGCCGGGATCCGCAACGCGTCGATGACATCCGTTTGACGCTTTCATAAATCTCGCTATCGTTGTGACCACAGTAAATTACTGGGGGATGACATGAACGACGATACACCCGTGACTGAACCGGCGCCGGAAACCGCAAGCGTCGCCAGTGAGCCGGCCGCCATGCCGGTGGTCAAGAAGGCCAGGAAGAAAGCCAAGAAGGCGGCCAAGAAAGCCGCAAAGCAAGCCGTGAAGAAAGCGGCACCGAAGAAGAAAGCCAAAAAGGCCGGCAAGAAATCCGCGAAGAAAGCCGCGAAGAAATCCAGGAAGGCGGCCAAGAAAACCGCGAAGAAAGTCGCCAAGAAGAAAAAGAAGGCGAAGAAATCCAAGCGCTGATCCGGCGCGGACCAAAGGCCTCCGGTGAAAATTCCGGAGGCCTTTTGTTTTCTGCCTGTAAAATCGTTCGGTCGGCATCAAGCCGAACGCTCCTTTCGTCGCTACTTCGCGCCGACGTGAAGCCCGTCAGGCTTGCGGAATTCGCTGCGATGACCGCGCCGGTTTTCCTTGGCAAAGCGCGCGGCCTTGGCCGGTGACCCGAATTTGTCCTTCACCTTGCCTTTTCTCTTGATGGTCACATAACCGCCTTTCGTCATGGTGAAAGGCTTCTTGAGCTTGCCGAGGTGATCGAACCTGGTGCCGCGCGGGTGGTCGAACGGTTCGAACCACGACGGATGGACGAAATTCGACATCGCGATTCCATCGACCATGAAGGTGTCTTCCTCGACGGGATCGCACATCTCATAGGCGTATTCGGTTTTGGCGGTCGCCTCCGCCCACAGATTGGCGATCGGGTCGATCACCATCTCGAACAGTTCATGGGATGCGGTTACGCTCACCGGCACATTGTCCTTGAGAGATTGCTTGACGAACACTTTCGAGACCGGCTGACCGTGATGGGTCAGGTCATGATAACCCTCGTCGCCCGCCTCGTCGGCGTCGTCGAAATAGATGAATAGCCAGTCTGTACGCTTCGGTTTGCTCGTGTTGTACAGCTTGACCGGATATCCCCAGATCGGGAGAAAGAACTTGTCGTAGCATTTCTGCAGCGCGGCGGTCAGCTTCGGCAACGGCACGCCAAGATCGGTCTTCGCCTTGTTGATGCAGGCAATCCTTACCGCGTTGATACGCTTCGCCTGAGCCGCACGAATAGCTTTTTTCATGAAAATCTCCGCTCTTAAAAAATGGGACTGATTGAAATTGCAGCACCAAGTCTATCAAAATCCGAACAACACGCTAGGGGTGTATTGGTGGCGAGCCGCTTTCCCGAGACAGCCGCGACCAAACGTCACGACTTCCGGTTGACCAGAAACACCGCCGCCGCGCAGGCCACCATGCCGACGATGGCGACACCATCCAGCCGCTCGCCGAACAGGGCATAGGCCATGACCGCGGTCACCGCCGGCACCAGATAGAACAGGCTTGCGACCGAGGTCGCGGCCGAACGCCGGATCAGCCAGTACAACAGCCCGATCGAGCCGATCGACAACACCACCGCAAGCCAGGCCAGCGCCAGCATGAACTCGGTGGTCCAGTGCACCACATTGGTCTCGAACAGGCTGGCGCCGATGCCAAAGAAGATCGTAACCGCGACGTATTGCACGAGGTTGCCGGCGCGCCAGTCGATTTGGTTGCAGTAGCGCCGCTGATAGAGCGTGCCGAGCGTGATGCTGACCAGCGAGACGGCGGACGCCAGCCAGCCCCAGCCCGCCTCCCCGCTCATCGGCCGGTCGTGCAGGATCAGCACGACGCCCAAAAGCCCGACCAATAGTCCGGTCCATTGCAGCGGCGTCACCCGTTCGCCGAGCCAGCGGTTTGCAATGGTCGAGGTCAGGATCGGTTGCAGGCCGGGAATCAGCGCCGAGAGGCCGGCCGGAATCGAATGCGAGATCGCAACCGCCGTGCCGCCGAGATAAATCCCGTGCACCAGAAGCCCCGCCACGATGCTGTGGCCGATGCCGGCACGGTCGGGCCATCGCGGCCGCGCGACCGCAGCGATGACCGCCATCAACCCGACCACGCACGCCATCCGAATGGCGAGATAGGTGAACGGCTCAGCATTGTGCAGCACATATTTGGTGCCGATGAAGCCGGTACTCCAGAGCACGACGAAAATCGCCGGCGCCGCACGCGCGGCCATTTCCTCGAAGTTTTTGTTCATTGCGGCACTGATTGCCTGAACGTGGGCGAGCGGGCAATCCTTGAATTCGAAACACACCTGCTCGGCGGGGGCAGTGCTTCGTAGCCCGGATGGAGCGAAGCGCAATCCGGGGTAAGTCCATGCTGGCACGACCGACCCGGATTGCGCTTCGCTCCATCCGGGCTACGGGTATGCATCGGCGATCTCGCGGCGCAATTCGCCCGAGGCTTGTCTGAATCTTTCGCCCTCAGAAAACGGAGGGCGCAGGGAAAGCCGGATGCGCGCTGCACCCGCGGTCTCGTGTGCAAAGTGCACATGGAAAATGCGCACACGAGCATACAGGTTCAGCGGAGAGCATCCGGCCTTCCCTGCGCAATGGTTTTACGGCTTATAGCGCTCTCCTCGGCAGCCCGGCGCCACGTAGTGGACGACCATCAGAGAATTTCGAGCTTGCGCACGGCGGCGACCAGATCCCGCCTGCTTTCCTCCAGGGAGCGACCGCTCGTGTCGACCGTAGCTTCCGCCTTCGAGTAAAGTTCCTCTCTACTGGTAAGGATCGAACGCAGTTCTTCCATCGCCCTCGGATTCCCGCTCATCGGGCGCAGATCGCCCTGATTGCGGACACGTTCCATGTGTTCTTCGGGGCGCGCCTTGAGCCAGATGGTGTGAAAGTGGCGCAGCAAGTACGCAAACGTTTCAGGCTCCGCGACAATTCCGCCGGCCACGGCCAGGACCACGGCGTCAGAGGTCGCAACCACACGTTCGACGGCCTGGCGTTCCAGCCGCCGATAGCCTTCCTGGCCGTACAACGCCATGACCTCGTTCGAGGCCATTCCGCTGATTTCCTCGATTTCGCGGTTCAATTCGATGAAAGGCAGTGAAAGCTCGTTGCTGAGCTCCTTGCCAAGCGTCGACTTGCCGGCACCGCGCAATCCGATGAGGCACAGGCGTTTCTCTCGCAATCGCGCCGGATCGCCGGGGTCAAGGATTTCATGACGCGCCGGCGCTGGTCTCCCGTAGCCGTCCGGAACAGTTCGGAACACTGAACGATCTCGGATGTCCAGGGATCGTCGGCGCCGACTAGCCACTCGATCCGATGATCAAGCGCCTCGGACACCCGCCAAAGCAATGCAATCGAGATATTGCCGCTGCCGCCTTCGAGCTGCGCCAGATAGCGCAGGGAGACCTGAGAGAGCTCGGCCAGCACGCGACGCGAAATACCCCTGCGTTCGCGAGCTTTGCGGACACGCTCGCCGACAAGGGCAACAAACGTGTTTGCGCCTTTCTCGAGCTGTGTCTTCTTTTCGTTCAACCCCTTGGTGCTACGCGAATTCTGTGAGTTCTTCATGCGCCACATGCAATGGCAAAGCGCCTCTATAGTATTGCGACATCGTACAGGCAATGCCGGTCCGCGAAGACCGCCGGATGCTGGACCAAATGACGACGGGGCGAGTTCGAATTTCGCGATCGATCAATTCAGTCATCGACTATCGCCACATGCACTATCTTGCACCATTGCATCGCAGCCAAGTACAACCGGCAATGTCCAGGATGCAGTCAGGGATTTCGCGGCCGGCGTGAAGCCGCGCGGTTCTCCTGCCTAGACGATGATTGGATTGTTTGTTCACGACGACGAGACTTGATTGCGCGAGACACACCACGATTAGTCGGTGCGCGTAGTAGAATCGATTGGAAGTGAGACATCCTTCCTCACCTCATGACCACCGCACCATCGCCGTCATTTCGGCGCGATGATTTGCCGGCGCGCCTTACGTGAGACCGCATCATGTTGGCGATGATGCTTTTCGGCCGATCGCCGCGCTCATCCTAAATAATGCACTAACACTCTTGACGTTGCCGCAGATTCATGTCCACTTATGCATTATAATGCACAAAACGAACTGAGGGAGGCGTATTTGGTCGCGATGGACCGGTCTTGCGGTGCGTCGGCGTAACGCGCGCGGCGCATCAGCAGCGCGGGCTCAAGGCCGCGCCTGATCTCACATCCGCAGAGACCGCCGCGACTTGCGAGTGGAAGAAAAAAATCAGCCAAGGGAGGGAAGCGATGTTGAGTGGATTGAGAATGCTGTCGTGCTCGGCCGTTCTGCTGGGCGCCGTTGTTGCCGTGCCGACCAATGCAGCGGCCGCGAACTGCGAGGGTTTGGCGAGCTTGCATCTTCCGGATGTTACCTCGCTAACCGCCAAGTCGTTCCCCGGAGGAACGTTCCAGCCGCCTGACCCGGCCGGGTTTGTCCCGACGCCCACGCAGCCCCACGCATCTCCGCCGATGCCCGGCCTGCCGGCGTTCTGCGAAGTCTCGGTCGTGGTCGCGCCGCAAATCAATATCGAGATTTGGCTTCCGCTGCAGGGGGCATGGACCAACCGGTTCCGGGCTGTTGGGGGCGGCGGTTACGCCGGAACGATTTCCTGGGCCTCGCTCGCTGGCGCAATCATGGAAGGAAACGTGACGGCCTCCACCGATACGGGCCACTCCTCTTTCGCAGCAAACAATGGACTGGGTGGTGGCGGATTTGCGCTGAAGCAACCCGCTGACACACTCGACGTCCGCCTGATCCAGGACTTTGCCGAACGTTCCGAATTGGAGCTGGCGCGAAAGGCAAAGGCCGTCACTCGCGCGTTCTACGGAACGGGTCCGCGCTTTAGCTACTGGACCGGCTGCTCCACCGGAGGGCGACAAGGCTGGATCATGGCCCAGCGTCACCCCGAGGAATATGACGGACTCCTGACCGGCGCACCCGCCTTCAACTGGGACCGCTTCATCCCGGCGGAATTGTGGGGTCAGGTGGTTATGAAGGATGAAGTGGGCGCGCCAATCTCGCCGGCGAAATTGAATGCCGTCACCAACGCAGCGGTCGCGGCGTGTGCTGGACATTCCGGCGATGGCACCCTCGCGACGGACCAGTTTCTCGCGGATCCGCGGCTGTGCACCTTCAACCCTGCCCAGATGAGCTGTACGGCTCAGCCCTCAAATCCAAATTGTTTGACTTCGCAAGAAGCCAGCGCGATCAGCAAGATTTGGGATGGCCCGCGCGACTCCCATGGCCGCCGGTTGTGGTTCGGGCTTGATCGCGGTGCGACGCCGCTCGCGCTCGACGGCGGGTTCCCATTTCCAATCGCGACGGATCATTTCGCCTATTGGGTGCACCAGAACCCGAGCTTTGATTGGCACACCATCACCGAGGCGTCCTTCGCCAACGAATTCGCCAGTTCCGAGCAAAAGTTCGAAGAGGTGATCGGAACCGACAGTACCGATCTGGATGGCTTCATCCACCGCAAAGCCAAGGACATCACCTATCACGGCACGGCGGATCTGCTGATCTTCTCGCGTGGTACGATCAACTACTTCGAACGCTTGCAAGACAGGTATGGCGCTGAAAACGTCGACAAGTTTGCCCGATTGTTCATGGCGCCGGGAATGAGCCATTGCGGTGGAGGCCCTGGCGCCAATGCCTTCGGCAACGATGCTTTCGGAGGACCTCCGGTCTCCTCCGACCCACAGCACGACATCTTCAAGGCGCTGATCGATTGGGTCGAGTTCGGGAATCCGCCGGAGAAGGTGATCGCAACGAAGTTCGTCAACGACAATCCCGCCAGCGGCATCGCGTTCACGCGCCCCCTCTGCGTGTTCCCGAAACTCGCCGCGTATAAAGGCGCTGGCGACCCTGCCGATTTAGCGAACTGGACTTGCGCAAAGGGTGTCGTCAACGACGCGACGAGAGATGCCGACGCTGTGCTTCCCGACCGCGGCAACGGGGATCACGATCGCGATTAGATCCCGGGGGGATGCAATTGGCGGGGCTGCTTGCGAGCGGCCCCGCGAACCCACGAGAGCGCCGACAATATCGGTCGAAATCGTCGACATCGGAGGTCCCGAGGACGCAGCAGATGGGAACGATCAGGAGAGAACGATGGCCCGCTTAAGCTCTGCCGATCACAGCGTCAGTCCACCCGTCGTCAATATTCCGCACGACTACAATGCAGCCTATGACCTGATCGAGCGCAACCTGAGCGCCGGGCGCGGTGCCAAGGTTGCGTATCATGACGCCGGCGGCTCACATACTTATGACGATCTCGCCGAGCGCGTAAACCGCTGTGCCGGTGGCTGACGGATTTGGGCCTGGAAATGGAACAGCGCGTCTTGCTCTGCATGCACGATACGATCGATTTTCCGACGGCTTTTCTTGGCGCGATCAAGGCCGGCATCGTGCCCGTGGCAGTCAGCGCCCTGCTGACCGCGAAAGAATACGAACACATGCTGCTCGACAGCCGTGCCCGCGCGCTGATCGTTTCGGAGTCCCTGCTCCCGATATTCAAGCCGTTGTTCGGCCGGTCGCAACTGTTGCAACATGTCATCGTGTCCGGGACAGATGGCCATGGCCATTTGCTGTTTTCCGACCTTCTGGCCAAGGGCGAAACACGCTTCGATCCGGCGCCCACGACCGCGAACGACATGTGTTTTTGGCTGTATTCGTCCGGCTCGACGGGGGCTGCGAAAGGTACGGTGCATACGCATGCGAGCCTGATACTGACCGCCGAGAACTATGCGCGCCCAATACTGGGCATCACCGAGAACGACGTGGTCTTTTCCGCCGCCAAATTGTCGTTCGCGTATGGCCTCGGCAACGCGCTGACGTTCCCGATGGCGGTGGGTGCCACAGCGGTGCTGTTGGCGGACCGTCCCACGCCTGCCGCGGTGTTCGGCCATTTGCGGAAATATCGGCCGACCATCTTCTGTGCAGCACCGACGGCCTATGCGGCGCTGCTCGCAAGTCCGGAACTGTCGCAGGGCGAAGAAATCGGCTTGCGCATCTGCACGGCTGCCGCCGAAGCATTGCCCGAAGATATTGGCAAACGATGGAAGGCGCGCTTTGGCGTCGACATTCTGGACGGCATCGGCTCGACCGAAATGTTGCACATCTTCATTTCCAATCGCCCCGATGATGTCGTTTACGGCACCACCAGCAAAGCCGTGCCGGGCTACGACATCCGCATCGTCGACGATGATGGCCGCCCGGTGAAGCAGGGTGAGACCGGCGAATTGCAAGTGCGGGGGCCGAGCGCAGCGATCATGTATTGGAACAACCGTGAACGTTCACAAGCGACCTTTCACGGTCCCTGGACCTGCACCGGCGACAAATACATGCAGCGCGAGGACGGGCGATACGTCCATGCGGGCCGGAATGACGATATGCTGAAGGTCAGCGGTCTTTATGTATCGCCGGTGGAGGTTGAGTTGGCTCTTATCGCCCATCCGGCGGTGCTGGAGGCGGCCGTGGTCGGAAAACAGGATGAAGCGCATTTGACCAAGCCGATCGCGTTTGTCGTGCTCAAGCCAGGTCGAACCCCCTCGCCGGAACTTGCCGACGAATTGAAGCAACACGTCAAAGCGCGTCTGGCGATGTACAAATATCCACGCTGGATCGATTTCGTGACCGAGCTTCCCAAGACCGTTACCGGCAAGATTTAACGCTACTAGCTCCGGGAGCGGGCTGCGCAGACGACGACGCGTTCAGGAAAGGCGGCGTGACGTCGATGTAACGGCCATCGCAGTGGCAGCCGGCCCTGCCGCCCTACCACTCGTCCGGGCAGGGATCGACGATCTTCCAGAGATCTTCGCCGTTCTTGATCTTCTTCATCTCGGTGGTCAGCCCGCCATTGCGGCGGATCCAGTCCTTCACGGTGTTCGGGTAATAGGACATCAGATCCGACGTCCCTTCCGAGCTCGTGACCTTGATGCCGAAGGTGAAGGCCTTGTCGTAATAGGCCTGGTGGAAGCCGAGGCTGGCCTTCGGCGTCACGCAGATCTTGTTCATCGGCACGATGCCGAACACCAGCGTGCAGGCCGAATTGCAGATGCCGTCGATGATGACGCGTTCCTTGCGCTCGGCGATGCGCTTGTACTTGGCCTTGTATTCCTCGACATACCCGCCGTGGTCGCGCGTGATATGCAGATCGGCGCGCGCGGGCAGCACGGCAAAGACGAGGAACAGCAGGGCAAGGGGCGTGATGCGCATGGGTCGATCGGCAACCAAATAGCCTTGTCAGGACGCGGGAAGGCCGGTCCCAAGGGCAGACCAAGCCTCAGAACTCTGGCGGGACTGTGTTGGGATTTCGTTAAGCATCCCCAAAGGGCCAAAAATTGACGCCGTGTGGCTGATTTCCCGCAGCTTTTCACCGGATTCCGCGCTAAATGGACCCCGGCTCGGCCGAAATGGTCTATCCTGAGCGGGATTTTCCGGAGAATCGAGATGCCCAAAGTGAAGCTTTTCTCTTTCGCCGCCGTGCTGTTCGCGGTGGCGGTCGCACCGACCCTGGCCGAGGCACGCCACTACCGCCACCACCATTATCACTGGCCGCTGCCCTACCAGATCAGCTACCTGCACAATTACGGGCCCGGCCCCGCCCCCGGCACCTTCGCCTATTACGATGGCCCCTCAACCAACCACTGCTACCAGGGCTCCGCCGCCTATCTCGGCCAGGACCGCCAGCGGCATCCCTGCTTCTGAGCGGGCCAGCCTCGGCACGCACGCACGCCGACCGCCTTGCACAACGAAGGCGGTCAGCGCGGCCACGCATTTGGGCCACGGCCAGGCGGAGGCGGAACGCGGCTGTCGGTCCGGCGCTCTATTTTGGCTTCCCCTTGCGAACCTGAATTTTTGCCTGTCAGCAAGAGGTTGAACTTGTCGGCAGAATATCGCGCCCCGGTCGGACACAGGATCGAAACTGCAAAACCGTCCGCGGCATATTTGCGGGCCAGTATCACGGCATCGATGCCGGCGGCACGGATATCACTGATGTGGTGATCGTCTTTTGTCGCTTCGATGATGAATGTCATGTGGACTACCGTTCGAACGCCCATCGCGTATCGCAAGTCATTCATTAAATTGAACGCGGCCGAAAAATTGAGCGAGGCCAAAGCGGTTCCGAGCTTCGCTGCGCGAAAATCTTGCGCTTCGATCTATCGGAGAAAATAGCACGGCCAACAAGCCGCTATTGACCCTGCCGGACCATCGCCATACCCATATTGGGTAGGTCCAGGCCGTTGACGTTGGACCAAAGCTATTCGCGGAAACGGGTTTTTCGAATGGTCAACAAGGGCGAGGACGACGAAACCGCCTCGGATATGATCCGAACCGTCTCGCGCCATTCCCTGGCCTATATGCTTTGCGCGGCCAGCGAAATGTTCCGCCACTACGATTTCGACCCGATCGATTTGATGATCATTCATGCCGTGCTGAACGCCAACGTGCTCAACATCATGAAGAGCCCCGAACTCGATCGCCGGTTCGGCAGCGTCGAGGCTGTCGAGCCGGACGAGATCAAGCAGGGCGTTTCCCGCGCCGCCCTCGCCCGCTTTTTCGGCATGCCGATCGAAACCGTCCGGCGGCGCGCCGATCGGCTGAAGAAGGAAGGCATTCTGCGCGATACGGACCAGGGACTGATCGTGACCGAGGCCAATCAGTACAAATTCGGCAACAATCACGAGCTGCAGAAAACCAACATCCTGCTGGTGCGCAAATTCCTTCGCGACCTGATGGAAGCGGGCGTCGAACTGCCGGGGGGTATTTGACGGTAGCGGGTTGCAAAACGCTGGTGAAGCCGAAGTGGGCGCCGCCGGCTGAACCCACCCGCAAGTGAGCCACGCTGCCGCAAGCTGGAACACCTTTGGGGTCGAGGACCTGTGCGTAACCTCACGCAAGAAAGAGGACGTTAACCTTTCGTGAAGATATCCGTGAACATTTTAGAGACTTCCGCCGTCTATGTGGCAGGAGCACAAAAATGTACCGCAGACATCGCGAAGAACTCGAACGCAAGCTGGCGCAGGCCCACCGATTGGCGCTGGAGCCCACGGATCCCCATACCCGTGAGCGACTGGCCCAGTTGGTCGAAGACCTCGAGTTTCAGCTTCAAAGCCTTCGCAAGGCCGCCTAGCCCCCACTGCGCAAGTCTGGTAATCGGAGCCGTCGAAAATGGATTTCGGCGCCGTTTTCAGTGCCTGGACAGTGCCTAAAGACTGTGGACACTTGGCTAACCCATTGAAAACACGAGTGCACTCGTAGCTCAGCTGGATAGAGCATCGGATTTCGATTCCGAGGGTCGGGAGTTCGAAATCTCTCCGAGTGCGCCAGTCTACGTTCGCTGCCACCGCGATCAATCTCGCCAATCGCGCGGGGACCGCCAGAACGACTGGCGCACCTCGTAGTCGACGACGCCGGGATCGAGGCCGATGTCGCGCAGCGTCCGCTCGTCGAGGCCGGCGAGTTCGCGGCGCGCTCACGCGGCGGCGGCGCCACTCGCGCAACGTCGCGACGATCAAGCCCAAGATCAGGCTCACGATCAGGCTCCAGCTCGCGCGCGGTGCCACGACCGGGCGACAGGGAACCGCGGCCGCTGGCTGCGTGCCTGGCCGATGTGCGCGGGGGCGCAGTTGCGACGGACCCGGTCCGCGAAGGCTTGGGCGCGGTGATCGGCTGTTGGCGCTCTGCAAAAGTGTCGACATGATCGTCTCCTTTTCTTTTCCCTGCGTCGGCGGCCACCTGAAGAAATACTGCTGTTGTTTCAATATGTTAGATTGCGTTTCGCCGACCCGCGACGACATCGGCGATTGCTGTCCCGATTATGCGCCGCCATACCTGCCAACGCGTGTCAGGTATTTTCTGCTAGGCTGTGGAAATGCGAGCGAGCCGCCTGTTGTCGATCCTGTTGCTGTTGCAAGCCCGCGGCCGGATGACGGCCGAAGCGCTGGCGAGCGAGTTCGAGGTATCGGTTCGCACCATCTATCGTGATGTCGATCAGCTCAGCGCCGCGGACGTGCCGATCTATGCGGATCGCGGCCCGAGCGGCGGATTCCAGTTGCTCGATGGCTACCGCACCAAGCTCACGGGCCTTTCGCCCGCCGAAGCCGAGACGCTGTCGCTCGCCGGCCTGCCGGGACCCGCGGCGCAACTCGGGCTCGCCGACGTGCTCACGGCGGCTCAACTGAAATTGAGCGCGGCATTGCCCGAACGGGCGCGCGCGAATGCAGGCCGCGTCGCCGCGCGATTCCACCTCGATCCCGTCGGCTGGTTTCGCCATGCCGATGACGCGAAGCTGCTGCCGACGATCGCTAATGCGGTGTGGAACGAGAAGTGCCTCGATGTGCACTACCGGCGCGCCGAGGGCGCCGTCGAGCGCCGGCTGCAGCCGCTCGGTCTCGTGCTCAAGGCGGGCGTCTGGTATCTCGTCGCGCAGGTCGGCGATCAGCCGCGCACCTATCGCGTGTCCAACATCATCGACCTCGCCGTGACCGAAGAATTGTTCGAACGGCTGAAGGGTTTCGACCTGGCGCGTTTCTGGGTCACGTCATCGCGCGCGTTCGAGACCAGCGTCTACCATTCCAATGCCACGCTGCGCGTGACCGCGCGCGGCCTCGCCAGGCTCGACGTCCTCGGCTCACGCGTCGCCCAGGCCGCTGCCGAGACGGCGACGCCGGAGGATGCCGACGGCTGGATCAACGTCACGATCCCGATCGAGTTGGTCGAGCGCGCCGCGTCCGGTCTGATCGCGCTCGGCGCCGACGCCGAGGTCGTCGACCCCCCGGAACTGCGCCAGCGGCTGGCGGCGACGGTGCAGGCGCTCGTCCGACTTTACGCGCCTGCACAACCGGAGCGCCGGCCGCGACAGCACAAGCGGCGCTGACGCCGCCCTTCGCGCCATCGACCTGAAACGCAATGACAGGCGTTCGGCGGATCAGAAATGGTTGTTCACGCCGGCGGTCACGGGGTGGCCCATCGGAAACTCCTGACTTGAATCCGGTCCAGGAAACCAATATTGAATTGAATTCAATTCAGCCCTGGATCAAGGATGACGACGAAGATCGGAACGCGCGAAAGATTGATCCGGGCGGCCGAACAGGAGCTGATCCGGAGCCAGGGGCATCTGGAGATGCAGGCCGTATCGAAACGGGCGCGGGTTTCGGTTGGCCTCGCCTATCACCACTTTGGATCGAAGGCCGGCCTGATCGCCGCCGTCGTTGAAGCCTTCTACAGCCGCCTCGACGAGGTGGTGTTCAAAGCGCCCAAATCGCCCTCGGCCAAGTCGCCATCGGAAGCCTGGGCGGACCGGGAAAAACGGCGAATAGCCTCCTATGTCGCCTTTCACTATGACCACCCGTTCGCTCCACTTGTCATTGGAGCGTTGAGCCGCGCACCCGAAGTCCTGGATGTCGAGACAGCCTTCACCAACCGGCAGCTTGCCGGCGGCGCGCTGATGCTCCAGACGGCCCGGCGTGACGGCGTCATTCCCAATCACATCCGTCCTGATCTCACCATTGCGCTGATGATCGGCGGAATCCGCCAGGCCCTGATCGGTGCCTTGATGAGCAAACAGCGCCCCGATCCAGCCAAACTCACCGATGAAATATGGGCCTTCATGGCCGGCGCCCTGCATCTAGCGCCTCGCTCCGGCGCGCAAAAAGCGGCCACACCAAAGCCAACTAACGTTCAGCGCCCTCCTGCCAAACATCGTCAACGGTGACATCCCTTGTCCGACCCTCGCGACTTTCACACTCCGCAATCGTCCTACAGCAGGGAAGACCTGCTCACATCGAGCCAGGGCGGCTATTTCGGCCCGGGCAATGCGCAGCTGCCGGCACCGCCCATGCTGATGATGGACCGTATCACCGAGATCAGCGTAGACGGCGGCGAATTCGGCAAGGGCCATGTCATAGCTGAACTGGATATCGCGCCGGACCTCTGGTTTTTCGACTGCCACTTTGCCGGCGACCCGGTGATGCCGGGATGTCTCGGTCTGGACGCCATGTGGCAGATCATCGGCTATTGGCTTGGCTGGTCGGGCTCACCAGGCAAGGGCCGCGCCGTCGGCGTCGGCGAGGTCAAGTTCCGGGGAGACATCAAGCCGGACATCAAGCGCGTGCGATACGAGGTCAGTATGCGCCAGGTCAGGCGCGGCAAACTGGCTGTTGGAATTGCGAACGGCCGTGTCTTCGCCGACGACACCTGCGTCTATATCGCCAGGGACATGCGCGTCGGACTGATCGCGTCCGCGATCTGATATGCCCGCCTCCGTGACCTAGCTCACGATCCCGAGATCGCGCCTGAACGCGCAACGCCGGCAAAGCCACAGAACATCGTAGCGGTCGACAGGAGGTCACGATGTCCGCAACCAGTTACATTTCGCACCACCCCATCCACGACGTTTGCGCCGGCAGTGAAAACAGCTCGCTTGCCTCACGTGCGGGCCTCTTTGATTTTGAACGGCCGTGCGCGGCGCGCCGCCGCCTTCGCGTGTTGGTGAGCGCGCAAAGGCTGATGGCTCATTTTACGGTGTGATGCGCGCCATCGCGATCGGTGGCCCATTGCAGGCAACGGGACATCGGCCGCGTGCGAAGCTCTGGATTCTTGTTCCGACCCATTTTCTTCACGCGAACCGCTATCCCGAAAACGCTCCAGATGACGCGCTCGCCGCGGCGATCGCGAGCGCGAGCGTCCCCGCCGAAGCCGGCCCCGACCTTGCCACCGCCCGCACCGTGACGCCCGGCGTGCCCGATCCCGTCCAGCGCCGCTGCCGGCCCGATCATGGCGGATGTTTGTCAGCCGCTCCACGCGCCCCGAAATCCCCCGGCGGCCTGTCTGCTGGACTCGTGTGGCCGGTCACGGCATCATGGTGCCGCTGCGAAGCAGCATTTGCCCTAATCCATCGAACCTTGGCGCGCCACCTCCGGTAACGCCTATCTGGACTTGTTTGACATGAGAAAAACCCTCCTCGCCCTCGCCGTCCTGTATCCCGCCGCTGTTTTCGCCCAGACCACGCCGCCCCCCGCCGCCGCCGCTCCACCGACGGTCGGCGACAAGCCGCTGGTCCAGGTCAAGCCCAAAGCCGCTGCGGGCAAGAAGGCCGAGAAGCCGCCGGCAAAGCCGCAATCGATCGCCGGGAAGCTGCAGGCGTGTCAGGACATCGACGACGCCACCAAGGACCGGCTGAATTGCTATGACGAGATTTTCAAGCCCCAGCCGAAGCCGAAGCCGGCGGCAGCCAAGGGCGTCCATGAATGCCGTTTCCTGAAAGAGGAAGACGAGCGGCTGACCTGCTACAACGGCTTTGCCGACAAGATCCCGAAACTGCCGAAGTAAATATCAGCCGTCATTGCAATTACGAGAGCCCGTGGTCAAACACGCGGGCTATCTTACCCAAGTGCTGTTCCAGGTCGGGCCGCCGAAAAAGCCGAAATGCGGTTGCTGCTGCGCAAAGCGCATCGGCGGGTTTGCGGGCGGGTACGCATGAACCCTGGCGATCCTGCGTTTCTTTGGCGCCTGCGGTTGATCGACCTTCTTGGTTTCGGCCGGAACGAACTGCGCAAAGGTCTCGCGCACCCGGGCCTGGGCCGAGGCGTCGGCCGCGTGTGCGGGCGGTGCGGCAGCGGCCACAACGGTCCTGGCCGCCGGCGGCACGATCGTCGGCAGGCTGGTGTCGTACACCACCCGCTCCGGCAATTTCTGAACGGAATGAATTCGCACGGTCGACTTGTCGAGTCCGGGAGCGCTGTGGGTCGCGACGGCGACGTCCTGCGGCAGGAAGGCGTCGAACGCAAACAGCAGCGCGAGCAATACTCCGCCGACATACATGAAGTAACGCGCCACGGGCATTGGAACTGCTCCCCCCGCGCAATGACGCGGTTCAATCGCTAACGAGCGATTTATGTATTAGTTCCTGACGCCGTATTGAAGGTTCAACGCGGAGAGTCACTTTTTCGGGTTCCGCGGTTAAGTCCGGCTGGCCGTCACCAGCGAGCATTTCGCCTTATTCGCGCTAATGTTGACGAACCCCACCAGCATACCGGAATAGGTCTTCCGGCTCTTCATGCCGATGACGTCGCTGATCACGCGTTTGCGATCCGTGACATGACTGCCGTCGCGGCGGGCGAAGGCGCAGGCGATCTCGATATCCGTGACCGCGTAGTCGTTGCGGTTGCGCAGCGTCAGCGTGACCAAGGCCTTCGAGCCCAGCCCGCCCCTGCGCCACGACTGCGCGGAAATCTTCAAGCCATCGAGCGGCGATGGCGCGGGCGCCGTGGTTTCGGGTGCCGCGATTTCCGGAGCGGGTGTAGCCGCCGCAGGCGCAGCGGTGTCGGCGGGCGCCGTGGTTTCGGTGGAACTTGGCGACGTCGGCTGGGCCGGGGTCGCGGACTCCATCCATACCGCGTTTTGCGCCAGATCGACCACCGCGGATGGTTGATCCTCAGCGTCGCTTAATTCGGGAAGCATGATCCAAGCCGAAAATCCGGCGATGACGACGACCGACAAGACGGCGAGCTTTGCCGCGTCGCGCACAGACGACCAGTTTCCGGTCCTCATGGCCGTGCCCCTCTGGCGGCGGCGCAAGCCGTGTGCGCGCCGCCTATGAAAAAAAGCCATACGGGCGTTACACCGTACGGCCTTCATCACGACTGCCGCTAAACGGTTCCGCCGCTTGGTATTCAATCGCCTAACGCCAAAATGGTTTCATGCCGGCGCGACAAATTTACGACGATGGCGGCGGGTTCCAGGGGATGGAATTGCCGGGAAGCGGCCGCTAGGATTGCGCGACCGCGGCACCAGCGGCCGGCGCTAGACGCGGCAATTACAAAATGCAGGGAGACCCAAGATGCCGACAGTGACCTGGGACCACGTCCATTTGCGCAGTCCCGACCCCGAAGCGACCGCGGCCTGGCTGCACGATATCCTGGGCGGCGAGATCATCCGCGGGCCCGGCCGGATCGACGTCAAGCTCGGCGGCGCCAATGTGTTCATCGCGCCGGCCAAGGCAGAAGACCATGCGCCGCCAGTGACGCCCTATCAGGGTCTCGATCACATCGGCCTGACGGTAAAGGACATCGACGCGGTCGCCGCCGAGATCAAGGCCAAGGGCGTCGAGTTCACGCGCGAGCCGACGACGATCCGCCCCGGCGTGCGCATCTGCTTTATCCGCGGGCCGCAAGGCATCTCGGTCGAACTCCTGGAGCGCGACAAGAAGTATGCGTGATCTGCGCGCAATCCGACGCGCAAACCAGATCGCTACGTCATGCTGCCCGGCATGAAGCAGCGGATGGTCAGTCCGCCATAGCCGCGGATCGGCCATACCATGGTTCGGCCGACGCGGTTCGGTTCGGTGATGACGGCGTCATCGGGCACGTCGACCCATTCGTTTTCGATCCGCACGCGGAAGTGTCCGTTGCTGGACTCCCAATCGACATCGCTGACCGCGGTTCCGTCGGCGTCGGAGCAACAAGGCCCCTTCCCGCTTTTCAGACTGTCGAACCATTGCTTGAGCGGCGAGTTCGCGTAGCGGCCGTCCGGATCGCGCGCCTGCGCGGGATGCACGCCCGCTAACATCGCCACCAGCGCGAGGCTGAGTGGCAGCGTTCTCCGCGGACTTGTCAGCGGAAGCTTCCGCGGATCGCCGTCCGCAATTCTACGGTCGTCACTCTCGGTGTAGCGGCGCGCCATGTGGCCGCCGGAATTGATCCAGTGGGTCACCTGTCTCTTGCTCCAGCACCCGCCGGCCGGTGCCGAAATCAACCATGCATTTCGCGGGCCAATTTGATCCGAATGATCCCGCTGTCATCGCCACGTCACATAACAGGTTGGCAGAAACCGAGGGTTTGGCCCGTCCGACCAGCCGAAGCGGTCAAGCTGCCGCGTTGCGCGGCGTGCCGCGCTTTGGCATAAAAGATCACCGGCACCGGGGACAACGGGCGCGCCGGCATCGGGCTGACATGAAGAACGGGCTGTATTCGATTCACGTCACCTTGCTCGACGGGCGCGTCGGCAAGGGCAGCGGCGTGATTCTGTTCCGGGATGGCCAGATCCTCGGCGGCGACGCCTACCTGTTTTACACCGGCAGCTACACCGTCAAGGACGATACCTTCAAGGGCGAGGTTTTGGTGCAGCGTCACACCTCCCCCGGCGCCGACGCCAATCCGCTGTTCGGCGGACCGAACCCGGTGGGCATCGGCGTCACCGGCACCTTCACCGACACAAGCGCCACCATGAACGGAACCGCGCTGGTCGGAAAAGCCAGCCAGATTTTTGGCGCGACGCTACGCAGGCTGGCGGAGACGAACTAGCGTTATTCCGCTGCCTGCTCCAGCGGCGCGGTGCGCGGCAGGATCATCTGGATGCGCGTTCCGCCGCCAGGTTCGGAATCGAGGTCGAGCCGGCCACCGAGGCGGTTGGTCACGATGCTGTAGACGATATGCAGGCCGAGGCCCGTGCCGCCCTGATCGCGCCTTGTCGTGAAGAACGGATCGAACGCGCGGCGGCGAACGTCGAGGCTCATGCCGCAGCCATTGTCGGAAAACAGCACCTCGACATTGTCCTTGCCGGACTCCCGCACCTGGATATCGACCGTGCCGGCCTTGCCGTCCGGGAAGGCATGCGCCACCGAATTCAGGAACAGATTGGTCAGCACCTGCCCGTACGGCCCGGGATAGGAATTCATGATCAAATTGGGCTGGCAATCGACGTTGAGCGTCAGATTGTGCTTGCGCAGGCCGGGCCGCAGACTCATCACCACCTGCTCGGTGAGATCGCCGAGGTCGAAATTGCGCTGGTCCGAATAATTGCGGTCGGCGGCAACCTGCTTGAACGAGGTGATCAGTTCGGCGGCGCGATTGAGATTCGCAACCAGCTGCGATGACGCGTCGCGGCTGGTGTCGAGATAATCATTCAGGCTGGAGCGCCGCAGTTCGCCGCGGGCGACTTCGGCCGTGAACATCGCGGTCTTGCGCTCCAGCGCGGAGGCGACCGTGAGGCTGATGCCGACCGGATTGTTGACCTCGTGGGCGACGCCCGCCACCAGGCGGCCGAGGGCGGCGAGCTTTTCGGCTTCGATCAGCGAGTTCTGCGTCTCCCGCAAATTGCGCAATGCCGCTTCGGCGGCGTCCTTGGCCTTGCGCATCTCGAATTCGACACGCTTGCGCTCGCCGATGTCGAGCGCGACGGTGACGATGTTTTCGATCTCGCCCGCGGTGTCCAGGATCGGCAGCTTGTTGACCAGCCATTGCCGCATATTCCCGGAGGAATCCTTGTATTCCTCCTCGTAGAAGCCGAGCTCGCGGCCGCCCGCCAGCACCCGCTTGTCGTTCTCGTCGGTCTTGGCAGCGCCATAGCGCGACATCAGATCCTGCGTGGTCTGGCCGATCGCATCCTGCGGCTCGATGCCGAAAATGCCGGCCATGTAACGGTTCATCAGGACATAGCGCAGCTCCTTGTCCTTGACGTTGATCACCGCCGGAACGGTGTCGATCACCATCTGCAGCAAGCGGCGACCTTCGGCGATCGCATCTTCGGCGCGCTTCTGGTCGGTGATGTCGCGCACCGTCCCTTCGTAGCGGATCACCTCGCCCGCCTCGTTGCGCACCGCGCTGGCGCTGTCCGAAAGCCAGAGCACCCCGCCGTCGCGGGCGCGGACCTGGTATTCGAACTCGCGGACCATGCCGTCGCGTTCCATCAGCTTTTCATATTGCGTTCGCGCCGCCGGATGAACATAGACGGTATCGGCGACGTGGCCGAGGCCGTTGATCAGGTCGCGCGGCGTGGCGTAGCCCATCATCCGCGCCAGCGCCGGATTGGCGTTGAGCAGCGCGCCGCCCGGTGTCGTGACGTAGATGCCGTCGACCGAGGCCTCGAACAGTTTGCGATAGCTCTCCTCGGCAAGCCGCTGTTCGGCGAGAGCCCGCACCGCCGCTTCCCGCGCGGCATCGGCGTCGACCAGCGTCTGGCGGAACACTTCCGCGGCGCGGGCGATATCTCCGATCTCGTTGTCGACGTCGGTCTGCGGGATCGAGGCGCTCTTCTCGCCGCCCGCCACCGCGCGGATTGAGGTCGCAATCGAGGCCAGCGGGCGCACGGTACGGCGCACCACCAAAAGTGCTGCGAATAGTCCGATCAGGACGCCGGCGGTGCCGAGCACGATGCTTTGCCACTTGGCCTCCGTCAGCGTTCTGGCGAAATCGCGCGAGAGCACGTGACCGCGGCGCGCGCTGACCTCGCGCAACAATTCAGTTACGCGCTGGATCAGGCGGCCCTCGGCGCCGAGCACTTCCTTGTCGATATCCGATATCTGCCGCTCGCGGATCGAGATGCTGACAATCGCTTCGGCGTAATTGTCGACGGCGATGCGCAGCTTAGGATCCGGGATCTCCATCGAGCGCATGCTTTGCGCCGCCTGTTCGGCCGCCGACGGATTGTGCGCCAGTAGCCCCGACGCGATACGGCTCTGGGTTTGGGAAAGCGTCGAGGCGATGAAGGGATCGGCACTGCCGACGGCTTCGTCGAACTTCTCGCGCAGCGGCGGCAGGGCGACGATCATTTCGGCGCGGCGATTGATCAGCGCGGAAATGCGCTCGATGCCGCTGCGATAGGTCGACAGGCGCTCGGTGACGCCATCGATCATGTCCCGCTGTTCGGGGGCAAGCTCCAGCCTCGTCTTCTTCAGGACCTCGCTCAGCGAAGTCGCGGCTTCGCCGACCTGGACCGATTGGGTGCCGGGGTCGGTGACGAAATCGCGCGCCGCCAGCCGCAATTCGTTCATGCGCCGGTCGATGTCCTCGGCGAGGTCGCCGACGCTCTGCAGCCGTTGCAACTCGCCAAAGGTCGCATCGATATGGCGGATGGCGATGACGCTGGCGGTCGAGGTGATGATGATCACCGCCAGCACCAGCAGAAAACTGCCGAATGTCAGCTGGCCGATCGAAAGCGAGAACGATCGCGTCATTGGCGAATTCGGCGGCAATTCAGAGGTCATGTTATTGAGGCCGGGCTCCAAACGGGCGTAATATACGATGTATTTCGCCCTGGTGGGAACATGGCTTAAGACGGGGATACGCCGGCCGGATCGGCCGAGCCTAGCGCCCCGGAAACAGCCTTTTATGACGCGCGCCGCCCCAATCCGGGATTCCGGTGCCGATCGGGCCAGCCCGGTCAGTTGGCGGTGATCCCGGCTTCCTTGACGACCTTGGCCCACAGGGCGACGTCGCCCTGGATGATATCGGCGAACTGCCCAAGCGCCGCGCTGCTGGCCTCACATCCGTCCACATCCAGTCTGTCGCGCACGTCTGCGGTCGCAAGCGCTGCCTCCAGCGCCGCGCTGATGCGCGTGACGACCGGCTGCGGCGTAGCTTTCGGGACCGCGGTGCCGAACCACGGCGTCACCTGGGCCTCGGCAAAACCTTGCTCGGCCAGAGTGGAGACGTCGGGGAAATATTTGGTGCGGCCGTCATTGATGGTGCCGATGATCCGGATGGCGACGCTGAAATTGGCGCTGAGATCTCATGCAGGCGCCCTGCCCTGATCGTTTCTTGTCGGCGCCGGCAGCGCCCGATTTGCAGGCAGGATGCCGGTAATCCCCAACCGCAGCAACGGCGGGCGTTTCGTCACGCGAAACCCGGTTCCCTCGCTTGCGGCATGCGCGTCCCCCGGTATGATCGCGCGACAAGAGGTGCGTCGAGCACCCGGCGAACTCAGGGAGGAGAGTGGATGAACGTGACCCAGGGCCTGCGCAGGGTATTGCAGACCAACCCCGCAGGCATTGCGACCGTCGATGGCGATCGCCACCGCTCCTGGCGCGAGATCGGCGAGCGCGTCGCAAAGCTCGCCGGCGGGCTGCAACAGCGCGGCATCCAGCGCGGCGACCGCGTCGCGGTGCTGATGCTCAATTCCGACCGCTATCTCGAACTCTATCTCGGCATCGCCTGGGCCGGCGGCGTGATCGTTCCGACCAACATCCGCTGGAGCCGCGCCGAGATCGAGGATTCCCTGCACGACTGCCGCGCGTCGATGCTGGTCGTGGACAAGGCGTTTGCCGGCATGGGCGTCGACCTTGCCAAGGCCGTTGCGCTGAAACTGGTCTATGCCGACGACGATGCCGGCCCCACCGAAGCCGAGAACTACGAAAACCTGATCGCCGCGAGCCAGCCCGCTGCCGACGCGATGGCCGCGCGCGAAGAGCTTGCCGGGATCTTCTACACCGGCGGCACCACCGGGCGCTCCAAGGGCGTGATGCTGAGCCATGCCAATATCGTCAGCAACGCACTGCACATGCTGAGCGAAGGCCTGCTGCCCGAAGGCACCGTCTATCTCAACGCGGCACCGATGTTCCATCTCGCCAATGGCGCCGGGATGTTCGCGTCATTGATCGGCGGCGGCTCCAACGTGATTATCCGGATGTTCAATCCCGAACTGGTGATGGCGGCGATCGAGAAAGAGAAGGTCACGGCGACCCTGCTGGTGCCGACCATGATCCAGATGCTGACCGATCATCCCGCATTCAAGACCGCGGATTTGTCGTCGCTGAAGCGGATCATGTACGGCGCCTCCCCGATCAACGAGGCGTTGCTCAACCGCGCGATGGCGGGATTGCCCGGCACCGCATTCCATCAGCTCTACGGCATGACCGAATTATCGCCGCTGGCGACGCATCTGCCGTGGGACCAGCACACCGGCGAAGCTGCGAAAAGCAAAAACCGGCAGCGCGCCTGCGGCCGCGCTGCCATCGGCTGCGAGGTCCGGATCGTCGATGCCGACCACAAGCCGGTCGCATCAGGCGTGGTCGGCGAAGTCGCGGTGCGCGGCCAGAACGTGATGATGGGCTATTGGGAGCGGCCGGAAGAAACCGCCAAAGCTGTGATCGACGGCTGGATGCACACCGGTGACGGCGGCTATATGGACGAGGAAGGCTATGTCTATCTGGTCGATCGCGTCAAAGACATGATCATCTCCGGCGGCGAGAACGTCTATTCGATGGAAGTCGAAAACGTCATCGCGCAGCATCCCGCGGTGTCGCAATGCGCCGTGATCGGCATTCCCAGCGAACAATGGGGCGAGACCGTCCATGCCTTCGTGATCCCAAAGGAAGGCGCCAGCGTCAATGCTGCCGAGATCATCGCCTTCTGCAAGGAGAAAATCGCTCATTACAAATGCCCGCGCAGCATCGATATCCGCACCGAACCGTTTCCGTTGTCCGGTGCCGGCAAGGTGTTGAAGCGCGAACTCCGACGGCTGCATGCCGAAGACAGCGCGCCGACGCAGGCAAAGGCGGGGTAAGCCGGTGGAACACATGAGCGACGGGCATTTGCTATCAAAAGTTCTTTTGACGCTCGCAGCCATCGGATACGGCTTCGTGACGATCAAGGCCGATTTCAATCGCACCCATGCGACCAATCCATTATGGACACCGCACGCACGATTCCATGTCGTGTGGCAGGTACTCAGCTATACCGGCATCGCGGTCATCGCGCTCTGTCTGATTTGGCTGAACGGACCGCTTCCAAGAGAACGACTGTTGCTCGCCGGCGCGCTTGGGGTTGCGGTTTATGGGGCCTTTTTCGCCACGCTGCTGGCACAAAAGCTGTTTGGCGGCGCACTTTATGATCAAAACGGCTACCCGCCCTTTCGGTCGCCGGGGACCGTGGTTATGGGACGCCAATGTCACCGCGTTCAGTGTTTTGTCGACAATTCTGGTGTCGGACTTCTCGCGGCGTGATCGTCATCGCAGCGACGCCGACGACGACACAAGCCAGCCCGATCCACGCCGTCGAGGTCAGGCTTTCGCCGAGAAACAGCACGCCCAGCGCGACGCCGATCGGAACGCGCAAGTAAGCCTGCGCCGTGGTGCCGACCGATCCCAGCGTCTGGATCAGGCGGAAGTAGATGACGAAGGCGAACGCGGTCGAGAATACCGCAAGGCCCGATAGCGCCAGCAACGAACTCGCCGACGGCGCCAACGTCCAGGGCCGGTCCACCGCGAGACTTGCCGGAATCAGGATAACCGCGCCGCACAGCAGCGAGCCTGCCGCCGGCGCCATCGGATCGAGATCCTTAAAACCCCGGCTGAAAATCGCAGCACCCGCATAGCAGATCGCGGCGAGCACGGTGACGAGCTGCGCCGTCAACTGTTCGCCGAGCCCGGCCAGCGCCTGGACGCCGACGATCAGGCAGATGCCGGCCATGCCGGCTGCGACGCCGAGCAGTTTTCGCGATGTCAGCGGCTCATGCCGCGCGACGAACAGCGTCAGGAAAAACGTGAAAATCGGCGACGTGGAATTGAGAATGGTCGCAAGCCCCGCGTCGAGCGAGCGCTCGCCCCAGGCGATCATGGTCCATGGGATCACGCTGTTGAGCCAGGCCTGGAACATGAAGCGCCGCCAGGTCGCGGCGTCGCGCGGCATCCTCACGCCGCGCCATTGCATGATCGCCAGCAGCAGCACTCCCGCAATTCCCGTGCGCGCCGCGATCAGCGTGATCGGCGGAATCGTCGCGACGCCGAGCTTGATGAAAGTATAGGATGCGCCCCACAGCGTCGCGAGCAGGACGAGCAGCGCCAGTTCGACGGCCATCTTGGGCTGGCGCGGGTGAGCTTGTTCCATGTCGGTGTTCCGGTTCTCGATCGATCGAGGCGGAAGCTACATGGTGGGGGATAGGCGATACTTCGTTACAGACCGAAGTGTGCCAGCAGGCGAACCGTCATCCTGAGGTGCGAGCCGGAGGCGAGCCTCGAAGGATGGGCCTCGGGCTGTCATCCTTCGAGGCGCGCAAGAGCGCGCTCCTCAGGATGACGGAGAAGCCGTTGCGCGGATGATCACCCCAGTGCGCCGACCTCGAACACCTCGCCGTCGTAGCCGGCCTCGCGCGGAATCCGGAGCTGACGGCCGCCGTCATTTCTGGTCATCACGGGCATCACGGTCACGACGGATTTTCCTCTGGAATCGTCGAGCGCCGCCTTCACGCTGGACTGCTTGCCGAGCTTGATCAGATTGCGCGTGGTCGGGAACGGCAGCTTGAAGCGGCCGGTCTCGCCGCCTTCCAGCGCTTCGCGCGGCGACACCCAGATTGAGTCGGTGGATTCCTTGCCGTCATGGGCGCCGGCCTGTTCCGGCGGCGCGGCGGCGAGGAAGAACCAGGTGTCGAAGCGTTTTGGCATGCCTTCCGGCGTGATCCAGTGCGCATAGGGCATGAGTTCATCGAGCGCCAGCAGCATGCCGTTGTCGGTGAGCACTTTCATAAAACTGATCTTGCCATCGCACAAATCGGCCCGGTTGGCCGCCTCGATCTCGCCGGCACGCCTGGCGTCGACCAGATCAGTCGAACCCTGCGGCCGTGCCAGCAGGATGCCGCTTTCCTCAAACATCTCGCGGATCGCGGCGATGCGGAAACTGAGGGTGGCCTCATCGAGCCCCACGCCGCCCGAATACAGCGCCGGATTGCCGATGATCTCCTTATCGCCCTTGTCGACGCTGCCGCCGGGAAACACCAGCGCGCCGGAATTGAAGTCGATCTCGTAATGGCGGACCATCATGAAGACTTCAATTTCGGGTTTTGCCGCGGCGTCGCGCAGCAGCAGGATGGTGGATGCGGGACGCGGAGCGACGATCTCGGCCATGGGCTAGCCCGCTGCGCTGGATTGCGGCTGCAGATTGGCGCGGCGGTCGACCCGCGCCACCCGCGACAGCAGGTATTCGACCTCGGCCTTGGCGGCAGCGGTAATGGTCGCGCCGGGCTTGCGCTGCGCGCTGGAGGCGATGATGCCGCGCTTCTGCAGCACGTATTTGCGCACCGCCAAACCTGCGCCGGGCTGCTGCTCGTAGCGAATCAGCGGCAGATGCGCGTCGAACAGATCGTGCGCGGCATCGCGTTTTCCCGCCTTCGACAGTTTGACGACGTCGATCAGCAGTTCCGGGAAGGCATAGCCGGTCATGGCGCCGTCGGCGCCGCGCTCCATTTCGAAATCGAGGAACAGGCCGCCATTGCCGACCAGGATCGACATCGGCTTCAGCGAACCATCCTTCTGGAATCCGCGCAGCGTGGAGATCTTTTCCAGTCCCGGCCAGTCCTCATGCTTGAGCATCACGCAGGACGGTGAGTTCATCACGATCTTGCGGATCACCGCGGGCGTGAAGATCACGTTCAGTGTCAACGGATAATCCTGCAGCACCCAGGGAATATCGTCTCCGATCGCTTCCTGCGCCTGCTTGAAATAGCCTGTGATCTGGTCGTCGGTGCGCAGATGCGGCGGCGGCGCGATCATGACGCCGGCAGCACCCGCATCCATCGATTTTTGCGCCAGCGAGCGCATGGTGGCAAATCCCGGCGCCGAGACGCCGACGATGATCTGCATGGTCTTGGCGCGCTTGACGAAGCGGATCGCGACTTGCTCGGCTTCCGCGGCGTCGAGTTTCGGCGCCTCGCCCAGAATGCCGAGCACGGTGACCCCGTCGCAGCCGACTTCGGCGTAGAAGTCGGTCAGCCGGTCGATGGATTTGTCGTCGATGCGGCCGTCGTCGTGGAACGGGGTCGGCGCGATCGCAAAAGTGCCTGCGGCCTGGGCGGTGAGTTTTGTCATTTGTCTATCCTCTTTCGTCATTCCGGGCCGATGCGAAGCATCGAACCCGGAACGACGGTTCATTTAAATCTCCGCGCCGACTTCTTGATCTCCTCCTCGGAGAAGAAGATGTCCTTGGCGTGGGTCACGATATCTTCTGCCTTCCAACCCGTGTAGGGCGGCGTCCAGCCTTCCATTTCCATCATCCGCATCTCGCGGACACCACGGGGGCCGGAGACGCCGAGCACCTTGCCGGTCTGGTCGCCCGACAAATCGCTGACCATGTATAGCACGGCCGGCGCAATGCCGTCGGGGCCCAGCGCCAGGCCGGGGTTTTCCTTGTAGCGCGGCAGGTCCGCGGTCATGCGGGTCAGCGCGCCCGGCGCCAGGGTCCAGATCCGGATGTTGTATTTGCGGCCCTCGATCGCCAGCACGTTCGACAATCCCCAGATACCGCCCTTGGCGGCACCGTAATTGGTCTGGCCGAAATTGCCGATCAGGCCGGAGGTCGACGACGTATTGACGATGACGCCGCCGCCATTCTCGCGCATCCATTTGAACACCGGCTGGGTGCAGCAGAAGGTACCTTTCAGATGCACCCGGATCACCTTGTCCCAGTTGGCCTCTTTCGCCTTGGAAAAGGTCTCGTCGAGCAGGATGCCGGCATTGTTGACCAGAATATCAGCGCGGCCGAAATTCTTGATGGCGTCGTCGAACACCGATTGCCCACCGGCGATGGTCGAGATATCGGCGCCGTTGGCGACCGCACGGCCGCCGTCGGCCTTGATCGCGTTCACGACCTTCTGCGCCATCGAAACATCGGCGCCGGAGCCATCGCGGGGACCGCCGAGGTCGTTGACCACGACCGAAGCCCCCTCGCTTGCGAACAACTTTGCATAAGCCTCACCCAGCCCGCCGCCCGCACCCGTGATGATCGCAACCTTGCCGTCGAGTAATCCCATGGTGTTTCTCTCCCGTTTCTTTCTCGTGTCCCGGACGCAGTGCAGCGTGTAACGCTGCTCCGCAGAGCCGGGACCTATTGTTCGAACCGTGGGCCCCGGCTCTGCAGCGCGCCGCTCACGCGCTGCGCTGCGTCCGGGGCACGAAACTTTTCTAACCCAGCACCGTCCTGCCGCTCTTGATCACGGTGACGCCCCGCGACTTCACCTTGGCTTCGAATGAAACGACGTTGCCGTCCTTCCACATCTCCATCGTCACGGTTTCGCCGGGATAGACCGGCGAGGAAAACCGCGCGGAATGCTGCTTGAAGGCGGACGGGTCGTAATCGGCATAGGTCTGCAACACGCCGCGGCAGGTGATGCCGTAGGTGCACATGCCGTGCAGGATCGGTTTTGGAAAACCGGCCTTTTTGGCGAAGCCGGGATCCGAGTGCAGCGGATTGCGGTCGCCGCAGAGGCGGTAGACCAGAGCCTGATCCGGTCGCGTCGAAATATCGACTGATTTGTCGGGCGCGCGGGTCGGCACCTGATGCGGCTCGGGCTGGCCTTCCGACGGTCCGCCAAAACCACCATCACCGCGCGCGAACCGCGACGCGACCAGGGTCGCGAGTTTCTCGCCCTTCTCGTCCTTGAGCACCGTCTGGTGCCGGATCACCGCGCCCTTGTCCTTGCCCTTGTCGAAGACGTCGAGCACGGTGGAGTTGGCGGTGATGTGCGCCGACGTCGCGAACGGCTTGTGAAAAGTGATGTCGCGCTCGCCGTCCACCACCATCACGCGGTTGAGGTTCATCTCGCCGGGACCCGCGCCCCAGGCCGCGACGGAAGCAAAGGTCGGCACCACCTTCAACGCCCGCGCCGTGGCCACGGCCTCGTTGACGAACGCCAGTTCCTTTTCGTCCATCGGGTCGGCGCCCATGCCGATGCCATAGGCATAGAGCATCACTTCGCGATCGGTATAGGCGTATTTCTGGCCGAGATTTTTCAGGGCCATCAGCTCGTCGTACTTGATCGGCATGTCTGCGCATCCTCCCGAAATTCTTTTTCTTTGCCGGCGGCAATCGCAACGCCCTCTCCCCTTGTGGGAGAGGGCTTTTCCGCCGCCGGCAACAAGCCCGCTTGGGTGAGGGGTTGCCTCAGCGGATAAAGTCTTTCCGCGGAGAGAACCCCTCATCCGCCTTCGCTTTGCGAAGGCACCTTCTCCCACAAGGGGAGAAGGGAAAAATTACACCGGCGTAAAAAACGGCAGCGGCGCGCCATCGGTCGGCTTGAAAACCACTTTCACCTTCTGCCCGATCTTGAGCTTGTCCATGTCGCAATCGACGATGTTGGTCTGCAGCGACGGGCCCTCCTTCAACGTGACATACGCGATCGCGTAAGGCCCGGAGGCGGATTTGCGCATCAGGCTGAAGGTATAGATCGTGGCCTCGCCGGAAGCTTCTTCCCACACCGTCTTGTCGGAAAAACAGAACGGGCAGATCGAGCGCGGAAAATAATGCGGCTCGCCGCAGGCGGTGCAGCGCTTGATCATGAATTTTCCGGCTTTTGCCGCATTCCCAGAACGCGGCCGTCTCGGGATTGGTCACCGGCGCCGGATATTTTTTGGCTTCAGCCATCATGCACGCTCCAGAATGCAGGTTGAGGCGGCGTGACGCACGCCCAAAAGTCCGCCGGTGCCGTGGGCGATCGCGAGATCGCAGTTTTTCACCTGCACTTTTGGATGCGCTTCGCCGCGCAACTGCCGCACCGCCTCGATGATTTTCGTCATGCCGCCGCGGTTGACGGGATGGTTGCTGCAGAGCCCGCCGCCGTCGGTGTTGAACGGCAATTTACCGACGCCCGAAATCAAATTGCCGTCGGCGACGAACTTGCCGCCCTCGCCCTTTTTGCAGAAACCGATATCCTCGAGCTGCATCAGCACCGTGATGGTAAAACTGTCGTAGATCGAGGCGTATTTGATATCCCCAGGCGTCACGCCCGCTTCCTCGAATGCGCGCGGTCCGGACCAGACGCCAGCGGAATAAGTCAGGTCGAGATCCTTGCCGCCGCGTGGACCCTTCATGGCTTCGCCATGGCCGATCATCCGCACCAGCGGTTTCTTCAGGCTCCTGGCGATCTCCGGCGTGGTCACGATCAGCGCGCCGCCGCCGTCGGTGACGACGCAGCAATCCATGCGGTGCAAGGGATCGGAGATCATCGGCGAGTTCAGCACGTCCTCGACGGTGACGACCTCTTTGAGCATCGCATGCGGATTGTATTGCGCGTGATGCGAGGCCGCGACCTTGATCCAGGCGAGCTGCTCGCTGGTGGTGCCGTAGTCGTGCATATGGCGCATGGCGCACATGCCGTAGACGTTGTGGGTGGTTGCTCCATAGGCGGTCTCGAAATCGGCCTCGGCGCCGGCCGAGCGCGGCGGCATCGGACCGGTGCGCGGCTTTCCCGCCAGCGTAATCAGCGCGATCGAGCATTTACCGGCCGCAATCGCCTCGGCGGCATGGCCGAGATGGACCAGGTAGGAACAGCCGCCGGTGTCGGTGGAGTTGAAATGACGAACCTTGAGGCCGAGATAATCGACCATGTTCATCACGCCGCCGGGGGCGTCGCCGGCGCAGAAATAGCCGTCGATGTCGGCCTTGGTCAGCCCGGCGTCTTCGATCGCGCCCTTGGCGACCTCGGCATGTAGCTGTGCGGTGGATTTATCGGGTGCGTGCCGGGTCGGATGCTCATAGATCCCGGCAATGTAGGCCTTGCCCTTGATGGTCAAATCGTTCTCCGCTGGCGTTTCTTGTTTCCGGCTTTTTTCTGGCCTGTCGGGGCCCCCTTGGCAAGCGCCGAAATATTCCGCAGGGCGAGACGGTTAGCGACTGGACTCAAGTCGGGATGATTATCTGCGAAAATCGTATCAGGTCGAACCGCGCGTCCGGCGCCGGCCTGCTCCACGCCGCCGCGTTCTCGCGGCACGATGCGCCCGAGGCTTGTCGGTATCTTTCG
>CAVTYA010000045.1:0-141830 GCA_963738765.1 uncultured Alphaproteobacteria bacterium | reverse complement strand
ACGCTACGCTAACTAATCTTACTGCGTCATGATTGTTCTGCGCGTGCGTGATGCTGCGACGGCGCCGCAACAAGGGCATCGTATGATCGTTTTGCTGAGGGCCCGGCTCAGCCGCACGCGCATGGTTGCGATCGAGTTCGGGACGTGGCGTTCAGGCCGCAAGGGCAGATCCTCTGGGTCGATAATTGTCGGGTAAGGGAGGGACCTGGACTGGCGCGGCGGAACGAGGTCCTGAGGGGGGAATCGTCGCCTGTTCGGCGATGAGGAAGCCGTAGGCCGCGATGCACAGGGTTGCGTGATGATGGAAGCCACGCCAGCCGCGCCCTTCGTAATGACCGAGCCCGACCTCCTGCTTGAGTTCCTGATAGTCGCGCTCGATGCGCCAGCGCAGCTTGGCCAGATCGACGAGCTGCGTGAAGCTGACGTTCTCGGGCAGCGTGGACAGCCAGTATTTGGTTGGCTCTGCTTCGCCGTCCGGCCATTCGATCAACAGCCACTCAGGCGACAGCTTCTCGGGGATCAGTTTGTTGTACCCGACGCGGACACGCACACGCGCGAAGCGCGAGGATAGCTGGTCGGCCGAGCCTTCCCGCCACGTCACCGTGCGCCAAGCCTGCTTCGGTAGACCGAGTGCCACTTTTTTGGCCGAGACCAGTTCGGGCTCGTCGCGGCGGCCGGTGTTGTTCATCGGCTTGTCCATCCGCCGTGGGCCGCTGCCAGGGGCCCACATCAAGATGGTCGGCACGATGCCGACCGCGTAAGGCACGCCCAATTCCGTCATGCCTGCACGCAGCCGCGCGTCCCTGCCGTAGGCCGCATCCATCAACACGACGCCGCGTGGCAGACCGCTCTCGCAGGCCCAGCGGATTTGCTCCAGCGCGATCTGCGGCTTGGTCTTGAACTTGATCTGCTTCGGCACGCCTGCCTTCTTCCGCCGGGCACGATCCTTCGTCCAGGCTTCCGGCAGGTACAGCCGATAGGCCACCGGAAGGCTGGCGGCATGATTGGCAATCGACAGCGACACCGCCACCTGGCAATTGGCCTGCTTGCCGAGCTGACCGCAATATTGGTGGTGCACGCCGACCGAATGCTTGCCTTGCTTGGGGAACGAGGTGTCGTCGATGATCCACGCCTCGACTGGTCCGCTCTTCTCGATCGCCGGCAGCACCATCTCGCGCACCTTGGCCAGCACGTCCTCGTCCGACCAGGCCGCGTTGGCGACAAAATGCAGCAACGACTGGTGCTGTGCCGCCGTCCGCGCTGGAGCCGTCCGCGCCGCCATCGGCTCAACGCTCTTGCGTTCCCCAGGCAGCATCAGCCCCGTGCAATAGTCGCGCAGCGGTCTCGTCCGCTCCACGTGACCGATCACGCTTCCAAGACCGGCTACATACTCCGCAAACCGCGTTTCGCTATCTCCACCATGATCGAGATTCATCTGGCCCTCCGCGCGCCAAATATTGAATCTCCTCAATTACTTGATTCTCAGCCTTAATGACTGCGACCGTCTGACTCAGTACGACTAACCCGCCCTACGAAGATTACTCCGCCGCTTGACGAGTTTGCGGTGCGTCCAGCACCTCCAGCACCTTCGGCGGCGACATCGGCAGTGCGTAAAAGCGCTTGCCGAGCGCGTTGTGGACGGCGTTGGCGACCGCGGCCATGACCGGGACCAGCGGCACTTCGCCGACGCCCTTGACGCCTTGCGGATGTTTCGGGTTCGGCACTTCGACCATCACGGTGTCGATCATCGGCAGGTCCGAACACACCGGCATGCGATAGTCGAGGAAGCCGGGATTATCGACCTTGCCGTGCTTGTTGTAGATGTACTCTTCGTTCAGCGCCCAGCCGATGCCCTGGGCGACGCCGCCCTGCATCTGGCCCTCGACATAGCTCGGATGGATGGCGCGGCCGACGTCCTGCACGGCGGTGTAGCGGATCACCCGGACGATGCCGAGTTCGACATCGACCTCGACGTCGCAGATGTGGGTGCCGAAACCGCCTTCGGCGCCTTCGGTGTTGAGCTGCACGCCGGCGCCGATCGGCCCGCCCATCGAGGGCGCCTTGGCGGCGAGATCGGCCAGCGTCAGCGGCGGAAACTCGCCGGCGTTGGGGCTCGCCGGATGCGCCGCGCCGTTTTCCCATTTCACCGCTTCGGGATCGATCTCCCAGATCTTTGCCGCGCGTTCGCGAAGCGTGGCGATGATCTTGTCGGTCGATTGCGTCACCACCATCGCGGAAGCAAACAGCACGCGGCTGCCGCCGGTCAGATTCGAGAAGCCGACGGTCGCGGTGTCGCCGATCAGCACCGAGACGCGGCGATAGTCGATGCCGAGCAGCTCGGCGCAGATATTGGCGATCGCGGCGCGCGAGCCGCCGATGTCGGGATGGCCGGTGGTGACGACGACGTTGCCGTCCTCGGTGATGTTGACTTGCGCCGAGGATTCGCCGCCGGCGTTGAACCAGAAGCCGGACGCGACGCCGCGGCCCTGCAGCTTGCCGAGCGGAGCGGTGTAGTGCGGATGCGCTTTCGCGGCCTCCAGCGTCTCGATATAGCCGATGCGCGGAAACACCGGGCCATGCGCGGCTTTGGTGCCCTGCTTGGCGGCATTCTTCAGCCGCAGCTCCAGCGGATCCATCTTGAGCGCTTCGGCGAGTTCGTCGATCACGCACTCCACCGCATAGGCGCCGATCGGCGCGCCCGGCGCGCGATAGGCCGCCACCTTGGAGCGGTTGGAGAGCACGTCGAACCCGACCGACAGCACGTGCGGGATATCGTAGGGCGAAAAGCTGCAGCCGACCGCGCCGCGGATCGGCGAGCCCGGCAGCGCGCCGGCCTGCAGATAGAACGTGCCTTGCGCGGCGACGATGGTGCCGTCTTTCTTCGCGCCGATCTTGACCGTGCTCTTCGAGCCCGAGGTCGGCCCGGTCGCCCGCATCACTTCCTCGCGGGTCATCACCATCTTCACCGGACGGCCGGACTTCTTCGCCAGCAGCGTCGCCAGCGGCTCCAGATAGACGATGGTCTTGCCGCCAAAACCGCCGCCGATTTCGGCCGGGATGGCGCGGATGTCGCTCTGCGGAATGCCGGTCAGATACGCCGTCATCGCGCGCACCATGAACTGGCCCTGGCTCGAGCTCCAGATCGTGGTCTTGTTGTCGGCGGCGACGCTGACGAGGCAGGCGTGCGGCTCGATATAGCCCTGATGCACCGGACGCGTGGTGAAGGTGCGCTCGACCACCACTTCGGCCTGCTTGAAGCCTTCGGCGACGTCGCCCTTCTTGACCTCGAGGCGGCCGGCGATGTTGGACGGCTTGCCCTCGAATTTGAGGAATTCGTGCAGGATCGGCGCGTCGGGCTTGATCGCGTCGTCGATCTCGACCGTCCACGGCAGCACTTCGTAGTCGACCTCGATCAGCTCGCAGGCTCTTGCGGCGATCGCCTCCGTGGTGGCGGCGACGGCGGCGACCGGGTGGCCGGGGAACAGCGCCTTCTCGCGCGCCATCACGTTGCGGCACATCCAGCGCATGTCCTGGATGCCGAGCATCACCGACTTGTCGACCGGGAAGTTCACGATATCGCGCGCGGTCACCACCGCCTTGACGCCCGGCAGCGCTTCCGCCTTCGAGGTGTCGATCGATTTGATGCGGGCGTGCGGATGCGGGCTGCGCAACACCTTGCCCCAGATCATGCCGGGCATGTTGGTGTCGGCGGCAAACGCCGCGCGGCCGGTGACCTTGTCGACGCCGTCAGGGCGAATGGTACGCTGGCCGATCCACTTGTTGTTGGTGACGACGTTCATCATTGTGCTGCCTCCTGCATTTCGGCGGCGGTCTCGAGAACCGCGCGAACGATCTTGTCGTAACCGGTGCACCGGCACAGATTGCCGGCGAGCCAGAACCGCACTTCCTCCTCGCTCGGTCGCGGATTCTTCCGCAACAGCGCGTCGGAGGCGACCAGCATGCCCGACGTGCAGATGCCACACTGCAGCGCCGCCATTTCCAGGAACTTTTGCTGCAGCGGATGCAGCTGGTCGCCATGGGCCATGCCCTCGATGGTCCTGATCTCATGGCCCTCGGCTTCGGCCGCGAGCATCAGGCAGGAACAGATCAGGCGGTCGTCGATGGTGATGCTGCAGGCGCCGCAATCGCCGGAGGCGCAGCCTTCCTTCGAGCCGGTCAGGCCGAGCGGCCCGCGCAGCGCATCGAGCATGGTGTCGCTGGGCTCGCAGAGAAACTCCATCGGCTCGCCGTTGATAGTGGTGGAAACATGTAGCTTGGCCATGGTCTCACTTTCCTCCCGCGCGCGTGGCGGCGATGGCGGTCGTGCGCTTCAGCAGCACGCCGGCGACTTTGGTTCGGTACGCGATGGTGCCGCGCTTGTCGTCGATCGGACGGCAGGCGGCGGAGCAGGCGGCTGCCGCGGCATTCATCGCGGCGTCGTCGAGCTTGCTGCCGATCAGAGCTTTGGCCGCTGCCTCGACCAGCAGCACGGTCGGCGCCACCGCGCCAAGCCCGACACGGGCCGCGGTGCAGACGCCGTCCATCAGCGTGAGACTGACGCCGATGCCGACCACGGCGATGTCCATCTCGGTGCGCGGGATCATGCGCAGGTACGCGTCGCTCGAACCTTTTGGGCGCGGCGGCAGCGCAAAACTGACGAGGATTTCGCCCGGCAACAGATTGGTCCGGCCGGGTCCGGCCGGCACGTCTTCCACCTTGATCTGCCGGCGGCCGTTCGGGCCCTGAACGGTGACGATGGCGCCTGCGGCGACCATGGCCGGCACGCTGTCGCCGGCTGGCGAACCGTTGCACAGGTTGCCGCCCGCGGACGCGCGTCCCTGCACCTGCTTGGAGCCGATCAGATTGACGGCCTCCAGCACGCCGGGCCAGACCTTGCCGAAACGCGCATGCTCGGCCAGCGCCATGCCCGAGGCAGCGGCGCCGATGCGAAAACCACCATCGGCAGTTTCCTCGATCGCGGTCATCTCGGCGATTTTCTTGATGTCGACGATCAGGCCCGGCTTCAGGACGCCGGAACGCATCTGCACCAGTAGGTCTGTTCCACCAGCCAGGATGCGCGCAGCGCTTCCGGCGGCGGCGAATGCGCCAATCGCTTCATCAAGCGAACTGGGCGCCAAGTATCGGAGTTCCGTCATGGTCTTCCGTGATCTCCCTGTTCTGCCGCCCCATATGGACGCTAGCCTTGTCTCCGGCCTGCAGTTGCGAGAGCCTACACGGGCAAGCCCGGTCGGAACAGCCTCCGGAGGCTGACCTGAGCGGCATGCTCCTATGCACCGGGCGATGAGTTCGTCACGCCACCGTCATTGCGGCGCGCCGGCCGCCAACCACTCCCGGATCACCGCCCGCTCTTCGCCGGTCATCTCGGTGACGTTCCCCGGCGGCATTGCATTCGCCCATGCCGCATTGCGCCCGATCAGCCGGGCATTTCGCTTAATATGCGCTGAATTGTCCAGCAAAATGCCCTTCGGCGCCGTGACGATCGAGGCCCAGACCGGCTCGGCGCCGTGACACATGCTACATCGTGAGAGAACGATCTCTTCCACATTGGCAAACGTCGCCGGTGCCTGCGCCGACCCGACGCTTGTTGCGCGGGGGCCGGCCGCCGAAAGCATGGCGATGGCGATCATGCCGCAGGCCGCGACGCCCCATACCCACCACGGCGATGCTTTGCCCGCGTGCCGGGCGTTGAAGAAATGCCGGATGATCGGACCGAGCGCGAGCGCGATCGCCACGATCAGCCAGTTGTAGCGGGTGGCGAACAGCAGCGGATAATGGTTGCTGATCATCAGGAAGATGACCGGCAGCGTCAGGTAGTTGTTGTGGACCGACCGCTCCTTGCTGCTCTTGCCCCATTTCGGATCCGGCGCCTGGCCGGCCAACAGCGCGGCCACGATCTTCTTCTGGTTGGGAATGATGAGCGCGAACACATTGGCGACCATGATGGTGCCGACGATGGCGCCGATCTGGTTGAACGCGCCGCGGCCACTCAGCACATGCGTGAAGGCGTAAGTCAGCCCGACCAGGAACAGATAGCCGCCGATCGCAAACCGCAGTTCGTATTGGGCCAGCCCGGACCGGCAGGCGCCTTCGTAGAGCAGCCACGCCAGCGCGAGGCTGCCGAACGAGAACAATCCCGCCTGCAGCGGCGTCAGTTCGAGTACGGATTTGTCGACCAAAAACAGTTCGGCATCGAGATAGTAGACGACCACCATCAGCGCGAAGCCCGACAGCCAGGTAGTGTAGGCCTCCCATTTGAACCAGGTCAGTTCGTCCGGCATCTCGCTCGGCGCCACCAGGTATTTCACCATGCGGTAGAAGCCGCCGCCATGGACCTGCCACGCCTCGCCCTGAACGCCGTCGGGCAGGCCGGTGCGCGCTTTCAGGCTGAGGTCGAGGTGGATGAAATAGAACGAACTGCCGATCCATCCGATGCCGGCCACCACGTGCAGCCAGCGCAGGATCAGGCTGGACCATTCCGTCAGTATCGATCCCCACATCATTGGTCATCGTGTCCAGCAGGCGCCCGTGAAGGGCCGTCGTTGCGGCGCGGGAAATCAGTTCGACGGCCCCGGCTTGCCCGCGACTTTCGGGCCCGCTTCGCGCCGGCGCAAGTGCGGCGGCGGATATTTTGAAGCCTATTTGGTGTGCTCGTGGTCTTAACCAGGATTCGTCTTTCGGCGACGGGCTATCTGCGATGCAGATTTGCCTCGTTGACCCCATCTCGGAACCGCCGCACCATGAGGCGTCTTTTGCCGCAAGGTGCCGCCATGGCCGGACTGTCGCATCGCCAGACCGAAATCCTCAACATCGCGCGCGCCTTCGGCCGGGTGATGGTGGAGGATCTTTCACGCCGCTTCGAGGTTTCGGCGCAAACCATCCGCAAGGACCTCAACGATCTCTGCGACCAGCGCTCGCTGACGCGTATCCACGGCGGCGCCATCATCGCCTCCGGCGTGGAAAACCTCGCCTATGAAGCGCGCCGCTTTGTCGCCGCCGAGGAGAAGCGGGCGATCGGCATTGCGGCGGCGGCGCGGATTCCGAACGGCTGCTCGCTGTTCATCAATATCGGCACCACCACGGAAGAAGTCGCATCCGCGCTGACCTCGCATGAGGACCTGCTGGTCATCACCAACAACCTCAATGTCGCGATGCTGCTTTACAGACACCCGCGCATCGAGGTGATCGTCGCCGGCGGCGCCGTTCGCCGCGCCGACGGTGCGGTGATCGGTTCGACCGCGACCAGCCTGATCGGCCAGTTCAAGGTCGATTACGCCATCATCGGCGCATCCGCGATCGACGAGGAGGGCGCGCTACTGGATTTCGACTATCGCGAAGTGCAGGCGGCGCAGGCCATCATCGCCAATGCGCGCAGCGTCATGCTGGTGGCGGACGCGACAAAACTGCGGCGCAGCGCGCCGGTCCGCATCGCCCATATCAGCCAGATCCAGACTTTCGTCACCGACTCGCCGCTGCCGGCCGGACTTGCGAACATCTGCCATACCCGCGGCATCGAGGTGGTCGAGGCGATGGACAAGCCGGCGGCCGATATCGATGAGGCGGCGGCTGAGCCGGCCGCCGTGCCCTTGCGCCGGGTGTGATCCACAAAACATTTTGCCGATTTGCCCGATCCCGGGTCCAAGTTTCCATTTTCGTATTGCTTTCGTTTTTGTTTGTGATTTAATCCAATCCGAAAGTAAAATCGCCGAAGTGAAGAGGCGATCGCCGGGGGAAGCGTTCTTTGGATCGGGTTTTCGACCTCGCTATCATTGGAGGCGGCGTCAATGGCTGCGGCATCGCGCGCGATGCGGCGGGCCGCGGTAACTCTGTTTTCCTCTGTGAAATGAATGACTTGGCTAGCGGGACGTCGTCCTGGTCGACCAAGCTCGTGCATGGCGGCCTGCGCTATCTCGAATATTACGAATTCCGCCTGGTCCGCGAAGCCCTGATCGAGCGCGAAATCCTCTGGCAGATCGCGCCCCATATCATCCGTCCGCTGCGTTTCGTTTTGCCGCACCATGCAGGATTGCGTCCGGCCTGGCTGCTACGTCTGGGGTTGTTCCTGTACGACCATATCGGCGGCCGCAATCTGCTGCCGCCGACCCGTTCGGTCGATCTCGCCCATGACGAGGTGGGCAAGCCGCTGATCCCGAACCGTTACGCCAAGGGCTTTGAATATTCCGACTGCTTCGTCGATGACGCGCGGCTGGTCGTGCTTACCGCCCGGGATGCTGCCGATCGCGGCGCCGAAATCCACACGCGCTCGCGCGCGGTCGAGATCCGGCAAGCCGACGGCATCTGGCAGGTCACGGTGGAAGACACCGCCAGCAGCGTCCGGAAAACCATCCATGCGCGGGCGCTGGTCAATGCCGGCGGCCCCTGGGTCGAGAACGTGCTGGCGTCCGGCGCCGGCGTCAACGCGCGCGCAAAAGTGCGGCTGGTGCAGGGCTCGCACATCGTGGTGCGAAAACTCTATGCGCACGACCGCGCCTATATGTTCCAGAACGCCGACGGCCGCATCATCTTCGTCATTCCCTATCAGGACGATTTCACGCTGATCGGCACCACCGATCGCGATTACGACGGCGATCCGGCCAACGTGAAGGCGACGCCGGCGGAGATTCAATATCTCTGCGCGTCCGCCAGCGAGTATCTGGCCAAGCCGGTGTTGCCCGAGGATGTAGTGTGGACCTATTCCGGCGTCCGCCCGCTCTATGACGACGGCGCCAGCGAAGCCAAGGCCGCCACCCGCGACTATGTGTTCGAACTCGACACGCCCGGCGGCGCACCGCTGCTGTCGATCTATGGCGGCAAGATCACCACCTATCGCCGCCTTGCCGAGGAAGCGCTGGAGCGGCTGTCGCCCTATCTGCGCAGCGCCAAGGCGCGCGAAGGCTGGACCGGCAAATCGCCGTTGCCCGGCGGCGACATGGATGTTTCGGCGGTCGCGGCGCTATCGGCGGAACTGGTGCGCAAATATTCATTTCTCCCGACCGCGCACGCCAACCGGCTCGCCCATGCCTACGGCACCCGCGCGAGCAAAGTGCTCGGCACGGCGAAATCGATGGCCGATCTCGGCCAGTCGTTCGGCGCCTCCTTGACCGAAAGCGAAGTCCGGTACCTGATGGCGAACGAATGGGCCCGCACCGCCGAAGACATCGTATGGCGGCGATCCAAGCTCGGACTGCGGCTGTCGGCCACGGAGATCGCAGCGCTCGACGATTGGATTGCTGCCAATCGCGGCTCCGGTGAACGTCCCTTGCGTGAAGCGGGAGGACGGACATGAGCGTCACGCTCGAAAACGTCACGCGAACCGTGGACGGCATCCCGACCATCCGCGACGTATCGCTGACGCTCGACCGCGGCACGCTGAGCGTGCTGCTGGGGCCGACATTGTCGGGCAAGACCTCGATCATGCGGCTGCTCGCCGGCCTCGACAAGCCGACCACCGGCCGCGTGCTGGTCGACGGCAAGGACGTCACCGGCTTTGACGTCCGGCAGCGTTCGGTCGCGATGGTCTACCAGCAGTTCATCAATTATCCCTCGCTGACCGTCTATGAGAACATCGCTTCGCCGTTGCGGGTGCAGGGCAAGCCGCGCGGCGAAATCGAAAAGCGGGTGCAGGAGGCGGCAAGCCTGCTCCGGCTCGAGCCGTATCTCAAGCGCACGCCGCTGCAACTGTCAGGCGGCCAGCAGCAGCGCACCGCGATCGCGCGCGCGCTGGTCAAGGGCGCCGATCTGGTGCTGCTCGACGAGCCGCTCGCCAATCTCGATTACAAGCTGCGCGAGGAATTGCGCACCGAATTGCCGCGCATCTTCGAGGCCTCGGGCGCGATCTTCGTCTATGCGACCACCGAGCCCTCGGAAGCGCTGCTGCTCGGCGGCGACACCGTCTGCATGTGGGAAGGCCAGGTCCTGCAGGCCGGCGACACCTCGAAGGTTTACCGCCACCCCGATACGCTGCGCGTCGCGCAGGTGTTCTCCGATCCGCCGCTCAACATTGTCGGCATCGAAAAGAAAAATGGTTTTGTGCAATACGCAGGTGGAATTAAGGCGCCGGCCGGCGGACTCTATGCCGGTCTGGCCGACGGTCCCTATCGCGTCGGCTTCCGCGCCCACCAGTTGGAAGTAGCGAACGGCATCGCCGGCCGCCACGCGTTCCAGGCCACGGTGACCGTCACCGAAATCACCGGTTCGGAAAGTTTCGTGCATCTCAACCGCGATGCGTCGAACTGGGTCGCGGTGATGCACGGCGTGCACGAGTTCGAGCCGGGCCATGTGCTGGATGCCGTGCTCGATCCCGACAATGTCTTTGTGTTCGACGCGGCCGACCGGCTGGTCGCAGCCCCCAAGGCGATGTGAGGGAGATGCCGCATGGCCCGCATTGACCTCGTCGATCTCGCGCACTCCTACGGCGGCAATGATGCAGCCCCGGAATCATTTGCCCTGAAGCCGATCTCGATGACCTGGCGGCAGGGCGGCGCCTATGCGCTGCTCGGGCCCTCCGGCTGCGGCAAGACCACGCTGCTGAACCTGATCTCCGGGATCGTGACGCCGTCGCGTGGAAAAATCCTGTTCGACGGCGCCGATATCACGCCGCTGTCAACCCAGAAGCGCAATATCGCGCAAGTGTTCCAGTTTCCGGTGATCTACGACACCATGACGGTCGGGCAGAATCTCGCATTTCCCCTGAAGAACCGCGGCGTGCCGAAAGCCGAAGTCGATGCGCGGGTCAAGCAAATCGGCGATCTGCTCGATCTCACGCCGTATCTGAACCGCAAGGCGACGCGGTTGACGGCGGACGCCAAGCAGAAGATCTCGCTCGGCCGTGGCCTCGTCCGCTCCGATGTCGCCGCCGTCCTGTTCGACGAGCCGCTGACCGTGATCGATCCCGAACTGAAATGGCAGTTGCGCTCGAAGCTGAAGGCGCTGCATCGCGAACTCGATTTGACGATGATCTATGTCACCCACGACCAGACCGAGGCGCTGACCTTTGCCGATACCGTCGTGGTCATGCATGACGGCCGCGTGGTGCAGAGCGGCACGCCGGCGGAATTGTTCGACAAGCCGGCGCATACCTTCGTCGGCTATTTCATCGGCTCGCCCGGCATGAACATCGTGCCGGCCGAAGTCAGCGGACACGAGGCCCGGATCGACGGCCACGTCATCGGCCTGCATCGCAACTACGGCGTCTTGCCGCCCGGCGCCAAAATCGAAGTCGGCGTGCGGCCGGAATTCGTCAATGTCGCAGCCCCGGCCTCGGGCCTGTTGTCGGCCACGATCGAGCGCATCGACGATCTCGGCCGCATCCGCTTTGCCCGCGTCCGCGTCGGCGACGCCAAATTCGCAGCAAGGGTGCCGCCGGGATTCTCGATCCCCGACAACATCGCCGGACTGATCTTCGATCCCTCGCATATTCACGTCTATGCCGACAGCATTCTGGTCGAGGGGGTCGCCTGATGGACAAGACCATCAACCAAAAGGCCTGGTTCCTGGTGCTGCCGGTGTTTCTGGTGGTGGCGTTCTCCGCCATCCTGCCGCTGATGACGGTCGTCAACTATTCGATGCAGGACACTTTTGGCAACAACCAGTTCTTCTGGAATGGCGTCGGCTGGTTCAAGGAATTGCTCGATCCCTCCACCGATCTCGGCGGCCGGTTCCTGGCCTCGCTCGGCCGCAATCTGTTCTTCTCGGCGGTGATTCTTGCGATCGAAGTGCCGCTCGGAATCGTGGTGGCGCTGTCGATGCCGCGTGACGGCTGGTCGGTCGCCGCCTGCCTCGTGATCCTGGCGCTGCCGCTCCTGATTCCATGGAACGTGGTCGGCACCATCTGGCAGATCTTTGGCCGGCCCGACATCGGCCTGCTCGGCTATGCGCTCAACAGCATCGGCATCAACTACAATTACGTTTCCAACGAGTTCGACGCCTGGGCCACCGTCATCGTGATGGACGTCTGGCACTGGACCAGCCTGGTCGCGCTGTTGTGCTATGCCGGACTGAAATCGATTCCGGATGCGTATTATCAGGCGGCCCAGATCGACGGCGCTTCGCGCTGGGCGGTATTCACCGCAATCCAGTTGCCGAAGATGAACCGCGTGCTGTTGATCGCGGTGCTGCTGCGCTTCATGGACAGTTTCATGATCTACACCGAACCGTTCGTGGTGACCGGCGGCGGGCCGGGCAATTCGACCACGTTCATTTCCATCGAACTGGTCAAGATTGCGCTCGGGCAATTCGACCTCGGCAAGGCTGCGGCCCTGTCGCTGGTCTACAATCTGATCATCCTGATCGTGTGCTGGATCTTCTATACCGTGATGACCAACGCCGGCGCCGACCGCCCGCAAAAGCAGGGAGCCGCGTGATGCATTCGATCCCCGGCCGCCGGCTCATCATCTCGGCCTTCCTGATCTTCCTGCTGTTGCCGATCTACTGGCTCGTCAACATGAGCTTCAAGACCAACGGCGAGATCGTCTCGACGATGACGCTGTGGCCGCACCAGCCGACCCTCGAACACTACGTGCGCATCTTCACCGACGAGAGCTGGTATTCCGGCTACATCAATTCGCTGAAATACGTGCTGATCAACACCGTGATCTCGATCTCGGTCGCGCTGCCGGCGGCATACGCGTTCTCGCGTTACCGCTTCCTCGGCGACAAGCATCTGTTCTTCTGGCTACTGTCGAACCGGATGGCGCCGGCTGCGGTCTATGCGCTGCCGTTCTTCAATCTCTATTCGGCGATCAACCTGTTCGATACGCCCTGGGCGGTCGCGCTCGCACACTGCATCTTCAATGTGCCGCTCGCGGTCTGGATCCTGGAAGGGTTCGTCTCCGGCGTGCCGCGCGAGATCGACGAGACCGCGTTCCTCGACGGCTATTCGTTCCCGAAATTCTTCGTCAAGATCCTGGTGCCGTTGATTGCCAGCGGCATCGGCGTCGCCGCCTTCTTCTGCTTCATGTTTTCCTGGGTCGAATTGCTGCTGGCGCGCACGCTGACGACGGTGAACGCCAAGCCGATCTCCGCGATCATGACGCGCACGGTTTCGGCCGCCGGAATGGACTGGGGCCTGCTGGCGGCGGCCGGCGTCCTGACCATCATTCCGGGCGCGCTGGTGATCTGGTTCGTCCGCAATTACATCGCGCGCGGTTTTGCGCTCGGCCGGGTCTAGGGGAGGCATCAATGGAAAACATCGCATGGATGGCCTGGACGCTGCCGACCGCGATCTTCTTCGTGCTGCTGTCGCTGACGCTCGGCGTCATGACGTGGCTGGCGGTTGCCTATCCCGAGGCCGAGCGCGTCGGAATCCTGCGCATTCCGACCACGCGTGGCGACCGGTTGTTCATTTCATTGATCATGACCGCCGTGATCCATCTGGCGTGGATCGGATTGGTCGGCACCGACACGATCGTGACGATCCCGGTCGGAGAGGGCATTGAATTGTCGAGCCTGTGGCTCGCTAGCGTGATTTCGCTTGTTTCGGCCGTTGCGATTTTCCGCACCGTCTGAGCGGCGAAAAAGAGCAGATCCGGGAGCAACCCGGGCCTGGATATATGTTTTGTCGCTGCAACGGAGGAAACAACATGCGACGCTTTGAGAGAAGTAAGGGGCCCATGACCAGGACCCGCGTCTTGATGATGACAAGCGCGGTCGCGCTGATCGCAGCGTCTGCTGCGGTCACTGCGCCGGCGTTTGCGGACGAAGCTGCCGCCAAGAAATGGATCGACAGCGAGTTCCAGCCTTCGACGCTGTCCAAGGACGACCAGATGAAGGAAATGCAGTGGTTCATCAAGGCCGCCGCACCCTTCAAGGGGATGGAAATCAACGCCGTCTCCGAAACCTTGACGGTGCACCAATACGAATCGCAGACGCTGGCCAAGGCCTTCGAGGAAATCACCGGCATCAAGGTCAAGCACGACATCATCCAGGAAGGTGACGTCGTCGAAAAGATCCAGACCCAGATGCAGTCCGGCAAGAACGTCTATGACGGCTGGATCAACGACTCCGACTTCATCGGAACCCATTTCCGCTACGGCCAGGCGGTCGACCTGACGGAATGGATGGCCGGTGAAGCCAAGGACGTCACCGACCCGATGCTCGATGTCAACGACTTCATCGGCAAGTCGTTCACCACGGCGCCGAACGGGCATCTCTACCAGTTGCCCGACCAGCAGTTCGCGAACCTCTATTGGTTCCGCTACGACTGGTTCTCCAATCCCGACTACAAGGCCAAGTTCAAGGCCAAGTATGGCTACGACCTCGGCGTTCCCGTGAACTGGTCGGCCTATGAAGACATCGCCGAGTTCTTCACCAACGACATCAAGGAGATCAACGGCGTCCGCGTCTATGGCCACATGGACTACGGCAAGAAGGATCCCTCGCTGGGCTGGCGCTTCACCGACGCGTGGTTGTCGATGGCCGGCAACGGCGACAAGGGCCTCCCGAACGGTCTTCCGGTCGACGAATGGGGCATCCGTATGGAAGGCTGCCGTCCGGTCGGCTCATCGGTCGAACGTGGCGGCGACGTCAACGGTCCGGCGGCGGTCTATTCGATCGTCAAGTACCTCGACTGGATGAAGAAATATGCCCCGCCGCAGGCGCAAGGCATGACCTTCTCCGAATCCGGCCCGGTGCCGTCGCAAGGCAATATCGCCCAGCAGATCTTCTGGTACACCGCCTTCACCGCCGACATGGTGAAGCCCGGCCTGCCGGTCATGAATGCGGACGGTACGCCGAAGTGGCGTATGGCGCCGTCGCCGCATGGCTCGTACTGGAAAGACGGCATGAAGCTCGGCTACCAGGACGTCGGTTCGGCGACGCTGCTGAAGTCGACCCCGGTCGACCGCCGCAAGGCGGCCTGGCTCTATCTGCAGTTCATTGTCTCCAAGACGGTGTCCTTGAAGAAGAGCCATGTCGGTCTCACCTTCATCCGTGAGTCCGATATCTGGGACAAGTCGTTCACCGAGCGCGCGCCGAAGCTCGGCGGCCTGATCGAGTTCTACCGCTCGCCCGCGCGCGTGCAGTGGACCCCGACCGGCAACAACGTGCCCGACTATCCGAAGCTTGCTCAATTGTGGTGGCAGAACATCGGCGATGCGTCGTCCGGTGCCAAGACGCCCCAGGCCGCGATGGACTCGCTGGCCGCAGCGCAGGATTCGGTGATGGAACGTCTGGAGAAATCCGGCGTCCAGGGCGCCTGCGGACCGAAGATGAACAAGAAGGAGAAGCCGGAATACTGGTTCGCCAAGTCCGAGAAGGACGGCAACATCGCGCCCCAGCGCAAGCTGGCGAACGAGAAGCCGAAGGGCGAAACGGTTGACTACGACACCCTGATCAAGTCGTGGCCGGCCTCGCCGCCGAAGCGCGCCGAAGCGAAGTAAGCAGCAAGCGTGTCCCGGACGCGATGCGGCGCGCTTGTGCCGCTTCGCAGAGCCGGGACCTACCGGTGAACCCCGGATCAGCAGCGCATCACTTCGTGCTGCGCAGCATCCGGGGAGCGCAACGACAAAGGCCGGGAGCGATCCCGGCCTTTTTTCTTTGCAATCGCGGCTGACATCGGCACCATATCGGCCGCTACTCTGGGAGCCCCGCCATGCGCATGATATTTCGCTGCGATCCGGCATTGTCGGATCATTTGCCGCGGCCGGTGCCGGCGCGCACCATGCTGCCCGACTGGCTGCGCGCCATGCCTTCGAAGGCACATTCGGAAATCCACGGCCGCGACATCCGTACCGTCAAGCAATGCCCGCCCTTCGTCGATGCCATGGCCTATGGCGTCATGGTCCCGTTGCCTTGCGATGTCGCCGTGGACCGTGGCGCGTTCTCCTGGGATTGGGATATTCCGGAGCCCGCCACTTCAGGACATCCGCGCGCGCCCTTGAGCTTTCATGTCGCAGCCCAGCTTGCGGACGCGCCGTTTGCGAAGGGCACGCAGGCCGCGATCAAATTCAACAGTTTCTGGACCATCGAGCTCGAGCCCGGCTGGTCGCTGTTCGCGACGCATCCGGTCAATCGCGACGATCTGCCGTTTCGCCTGATCTCGGGCCTTGTCGATGCCGATCGCTTCCATGACGGCGGCATCAATTTCCCCGCGATCTGGACGGAGCCCGATTTCTCGGGCGTGCTGCCCAAGGGCACGCCGGTGGCGCAATGTTTCGCGGTGCCGCGCGTGGCCCCCGAATTGGTGTTCGAGAGTTTCGATGAGGCGCACCGGGCGGCCTATTCAAAAACAGTCGCCGATGTGCTGGCCGCGCCAAACGTCTACCGCAAGCATTTTCGTGCAAAACGGGGCCGACTATCCCGCGAGTGAACGGCGCAGCGATGCTTCGTCGAGCCACAGGCGGCCGTGCGGCGCCGACGTCAGCGCCATCGCGATGGTGCCGAATGTCTGGGGACGCAGGCGATAGGCTTGCGCATAGGCGCGCATCGCGCCGTCGAGATCGCCCTTTTCCTGAAGCACGGTGCCGAGATTGAGCGCGGCTTCGGCATGATCCGGCTTGATGTCGATCGCCTTGCGGTAGGCGGTGGCTGCGCCGTCGATCGCGCGCGCATCCTGGCGGGCGAGGCCGAGATCGAACCAGACCGACGCCGGGGCGTCATTCTGCGCCGCGCGTTCAAGTAAGGTCGTGGCGGTGGTGTGGTCGCCGTCTTCCCACGCCAGCCGTCCCAGCCGCCCTGCGGCCTCGATGTTTTTTGGAACCGCTTCCAGAATGGCCCGCCACGCTGCGCGTGCCTGCGGCCGCAAGCCCGCCTGGTCGAGCGTCCGGGCCTTTTCCAAAAATGCTTCGCGTTGGGGCGCAAGCGCGATGGCCCGGTCCAGATGCGACAGCGCGCCGTCAAAATCCCTGGCGGCGCGGGCGATACGGGCCGCGAGCAGATGCGCTGCCGCATTTCCCGGCTGCTGCGCCAGACTGGTCTCGACATGCGCGCGGGCCGACTGAACCTCGCCGCCGGAGAACAGCACCGCGGCCAGAAGGTGGTTGAGCATGGGATCGCGCGGCAGGCGGCGCAAAGCTTCTTCGCAGAGCTTGCGCGCCTCGCCGGGCCGGCCGGAATTGAAGGCTGTCGTGGCCCGGCGAACGACTTCCTCGGCGGTGTGGTTGCTCATGCCGGGCACATTAAGACAAAGCAACGCCGCTGCAAGACGAGGTCGTTCAAGGGCGGTCGTGAAAACGGTAGGGAGCGATCCCGGCATTTTTCTTCGCCTCGCCCCGCTTGCGGGGAGAGCATAGTCGGCCTTCGGCCGACGTTCTTGAAGAACGCCGTGGCGAAGCCACGGCTACGGCGCGTAGCGCGGCGGGTGAGGGGGACTTTCCGCGAGTCGAATGCGTGGAGACAGCCCCTCACCCCAACCCTCTCCCCGCGAAGAGCGGGGCGAGGGAGCACACCGTGTCTTACTGCGCGGCTTCAGCCGCCTCGAGCGTCGGGTAATCCGTGTATCCCTTCGCGCCGCCGCCGTAGAACGTCGCCTTGTCGAACGCGTTCAGCGGCGCGCCCTTCTGCAGGCGTTCGACCAGGTCGGGGTTCGAGATGAACGGCTTTCCGAACGCGATCAGGTCGGCCTCGTTCGCCGCCAGCACCTTGGTCGCGAGCTCGAAATCGTAGCCGTTGTTGGCGACGTAAGCCTGCTTGAAGCGCTTGCGCAGCGAGCCATAGTCGAACGGCGCGACGTCGCGCGGGCCGCCGGTGGCGCCTTCGATGACGTGGATATAGGTCAGCTTCAGCGCGTTGAGCTGATCGACGATGTGGTCGAACAGCGGCTGCGGATTGGAGTCGGAGACATCGTTGGACGGCGTCACCGGCGAAATCCGGATGCCGGTCCGTTCCGGTCCCGCTTCCGCCGCGACGACTTTTGAAACTTCCAGCATCAGCTTGGCGCGGTTCTCGATCGAGCCGCCGTAAGCATCGGTACGCTTGTTGGTGCCATCTTTCGCGAACTGGTCAAGCAGATAGCCATTGGCGCCGTGGATCTCGACGCCGTCGAAGCCGGCGGCCAGTGCATTGGCGGTGCCGCGTTTGAAGTCCTCGATGATCCCGGGAATTTCCGAAAGTTCGAGCGCGCGCGGTTCGGAGACATCAGCGAATGTCCCATTGACGAAGGTCTTGCCGTTGGCGCGGATCGCGGACGGCGCGACCGGCGCGCCGCCATTCGCCTGCAATGCTACGTGCGAGATGCGGCCGACGTGCCAGATCTGGATGAAGATGCGTCCGCCGCGCTCATGCACGCGGTCGGTGACCTTGCGCCAGCCCGCGACCTGTTCTTTCGAGTAGATGCCGGGCGTGTCCTGATAGCCCTGGCCCTGCTGCGACACCTGGCTGGCTTCGGTGATCAGCAGCCCCGCCGAGGCGCGCTGGCCGTAATACTCCACCGCCAACGGGCTCGGCACCATGCCGGGCGGCACGGCGCGGTTGCGCGTCAACGGCGCCATCACGAAGCGGTTGGGCAGCGTGAGCGGGCCAAGCTTATAGGGCTCGAACAGTTTGGTCGGTTGGCTCATGTTTTCTTTCCGGGAAAATGACTGACTTTGGAGAACCTGCCTGGGAGATTTGTGCATTGCGGCGGCAAGTGCAATCCCCCAGCCATTCGGGAGATGCGTTATTCCGTCATTGCGAGCGAAGCGAAGCAATCCATCTCTCTGCCCGAAGAAAGAAAGCATGGATTGCTTCCGCCCTCGCTCGTTGAGCTACGGCGGACAAGTCGTCGCGGAGCCTGTCATCGGGCGCGCATGCGCGCGACCCGTTGGCTCCTCGCAATGACGGCGGAGCGTCAACTCACGCCGAGAAAATCGCGCTTGCCGACTTCGACGCCGTTGTGGCGGAGAATGCCGTGGGTGGTGGCGGCGTGGAAGTAGAAATTCGGAAACGCGAACGCATTGAGGAACTGCTGGCCTTTCAGCGTGATGGATCGATCGGGGCCGGCGGGGAAGGTGACGTCCTTGGCGTCGGCGCCCTCGAACTGCGCCGGCTTGAACGACTTCACATAATCGATGGTTTTGGCCAGCCGCTGCTTCAATTCCTCAAACGTCTTTTCGGTGTCGGGCGTCGACGGCACCTCGCTATGGGTGAGGCGGGCACAGCCCTTGGCCGCGAAATCGCAGGCGAGCTGAACCTGTTTGCTCAGCGGCAGCATGTCCGGATAGAGCCGCGCGCCGAACAGCACATCGGGCTGGATTTTTTTCGCCGTGCAATGCGCTTCGGCCTTGGTGAGCAGGCCGGAAAGGCTGCCGAGGATCTGGCAGGAAGGCCGGAACGGATGCGTCGTAGAAAGACATCTGATGCTCTTTTCGTGTTGTGGAATTTCGTTTCAGTGCGGGGTAGCGCCTGCTCGAAGTGGGGCGGCGATGGGTGAAATGCAACTCTTCGCGGGCGGCCAGGCGGGTCAAATAATCTCCCGCTGCGAATGTCTTCGCCCGCTGACGTCGCGCCGGTTCACCTGACCGCTCCGGGAATCCGCCAGCCGATCACGTGTTGTTCATCGCCCTTCCAATGTGAAGCCTCTCACATTCCGCTATGATCAATACGTGAGAAAATTACCATTCTGAGTTGAGGAGACTTTCACGAACCAGAAGGACAATATCCATGACCGATCAAGCTGCAGCATTGACGCACGCCGTCTCCGTCACCCGTAACTCCGATGGCAGAATCGAAATCTTCGGGGATGGGACCAACAGAGCGCTCTGGCACATCTGGCAGGAGGCGCCACACGCGGGACCATGGTCGACCTGGTCGTCGCTCGGCGGCGGTCTCACCAGCGAACCCGCCGCAATCGACAATTCCGACGGACGGCTCGAGGTGTTCGTGCGCGGCACCGATAACGCGCTCTGGCACATCTGGCAGATGGTGCCGCATGCCGGACCGTGGTCGGCATGGTCCTCGCTCGGCGGCGGCATCACCAGCGATCCGGTCGCCGCACTCAATACCGATGGGCGGCTTGAAGTGTTCGCCCGCGGCCTCGACAACGCGCTCTGGCACATCTGGCAGACGGCGCCGCATGCCGGTCCCTGGTCGTCCTGGGCGACGCTCGGCGGCGGCATCACCAGCGATCCGGCGGTGGCGGTCAATTCCGACGGAAGGCTGGAAGTGTTCGCGCGCGGCAACGACAACGCGCTCTGGCACATCTGGCAGACGGCGCCGCATGCCGGTCCCTGGTCGGGTTGGGCTTCGCTCGGCGGCATCATCACCAGCGATCCCGAAGTGTTCGTCAACTCCGACGGACGCCTCGAAGTGTTCGCGCGCGGCACCGACAACGCGCTCTGGCATATCTGGCAGACCGCGCCGCATGCCGGTCCGTGGTCGGGCTGGGCCTCGCTCGGCGGCGTCATCACCAGCGATCCGGCGGTGGTCGATAATTCCGACGGCCGTCTGGAAGTGTTCGCGCGCGGCACCGACAACGCGCTCTGGCACATCTGGCAGCAGGCGCCGCATGCCGGTCCGTGGTCGGGCTGGGCCTCGCTCGGCGGCGTCATCACCAGCGATCCCGTCGCGATCGACAATTCCGACGGGCGGCTGGAAGTGTTCGCGCGCGGCACCGACACCGCGGTCTGGCACATCTGGCAACAGGCGCCGCATGCGGGCCCGTGGTCCGGCTGGGCGTCGCTGGGCGGCAGCGTGATCAACAACCCGCTGTCGTAAGGACGCGGTCTGGCCCACCTCTCCCCGCTTGCGGGGAGAGGGAGCTTCAGTTCATCGCGCCTGCGCGCGGCCCGCCGCGCATCCGGGCCAGCAGTTCGGCGGTCGGCCAGGAATTGGCCGGCAGGCCGTATTTGACCTGCATCGTCTTGACCGCGGTTCGGCTCTGCTGGCCGAGCACGCCGTCGACCTTGCCGACGTTGAAGCCGGCGCGCACCAACAACCCCTGCAGCTCCTTGATCTCGTTGAACGGCAACTGCACCACCGGCTGCGGCTGGTCTGCAGCATCGGCGGCGCCCCGGCGATGCGCGCGGCGAGATAGCCGGCGGTGGTCGAATAGATCAGCGAATTATTCCACTCGGTGTAGGCGGCGAAATTCGCGTAGGCCAGGAACGCCGGCCCGGTGCGGCCCATCGGCAGCAGCAACGATGCCGGCATGTCGTCGTTCGGCAACGCCTTGCCGTCGGGATAAATGACGCCGAATTGCGCCCATTTCGAGCGCGGCAGTTTGATCGTCAGGTCCGCCTGATCCCACGGAAGATTCTGCGGCACGCGCACTTCCTGCAGCCACGGCTCGCCGCGCCGCCATTTCAACCCGTTGGCGATGTAGTTTGCGGTCGAGCCGATCACGTCAGGTGCGCTGCGCAGGAGATCGCGACGGCCGTCGCCGTCATAGTCCACCGCATAGTTGAAATAATGCGTCGGCAAAAATTGCGTCTGCCCGAGTTCGCCGGCCCATGAGCCGATCATCTCGTCCGGCATGAGATCGCCGCGATCGATGATCTTCAGCGCCGCGATGGTTTCGTTCTGGAACATCTCGGAGCGGCGGCAATCATAGGCCAGCGACACCAGCGACGGCAGCGTATGCAGCTTACCCAACTCGGCGCCAAAACTGCTCTCCAGCCCCCAGAATGCGGCGATCACGGCCGGCGGCACGCCATATTCCTTCTCGGCGCGGTTGAACGCCGCCGCATGCATCCGGATTCGCGCCTGCGCATTCCTGGCCGCGCCGTCGGACGCCCTGTGCCGTGCGAATTCGGTGAACACCTGGCCGAATACGCGCTGGCCGTGGTCGCGGTTGACGATGCCCTGGTCGTAGACGAGGTAAGGCGCGGCTTCGGCGAGTGCGCGTTGTGACACGCCGGCGGCCACAGCCTGCTGCTTCAGGTCGGCGAGGAAGCGGTCGAACGGCATGCCGTTGTGACAGGACGCCGCGCGCGGCGAGGGGGCGGTTGCCGTTCGGATTGGTGCTCCCGGCGGTCTGGGCGCTGCCGGTTTCGCCGTGGCCGCAGGTCGAACCGGCGCCGGAAGCAACTGAGCCGATGCCGCGAATGAGAGTGCCAGGGACGCTGCAATCGTCGTGATCGCAACTCGACTTTCAAACCAAGAGGTCGGCATCAAATCTCACCGGCTTAAGGGACAGGGAAGTAGCGAGCCTTCAATTACTACAGCTGACGCGCGTGGCGCATTCGTTCGGGCTTTCACTAGAGGATGCCGAGGGGCTTGCGGGTTTCGAGGATGAATCGTCAGCAATCTCAAGATGTTAGAAGCCGATACCGGGACTGTCCGAATCCCGTTTATACTAACAAAGGGTTACCCGTGGCGCGTGGCCAATCGGCCACGGTTGGGAACTATTTGACCTATGATGCCGCAGTTTCCCCCCTGACGACGCCGTCCCTCATGACGTGTGGTTCCCCGGTGACAGCCGGCCCCCGGCGATTCTGCTAGGTTGTCGGTGAGGGACATATCTTGTGCTCACAGACTGGGTGCATCAAATTGGAGATTGTCGTGAAAAAATTCGTTGCCGCGTTGTTCACTGTCGCGCTCGGCGCCGCGACCGCATCGGCGGCCGATCTTGCGCCCCGCACCTATACCAAGGCGCCCGTTATGGCCCCGGCCTATGACTGGAGCGGATTCTATGTCGGCTTGAACGCCGGCGGCGCCTGGAATGAATCCAATGTGACCACCTCGACGGTGTTCTCGCCGACGGGCTATTTTGCCACCACCAGCGTCCCGGCGATTGGGACGGTTGGCAATCAGAACATCAACCACTCCGGTTTTACCGGTGGCGCGACCGCTGGTTATAACTGGCAGGTCGGCGGCGCCGTGCTCGGCGTCGAAACCGACTTCAACTATTTCGGGATCAAGGGATCGTCCACCGGCACCGCCATTTATCCCTGCTGCGCGCCGACCAGCTTCACGGTCAATTCGTCGGAATCCACGGACTGGCTGTGGACCCTTCGCGGCCGCGCCGGCTTCCTCGCCACCCCAGCCCTGCTGCTCTACGGCACCGGTGGTCTGGCTGTCGCCAATGTGAAAGCGAGCTACCTCTTCACCGATACCTTCGCCACCGCCAACGAATCCGCCGCGATCTCGACGACACGTTACGGCTGGACCGCAGGCGCCGGCGGCGAATACGCGCTGATGAACGGCTGGTCGATCAAGGCCGAATATCTCTATGTCGATCTCGGCCGCGCCAGCACGACCAGCACCAACCTGACCGCCTTTGGTCCTCCCGGCATCGCGTTCCCGACCAACGTGTTCACCCACACGGTCAATCTGCGCTCGAACATCGGCCGCGTCGGCATCAACTACAAGTTCGGCGGCCCGGTCGTCGCCAAGTACTGATCGACGCACCAATCTCCCGACTGCGACTGACAAGCTAAAGCCCCGGCATCGTCCGGGGCTTTTTTGTGGGCAAGAAGGTGCAGGGGTGGACCTGTGATATTCTTGGCGCATGAACCAGACACACGCACCGACCCTCTATCCTCTCTGCGGAAAGATCGCCGCAGGCAAGTCGACCCTCGCGCGGCGCCTCGCCGCGCGCCCCGCGACCCTGCTGATCAGCGAGGATCACTGGACCTCTACCCTGTTTGCCGATGATCTGAGGACCATCGAGGACTACGGCCGCTATTCGGCGCGGCTTCGCACCGCGATGGCGCCGCACGTCGTCGACATTTTGCGGCAAGGCCTTTCCGTCGTGCTGGATTTTCCGGCCAACACGGTACGCAATCGCGACTGGATGCGATCGCTAATCGCACAGGCCAATGTGGCCCACGAACTCCATCACCTCGATATTTCCGACGCGGTCTGCAGGCTGCGGCTTCGCGAGCGCAATGCCGGCGGCGAGCACGCCTTCCAGGTCAGCGACGCCGAGTACGATCAGTTCACGCGCCATTTCGTCGCTCCGGACCCCGGCGAGGGGTTCAACGTCGTCGTCCATACGGCGTGATGCGACAGGCCGTGTGAAGTCGGTACGTGGCGCTCAGGTCGGCACCACCGGGATCAGTCCATAGCGCAGCATCGTCTCTTTCATCTTCGCCGGGTCAGGCGCGCCACCCGACAGCAATCCGGCGATATCCTTGAAATATTGCGGGCCAAGCACGCCGGGGCTGAGGACGCAGAGGCAACTGGCCGGCGCGGTCGAACGGTTGGTGAATCCATGCACCACGCCGCGCTTGATGAACACGGTCTCGCCGGGCGCCAGATCGACGTCCTTGCCGTCGATCCGCCAGGTCGATGTGCCGGTTAGCCCGTAGATCGTTTCATCCCAGCGATCGTGGTAATGCGGAATGGGCATCCGCGCATTCGGCTGCAGCGTCATCTCGAACATATCGAGGCTGCCGCCGGTGTCGTCCTTGCTCTGCAGGAATTTCAGCTGCAGCGAGCCAAGATTGATCATTTCGGGCATGGCGATTTTTTTCCAGCGGGGTAACAGGGCAACAATAACGCGTGCGGCGGATTCTCAAAGTGCAGTCCGCGCCTGGCGGTAACAATCTGGCGCTGGCCGCAGATCAACTCTTGTCGGGAAGTATCATTTAATGTCGGCAGGTTAAGGAATTTTTTTCATGCGATCATTTCTTTTACTGGGTTTTTCATGCGCATTGCTGCTGGCCGCAGGCCATGCCTCGGCCGAGGATCGCGCGCCGGCATGGGCCTATCCGGTCAATCCGCCCGATTTCAAATTGTCGCCCGATGACGGCAAGCCGCGGCAGGTGCCGGACAGTTCGGCCACCTACAGCGTGGCCCAGACCCGCGACCGGTTCTTTGCCCCCGACTGGCATCCCGCCGATCATCGTCCGATGCCGGCGATCGTTGCAACCGGTCGAAAGCCTGGCGTCTTCGCCTGCGGCTTTTGTCACCGGGCGGACGGTCCCGGCGGTCCGGAGAATGCCAGTCTCGCCGGCCTTTCCGCTGATTACATCAAGCAACAGATGGCGGATTTTAAAAATGGCGTGCGCAAGACTTCCGTTCCGGAGCGTGGCCCGCCGCAGCTGATGATCGTGCTCGCCAAGGCGGCAACGGATCAGGACGTTCGCGCTTCGGCGGAATATTTTGCGGCGCTGAAACCGCGAGCGACGATCAAGGTGGTCGAGACCGGCACGGTTCCGAAGACCTATGTCGCCGGCTGGTTTCTGGCCGACGCCAAAACCGGCGAGCGCGAGCCGATCGGCAACCGCATCATCGAAATCCCGGAGGATCTCGCGCAATTCGAAAACCGCGACGCGCGTTCGCACTTCATCGCCTATGTGCCGGTCGGCAGCGTCCAGAAGGGCAAGGAGCTCGTTGCAAAAGGCGTGGGCGGCGGCGGCACGCAATGCGCGGGCTGTCATGGCCCGGGCCTTGGTGGCGTCGGCAACATCCCCGCCATCGCCGGCCGTTCGCCCAGTTACGCCGTCCGGCAATTGTACGATTTCAAGTCCGGCGCGCGCACCGGCAGCGGCAGCGAATTGATGAAGCCCGTCGTGGAAAAACTGACCATCGAAGATATGGTCGCGCTCGCGGCCTACACAGCCTCATTGCCGCCGGAAGGAGTGTCAGCGAACAGATGATACGACGCCCGGCGGGGCATTCCCCGCCGGCCGAGGCGGGAGGGCGTCGCCGTTACTGCAGGCAGCTCTTGATGAATTCCTGTCGCTTCGGACCAACGATCCGCTGATCGATCGCTTGCTTGAGGCAGTCGACGTGGGCTTGCGCCATGCACAGCTGCATTTGATCCCTTCCGTCCTGCCCCTTGATTGCCTGTGAAGCCGTTTGACAGGCTGACCGTTTGCCGCTCGCTGCAGGAGCAGTTGCGGCAGCCGCAGGAGCAGCGGGAGCTGCAGCAGGAGCTGTTGGCGCCGGCGGTGTCGTTTGCGCGAAGGTGGCCGTCGCGAATGCGAGGCAAGCAGTGGTGACAACGGTAGCGTACAAAGGCCTCATGGCGTGTCCAGTCATTGCAAGTTTTAGGGTTTTTTATAAGTTCTCGGGTTTAGGCATGGCCGCCTGAATGGATGCTGAACATCTCGGCCCGCAAGCAGAGGTGGGCCTCTGCAGCTCTCCATCGCGTGTCAATCGAATGTCACGGGCGGCCATTGGCCTTGATCGATTGATGTGGCTCCTTCGCCTCAACCGACACGCGATCAGACAATCATCGTGCTGTTTCCGGTGAGAGGGATTTCTCCTTGCCGGAAACATGCGCGTGTTTCGTCGCCTATGGCTCGCGAATTCCGATCCGTTTTGCCAGTCCGCGCATTTCCGCGATCGTGCATTTCTCCAGGGTTTCGCGCGCGACGGAATTGGCCTCGTTGCGGCTCTTGGCGAGATACCGCGTCATGGTCTGTCCCTTGATCGGCACCGCGCCGAGTTCGGCGGGCCTTGGCATCGCCAAAAATCGAGGAGTAAGGCAGCAGCCCGTAGATCCTGCCGCCCAGCAGCAAGTGCCGCAGGGTCTCCGGGCTTTCGAGTTCGAGGCGAATGTCGAGTGTTGTGCCCTCCCTGACCGCGGCGTTCTCGATCAACTGGCGCGGCCGGTTGTGCTTGTTGATCATCACCAGCGGCAGGCCGCCGAGGCTGCTGACGTCGAGGCTGCGTTTCTTCAGGCGCGGGTCGTTGGGATGGCCGACCAGGTAGAGCGATTCGGTGAACAGGCGCGTGTATTCGAGCAATGGGTCGGGCGGCGGATCGGTCACGATGGCGAGGCTGAGCTCGCCGCGCCGGAGCTGGCCCAGCGCGTTCGATGTCCAGCCCTCCAGCAGGCTGAGCGTTACCTTCGGATAGGATTTGAGAAAATTCAGCGCGAGCTTGCTGAACAGCAGCCGTCCGATCGAGGGCGGCGCCGCCAGCGACGCTGGTCCGCTCGGCACATGCGCCTCGATCTGCAGGCTCTCCTTCAGCCGGTCGACTTCGCCCAGGATGTGCTGCGAGCGTTCCACCAGACGCTGGCCCGCCGCGGTCAGCCGCACGCCGCGCCGGACGCGATCGAACAGCAGAAAGCCCAACTCACGCTCGAGCTGCTGGATCTGGCGCGTCAGCGCCGACTGCGCGACGCTCAGATCGTCGCTGGCCTTGCGAAAATTCTCCCGCCGCGCGGCCTGGATGAAATAGCGGAACTGGCGCAGGTCCATTTTATTGATGCCGATTTGCGATCAATCCGATGACAATTCAACATTATCGCAATCCAGGGCCGGGTGCTAATTTTCTGACGGATCGTCCCGGCCCATTCAAACCGCCGCGTCATGACGGCGGGCAGTCGGGCGTCCGGGGAGAGAAATGGCCGAGGTTTCGCTCGACGCTCAAGGCGCCGTTCCGGGCGGCATTGCCGGCGGAATCCGGCAACCGGCCCAGGATCGCAGCACAGGCGATGCGCAGGACTGGATCAGCGGCATCGAGCAATCCAATCTCACGCCGCGCTATTATCTGACGATAGCGCTGCTGGTCCTGCAGGAGATGTTCGAGTTCTACGATTTCTTCCTGGTCGGCTACCTCGTCTCGGTGCTGGCGCCGGGCTGGCATCTCACCTACGGCCAGAGCGCGATGATGCTGTTGTCGTCCGGCGTCGGCGCCATCGCAGGCTCGCTGGTTGGCGGCCAACTCGCCGATATGGTCGGGCGCAAGAAGATGGTCTGGGGCGGCGGCCTGATCTTTTCGCTCGGCGCCGCTGGATGCGCCCTGATACCCGACGGCTCCTGGGTATTGTTCTCGGCTTTGCGCTTCGTCGTCGGCTTCGGATCGATCGCGGCGGTGAGCGCCCAAGGTCCCCTGATCGTCGAAATGACGCCGACCCGACACCGCACCTTCATATCCAGCTTGATGGTGGCGCCGGTCGCGCTCGGCACCATGTTCGCCGCGATGATTTCGGCGAGCCTGCTGCCGGTGATCGGCTGGCGCGGCGTCGCCGCCACCGGCGCGCTGCCGATCGTGACCTCGCTGCTGTTTGCGTTGATTTCGCCGGAGTCGGTGCGCTGGCTGCTGTCGCGCGGCCGCAATGCCGACGCGCGCCGCGAGGCCGCAAAGCTGCTCGGCGTTCCCCAGGCCAGCATCACGCTGCCGAACGCGGTCGCGACGCTCCGCAGCCCGGGTTCGTTGCGCGAACTGTTGCAGGACCAGAAGCGATTCTGGTGGGTGGTCGTGATCTGGACGGGGATTTCGACCGGTACCTATGGCGTGATCCTGTGGGGTCCCACCATTCTGTCCCAACTCCTGAAGATCACGGCGCACGAGGCCGCGCATTACTTCGTTTACGCCAGCATCGCCTCGTTTATCGGCCGCCTGCTGTTTTCGGTGCTGCCGCTCTATGTCGGGCGCCGCAATGCGGCGCTGGTCGGAACCACGGTGTCCGTGCTGGTGATGCTGGCGATCGTCGGCTTCCATCGCGAGGTCGTCGCGGGCTGGTCGGTATTTGCGCTGCTGGTGATTTTCGGCGCGGCCTTCTACAGCGGCTCGTTCGCCAACATGTCGCCCTATGTGGTCGAAGTGTTTCCGGTCTCGCTCGGCGCCCGCGCCTTCGGATTGGCGCAGGCCGCCAACGGCGTCGGCAAAATTCTGGGCCCCGTTTGCATGGCGCTGATCGCGGGAAGCAACGACGTGGTCTCGCCGAAGGCCACCGCGGATGCGATCGCGCCGGCATTCCTGTTCCTGGCGGCGTGCGAATTCGCAGCCCTGATCGCGATCTTTGCCTATCGCCGGGAGCCGCATGGCAAGCCGATTGAGATCGGATAATTCAGGTGCGCGAATGCCAACAGGAGAAGAGATGCTCGACATCCCCGTTGTGATTTCCGGCGGCGGCCCGGTCGGCCTGACCGCATCCCTGCTGCTCTCCCAGCACGGCGTGCGCTCGCTTCTGGTCGAACGCCATCCGAGCACGGCGCTGACGCCGAAGGCGCGCGGCATCAATGCCCGCACCATGGAAGTGTTCCGGCAGTGCGGCATCGACACAGCGGTCAGGGACGCCGGTTTGCAGGAAGGGCGGCTCGGACTGATCGTCTGGACCGAAACCCTGGCCGGCAAGGAGATCGAGCGCCGGGTGCCCGGCCGGGCGACGGCCAAGAACATGGCCGCGACGCCGGTCAAGAACTGTCTCTGCGCCCAGGATGACCTCGAGCCGGTCATTCGCCGGTTTGCAGAAGCTGCCGAACCCGCAACATTGCGCTTCAATACCGAGCTGACTTCGTTCAGCCAAAAGCCCGGCGCGGTCACGGGCCTGTTGACCGATCGCACCACCGGCGCGGAGACGCCGTTCACCGCGCGCTATCTGATCGCAGCCGAAGGCGCGCAAAGCCGGGTGCGCCGCGCGGTGGCCGTGAACATGACCGGCACGGAGAAAGTCTACGACAGTGTCAATATCCTGTTCCACGCCGACCTCACCCAATGGGTCGAGCACCGGCCTGCCGCGCTTTATTTTGTCGAGCAGCCGGATCTGCGCGGCACCTTCCTCACCATCAATGGCCGGGATCGCTGGGGTTTTCTGATTCACAGCGTCAAGCAATATGGCTGGCAGCCCAAGGATTTCACGCCGGAGTTTTGTGCGGAGCTGATCCGCAAGGCCGTTGGCGTGCCGGACCTTGCGGTATCGGTGCTCGGCGTCAGCCCGTGGGAGGCGTCGGCCATCGTTGCCGATCAATACCGCGTCGGCGACGTCTTCCTGGCCGGCGACGCCGCGCACGAGATGCCGCCGACCGGAGGTTTTGGCCTCAACACCGGGGTGCAGGACGTGCACAATCTGGCATGGAAGATCGCCGCGGTGCTGCGCGGAAAAGCCGACGACAAGCTGCTCGACAGCTATCACGCCGAGCGCCAGCCTTTGGGCCGGATCATCACCGAGAACGCGCTGGCCAACGCGTTGTCGATGGGCCGCAATGTCAGGCAAAGCGGTGTGCTGCCGCGGCGGGAATTTTTGAACGAGCAGGGGCTGATCTTCGGGGCCAATTACGAGTCGATGGCGGTGGTACCGGACGGCACGCCTCAGGTTGCGGTCGACGATCCCGTCACTGATTATGCGCCTTCCGCGCGGCCCGGAAACCGCGCGCCCCATGTCTGGCTCAAGCGCCGCAACGAGCAGATCTCGACCATCGACCTGTTCGGCCCGTATTTTGTGCTGCTGGCCGGCCGCGATGGCGACGCGTGGCGTCGGGCCGCGCAAGGGATAGCCACGACGTTGCCGCCGCTGATGGCCTTTACCATCGGCAAGGGCGGCGATCTCCTCGATCCCGGCGGCGACTGGCACGAGGTTTACGGGGTCGAAGCCGATGGTGCCGTGCTGGTTCGACCCGACGGCCATGTCGCCTGGCGCAGCCGTTCAGGCGCATCGGATCCAGCGGAAGTCTTGCGTGCCGCGCTCGATTGCGTGTTCGGCAGGATGCCCGCGATCGCCTGAGAGCGAATGTCGCTTCACCGTCCGGCATAAGCTCTTGCGCGTGCGAGTTCCGGGCGCTCGGTATCGGCATTCTTTGCGAGCGTGAGCAGCTTGCCGTAATACATCGCGGCCTTGTCACGATCACCGGCGGCCTCTGCGGCGCGCGCGGCGCCGTAATAGCCGCGGAAGCGGTTCGGCTCGCGCTGTTGCGATGCTTCATACTCCTTGAGCGCGAGAGCCGGCTGGCCGGCCTCGTACAGCATATCACCCAGCAATTCGCGGGCCGGCAGGATACGGCCGGGCGTCACGATGTGCTTTTCGTTCCTGTCCTCAAGATCGGCGGCTTCGCGCATCAGTTTCAGCGCGTCGTCGACATTCTTGCGGGCGAACGCGATCCAGCCCGCGGCTGCGCGCTGCTGAATTTCCACTTCCCTTGCCCAGTAAATATTCCCCGCATCGACCAGCTTCTGATGCCGGACGCCGAGCTCGGAAGCATCCTGTTCGGCGGCGGCGGGATCGCCCGAGCGGGCGGCGCCGATCGCGCGGGCAAACAGGCTGATCGCTTCCGTGAAGGGCGGACCGCCCACGGCCGGCGAGAGTTGCTTCGCCGCGGGCCAGTCGCCGCGCTCCAGCGCGTAGCGCGCCGGCATCGCGGCCGACGAGTAGGCCACTGCGACCTGCGATGCGGAAGGCGGCTTGACCTTGAATGCGTCCTGCATCGCGCCGAGCGCCGCCGCATCCCGGGCCAATTGCAGGTCCGCGTAAACCGCGTAGTCGCTGGCATGATAGGCCTCGGGCAACTCGCCACCCTTGATCGCCGCTTCGAAAGAGCGCCGGTTGGTCGATACCGAATCTTCCCAGGCGCCTACGCGCGTGAAGATATGCGAGGGCATATGCAACGCATGCGGTGCGTCAGGCGCGATGCTCGCGTAAAGCCGCGCGGCGGCGAGGCCGCGGGCGGCGAGAGGGGGCGCATCGTATGAATGGATGAGATAGTGCGCGATCCCGGGGTGATCGGGATGCTTGGCAAATTGTTGCTCCAGGATCGTGGCGGCCCTGGTGTAAGCCGCGTAGGTCTGATCGGCTTGCGATTGCGTGCCGGCAATATACAGCGCGCTGAAGATCTGGGCTTCATCGTCGTCCGGGTAGCTCGCCGCCAGCGCTTCGTAAGCCTTTGAGCGGGCTTCTTGGCGCGCGCGCTCGGGGCGGTTGGCCCAATCCTGGTAATAGGCGCCAACGGCTTCGACGTAGGCGTGCTCGCGCGGCGTGGTTGGTATCTGGCGCGCGAGTTCGATCATCGCCTGTGCCCTTGCGGCGTCCTTGGGCAGCGGACCGACGCCGCCAAGCGGATTCAACATCAGCAGCGAAGCGATGCCCCAATACGCGATCGCGCATTTGGGATCCTTGGCCAGTACATCGCGGAAAACCGGCTCGCCCGCGCTGAACCAGAACGAATGCAGCATCGCGACGCCGCTCGCCAGGTCCGCCTGTACGGCAGGTGCACACGAATTCGAAAAAGTCACGTTGCCGACCTGGCCATGCCCTGCGTGGCCCTCGTGCTCATCATGGCCAAGTGCTGCAACCGTCGTGAATAGCAAGCGCGGCGAGGCTGGCGATGATCGTGCGCAGTTTCATGATGAACTCCCGACGTCGGCTAAACTCCGGTTGAGGAACAATAGCTGTTACCGAGCCGGGTGTGGAGGGCAGGAATCGCGTTTTTCGGCCGGCCCGGGCCGGCTGCGGGACAACCCTGATGCTATTGCTGGGTTGCGGCACGCGCGCTAGGCTCTCGTCGAATTGGGCAGGAGGCACGCGTGACCACATCGGACGACAGCAGGATTTCTGAAGATCGCCGCGAAGCGCTGCGCTACGCGCTTGCGATCGGCAGCGGCGCAGCGCTGGCTGCCGCCGTCACCAGCCCGGCATCGGCACAGGCGGCGGCGGACAACACGCTCGATCGCATCCGCGCCAACAAGGTGCTGCGCATCGCCGTGCTGCCGGGAGAACTGCCTTACTTCAACAAGGACCTTGCCAGCGGCAACTGGTCCGGCTTCTCGATCGAGATGGCCAACGACATCGCAAAACTGCTCGACGTCAAACTCGAATATACCGAGTTCGACCTACGGCAATTCGATCCTCGATCTGCAATCGAACAAGATCGACCTCGGCTTTGCGCTCAACCCGACCCCGCAGCGGGCGCTGGTGGTGGATTTTACCGCAACGGTGTTTCCGCATCCGTTCGGCGCCATGCTCAAGAAGGGGCTGGAGGCCAAAACCTGGGCCGACATCAACAAGCCCGAGGTCAACATCGCAGTCGACGTCGGCTCCGCCAACGAGGCGGTGGCGCGCCGTTTCGCGCCCAACGCGACGATCAAATCGCTGAAGTCCCGCGATGAGGTCATGCTCGAGATGTCGTCGGGCCGGGTCGATTGCGTGGTGAATGCGCTGGTGCTGGGCCTGACCGCGATCGCCAAGAACCCCAACCTTGGCACCTACAAGATCCTGCAGTCCCCGTCGGTCGCCATTCCCTCCAGCATGGCGGTGCGGCGCGAGCCCGACAAGCGTTTCCGAGATTTCCTGTCGGTGTGGGTCGACTACAATCGCGGCATCGGCCAGATGCGCGAATGGTTCATCAAGGGGCTGTCGCTGAGCAACGTGAAACCGGAAGACGTGCCGGTCGAGCTCAATATCTGACGCGGTTATGGGCGCGGAAGTCGACGTTGAACTGGTAGCGAGCGCAACCGGCGATGTGCGCGCGCTGATCGGCGAACTCGACCAGGTGCTGGCGGCCGAATACCTTCCCGAGCAGCGGCACGGGCTGGCGTTGGCGGCGCTGTTCCAGCCGCACATTCGCTTCTTCGTGGCGCGGTTGGACGGCGCCGCCGTCGGCTGCGGCGGGGTCACGCTGTTTGACGATTTCGCCGAAGTGAAGCGCATGTATGTGCGCGAGACCGTACGCGGACGCGGCGTGGCGCAGGCCTTGTTGGCGCGGATCGAAACCGAGGCGCGCGCCGCCGGATCCGTCGTCCTGCGCCTGGAAACCGGAGACCGCCAGGCCGCGGCGCTGAAATTTTATGCCCGGGCCGGCTTCACGCCTTGCGCGGCCTTCGGCGACTACTTGGCGATGCCGCCGGAAGCGATCGTGACCAGCATCTTCATGGAAAAGCGGATCAAAACCGCTCACGCCTTGTCGTAGGTCAGGCCACGCTCGAACCGCCGCGCGACCAGCGTGGCCGGGAACAGGATCGCAAAGTAGATCAGGGCCACGATCGTATAGACTTCCAGCGGCCGATAGGTATCGGCGTTGATCAGCGTTGCGTTGTAGACGAGGTCCGGCACGGCAATGACTGACACCAGCGACGTGTTCTTCAGCTGCGTCACCGACTGGTTGACATAAGGCGCCAGCATCGGTTTGAGCGCCTGCGGCAGGATCACCAGCCGCAAGATGTGCCGCGGCCGCAGGCCGAGGGCCCGCGCCGCGTCCCATTGTCCGACATGCACGCTCTCGATGCTGCCGCGGACGATTTCGGCATAGAACGCGCCGCCATAGAGCGAGAGCACGCTGATTGCGGCGATGTGCGCGGGGATATTGACCCCGAGCACGACCGGAAGCGCGTAGTAGAACCAGATGATCTGGACCAGCAGCGGCGTGCAGCGAAACAGCTCGATATAGGCGATCAGCAGCCAATCGATCACCGGCAGCCGCCGCAGCCGAAGGATGCCGACGACGAGGCCGATCAACGTGCCGAGAACGATGGTGCCGATGGTGTAGGCGATGGTCCAGCCGAGCCCGAGCCAGAACAAATGGCTGTATTTGCCGAGGATCGCAAAATCCCAAACATAGTTCATGTCGGCCCCCGCCAAGAACTCTCGCGCTTGCGGTGCGGCGGCCATCAGAGGTAGCGGCTCGGCGCAAACGGCGCGGTGTCGAATGCCGGCGCCACGCCGCCGATCATCGCGGCGATCGCGTCCCCCGTCGCGGGCCCGGTGGTGAAGCCGATATGCTGGTTGCCGAAAGCGAGCCACAGGCCGGCATGCCGTGGCGCCGGCCCGATCATCGGCAAACTGTCCGGCAGCGTCGGCCGCGCCCCGCGCCAGGTTTCGCCGACGGCGTTGCCGAATTCGACCACGCCGCGCGCGAGCGGGACCACCGCGTCGATCTGGGCGAACGAGGAGGGCGCATCGCGGGCGGTCAGCTCGACGCCGCTGGTGACGCGAATCCCGTTCTCCATCGGCGTCATCAGAAAGCTGCCTTCGGCGTCATGGATCGGACGCAGCAACGAACGTGCCGGGTTCGGCTCGAACTCGCGATGATAGCCGCGCTCATAAGCCAGGGGAACGCGATAGCCGAGCGGCCGCAACAGATCCACGGACCAGGGTCCCAGTGCGACCACGACATGGCGCGCCGAAATTTCGCCGTCCGCCAGCGCCACGCGAAAACCGTCGCCGTCAGGGACGATCGCCTTGATCTCGGACTGACGGATCTCGCCACCCGAGCCTGCAAACATCCGCGCATAGGCCTTGACCACGGCGCCCGGCGAGTCGACCGAGGCGGTCTGGTTGTGCAACAGGCCAACCTTGTAGACCGGCAGGATGTTCGGCTCGAGCGCGGAAATCGCCTGGCGGTCGAGCAATCGGCTTTCGATGCCGAATTCGGCCAACAACGCCTGCTCGGCCTTGGCCGCCGCGACGGCGTCGCTGCGCCACGCCTTCAGCCAGCCGGTCTCGCGGATGCGCTGCGCCGCATCCGCTTTCACGATCCATTCCCGATGCAGTTTCAACGATGCGCCGATCAGCCCATGCAGGGCTGTCGCCCGCGGTCTGACCCGCGACGGGGTCGCATTGGCAAGGAAGCGGATTACCCAGTCGGCATTCCGGATCGCCCAGGCCGGATCCCAGCGCAGCGCCGCATGCTGGTTGGTCAAATATTTCGGCAGCGACTTCCAGAGCGAGGGATTGTTGAGCGGCGATATCGATCCGCTGGAGAGAATGCCGGCATTGCCGTAGGAGGTTTCGCTGCCCGGCTCGCGCCGGTCGACGAGGACGACCGACAGCCCGCGCTGCCGCGCCGCATAGGCGGCGGACACGCCGACGATGCCGGCGCCCAGCACGATGACGTCCGTTTGCTTGCCCGAAATCTTGTCCGCCATCGATCCCCCGAAAATTCCTATATCAGCGTCAGGCCGCCATCGACCGGCAACAGGACTCCGGTCACATGTCCGGCTTCCGGCGACAACAGAAAGGCGATCAAAGCTGCCACCTCGCCGGGTTCGGCCAACCTTTGCTGCGGATTGGCCTTGGCGGCCAACTGCCAGGTCTGCGAGTCCAGCGCTCCGAACAGTCCGGCGTCCTTGCGGGTATAGCCGGGCACCACGACATTGGCGGTTGCGCCCGAAGGGGCGAGTTCGATCGCAAGACAGCGGACCAGCACCTCGAGGGCGGCTTTGGCCGCCCCGGAGCTCGGATAGGTCGCATCGGGCACAAATCGATGCGCGGCAAAGCTGCTGACCGCGACCACGCGCCCCTGCGATCCGCGGGTCAGATCCGGCAACGCCGCGGCCGCCAGCTCGTGAAACGCTGCAGCCATCACCGCGAATGCCCGCTCCAGCCCCGCCCGGGGCAAGGCGGTGAAATCGCGCCGGTCGGCAAAGCCCGCGGCGTGGACGATGGCATCGACTGGCCCGAACGCGGCGCGCGCCGCGCGAACAAGCTCGGATGCGGTGCCGGCATTGGCGAGGTCACCAGTACAGAATTCGATAGTGGCGCCTGCCTGCTGGCAGTCTGTCACGACCGCCTTCAACCGCTCAAGCCCTGCAGCATCAGCGCCTTGTCCATGCAACATCAGGCACTGATCCCGCCCCGCCAGCCGGCGCGCGACCGCAGCCCCGATCCCGGACCCGCCGCCGGTGATGATTGAAACGCGCAACGGACCCCCGTTCCCAGATGCTTTTGGCCGGACAAACTATAGGTGCCGCACCTGCGAATGCCAACAATCGCAGGTGGCTTCGCCGGCCATGGCAGCGATGCCGCAAATCAGCCGGGTTTGACGGTTGCAATGGTGGCCGTGACAACCGATGGGAGGACCATCCAAGATGCGGAAGCATATGGAAGCCTTTGCGGCGGTCGTGCTGGCCGGATTTTGTAATCAGGCCCACGCGCAGGTGCAGTGCCCGGAATTGACCCGGCTGCACGGCGAGGTTGCGCAGGCCGCAAAACAAAGGGTCGCTCTCGTCCCGCCATCGCAGCGCTGCCAAGCGTATATCCGCATGTCCATGACATGGGCCGCGATCGCTCAATACGCCAAACGACCATCGGGATGCGTGCGACGTTTCCGAGGTTTCGCTGAACGAGTTCGAACAACGTCACCGCGAGGCGGTGACGGCGCGCGACAATTTCTGCTCGGGCCGTCCGAATTCGACCCTTTCCGGCAGAGATCATTCAGCGCTGAGACCTGATGCTAGCTTTGTGATGTCAGCCATGTCACGCCGGCCTTGGCGCGGACTGCACTGCCGACGTCGATCGACGCGATCGACCGGTCCGAACGAGGCGGTTGCGTAGCAATTGTGGCGAAGCCGCCTGACCGACGCTAACTGATGGGGAAAGTCGTCAGCACTTGCCGGGCGTGGAGGGGCGAGTAAACGACGATACCGATGGGGGGGTTCCAAGCTCCGAAAAATATTTTCCGCCGATAAACCTCTGATTGAAACCCTATTCAAGAAGGAGAAGGATATCCGCGGGCCGAAAGCACCGGCCTGACAAAAAAATAAGGGAGCGACGCAATGCTTAAAACTCGAACATTGTTGTGCGCCGCCGCCGGCCTGCTGGCCGCAGCGACATTTGCAACCGACGCATTCGCGATGGACCGCGAAGGAGGGGCCGTCCGTCTGCTGACGACCGTTCCCATCCCCGGAACGAAGGCGAACACAACTGGCGGCAATATGTACGTGTTCGACATCAGCTTCGTCGATCAGGCGACGCAGACCTATTATCTGGCCGATCGATCCAATGCCGTCGTCGACGTCGTCGATGCAAGAAGCAACACGCTGATTTCCCAGATCAGCGCCACGCCGCCGTTCAAGGGCTTTACCGGCAACAACGGCACCTCCGGGCCCAACGGCGTCGTTGCGGCGTTTCCGTGGCTCTTTGTGACCGACGCCAACAGCCGCGTGGTCTCGATCGATTTAAGGACCGGCAAAACGGTGGGCGACGTGTCCACCGGCGGCGCACCGGGCCTCCGCGCAGACGAATTGGCGTATGACGCCGACGACGGCCTGCTGCTTGCCGCCAACAACGCCGACACGCCGCCCTTTGGGACGCTGATCAGTGTCAACAAGACGACCGGTGCCCTCACCGTCGGAAAGCGAGTAACTCTTGATACGGCACATACCGGGGTCAACGCGACCAATGGCGCCGAGCAGCCGGTGTGGGAGCCGGTGACGGGCAAGTTCTATCTGTCGATCCCGCAGGTCGGCCCGAACGTCAAGGACGGGGCCGTCATCCGGATTTCGACTGCCGGCACGGTTGAGGCGCAATATCCGATCCAGTTCTGTCAGCCGGCCGGCCTTACGCTCGGCCCCAACGTCGATCTGCTCGCCGGCTGCAACACGGTGTTTGGCACCGACGGCGCCGTCTGGGATTCGACGGCGAACGTGACCGCGGCGCCGATTCAGGTGATTCTCGACGCCAGGACGGGGGCAATTGACAAGATCGTGCCCGGCGTCGGCGTTGGCGACGAGGTATGGTTCAACAAGGGTGACGGAAATTACTACACGGCGTCCTCGACCAGTCCGTTGCGTCCGACCGAGGTGGTCGCCGCACCCCTGACCGCTCAGGGAGCGGCAATCCTCGGCGTCATCGATGCGCACGAGAAATCCCTCAAGCAGCTGGTGCCCACCTTCAACGTACCCGCGGTAACCACGGGCACGGCCCTTCATGCCGCGAGCACCGCCCATTCGGTGGCCGCCAATGCCGACAACAACCATGTGTTTGTGCCGCTTGGCGCCAACAATGTGTTCCCCAACTGCCTGACCGGATGCATCGCGGTCTATGGAAACGGGGAACGTAGGGACGAAAGAGCCGAACGATAGGCCGAAAAGCCAGTGAAGAGGTCGCGGCTTGATCGCCGCGACCTCATGCTTGCGAAATTATGCTTTCAGCGCCTCGGAAGATTCGCCTTACGCCACAAGTGCGACGTCCCGGAACGCCTTCACCAGCGATTGTTCCAGCTTTCCGTCCATGCCGCAGAGAATCTTGTAGGCATTTTCGCGGGGCATTGCCGGCCGGTACGGCCGCTGCTCGATGAGCGCGGCGAAGATGTCGGAGATCGTCAGCAATCTTACCAGATCGGAAATCTCCGGCGCCATCAGTGCGTCGGGATAACCGGAGCCATCCAGATATTCGTGGTGGTGCCTCACGCCATCCAGAATCTCGGGGCTGATGCCGGGAAGATCCTTCAACAGGTCGTAGCCGATAACCGGATGGCGCCGCATGACCTCTTCCTCGGCCGGATCAAGGCGGCCGGGCTTGTCGAGCACAGCCAGCGGAATACGGGCTTTGCCGATGTCATGAAGCGTGGCTGCCAGGCCGAGCCGCTTTACGTCCAGATTGGCGAACCCGATATCCAACGCGAAGCCGACGGCCACGCCGGTCACCAGCAGGCAATGCTGGAACGTTCCTTCATGATAGCGGCGAACGTCGTCGAGCCACGCCCCAAGTCCGTTTTGCGTAATGCTGTTGATGATTTGCGAGGTGGCTTGCTCGGCCTCCGAGAGGTTGATCGGCTTGCCGCGGCGTACGGCCGAGAACATCGACGCGAACACCGCCGCGCTATCGGTGATCGCCGGTGAGATGACGGCAGCGTCGGTTTGTGCTGCCTTCGCCGCGACCTCGATCTGCGCCAGCTTGACCACGATTTCTCTCGGGCGCGAGATCACGGCGGTCGCTCCGAGCGCATAGGCCTGCGCCACCAGGGAGCGAACATGGTTCTGAACCACAAACAGCTTCTCGGGAATGCCGTTCAGCCTGTTCAAGACGAGCCTGACCTGTTCGACGCGAACCATCTTGCGCAGATCCGCGTCGACGATCAGCGCGCTGGTCGGGCTGACCTGCGTGTCGCCACATCCCAACAACTGGGGTGCGACGTGAAACTGCGGCTCCAGCATCGCGCGGATGGCCGGGATCTTCGAAGGCTCATCGGTGATGAAATGGACAAGCATTCCAAATACCAGGCGATTAAAACGCAGATCGCAACCCAAATGGCTGACTATCGTGGGAGAAACACGCTAACAAAGGCCTAAACGCGCGGTAGGTAATTTAACGGAGAACAATATGGTCAAATACAGTTAAACATCGGAACCGTGGAAACAGGCCGGGAACCGCGAAGTTTCGCGCCGCGCGACCCGGCGTCGGGTGATGTCAGCCATTTCCCGAACTGACGACATAGATCAGCACGATCGACTGAAAGCGTCGCTAGCTCTTCGAAAATTGAATCGGGAAGTTGCGGCAAGCGGCGTAGAGTGGCGAAGCGCAAGCGGGCGGACAAGCCCGCGATTTCGATGCAGGGCGAGGAGGATCTCATGTACGCCGCCATCCGTCAGGGCAAGGCAAAGACCGGCACGGCCGAAGAACTGGCGCGCCGGATCAAGGAAGGCGCCATTCCGATCATCAGCGATGTCGAAGGTTTCATGGCCTACTACGTGGTCTATGCGCCCGACGACACCGTGACCGCGATCAGCCTCTTCAACAATCACGCCGGCGCCGAGGAGGCCAATCGGCGCGCGCTCGCCTGGATCGAAACGGACCTGGCCCCGCTTCTGGTCGGACCAGCTACCGCCGTCGCCGGCCCGGTGATCGTGCATACGCTGGCGTGACGATAGGAAGTGCGCGCAGGGAAAACGGCGCGCTGCTTTCTTACCCTCCCCTGGAGGGGGAGGGTCGACGCGACTGTAAGGAGCGGCGAGGTGGGGTGACGGTCTCTCATTTCGAACGGTGCCTGTTGATAGACCGTCACCCCACCCGTCTCGCATCTTGCGATGCGGGACGACCCTCCCCCTCCAGGGGAGGGTGAAAGAAAATTCACAACTCCCGCGCATTCGAAAACGCAAACGACGACACCCGCCTTGTGTTTTCGTCCAGGATCAGCGTCCGCGTGATCGGCGGCTCGGCGCGCTGGCTGCAATTTTCGCGTTCGCAAAGCCGGCAGTTGACGCCGATCGGCGTGCCCTCGGCTTTTTCCAGATCCATGCCGGTGGCATAGACCAGCTTCGAGGCGTGGCGGATTTCGCAGCCAAGCCCGATCGCAAAGCGCGGCTGCGGCTGCGGGTGCGGCGCCACCGGACGGCGCACCATCTGCGCGATCGAGAAATAGCGCGTGCCGTCGGGTAGTTCGATGACCTGCTTGAGCAGCCGGTCCGGGGTGTCGAACGTCGAATGCACGTTCCACAGCGGGCAAGTGCCGCCGAATTTCGAGAACGGAAAGGTGCCGGAGGAAAATCGCTTGGAGACGTTGCCGGCGTTGTCGACCCGCAGCATGAAGAACGGTACGCCGCGCGCATTCGGCCGCTGCAGCGTGGTCAGGCGGTGGCAGATCTGCTCGAAGCCGGAATTGAAACGCTGCGCCAGCACGTTGACGTCGTAATTCAGCGCTTCCGCCGCGCTGTGGAAGGCCTGATAGGGCATCATGGCGGCGGCGGCGAAGTAATTCGCCAGCGTAATCCGGTACAGCCGTCGCGGCGTGTCGTCGAGCGGGCCGGCGCGGTTGATGATGGTTTCGAAACTGTTGCTGCATTCGGCCAGCCCGATCTGGAACGCGAGCTGGAACGCGCGGCCGGGGCCGTCGACCAGTTCCGAGACCAGCAATTGCCGGCGATGCCGGTCGAACCGCCGCAGCGTCTCGCGCATCACGTCGACCGGCATGATGCGGGTCACGACCGAATGCTTTTCGCGCAGCCGCGCCGCCAGCGCCGCGAACAATTGTTCGGCCGGCACGTTGAGTTCGTCGCGCAGGGTTTCCGCCGCGGTTTCCAGTTCCGGGAAATAGTTGCGGTTGGCTTCGATCAGGTCGCGGACGCGCTCGATCGGATTGGCCTCGAATCGCGCGCCCTCGTCGCGGTCGGCCATTTGCGCTGCGACCAGGGTTTCGCCGCGGCGGGCTTCGGTATAGGCGGCGTAGAGCCGTTGCAGCGAATGCGTCACGCCGGGGCATAATTCGGCGAGATCGCGCAGTTCCTGCTTCGGCAGGTCGATCTGGCGGAACAGCGGATCGGAAAAAATCTCGTTCAATTCGGCGAAGAAGCGGTCCTCGTCGGCCGTGGCGAGGTCGCGCAGATCGAGGTCATAGGTCTCGGCCAGGCGGAGCAGGATTTGGGCTGTCACCGGGCGCTGGTTGCGCTCTATCAGGTTGATATAGCTTGGAGAAATGCCAAGCCCCTCGGCGATCTGGGTCTGCGACAGACCCAGTTGCTGGCGGATCCGCCGGAATCTCGGGCCAACGAACAGCTTCTTTCCGGAATCGCTCGCCATGGCAGCCTCGCTGAGCCGATTTTGTGACAAGATTTACAAAATGACACCTGTGACAAGTTCATATGTTACATGACATCACCATTCGAATACAAGCCATCTATACGAAATAAGGAATCTCGCGTTTAGCTCCTGACACGCATTTCGCAATGCACTGTCACGAATGTCGACAATGGCGAAGACAAAGACTGCCGATTTGTCGTCACCGAAAGGATCACGCATATGAACTACCAGCCACGTGGGATGAGCGATCTGGCCATCCAGGGACCCGCTTCCTATCAGAGCGCGATTGACGCCGCCGAAGCGCTGCTCAAGACCAAGGACACCTGGAACGGCGTGAACGCCGAAGCCGTCGCGCGCATGCGCCTGCAGAACCGCTTCAAGACCGGACTGGACGTCGCCCGGTACACCGCGGCGCTGATGCGCAGCGACATGGCCGCTTACGATGCGGACACCACAAAATACACCCAGTCGCTCGGCTGCTGGCACGGCTTCATTGCCCAGCAGAAGCTGATTTCGGTGAAGAAGCATTTCGGCACCACCGATCGCTGCTATCTGTATCTCTCCGGCTGGATGATCGCGGCACTGCGCTCCGAGTTCGGACCGCTTCCCGATCAGTCGATGCACGAGAAGACATCTGTGCCGGCGCTGATCGAAGAGCTCTACACCTTCCTGCGTCAGGCGGACTCCCGCGAACTCAACGACATTTTCCGTGGCCTCGACGCGGCCCGCAAGGCCGGCGACAAGGCGAAGGAAAAGGCGCTGATCGAAAAGATCGACACCTTCCAGACCCATGTCGTGCCCGTCATCGCCGACATCGATGCCGGCTTCGGCAATGCGGAGGCAACCTATCTGCTCGCCAAGAAGATGATCGAGGCAGGCGCCTGCGCGCTGCAGATCGAAAATCAGGTCTCCGACGAAAAGCAGTGCGGCCACCAGGACGGCAAGGTGACGGTGCCGCACGAGGTTTTCCTGGCGAAAATCCGCGCCTGCCGCCACGCCTTCCTCGAACTCGGCGTCGAAGACGGCATCATCGTGACCCGCACCGACTCGCTCGGCGCCGGCCTCACGCAGCAGATCGCTGTCAGCCACAAGCCCGGCGACATCGGCGATCAGTACAACAGCTTCCTGGACTGCGAGGAAGTGACGGCGGCCAACGCCAGCAATGGCGACGTCATCATCAACCGCAACGGCAAGATGATGCGTCCGAAGCGGCTGGCCAGCAACCTCTATCAGTTCCGCGCCGGCACCGGCGAAGACCGCTGCGTGCTCGACTGCATCACCTCGCTGCAGAACGGCGCCGACCTGTTGTGGATCGAGACCGAGAAGCCGCATATCGAGCAGATCGCCAAGATGGTCGACCGTGTTCGCGAGGTGATCCCGAACGCGAAGCTGGCCTACAACAACTCGCCGTCGTTCAACTGGACGCTCAACTTCCGTTGGCAGGTCTACGACGCGATGAAGGAAGCCGGCAAGGATGTCAGCAAGTACAACCGCGCCGAGCTGATGAAGGCCGAGTACGACGGCACGCCGCTGGCGATCGAAGCCGACGAGCGTATCCGTACCTTCCAGGCCGATTCAGCCAAGCGCGCCGGCATCTTCCACCACCTGATCACGTTGCCGACCTATCACACGATGGCTCTGTCGACCGATAATCTCGCGAAGGAATACTTCGGCGAACAGGGTATGCTTGGATATGTGAAGAACGTTCAACGTCAGGAGATCCGTCAGGGCATCGCCTGTGCCAAGCATCAGAACATGGCCGGCTCCGACATCGGCGACGATCACAAGGAATATTTCGCCGGCGAGGCCGCCCTGAAGGCGGGCGGCGCCCACAACACGATGAACCAGTTCGGCTAACGCAGGAGACTGAGATGACCAAAGGCAGCAATTTCTGGGTGATTGGCGGCGAGTTCGGTTCGATGAACTTCCACAAGCTCGTGGAAGGCTCGGCCCAGGTGCAGGGTCCGTTCAAGACCCGCAAGGAAGCCGAGGACGCCTGGCGCGTCGTATCGGAAGAGAACCGTCACAAGGCCGGCGTGCGCTTTTCGATCGTCGAAGAGCCCTCGCGCGTCTCGGCCTGAGCGGCTGCTGTCTGACTACTAAGAAGAAACGTCCAAGGAAAACATCGAAGTCGGGCGGCCCCATCCGGATTTCCGGGTGGGGCCGTTTGATTTGCATAGCGTTTTCGAGCGAAGTGGGTACCGGTTCGCGCGAAGAAAACGCGTCAAAATGAAAAGCCAGAGCCTGGTGTAACCAGGCTCTGCGCCGACCAAAGGCGTAAGCCATTGAGAATAAACGGCCTTTGCGCAAAACGTGGTTGCTGATAGGTTAATGTCCGACCGATCAGGACAAGGGCGCCCCAGGATGTCAGACGCGCAAAATACCGGCCAAGCCGCCAGCGACCCGCGACCGACGCGGCTACGCGATGCGCTGCGCCAGGCGCGGATCGAGGCCGCCGATCGGATCGGCGTCGTCGTCGAGTTGCGCGACGCCGAAGTCGCGCGCCTCGAAATCCTGAACGAGGCGCTCGATCCCCTGTTTGCGCAGGTCCCCGAGCAGGTCGATCTGTTCGATCGCGGCGTCAGCCAGGGCGAAACGCCGAGGCTGTGGATCGACGTGGTCGCGCACATCCTGATGGGCCGCGACAAGCGCATCTATCGCTTCGTGCAGGACACTCGCTTCGGCCGCATCGTGCTGGCCGAATTGCATGACGTCCCCGTCATCGTCGATGCCGTCACCGACTATGTCGCGCGCCGCATGATCGAACGCGAGCACGCGATGGTGGCTACGCCGATCGTCGAACCGGCCGCGCCAGAAAAGCCGCGGCGCGGCGGATTCTGGACCTTCATGCTCGGCTTCCTGCTCGGCGCCGCCGCGCTATTCGGGCTGGCGCTGTTTGCGAGCCTGCGCAATCTCTAGATCAGCCGCGTCGCGCTCAATTGCTCCATACGCAAGTCCTCACCAAGGCTTCGGACCGTCTGTTCGCAGCGCCACGCCTCGCCGTCGCGCTCGATCGAAAACAGATTATAGGCCGCGGCCGGATAATGCCGGTGCGCCAGCGCCGAGGCCGATGGCACGCCGATCGCCGGGATTTTGCCGTTCGGGCCGTCGAACCACATCGTCGAATGAATATGGTCATGGCCGTGCAGCACCAGCTCGACGCCGCGCCGTTGCAGCACCGCGCGCAATTGCCGCGAGTTGGTCAGCCGCTTGATGCGCGAATTCGAATGCAGGGGATGATGCACCAGCAGCACCCGGAACGCCTGTTCGGACGACAATTGCGCCAGGATGCGGTCGAGCGCGTCGAGCTGTGCGCGGCCGAGCCGGCCGGTCGCCATCAGTGGCAGTGTCGGCACCGCCGACGAGACGCCGATCAGCGCCAGCGGCCCGCGCCGGCGCAGGAACGGATAGGACGTCGCGCCGGCCTCGCTATCGCCGCGCAGATAGTCGGCGAATGTCCCGGCAAAGCGGTGTTTGGTGGCGCGGACATAAGCGTCGTGATTGCCGGGGATGACTGTCACATGCTGCGGCGCGCCGACGCTTTCCAGCCAGGCTGCCGCCGGCGTGAACTCTGCCTCCAGCGCGAGATTGACGAGATCGCCGGTGACCGCGATATGATCCGGTTGTTGTGCCTTCAGGTCCGCGACCAGCGCGTCGAGCACGTCGCGGCGGTGATATTTGTGGCGGTTGCGGGTCCAGTTGAGATAGCCGAGCGCGCGCTTGCCCGCGAGATCGCGCAGCCGCGCCGATGGCAGCGGCGGAAGATGCGGGTCGGACAGATGCGCCAGCGTGAACGCGGCCATCACCTTCGTCCTCGCCGATGGCCTGTGGTATGGAGCCGTTGCACGCTCATCTCTCGATATCCCAAGATCCGGCAAATGTATTGGCAAGCCGGCCGCGCCCGCGCAAGCATCAAACGTCCGGGATCGAACGCCATGTCCGTCCATCCGAGGTTTCAGTGACGACCCTGCAGGATCTGCGAAAACGCTTCGAGCCGCATCTGCGGCGGGTTTTACATCTCTATTGGCGCCTGGCCCGCGGCATGACGCTCGGCGTCCGCGCCGTCGTCCTCGATGGCGACAACCGGGTGTTCCTGGTCAGGCACAGCTATGTCAGCGGCTGGTATCTGCCGGGCGGGGGTGTCGAGGTCGGCGAGACCTTTCTGGAGTCGTTGCGGCGTGAACTGATGGAGGAGGGGCGGATCGAACTGACCGACGAGCCGGTCCTGCACGGCGTATTCCTCAACAGCCATGTTTCGCGCCGCGACCACGTCGCGGTCTATGTCGTCAGGCAGTTTCGGCAGGACCGGCTGCCGGAGCCCAATCGCGAGATTGTCGAATGCGGTTTCTTCGATTTGGGCGCGCTGCCCGACGACACGACGCCTGGTACCCTTAACCGGATCGCGGAAGTGGTCGGCGACAAGGCGCCGATCGCGACCTGGCGCTGAGGTCTTCGCGACCAGCTTGGTTGCGTCCCGCTATCGCAGCGCCTAGAAGCGGAGAAATCGGGGCATTGGCCGGTTCGACATGCGTAAGCTGAAATCCCTCAGGCTGGTTTGCGGCATCGGCTTTCTGCTGGTGCTGGCGAGCAACGTCTGGACGATATCGCGCTGGAGCGAAAGCCGCGGCGTCTATGACGACGTCTGTTATCTCAGGCAGGCGCATCTGTTCCAGAAATTCGGCGCCGGCGGGCTCGATACCAACATCGCGCGCGACGAGGATCATTATCTCGTCGACAGCCTGAAGGCGATCGGCTTTGCGGAATGGAACGACGTGAAGCGAATCCCTTGTCACACCTGGATCGAGAAAGCCGACAAATACGTCATGCAATACCCGCCGGGGACCGGATTTGCGCTGGCGCTGTTTCCCGCGGGCTTTCAGGTGATCCCGCTTTATGCGCTGGCGAGCGTCACCATCTTCGGCTTTGCGCTGCTCGGACTGTTCCGGGCGCGTGCACCGGCTTCGCTGGCGCTGGCCGCTCTGTTCGGTTTTGCCGCGCTCTATCTGATGATCAACCCGACCAAGGCGAGCTATTCGATGGCGCCGACCATGATGGTCTGCGCGGCGGCGGGTTGTCTGACGCCAAGATTTTTTGATGCGGGAGCGCGGCATCGGCTCGTTCTGATCGCCATGGTCGGCCTCCTGATCGGGCTCTCCGTCAATTTCCGGCTGCCGAACCTGTTCCTGTCGGCGGGCTATTTTCTGTTCCTCGCCGGTTCGTTCCTGCTGGCGCGAACCGGGCAAACGTTCGCGCAGGGCGGCGCCTTTGGCGTGGCCTTTCTGATCGGGATCGCGCCGACGCTGATCGCGAACGCGATCAATGCCGGCAGTCCGTTCTCGACGACCTATGGCGGCGTCGACGTCGTGGCACCTGAGCTGAACGCGGGCGTTCTCTGGCGCTATTTCGTGGACGTGCAGTTCACCTTGCTGGCCGTCGCTGCCGCATGGACGGCCTGGCTATGGCGTCTAAATCACCGGAGCGCAAAACAGGTCGCCGTCGTGGTCGCCCTCAATCTGGTCGTGAACCTGATCTTCTTCCTGTCCCATCCGATCTTCACGCCCTACTATATCATCCCCATCGATATGCTCTCGCTCTGGACTTTGCTGTTCGCAACGCTCGACCTTCGCAGTGCGACAGCCGCGGATAAGGCGGCCTTCCTTCAACCGGCAAAAGCCTGATTACGGTATAAGCGATCCATGAAAAGACCTGATTCGGCGGGCCGGGGATGACGACACCAGCGTTGCGGGTTGCGGTTCTGGTGCCGTGCTTCAACGAGGAAGCCGCCGTCGCGACCGTCGTCGCCGATTTTCGTAAAGTCCTGCCGGCTGCCGAAATCTTCGTCTACGACAACAATTCGACCGATCGCACCGTCGAGGTCGCGCGCGCCGCCGGCGCCAAGGTGCGCAGCGAACGCCGCCAGGGCAAGGGCCACGTGGTGCGGCGGATGTTCGCCGATATCGACGCCGACATCTACGTGCTGGTCGATGGCGACGCCACCTATGACGCCCCGAGCGCGCCGCGCATGATCGACTACGCTGGTCAACGACCATCTCGACATGGTGGTGGGCTTTCGCGTCGATCAGTCCGTCGCCGCCTACCGGCCAGGCCACCGCACCGGCAACTGGATGCTGACCAGCTTTCTGTCCGCGGTGTTCGGCCAGGCCTTCAAGGACATCCTGTCCGGCTATCGCGTGTTCTCGCGCCGCTTCGTCAAATCCTTTCCGGTGCTGTCGGACGGCTTCGAGATCGAAACCGAACTCAGCGTGCATGCGCTCGAACTGGCGTTGCCGGTCGCCGAGATCGAGACGCCGTATTATGCGCGGCCGGAGGGCTCGGTCAGCAAGCTCAACACCTGGCGCGACGGTTTCCGGATTCTCGGCACCATCCTGAAACTGTACCGGTCGGAAAAGCCGCTGCGGTTTTTCACAGCGATCGGCATCTTCCTGATGCTGGTCTCGATCGGCCTCGCGATCCCCGTCATCGTCACCTATCTCGAGGTAGGCCTCGTTCCGCGGCTGCCGACCGCGGTGCTGTCGATGGGCCTGATGATCGTGGCGGTGCTGTCGGTATCGTCCGGCCTGGTGCTCGATACCGTGACGCGCGGCCGCCGCGAGATGAAGCTGCTGGCCTATCTGTCCCAGCCGGCCATTAACGGGAATTGAAGCGAAACCGGATTTGACGCAGGCGTAGCGTTTTCGAGCGAAGTGGGCACCGGTTCGCGTCAAGAAAACGCGTCAGAAAAAAATTGGAGCCTCGGTCCTGATTTTAATCAGGACCGAGAATTGCTCCAAGGCGATGGACCGCGGCTCCGCCAGATGCTATCCCGCGCCCATCATGAGCGATCTCTCCCTGACAATACTGGCCGAAACCCCGAACGACGCGCACGCGATCGAACGCCTGCACGAACGCACGTTCGGGCCCGGCCGCTTCGTGCTCAGCGCCTACCGGCTGCGCGAGCACGTCGATCATCTGCTCGATCTGTCGTTCACGGCACGGATCGGCACCCTGCTGGTCGGCTCGGTGCGGCAATTGCCGATCTGCATCGGCGACACGCCGGCCCTGATGCTCGGGCCGCTGACGGTCGAGCCGCCGTTCCGCAGCCGCGGCGTCGGCCGCGCGCTGCTCGATCGCTCGCTGAGCGATGCGAAGGCCAAGGGGCATCGCCTCGTCATCCTGGTCGGCGACGAGCCCTATTACGGCCGCGTCGGCTTCAAGGCGGTGCCGAAGGGACGGGCGACGATGCCGGGACCGGTCGACTACAGCCGACTGCTGGTGGCCGAACTGGTCGACGGCGCATTCACCGATGTGTCCGGAGATATCCGGCCGGACTGGAGCAAGGCGCGGTAGGGCGTACAGGTGGGCAAAGGCGCATGCCGTGCCCGCCATTATTTGCGTTCAAGCCTGAAACCCTCGGAACGCAAGTCGAGCAGACATTCGAACTCGTTTGGCGTGGCATGGTCGGACGGGTCGATGAGAAACTTGCAAGCCGGATTTTCCACTATCTTCGTTCGCAGGGAAGCGAAGTCGTCGAATTCGTGCGTCGAGATCAACCCGGCTTTGCGCCGGCTATCGTAGATCTCCACCATCCATTTGATCGCCATGACCGCCTCCCTGCGAAGCAAATTTCACAGCTTCTGCGAAATGCCGACAAAGAAGCCACGGCGCGGTCCGAACTGCGGCGCAAACACGCCGATGCCCGAGCCGTCCCTGATCTCGTAGATCTTGTCGAACAGGTTCACGACGTCGAATCGCACCGTCGTCGGCTTGGTCCATCCCGGGAAGAGATATTCGTGCGATAGCCCGACATTGACCTGGGTGTAGGACGGCACGTGATCGGTATTCGCAAACCCGGAGCGAAGCCCGCTGCCGTAGATCATCGAGGCGCTGAAGCGCGTGCCGTTCCAGAGATAGGATGCGCCGGCTGAAGCCGTGAGAGTTTGACTGTGGTCGGTGTAGACGTAGTGGCTGGCGATGTAGGCCAGACGGTCGGGGTCGAACAAATACTGGTTCGACACGATGTCGGTGCCGAGCTGGCGCGCCCAGGCGAGGTTGCCATAGAGGCGCAAATTGCCGTTGGTGTAGGATGCCTTGAGCTCGACACCTGCGTTATTGGCCCGGTCATAATTGAAGCCGGACAATACATAGGCCGCACCGAATTGCCCGTCGTCCAGCAGATCGCGCGCGACCTTGTAGTAGAAATCTATCCCGACTTCGAGGCCGGGGACCGGCAGGATCTTCTGGACCACGCCGGCGTCGAAGACATGGGCGCGCTCCGGCAGCACGGGATCTTGCTGCGATACCGCGGGTTGCTGTGTCGTGTTCTGCACCAGCGCCAGGTTGACCGGCGCGGCCACCACCTGTGGCGGCGGCGTGAAGGTTCGGGCATAGCCGGCGTGGAAGGTAGTGCCGTCAAGCGGAACCCAGGTAAGGTTGACGCGTGGGCTGAATTGGTTGGCATCGACGTATTGGTACATCTGGTCGAAGCGCAATCCCGCGTTGAAGGTCAGTTGATTGGTGATCTTCCACTCATCCTGGAGATAGGTACCCAGCAGCCAGCCGGTCTTCGCGCTGGAATCGAACACGGGGAACGGCGCATCGATCGGATTGCCCATGCCGTCGAGCGGCAACACGGTTGATATGTTGGTGACCAAAGAGCGCTCTGCGCTCGCGGAAAATCCAAACCGCAGGGTATGCGCGTAGCCGATGCGCCAGGCGGTATCCTCCTGGATACCGTTGACAACGCTCTGACGGTAGACGTCGGAGGCAACGCCGTTGATAACGAGGTCGCCAACCAGATCGGGCCTGAAGTGCAACTGATTGTAGCGGTTGAAATAGGCGATCTGGTAGTCGATATCCTCCACCGATTTCTGGTAGGCAAGCACGTTGAACTGGGTCGCTTCATACTGCCGTTCATTGAGCAGCGACGAATCGAAATTGGATACTCCGAAAGCCGTGAAGTTGGACGGCTGTCCCGGATTGTTCGGAATTTGATAGCTCCCGTTCGACACGCCGCTGATCAGCGTGAGGCGGCTGGTGGGATCGAGCACCGTCGATAGATAGAGAAATCCTTTTTCCTGCGCCGTGCGGTCGTGAATGGCTTCATTCGCCGGCGTCGGATTTTCGATCCCCAGATTGCTGCCGAAATAGCGTCCGGATACGAAATACTGGGTTTGTCCGGCCGTGCCGCCATATTCGAAACTCGGCGTGATCGTTCCGTGACTGCCGCCATAGACGCTGACGCTGCCCGAGTTATTGAAGGCGTCCGTCTTGGTCTGGATGTCCAGTACGCCCGAGGTGCGCAAGCCATATTGCGCCGGCAGCGCACCGGTGAGGAGGGAAAGGCTGCCGATGATGCCGGTATCGAGGATTTGCCCGAAGGCGCCGACCCCATCGGGGAGCATGATGCCGTTGATGCGATATTGAAGATTGCCGTGCTCGTTGCGCACGTGCAATTCACCGCTTGCGGCCGAATCCTGCGATACGCCGGGAACCTGCAGCAACGCCTTGTCCAGCGTGGTGTTGGTGCCTTGCGGCAGCGCCTCGATCGCCTGCTGGTTCAGTTCGATATTTGCCGGCGCCGACCGCGGCGACGATGTTGCGGCGCGCTTCGTCGAACTGGTCGTTCTTGCCGGCGACCACTTGCGCCTCGGTCTGCGGCGCGGCGGCGGGCGGCGGTCGGCGCTCCCCTGTCAACACGCGCTTTTTGGGACGGCGCGGCGCCTGGGAAATCCGCGGCGCGGTCACGGAGATTTCAGGCAGTTGGGTTGCGGAGGATGGCGTCGGCGCCGCGTCCTCGGCCATCGCGCCGTTACCTATTGCGCACAGCAGCAGCCAGCTCGCTCCACCGATGTGGAATGCTCGTCTTTGTTGGAATGTCATTGGTCCGGGTCCTGATCCCGTCGGCAGCGCGACGGATCGATTTCGATTTATCCCTTGAGCTCGCCTCGCTTGACGCGAGCGACCTCCAGGGGCGCATCAATCAATCGATGTCAGGCGATGGGAGGCGCGCGGGATTGGAACGCGGGATGGACCGAGCCCAGATGGGCGAACTCGGCATCGGTGGTGAAATACAGATGTTCGACCGCCTGCGGCAGTGACAGCACCGGCGGCGTCGCCAACAGCACATTGCCGGCGAGTGCGATGACGGCGCAGATCGCACAGCCATCGGCCGGCTGCTGGTCGGTGTCGGGGGTGGAAGGAACTTGTTTCTGCGCGGCTTCTGGCGCAGCAACCGTGCCGATAGAGGCCAGATCGGCCTGCGACAGACCGGCCTGGATCGCCGGCGCCGCCTGAGCTGCCACCCCATGGAAATGCCCGAACGACAGCACAAACTGGATCGCGAGCGCGAACAGCGCCAGCCGCGAACCAGTTTTGATGTGTTGTCGGAACCACTTCATGCGGAGTGAGGCTCACCTGAGGGGCTGATGTCCCGATGTAATATTATAACATCGGAAGGCGCTGGCGGTGTCAACCGTAGCTCCGCCTGGCTTCAGTGAAATCCGTGAGTGCTGTGGGATTGTTGCAACGCTGAGCATCCGGGCTACGAGGCTCTTGATGGTTCGTGCGTCGCTCAGCGTCCCTCGCGCAGCCAGGTCGCCGCGAAGGCACCGAGCAGCAGCAGAAGGCCGATCAGGCCGGCGAACATCGGCAGCACGCCGACACCCTTGACGACGCTGGCGTCGCGCATCTTTACGCCCATCCAGCCGTCGCCGCGGAAGATGCCGGAGGCCCGCACCGGCACGATGCGCGGCAGATCGATGCTGGAGCCGTCCACCACGCGGCGGGCGTCGCCGCCGGTCGCCTGCGCCAGCGGTTTCAGCATCTCGGTCGTGGAGGTGACTTCGGAAAATTCCTTCGGGTTGGTCGGCCCGACATTGATCAGCGCTTTCAGCGTGCCATCGGTCGCCTGCCACAGGCCGAGTTCGTTGGCGGGGACGGTTGAGGTCCAGGTTCCCGGGTCGGTGGCATTGAGCGTCAATTCGCGGGTAGCGCCGCTCGGCGAGGTCACCGTCACCGGCGTGACGCTGTCCGCCATGGTCTGGCGCTCAACGACGAGATCGTTGCCCTGGATCTTCATGCGCAGGGCTTCTTCGTCGAGATCCGGCTGCTTCACCAGCCAGTGCGTCATCCGCCGCAGCAGGTCGAGATGCGGACCGCCGCCTTCATAGCCGCGGGCCCACAGCCAGATGTGGTCGGTGAGCAACAGCGCGACGCGGCCTTCGCCGAAGCGCGACAGCAGCAATAGCGGCTTGCCGTCGGCACCGGTCATGACCGGCGGCGTGATGGCGTTGCGGGTCTCGACCGTGCGGAAGAACCGCGCCCAGTGCGGCGGCTCGCTCGCAGCTCCTTCGAGCCCGCGCGTCACCGGATGGCGTTTGCCGGCGTCGCTCAGATGCGCATAAAACGGTTTCTCGGTGACGCCGACCGGTTCGGCCGGCAGCACCGAATCCAGCGGCGTACGCCAGATGCTGGTGGTCGAGGCGTAATCGGGGCCGGCCGATACCAGCACGGCGCCGCCGGCGCGCACATAGCGCGCAATGTTGTCGAAATAGGCGATCGGCAGCACGCCCTGGCGGGCGTAGCGGTCGAAGATGATCAGCTGGAATTCGTTGATATGCTGCTGGAACAGTTCGCGGGTCGGAAACGCGATCAGCGACAGTTCGTTGATCGGCGTGCCGTCCTGCTTTTCCGGCGGACGCAGAATCGTGAAGTGCACGAGGTCGATACTGGCGTCCGACTTCAGCAAATTGCGCCAGGTGCGCTCGCCGGAATGCGGCTCGCCGGAGACCAGCAGCACCCGCAATTTATCGCGCACGCCGTCGATCGCGACCACCGCACGGTTGTTGACCAGCGTCAGTTCGTTGTCGAGCGGGGAGGCCTCGATCTCGACGATGTTCGGACCGGCATGCTTGATGTCGATGTCGACGCTGGAGGTCTGGCCGCTTTGCAGCGTCCGTTCGTTGATCACTTCGCCGTCGCGGCGCACCACGATTTTCGCACGCTCGCCGGTGACGCCCTGATCGTCGAGCCGGTAGGTGATAGTCTGGGCTTGTCCTACGATGCCAAAGCGCGGCGCGGCGGAGATTGCAATGCGACGATCGCGCTCGTCCTTGCGTCCGGTGATCAGGGCATGCACCGGCGCCTGGAAGCCGAGTGCTGTGGCATTGGCGGGAATATCGTGCACGCGGCCATCGGTAATCAGGAACGCGCCGGCGACGCGCTCGACGGGAACGTCCGACAGCGCTGACGACAGCGCGCCGAACAGTTTGGTGCCGTCGGTTTCGCCGTCGGCTTGGCCGGCCTCGACGACGCGGACTTCCAGTCCCTTGATCTTCTTGAGGCTGTCGACGAGGGCTTCCTGCGCCTTGGCCGTTTCCTGATTGCGCGTGCCGAAGTTCTGGCTTGGGCTCTTGTCGATCACGACGGCGGCGACCGATGACAGGGGTTCGCGGTCCTCGCGGGTGAAGGAGGGATTGGCGAGCGCCAGCAGGATCAGCGCCAGCGCCGTCACACGCACGGCGGCGCCACGCGCGCGGCTGAGCAGCAATAGCGCAGAGATCACGAGGATCGCCGCCAGCGCGAGCCACAGCACGAGGGTCGGAACGAGGGGGGTGAATGCGATGCCGTATTGCATGCCGCTATTGTCCCAACCGTTCGATGAGGGCCGGCGCGTGGACCAGGTCGGCCTTGTAGTTGCCGGTCAGCGTGTACATCACGATGTTGACGCCGGCGCGGAAGGCGAATTCGCGCTGCCGCGGCTCGCCCGGCGTCAATGGCAGCATCGGCTGGCCGTCCGGGCGGATCGCCCAGGCGCCGGCGAGATCGTTCGAGGTGATGATGATCGGCGAGACGCCGTCGCCGCCGCGCGCCGGACGCTGCGCGGCCTCCTCGTCATCCTCGCGCGGCAGGGTCTCGACCCAGGTCTGGCCCGAATTGAAGCGGCCGGGGAAATCGCGCAGCAGGTAAAACGTCTTGGTCAGCACGTGTTCGCGCGGCACCGGCTCGAGCTCGGGAACGTCGAGGGAGGACAGGATTTCGCGCAGCGTCTGCATGCCCGGCGTCTGCGCCGCGCCATTGTCGCCCGGCGGGGCTTCGATGGCGTCGCGGGTGTCGAACAGGACCGTACCGCCCTGCTTCATGTAGGCGTCGACGCGGTTGATGGCGTCCTGCGGCGGTTTCGGCGCGCCCGGTATCACCGGCCAGTAGATCAGCGGGAAGAATGCCAGTTCGTCATGGGCAGGATCGATGCCGACGGGATCGCCGGCTTCCAGCGCCGTGCGCTGCGCCAGGAACAGGGTCAGCCCGGACATACCGGCCTTGACGATGGAATCGACGTCGGCATTGCCGGTGACGACATAGGCAAGCCGAGTCTGCGAGACCGCCTTGATGGCGAAATCGTCGTTGCTGTCGGCGCGGGTCGGCGAGGGGCTCATCGCCGCCAACAGCAACGCGATGGTGAGCGCTGCCGGCGCCGCGCGCCGCCGCAACAGCGCGGCGAGGCCGGCGCCCAGCATGGCGACCACGATCGCGTCGATCAGGAACAGCGCCAGCGATGACGACAGCAGGATGCCTCGCAGGTCGCGCGGCTCGGCATTGGTGTAGCTGGCGCGCCGGGCGCGCAGGCCGGAAGTATCCAGCGGGGCGATCCGATCGGCCGACGCCAGCGTGTTGACGGCGATCGGGCCTTCGGCCGAACCATAGAACCCCGGCGGATGATCCACGGTGGCGCGATCGCGATAATCCGCCGGCATCGGCTTGGCGGTCGAGGGCGGCGGGCCGAACGCACCGAAACCGTCGAGCGTGCGCAGCGGCGCCACGGTCTCGGCGGTCGCCTCGCCGGCGGCGCCGGCGCCCGGCTTCGACGTATAGCCGGACATATCGACCAGCCGCCGCAGCATCTCGACAAAACTGCCGGACATCGGCAGGTCCGACCAGCGCATGTCGGCGCCGACGTGGAACAGGCTGACGACGCCCTTGCCGCGATGTTCGCCGGTCACCAGCGGCGTGCCGTCTTCCAGCGACGCCCAGCTCTTGGTCGCCAGCACCGCATCCGGTTCGGCCAGAACCTGCCGGTTGATGGTGACGTCCTTTGGCACCTGCAGGCCTGCGAACGGCCCGTCGGCCGCGAACGACGCCATATGCTGCGGCTTCTCCCAGGTCAGGCTGCCGCCGAGGCTGCGGCCGCCGCGGCGCAATTTCACCGGCACCAGATCGTCGTCGGCCTGCGCCAGACGTGGTCCCGCGAAGCGCACGAGAACGCCGCCCTGCTCGATCCATGCGTTGAGACGATCGCGGATTTCCGGCGACAGCGTGCCGACATCCGCCAGCACGATCATCGGCAGCCGCTGATCGAGGAATTGCGCGATCACCTGTTGCGGCGCGCCGCGATCGCCCAACCGCACGTCGGCGAACGGCGACAGCGCGCGGCTGAGATAGAAGGTCGATGCCAATAGAGGCTGCGCGGTATCGGTGCTCGACCCCGAAACGACGCCGATGGCGCGCCGGCGCCAGCGCTTGTCGAGCAACTGCACCGCGCCGGCGGAACGCTCGCCGGATATTTCCAGCCGCGCGATATCGTTGCGCAGTTCGACCGGAAGATCGAATGCGGCTTCGGTCTCGTGTTCCTGCGGTCCAAAGCTATAACGCGCTTCGCCGATCGGCGAGCCCTTGGCGTCGATCGCGCGCACGATGCCGGCAGCAAGGCCGCCATCGGTGCGCAACACCTTCACCGTCATCTTGGCGGCGGCGTTTTCGGCAGCGACCAGGGCCAGCGCGGAGGGTGCGCCGCCCTCGAATACGGTCAGCGTACGGTCGCCGATGGTCTTGCCGAGATTTTCCAGAAACTCGACGCCGCGCCCGGTGTCGATGCCGTCGGCCAGCCACGCGATCTCGGCATCGCCGGTGGCCTTGAGAAAGCGCTCGAGGGCCGGCAGTGTCTCGACGCGCTCGACCGAATAGGGTTTTGGCGAAAGCTGGCGCAGCGCTACCCGCGCCGTGCCGCCGGTCATCAACGTAATGTCGCGTGCAGGCTCCGAGAGCGGAACCAATGCGACGCCGCGGCGGTCGTTGTCGGCATTGGCGATCAGCTCATCGGCGGCCTTGATCCGGATGTCCCAGCTACCCGCCGCGGTCCAGCCGTCGTCGAGCAGGATCACCAGCGGCGCCTTGCTGCCGCCAAGCGCGGTCTGCGGATTCCAGATCGGACCGGCGGCGGCGAGAATGACGAGCGCTGCAGCCGAAAGCCGCAACAGCGTCAGCCACCACGGCGTCCGCGACGGGGTTTCTTCCTTGGGCGCGATATCGAACAACAGCCGCGTCGGCGGGAACTCGATCCGCTTCGGCCGCGGCGGCATCACGCGCAGCAGCCACCACAGCACCGGCAGGCTCAACAGGCCCAGCAGCAGCAATGGTTCGGCAAAGGAGAGGGGGAGGCCGGCGATCATGCGCTTCGCCCCACTTTGACGCTCGAGCGTATGCCGCCTTTGCTCACCATCATGCCGGAGTGCAGGAACAGCAGCAGTTCGGCGGCGGAACGGGTCGTGGTGTGGGTCGAGAACAGCCAGTCGAGCTTGTTGGTCTCGCTGCGGATCTCGTCGCGATGCAGCGCCACGCGCGCGACGTAGTCGCGGGCCCAGCTCTCGGCGCGGCCCGCGGTGATCATGCTGCCGGCTTCCGGTTCGACGAATTCGACGCGGCCGGAATAGGGGAAGGTCTCTTCGGCGGGATCGACGATCTGGACCAGCGTGCCATGCGCGCCGGAGGCGGACAGTCCCGCCAGCATGTTCCTGATTTCTGATATCGGCGACCAGAAATCCGACAGCACCACGACTTCAGCCAGCGCCGACGGCACGAAAGACGGCGGCAGGCTCAAGCGCGTGGCGTCGTCATGCAGCATCGCCTGCGCCATCTTGTCGATCACGTTGCGGCTCGAGGTCGGGCTCATCAACCCGGCAATTCCGACGCGTTCGCCGCCGGCGACCAGAAGTTCGGCCAGCGCGAAGGTGACGATCAGTCCGCGCTCCAGCTTGCAGTCGCGCGCCTGTTTGGAGGCAAAGGCCATCGACGGCGAACGGTCCGGCCACAGCCACACGGTGTGCGCGGCCTCCCATTCCTGTTCGCGGACATAGAGATGATCGTCGCGCGCCGAGCGGCGCCAGTCGACGTTCTGCGACGGTTCGCCCGAGACGAAGCGGCGGTACTGCCAGAAGCTCTCGCCGGCGCCGGCGCGCCGCCTGCCATGCAGGCCGTGAATCACATTGGCGGCGATGCGGCGGGCTTCAAGCACAAGACGGGGCAGCGATGCGGCGAGCGTTCGGCTTTCGCCATCGGCACGTCGGATTGCCAGGATCTCCTCGCCCAGGTGCCTGCTCTCTGCGGCCATCAACCAATCCGCGTCTTCAATTGCCTGATCACGTCGGGAATCGTGCGGCCCTCGGCGCGCGCCGAGAAGGTCAGCGCCATGCGGTGCTTGAGAACCGGTTCGGCGAGATCGAGCACGTCGTCGATCGAAGGCGCGAGGCGGCCGTCGAGCAGCGCGCGGGCGCGAACCGCCAGCATCAGCGACTGGCTGGCGCGCGGACCCGGGCCCCAGGCGATCAGCTTCTCGCTGTCGCCGTCGGGATTGGGGCGCGCGGCGCGCACCAGCGAAAGGATCGCCTCGACCACGCTGTCGCCGACCGGCAGACGCCGCACCAGCCGCTGCGCGGCGATCAGGATCTCCGCGTTCATCGAGGCTTTCGCCAGCGTCTCGTCCGCGCCGGTGGTCTCGAACAGGATGCGGCGCTCGGCGTCGCGATCGGGATAATCGACGTCGATCTCCATCAGGAATCGATCGAGCTGCGCTTCCGGCAATGGATAGGTGCCTTCCTGCTCCAGCGGGTTTTGCGTCGCGAGCACGTGGAACGGCTTTGGCAGATCGTGGCGCGCACCGGCCACGGTGATGTGCTGCTCCTGCATCGCCTGCAGCAACGCCGACTGGGTGCGCGGGCTGGCGCGGTTGATTTCGTCGGCCATCAGCAGCTGGGCAAACACCGGGCCCGAGATGAAGCGGAACGACCGCTTGCCGGAATTGCTTTCGTCCAGCACCTCGGCGCCCAGAATATCCGACGGCATCAGGTCCGGCGTGAACTGGATGCGCTTGGCGTCCAGGCCGAGCGTGATGCCGAGCGTTTCGACCAGCTTGGTCTTGGCAAGGCCCGGAACCCCGATCAGCAACGCATGACCGCCGGACAGAATCGTCACCAGGGTATTTTCGATCACCCGTTCCTGACCGAAGATGACGGTGGAGATCGCCTCCTTCGCAGCACGGATTTGACCGGAGACTTGCTCGGCGGAACGAACAATTCCGTCTTCCAGTTTCTCGACACTGTCTGCGCCAGGCATTTCGTTCTCCTTGCCAGATCCCTTAGATGACTCCGCTCGATATCAGCGTCGTCATGCCATGAACCTCATGCTAAACCGATGCAAAGGCCATGTATTCGTTGAATTGGACTATCCCCACATTATCGGTATTTCGGGGTATGAACGGCATCACGAAGTGGCGAGAATGATGTCCCGCTCACCTCTTCGAGTACGTGCACCAATCGTGCCAGATTGAGGCGAGTAAATCTTAAGGCAAACAATGGCGAACGAAGGGCAGACCGGCCAGCACCGTGAAACCACGGGCCTTGAAAGCAAGGGTCTCGAAGGCCTTACCGCGGCGGCCAGCAATGCGGCGAAAAACAACCCTGCCGGCGCAAAGGGATTACCTCCAGTGCACCTGTGGAATCCGCCGTTCTGCGGCGACCTCGACATGCGAATCGCCGGCGATGGTACGTGGTTCTACATGGGCACGCCAATCGGGCGGCCGGCGCTGGTCCGGCTGTTTTCGACCATCCTCAAGCGCGAGGACGGCAAGCACTTTCTCGTGACCCCGGTGGAGAAGGTCGGCATCCGCGTCGACGATGCGCCGTTCCTTGCGGTCGAAATGCAGGCCGAGGCCGACGAGCGCGGCCGGCTGCTGCGTTTCCGCACCAATGTCGACGACTGGGTCGGCTGCGATGGCGGGCACCGCCTGCGATTCGAGATGGCGGCCGACGGCGGGCTGACGCCCTATCTTCACGTCCGCGCCGATTTATGGGCCAAGGTGACCCGCGCGATCTACTACGATCTGGTTGACATGGGCGAGGAGCGGGTGGTCGATGGTCAACACATGTTCGGGATCGAATCCGGCGGCGAATTCTTCGCAATGGCGGACGCCAAGCAGGTGAGGGACGCGCTTTGAACGGCACGATGCTGAAGAGGGAACCGGCCGCGACCAGTGCGGCGGAATTCTTCGAGCGAACCCGGGCGCGGCTCAATTTCGACGTTCCCCCGGGGCTGGTCGATCCCAATATCATTCCCAGGAGCGGCGATCAGGGCAACGATCGCATGCTGGAGATCATCGCGCGCGAACAGCCGGTGCGGCCGGCCGCGGTCTTGATCCCGGTGGTCGACCATCCGCAGCCGACCGTGCTGTTGACGCAGCGCTCGGCGCATCTCAACGAACATGCCGGCCAGATCGCCTTTCCCGGCGGCAAGATCGATGTCACCGACGCTTCCCCGCTCGATGCCGCGCTCCGCGAGGCCGATGAGGAAGTCGGCCTCAAGCGCGAGTTCATCGAGCCGATCGGCTATCTCGATCTCTATGGCACCGGATTCGGATTTCGCATCCTGCCGACGGTTGCAAGGGTCAAGCCCGGTTTCAAACTTAAGGTCAACGAAGGCGAGGTGGATGACGCCTTCGAGGTGCCGCTTGCGTTTCTGATGAATCCGGCGAACCACCAGGTCCATAGCAAGGAATTCCGCGGCATGGAGCGCTCCTATTACGCGATGCCGTTTGCCGAGCGTTATATCTGGGGGGCGACGGCGGGAATCCTGCGCGTCCTGTATGAGCGGATCTATTTGCCATGATCCGGCCGGCATTGACCGAAGTCGGAATCTTCCTGATCCCGTTCGCGGTCTATGCCCTGTTCCTGATCGCCACCCGCTCCGGATTGCTGGTGCAATCGTCCTGGCCGGCGCAACGGGTCGCTAAACTGGTGCTGGGGTCGTTGCTGCTGGTGGTGCTTAGTTTCGCCCTGCTCGCGCATTTCTCCGGCGCGCCGCCCAATTCGACCTACGTTCCCGCCCACATTGAGAACGGAAAGTTCGTTCCCGGAGTTGAAAAATGAGCGAGGTGCCGGTGCTGTCGGACGCGCCCTGGCTCAGATCCGGTCCGGCGGGGCGCGTGCTCGCGCTGCTCAACGGGGGCGGCGAGGAAGCCCGCGTCGTCGGCGGCGCCGTCCGCAACGCGCTGATGAAAATCCCGATCGCCGACATCGATATCGCAACCTCGGCGGTCCCCGAGGAAGTCGTCCGCCGCGCCAGGGCGGCCGGCATCAAGAGCGTACCGACCGGCATCGAGCACGGCACCGTGACGCTGGTGGTCGATGGCCATCCGTTCGAGGTGACGACGCTGCGCGAGGACACCGAGACCTACGGCCGCAAGGCCAAGGTAGCCTTCGGCCGCGACTGGGTCCGCGACGCCGAGCGGCGCGACTTCACCATCAACGGTCTCTCCGTCGATGCCGACGGCGTCGTGCACGACCATGTTGACGGGCTTGCCGATATCGCCGCCAGGCGCGTGCGCTTCATCGGCGATCCCGGCGAGCGGATCGCCGAGGATTATTTGCGCATCCTGCGGTTTTTCCGCTTTCACGCCGCTTACGCGGCCGGCGAGCCTGATCGCGCCGGATATCTCGCCTGCATCGGCGGGCGCGCAGGATTGGCGGGCCTTTCCGCCGAACGCATTCGCATGGAAATGCTCAAGCTCATGACAGCCGAGGGGGCCCCGATTGCAGTTACCGCGATGGCCGACGGCGGCCTGCTGCTGCCGATTTTCGGCGGCGTCACCTACATCGGACCCTTTGCGGCGATGATCTCGGCGGAACAGGCGCTCGGACTTGAGGCCAGCGCGGTTCGAAGGCTCGGTGCGCTCACGGTGGCCGTCACCGAGGATGCCAAACGCGTCGCAGCGCGCTTGCGTCTTTCCAACGCCGAGACCAAGGCGCTGGATTCGATGGGCCATCGCTGGTGGCGGCTGGCCGGCATGGACGGTGCGACGGCGCGGCGGCGGCTCTACCGGCTCGGCGAGGAGCCGCTATCGCAACCGCCTGATGCTGGCATGGGCGCGGGCAGGCGCGCGCCATGACACCGCCTATTGGCGCGAACTGGCCACTTTGCCGCAGCGCTGGAGCGCGCCGAAATTTCCGCTCAAGGCGGCCGACTTCGTCGCGCGCGGAATTGCCGAAGGCCCGGCGCTCGGTCATGTGCTGGCGCTGGCGGAAGACGCCTGGCTGGCTGCGGATTTTCCTGATGATCCGTCCGCGCTGACGGCGATAGCCGATCAGACCGTGGCGCGTTTCACGCGAGACCACCGGCTGTGAGTATTCTGGCCGGTTTTGCCGATATCTCGCTCGGCCAACTCGTGCTGGTGGCCGGCGTCGCGCTGTTTGCTTCCCTGGTCGGCGGCCTTGCCGGCTATGGCACCGGCGCGCTGATGCCGCTGGTGCTGGTGCCGCTTGATCGGCGCCGAGCCCGTGGTGCCGATCATCGCGATTTCGGCCGTCTTCACCAATATCAGCCGATTCACCGCCTATTTCCGCTATATCGACCGGCGCCGTGCGCTGATCGTCGATCGCGGCCGCAGCACTGACGACGGCGCTCGGCGCCTACGGCTATACGCGGCTGACCAATGCCGGTGCGGCGCTGGTGATCGGCACCATGCTGATCTCGAGCGTGCCGCTGCGGCGGCTGGCCAGGCGCCGCGAGGTCAGGATCGGCAACGGTGGCCTTGCCGCCAGCGCGGTCGGTTACGGCGTGGTGGTCGGCGGCACCTCGGGCTCCGGGCGTGATCCTGCTATCGCTGTTGATGGCCGCCGGCCTCGAAGGCGCGGCCGTGATCGCCACCGATGCGGTGATCTCGGTTGTCACCAGCGTCATCAAGATCTCCGTGTTCGGTCTCGCCGGCGTCGTCACCGCGCAAGTGCTCGCCTTTGCGCTGCTGATCGGAATCATCGCGTTACCCGGCGCTTTCCTTGCCAGGGCTTTCGTCGAACGGATGCCGGTCCATATCCACACCGCGATCCTCGACGCCGCCGTCATCACCGGCGGCGTGGTGATGATCTCAACGGCGGCGCGATCCTTGCTCTAGAAGAACCCCCCGGGGAAGTGACGCCGCCGGTATCCGGACCGGCGGCATCGGAGGGTCTCACGCAACCTTGCTTTTCTCGTGGTCGTCGTCGTCGTTCTCTTCGTCGTCTTCTTCCTCGTCTTGATCCTCTTCGTCTTCGGGATCATCCATTTCGACAGTGTCGAGGACGGCTTTCGGAAGCGTTTCGCGAAACAGATCGCCCTCGCCGCCCATCCACAGGCACTCCACCGTGTCGTCGTGGACCTCCGCCACCGTGATCGGGTGACCGCCGGATTTCAGAATGACAACATCGCCTGGTTTCAATTCCATGATCTCTTGCCTCCGCACTGATTGACGCGATTGGCAGCCTATCGATTGGTCATGACAGGCCGATCACGGCCAGTCGCTCGCGCGTGCGGAATTGGCGCCGTTACAGACGGCGATGGGGCGGCAGGAGCGGCTATCGGCGTTCGCCCGGCAGCAACTCCGTCAGCGAGCGGATGATGCGGTCGGGCCTGACGGCGGAATCCGCCGGCAGGCCTTCGCCATGGACGTCGATCCAGATCGCATAGATGCCAAGGCGCTGCGGCGCCTCGACTTCCCATTCCAGATTGTCGCCGATCATCCAGGTCTCGGGCGCGGTGACGCCGAGCGCCTGCATGGCATGCAGATAGGCGCGCTCGTCCGGTTTGCCGAAGCCGTGTTCGCCCTCGATCTGGATGTGATCGAACCGGTGTGCCAGCTGCAAAGCGTTCGACCTTGGCGCGCTGCGGTTCGGCGGCGCCGTTGGTCACCAGCGCCAGTTTCACGCCATGCGCCTTCAGGGCATCGATGGCGTCATGCGCGCCCGGGAAGACGAACATCTCCTCTTCGCGATAGGCGGTGAAGCGGTCGGCGAGCCGGGTCGCAAGGTCTGTTGACAGGCTGGTGCGGTGAGCCGCGGCGAGCGTGGCGAAACCGTCCCTGACGACGATGTGGCGGGCTTCGTCGAGTTTCAGCCGCCATTCCGCACCGGCGGCCGCCCAGAAGTTTCGGCCGGAGTCAACGATCGCCGCGGCCACCTGTTGCGACGACAGCGGCGCAAATTCGTCGGCAAATTCGCGCGCGACGTTGTTCCAGGCAATATCGGGGCGGCCATAGGCAGACAGGATGGTCTCATCCATGTCGATCAGCATCGCGCGGGGCAGTTGCGTCATGGGCTTCATGGCCACTTCACTTCCGGAGGCATCGAGGACAGGATCGAGTCGACGTTGCCGCCGGTCTTCAGCCCGAAGGTGGTGCCGCGGTCGTAGAGCAGATTGAACTCGACGTAGCGGCCGCGGCGCACCAGTTGCTCGTCGCGATCCTCCGCCGTCCACGGCGTGGCAAAATTCCGGCGCACCAGTTCGGGATAGATCTTGACGAATGCGCGGCCGACGTCCTGGGTGAACGCGAAGTCGGCATCCCAATCGCCGGAATCGTGGTGGTCGTAAAAAATGCCGCCGATGCCGCGGGCTTCCTTGCGATGCGGCAGGTAGAAATATTCGTCGCACCATTTCTTGTATCGCGCGTAGTCCGCAACCCCGTTGTGGCCGCCGCAGGCGCTCTCCATCGCCTGATGAAAGGCGATTGTGTCGGAGTCCTGCTGGGTGCGGCGCCGGTCCAGCACCGGCGTCAGGTCCGAGCCGCCGCCGAACCACGCCCTGGTCGTCACGACAAAGCGCGTGTTCATATGCACGGCGGGAACGTGCGGGTTGCGCATATGCGCGATCACCGAAACGCCGGATGCCCAGAACCTGGGATCATCGGTGGCGCCCGGAATCTGCGAGCGGAATTCGGAGCTGAATTCGCCATGCACGGTCGAGCAGTGCACGCCGACCTTCTCGAACAGCCGTCCGTACATCATCGACATCACGCCGCCGCCGCCCGGCTTGCCGGTGTGGTCCGTGCGGTCCCATGGCGTGCGCACGAAGCGTCCCGCGCTGCCGGGGTAGAGCGATGCCGGGGCGTCGTCTTCCAGCCGTTCGAAAGCTGCGCAGATGTCGTTGCGCAGCGCTTCGAACCAGCTTCTGGCGCGGGCCTTGCGGTCTTCGATCACGGAGATGTCCATCTGCGGCTAACCCTGTGGCCCGAAATATGTGCAGCTCTCGTTGCAACTGTCGCGGTGAACGCTGACGCGCGTGATCTTTCCGGCGTGCTGAACCCGCTCCCAGATGAAGCGCGACAGGTTTTCCAGCGTCGGCGCTCCCAGCGCCACGACCTTGTTGAGGAGCTTGTGGTCGAGCGTCTTCTGCACCTCCGCCATGCTGCGTTCGAGCAAGCCGAGATCGAGCAGCATGCCGGTTGCGGGATCGGGCATCCCGCGCACGCTCACTTCGGCGCGAAACGAGTGGCCGTGGATTTCCTCGCTGGCCGCGCCAAAGGTCGTTCCCGGCAGCGAATGCGCGGCCTCGAAGCGAAACGATTTCGTCAATTCCCACATCTTGAAACTCAATTCCTGTCTGATGCCAATACTACCTGATGCCGAGCGTCTTGTGCGTCTGCACGCTGAGCCGCCATTGCGGGATGGCGCAGGCAATAGTCGACCGCACGCGCGGTGTTCTCGGTCGCGTCCGGGCCGTCCATCGGCTGCAGCGAGAACCGCTCGAAGGAAAGACCGAGGTAGTCCTCCGGCGCGGCGCCTTGCTTGCGGATACACCAGCTTCAGTTCGTGACCCCGCCGCACCACGAGGTCGGCACCGGCTTTCGGGCTGACGCAAATCCAGTCCAGGCCGTCGGGCGGGGCGATGGTGCCGTTGGTCTCGACGCCGATCTCGAAGCCGCGCGCATGCAGCGCGTCGATCAGCGGCGGATCCACCTGCAGCAGCGGCTCGCCGCCGGTCAGCACGACATAGCGGTTGGCGTTCGCGCCGGTCCATTGTGCGGCGATGGTGTCGGCGAGATGGTCGGCCGAGGCGTAGCGGGCGCCCAGCGTGCCGTCGGTGCCGACGAAGTCGGTGTCGCAAAATTTGCAGGTTGCCGAGCTGCGATCCTGTTCGCGGCCGCTCCAGAGATTGCAGCCGGAAAACCGGCAAAACACCGCGGCGCGGCCGGCATGCGCGCCTTCGCCTTGCAAGGTCAGGAAGATTTCTTTGACGGCGTAACTCACCACGTCTCCTTGGACCGCCGGTCCGGAACCGGTTTGCCGGAGCGCCTCGCCCAGGGCCATGGCCGCTGCCATCGCGACATTGAGCGAGCGCAGGCCCGGCTTGATCGGGATCACGAGCCGGGCATCGGCGGCGGCGGCGACCTCGTCGGGAACTCCGGCGGATTCCCGCCCGAACAACAGGACGTCATCCGCCCCGTAGCGATAATCCAGATAGGAGCCGGCCGCCTTGGTCGTGAACAGGACCAGCCGGAACGTGCCGCCTCGTTACGCCATTGCTCGAATTTTGACCATGAGTCGTGGCGGGTAATGCTCACCTGATCGAGATAATCCATACCGGCGCGGCGGAAGTGCCGGTCGGACACCGGAAACCCCGCCGGCTCGATAATATGGGCCGCCACATTCAGGCACGCGCACAGGCGCAGAATCGTTCCGGTGTTCTGGGGGATGTCGGGCTGAAAAAGAGCGATTTGCATTCGAATCAGATCGGTTCACGCCAAGGGGCGTCGTGCCGAGTGTCGTATGTGAACGATCCAGACATCAGCGTCCTCTACGAAGTAATGAATGCGATAGGGATATCGCGTGACGAGGCGGCTGCGAAATTTCGCATCTTTGGCGCTGCGAATTCCAAGATGAGGCCGGCGGGCGATCAGTGTAGTCGTGTCAAAGATCGCCCGACCGACGCGATCTGCAGCCGTCGGGTCTTCGTTGGCGATGTAATCCATCATTTGCCGAAGATCGTCCCGAGCACGAGGCGTAAACCGGAGCGTCATGAACCGCGCGGCTTGAGCAGTGCGGCGATTTCCTCGGCAGATACGGTCTCGCCTCGCTTGGCCTGGGCAAAACCTTCCTCGATTGCGGCCCACTCGTCGTCGCCAGGGTGATAAAGTTCGCCCTCGCGCGCTTCCAGGGCAAGCAGCAGTTGTGCAGCGTCCTCCTGCCGCTCCGGCGGCCAGGTCAGGACGCGATCCAGAACCTCTTTCACCTGATCGTTTGTCATAATTCAAATCATACCATGCGACCCGTTCGAGGTACACTTTTCCGGCCCGCGAAGGAGGACCGCCGGCCCCAGCGCGGAGCGGCTGCCGGATTCGTCGGATGGACTGCCGAAATTGCAATCCCTCTCCTGCGAAGGTCCCGGTAACGGCCCCCGACAAAATGCCTCAATAAAACATCGCGGGGAGCGGATTTAGTGCATTGCACGCTTGCGAGCCGATAGCGGGCTTGCGCTCTTACGGCAAGGGTGCCAATAGAACGATTCTGGACTGCTTGTTCCGCCGGATTGGCTGGGAAAAGTGGTCTTTCTGCCGCCGCGGGGGCCGCGGGCGCCGGCAGCCTCTTCCGGGCGCTTTCTTGGCGTCTCCGGGGCGGTTCCGCTGGCTGCAGATGAGAAAGGGCTTGGAATCGTGACGACAGCGTCTTCGGCGGACCATCCGACACGCCGTGATTTCCTTTTTGTTGCAACGGGAGCCGTCGCCGCGGTTGGCGCAGCTGCCACCGTGTGGCCGCTGGTTTCCCAGATGAATCCGGATGCCTCGACGATTGCGGCCGGTGCGCCGATCGAAGTCGATCTGGCCCCGATTGCCGAAGGACAGGACATCAAGGTGTTCTGGCGCGGCAAGCCGATCTACATCAGCCACCGCACCAAGAAACAGATCGATGAGGCGCGCTCGGTTCCGGTCGCCAGCCTGCCCGATCCGGCCAGCGATCAGTCCCGGGTCAAGGACGGCCATGACCAGTGGCTGGTCGTGATCGGCATCTGCACCCATCTGGGCTGTATTCCGATCGCCCATGAGGGCAATTACGACGGCTTCTTCTGCCCCTGCCACGGCTCGCAATACGATTCTTCGGGCCGTATCCGTCAGGGACCCGCGCCCGCCAATCTGGCGGTGCCGCCCTATGCCTTCGTTTCCGATACCAAAATCCAGATCGGCTAAGGTCCCGGACCCTCCGAGACTTAGACCTGGACTTGACCCGTCGCGTCGTTTTACTTCCTCAGGATCGCATCAATGAGCGGACCATCCGATTTTCAGCCGACCAACCCCGCCTTGAAGTGGATCGAACGGCGCCTCCCGATCATGGGCCTGGTCCACTCCTCGTTCGTGGCCTATCCGACGCCGCGTAACCTGAACTACTGGTGGACCTTCGGCGCCATCCTTTCGATGATGCTGGGCCTGCAGATCCTGACCGGCGTGATCCTGGCGATGCACTACACGCCGGAGGCCACCATGGCCTTCAAGTCGGTTGAAAGCATCGTCCGCGACGTGAATTACGGCTGGCTGCTGCGCAACATGCACGCCAGCGGCGCTTCGATGTTCTTCCTCGCCGTCTACATCCATATGTTCCGCGGCCTGTATTACGGGTCGTACAAGGAGCCGCGTGAAATCCTCTGGATCCTCGGCGTCATCATCTACCTCCTGATGATGGCGACCGGTTTCATGGGCTACGTGCTGCCGTGGGGCCAGATGAGCTTCTGGGGCGCCACCGTCATCACCAATCTGTTCTCCGCCGTGCCCTATTTCGGCGAGAGCATCGTGACGCTGCTGTGGGGCGGCTATTCGGTCGGCAACCCGACGCTGAACCGCTTCTTCTCGCTGCATTACCTGCTGCCGTTCGTGATCGCCGGCGTGGTCGTGCTGCACGTCTGGGCGCTGCATGTCGCGGGCCAGAACAATCCGGCCGGCGTCGAGGCGAAGACCGAAAAGGACACCGTGCCTTTCACGCCCTACGCGACCATCAAGGATGCGTTCGGCGTCTCCTGCTTCATGCTGTTCTTCGCCTGGTTCATCTTCTACATGCCGAACTATCTCGGCGACGCCGACAACTACATCCCGGCCAATCCCGGCGTGACGCCCGCGCACATCGTGCCGGAATGGTATTACCTGCCGTTCTACGCGATCCTGCGTTCGATCCCGAACAAGCTCGCCGGCGTCATTGCGATGTTCTCGGCGATCATCGTGCTGGCCTTCCTGCCCTGGCTCGACAGCGCGAAAACCCGGTCGTCGAAGTATCGCCCGCTGGCCAAGCAGTTCTTCTGGATCTTCGTCGTAGTCTGCATCCTGCTCGGCTATCTCGGCGCGCAGCCGCCGGAAGGCATCTACGTGATCGCCGGCCGTATCCTGACCTTCTGCTACTTCGCCTATTTCCTGATCCTGCTGCCGTTGCTCAGCCGGATCGAGAAGCCGCGGACGGTGCCGAATTCGATCGCCGACGACGTGCTGGCGAAATCCGGCAAGTCGGCTCTGGCATCGGTGGCGATCGCGCTGCTGGTGGCCGGTGGGCTGTTCGCCGGAAGCGTGCAGAATGCCCGTGCCGAAGGACAGGAATCACCGCCCTCGGCGAAGTGGTCGTTCGCAGGCCCGATGGGCAAATTTGATCGCGGATCGCTGCAGCGCGGCCTGAAGGTCTACAAGGAAGTCTGCTCGGCCTGCCACAGCCTGAACTACATTGCTTTCCGCAATCTCGCCGATCCCGGTGGTCCCGGCTATTCGACGGCGCAGGTCGCGGCCTTGGCCTCCGAGTACAAGATCAAGGACGGCCCGAACGACCAGGGTGAGATGTTCGAGCGGCCCGGGCCGGCCCGCGGACTATTTCCCCGCGCCGTTCCCGAACGAGCAGGCCGCGCGCGCTGCCAATGGCGGCGCCGCTCCGCCGGACCTGTCGCTGATCACCAAGGCGCGTTCCTACGAGCGCGGTTTTCCGCTGGTTCATCTTCGACTTCTTCACCCAGTTCCAGGAGCAGGGCCCGAACTACGTCAGCGGGATCCTGCAGGGCTTTGAGGACAATCCGCCGGCTGGCGTCACCCTTCCGGATGGCTCCTACTACAACAAGTATTTCCCCGGCCACGCCATCAAGATGCCGAAGCCGCTCAGCGATGGCCAGGTTACCTTCGACGACGGATCGCCGGCGACGGTGGCGCAATACGCCCACGACGTCACCACGTTCCTGATGTGGACGGCGGAGCCGCATATGGAGGCGCGCAAGCGGATCGGCCTGCAGGTCTTCGTGTTCCTGATCCTGCTTACGGGCCTGCTGTACTTCACAAAGAAGAAGGTCTGGGCCGACGCGCACTGAGCGCTTCGGGGCAGCCATCTGAATTCGGAAAAGCCCCTGCGGGGGCTTTTTTGTTGGGTACGTGTCCCGGACGCGATGCGGTGCGCAGCGCCGCTTCGCAGAGCCGGGACCCACACTCTCTGCGCCGTGGGCCCCGGATCAGCAGCGCACCACGCCGCTAAGAGCGGCGCGTTGCGCAGCATCCGGGGCACGAGGTCCTTGACGCAAATGATTGCTTCCTGATCGTACTGCGGACAAAATGGCCGCCAACCGACCCCCAAGAAAACTCCCGGAGGAACCTATGGGTACCAGCATCGGCTTCAGTCGCCCGGACGGCAAGGACGCCTTCGGCTATCTCGCAAACGCCGCGCGCGGCAATGCGCCGGGCGTAGTCGTGATCCAGGAATGGTGGGGCCTGCAGGGCCAGATCAAGGGAATCTGCGACCGCTTCGCGCTGGCTGGTTTCGATGCACTGGCGCCCGACCTCTACAACGGCACGGTGGTGCCGTATCACGACACCGACGCCGCCGGCAAAGAGATGAACTCGCTGGACTTCATGGACGCCACCACGCAGACCGTGCGCGGAGCCGTCGCAATATCTGTCCAGGAACGGCGCCAAAGTCGGCCTGACCGGCTTCTGCCTCGGCGGCGCGGTGACCATCATCGGCGCCACCAAGATCCCGGAGCTGACGGCGGGCGTGGTGTTCTATGGCATTCCGCCGGAGCAGGCGGCCAAACCGGCGGACGTGAAGATTCCGCTGCAGGGCCATTTCGCCAACAAGGACGACTGGTGCACGCCGCAACTGGTCGATGGCTTCGAAAAGGGCATGAAGGCCGCCGGTAAATCGCTGGAGCTGTTCCGCTACAACGCCGAGCACGGTTTCGGCAACGAGCAGCGCGTAACGGTACACGACCGGCAAGGCGCGGAACTGGCCTGGGGCCGCGCCACGGATTTTTTCAGGAAGCATCTGGGGTAGGGAAGGTTAGCAGCGCCGTCGTGCCGGCGTTCGCCGGGACGATGTGTGTTGTTACCGCCTCGACTATTGCTTGACTCCGTCCCACCACGCGCAGGTGCCCGACATCAGCTTGTAATTGCCTTCCATCACCTGCACCGGCGCGCGCAGCCCCGAGGCCGCGGCGTGCATCCGCATCTCGCGGGCGACGTCGCGATCGTCCGGCGACAGCCAGACGCGATCATGGCCCCACAGGCTCGGGCCATCGTGCATCTCGACTGGCTGCCAGGTCGATGGCTCGATTTCGCGGCCGCCCCAGCCGCATTCGATCATGAAGGAGGACGGCGTCCTGGCGTAAAACGACGTCATGAAGTCGTTGGTGTGGCGGCCGAGCGTGACGCCGATGCGATTTTCCTGGGTCAGCGCGATGTCGTAACACTGGCCGACATCATCGAGCGAAAACAACTCCACCATCAGATGATGCATGCCGTTCGTGCCGGTCTCGATCAGGGCGAGACTGTGATGCCGCGCGTTGACGTGGAAGAAGTAGGCGCGGAACGGCTTTTCGATGTAGTCGGAAAGTCCGAAGCCGAGCACATCGACATAGAACGCCATCACCGGGTCGATGTTTTCGACCGTCAGCACGGCGTGGCCGAGGCCGAGCGGACCGGTGCGAAAGCCCGAGATCGAGCGGCCGGGGCTGAACGGCGTGTCGTCGATCTCGGCGCCGTAAAACGCCTCGAGCCGGTTGCCGGCGGGATCACGGAATGAAATCAGGCTGCGCACGCGTCGCGCATCGGCCAGGGTCCGCGGTTCTGCCGTGACCTCGACGCCGGCCTGTTCCAGCCGGGCCGCCAGTTCGTCCAACGCCGCCGCATCGGCCACCTCCCAGCCGAAGAAGCGCGTCCCTTCGCCCATCGCGCGGTCGATGACGATGCGCTGCTTGCGGTCGTCCATCCGGAACGCCAGCAGCGAGTTGCCGCGCTCGACGGCCTGCAGGCCGACCAGGGCGGTGCCGAACTGCCGCCAATCGTCGAGCGCGTCCGACCCGAAGCCGGCATATCCCAGACCCTGTATTGCCATCTTGCGCCTCCACCTGTTGCCAGCGTTTCGCTCGCCGCTGCTTGGGATCGAATGCTACGCATATTTTCGCCCTTTCAAACCCCAAAGATGGGCCCCAGCCCGGCTCTGGACGCAGTCGCCTCCCTTGACATCGCCCCCGCCGGATGGTGTTTAGCCGCCATGAACACCGTTTTCCGCCCATCCCGTCTTTGGTGGCGCACCTCTTAAAGAGGTGGCCGGTGCGATTTCATTTTTCAAAATCGTCGAAGGTCGCCATCGCAGGCGACGGTCCTTTTCGTTTGTCCTGTGTGGCGCTCCCTCGCCAAGTTTCGTAAGAGGATCACATGAACAGGACAGCCTTCTCCCTGCCGGCACACAGCGAATACCGCACCCGCGGCGGGCTCGCGGTCTCGCGGGCGGTCGAGCAATTCACCGGCGGCGCCAACCGGCTCGACGACCTGATCGACCTGCTCGATCGCCGCCGCGGCGTGGTGCTGTCGTCGGGCACCACGGTGCCCGGCCGCTACGAGAGTTTTGATCTCGGCTTTGCCGATCCGCCGCTGGTGCTGGAAACCACCGGCGCCAATTTCTCGCTGAGCGCGCTGAACGCGCGCGGCGAAGTGCTGATCGCCTTCCTCGGCGACGTGCTGCGCGAGCCCTGCGTCGTCATCACCGAAAAGAGCGCGTCGCGTCTTGCCGGTCATATCATGCGCGGCGCGGCGCCGGTCGAGGAAGACCAGCGCACCCGCCGCGCCAGCGTGATGTCGCTGGTGCGCGATATCGTCGCGGCGCTTCCGGCCAACGACGATCCGATGCTCGGCCTGTTCGGCGCCTTCGCCTACGATCTCGTGTTCCAGATCGAGGACCTCGTGCAGAAGCGCGCGCGCGAGAGCGACCAGCGCGACATCGTGCTGTACGTGCCGGATCGCCTGCTGGCCTATGACCGCGCCACCGGCCGCGGCGTGGTGCTGAGCTACGACTTCGCCTGGAACGGAAAATCGACCGAGGGCCTGCCGCGCGACACCGCCGAAAGCATCTACGCCAAGACGCCGCGACAGGGATTTGCCGATCACGCGCCCGGCGAATATCAGGCGACGGTCGAGACCGCGCGCGCGGCGTTTGCGCGCGGCGATCTGTTCGAGGCGGTGCCGGGGCAATTGTTCGCCGAGCCCTGCGAGCGTTCGCCGGCGGAAGTGTTCCAGCGGCTGTGCCGGATCAATCCGTCGCCCTATGGCGCGCTGATGAATCTCGGCGACGGCGAATTCCTGGTGTCGGCCTCGCCGGAAATGTTCGTGCGCTCCGACGGCCGGCGGGTCGAGACCTGCCCGATCTCGGGCACCATCGCGCGCGGCGTCGATGCGATCGGCGATGCCGAGCAGATCCGGCAATTGCTGAATTCGGAGAAAGACGAATTCGAACTCAACATGTGCACCGACGTCGACCGCAACGACAAGGCGCGGGTCTGCGTGCCCGGCACCATCAAGGTGCTGGCGCGGCGGCAGATCGAGACCTATTCAAAACTGTTTCACACCGTCGATCATGTCGAAGGCATGCTGCGGCCGGGCTTCGACTCGCTCGACGCGTTCCTGACCCACGCCTGGGCGGTGACGGTGACCGGCGCGCCGAAATTATGGGCGATGCAGTTCGTCGAGGACAATGAGCGCTCGTCGCGGCGCTGGTATGCCGGCGCGATCGGCGCGGTGAATTTCGACGGCAGCATCAATACCGGGCTGACCATCCGCACCATCCGGATGAAGGACGGCCTCGCCGAAGTGCGGGTCGGCGCCACCTGCCTGTTCGATTCCGATCCCGCCGCCGAGGACCGCGAATGCCAGGTCAAGGCGGCTGCGCTGTTCCAGGCGCTGCGCGGCGATCCGCCGAAGCCGCTGTCGGCGTTTGCGCCCGATGCCACCGGCTCGGGCAAGAAGGTGCTGCTGATCGACCACGACGACAGTTTTGTGCACATGCTGGCGGATTATTTCCGCCAGGTCGGCGCCAGCGTCACCGTGGTCCGGCACGTCCATGCGCAGGACATGCTGAAGCAGAACAACTACGATCTGCTGGTGCTGTCGCCGGGGCCGGGACGGCCGGAGGATTTCGGCATCTCGAAGACCATCGGCACCGCGCTCGACAAGAAGCTGCCGATCTTCGGCGTCTGCCTCGGCGTGCAGGCGATCGGCGAATATTTCGGCGGCCAGCTCGGCCAGCTCGGCCAGCCCGCGCACGGCCGGCCGTCGCGGGTCCAGGTGCGCGGCGGGCGGCTGATGCAGAACCTGCCCAATGAAATCGTGATCGGCCGCTATCATTCGCTCTTTGTCGAGCGCGACAGCATGCCCGACGTGCTACAGGTCACCGCGACCACCGAGGACGGCGTCGCGATGGCGATCGAACACAAGACCCTGCCGGTCGGCGGCGTGCAGTTTCACCCGGAATCGCTGATGTCGCTCGGCGGCGAGGTCGGCCTGCGCATTGTCGAGAACGCGTTCCGGCTCGGCGTACCCGTTAACCAGGGATTGAGAGACAGCAATGACTTTTGACCACGATCTGAAGGCCACCGTCCGCACCATTCCGGATTACCCGAAGCCGGGCATCCTGTTCCGCGACATCACCACGCTGCTGGCGGACGCGCGCGCGTTTCGCCGCGCGGTCGACGAACTGGTGCAGCCCTGGGCCGGCAACAAGATCGACAAGGTCGCCGGCATCGAGGCGCGGGGCTTCATTCTCGGCGGCGCGGTGGCGCATCAGGTCTCCGCCGGTTTCGTGCCGATCCGCAAGAAAGGCAAGCTGCCGCACACCACCGTGCGGATCGCCTATTCGCTGGAATACGGCCTCGACGAGATGGAGATGCACGCCGACGCCGTTCATCCCGGCGAGCGCGTCATCCTGGTCGACGATCTCATCGCCACCGGCGGCACCGCGGAGGGCGCGGTCAAGCTGCTGCGTCAGATCGGCGCCAATGTGGTCGCGGCCTGCTTCATCATCGATCTGCCGGATCTCGGCGGAGCTGCGAAACTGCGGGCGATGGACGTGCCGGTGCGAACGCTGATGACGTTCGACGGGCATTAGCCTCATCAGCCGCGCCGGGACGACGATAGACTCGCTACGACCCCTGCAGGCATCGACGCGCAGTTCGAGGTCGCGAAAGCTGAAATAGTTGCGGCGGATCCATTGATGCAGTTCGGTCGATGAATCCTTTTCGGTGCGCAGATAGTCGGTGAACGAGAAGGTCAGCCGGTCGATATAGGTCTTCAGGAACACCGGCAGCGCGGCAGATCGGCAGCACGCGGCCGCGGGCCATTGCCGGCGGCAGTTCGCCGCGCACCACGTACTCGTTGTCGATCGTGATCAGGGCGCTCGGCGGAATCTGCTGCTGCAGCATCGGATAGCCGCGCGCCGAGACGCGGTCGGTATCGGCGACGAACAGGACCATCGGCGCGACGCCGCGGCGCGCCGCCTCCTTCATGAAGCCGATCTCGTCGGTCATCTTGAAGAATTCGTCGAAGGCGTGGAAGCCGAGGTCGATCACCTTGGCGATCGCCGTCATTGACGATCAGGCGGTCCATCAGCTGCATCTTGCCGAAGGTGTCGATGACCTCGGCGGTCTCGGTGATCTTCGGCAGATATTCGAGCAGCGACGGCTCTTTCAGGTTGATGTCGAACGCCGTCGACCGCGCCGTTCTTCAGCAGCAGGAATTCGCTCAACAGCCGCGCGATCAGCGTCTTGCCGACCAGCGGGCGGGGCGAGCAGATGATGTAGACGGGCGTTGTGGGCATCGCGCGCTATATCAGGCGAAATTTGTCGCCCAATCCAGCCCAATTCCGCGGCCGCCAGGCAATTATTTTTCGCCGCCGCGCGCGCGCCCGGTTTGCCGGCGCCGACCAGGTCGGTCAGCTTGATGCGGTCGAACTCGCTCCAGACATTGGCGAGCCAGTGCCGGACATAGCCGCGCAGCACGAACGAATAGTTCGCGGCCTCGTCGTGGATGCCCTTGTTGGCGACGAATTTGAGGAACGGCACCGAGGAGACCTCGACCTGCTCATAGGCCATTTCGTTGAGCTTCGGGATCGTGAGCTCGGTGGCGTCCTTGATGCGGTGGAAATAGGAATTGTAGGTCGCCTGGTCCCACTGGAAGAACTGGGTGTCGTTGATGAAGTTCTTCACCAGGAAATATTTGGCGCCGTGCATGAAATTCGCGGTCTCGGCGATCTCGTCGAGCGAGGCGATCGAGGGGCCGAGGATGTGGAACACGGCAAAGGTGATCTGGCCGGACTTGGCGGCGTCGAGAAAGCCGATGTCGCGCAGCGAGGCCAGCGCCGGCGACAACAGTCCGGCGCGGACGTCGATCACGGTGACCGAGGGGCTGGCCGCGTTCAGCGTGTCGAAGATCTTCATCTGGTCCGACGTCGTCGTCATGTCGACGATCTCGGTGATGTCGGGGTGGAAGCGCTTCAGCGTGCCGCGCGGCGATTCGGTGTCGAAGGCGCGGGTCGGCACGTTGTTGGCGCTGAAATAGTCCAGCAGGGTGCGCGACACCGTGGTCTTGCCGACCCCGCCCTTGTCCGCGCCCACCACAATCACTACCGGCTTTGCCATGGAATTCCCTTAACGCGTCCCGACCGCGGGAGCGATCGGCAAGTCCCCATACCTGCTTTGGGCGCGAACATGGCAGAAACAAGGGAGAATTCAATTCCTTAAGGCCCAAGCGGGGTTATTCATGCCGATTTCGTTAATGGTTTGAGGGCGGCCACAAGATCGCAGATCAGCCGTGCGGGCCCCAGGGACCCTGCGAGGCGCCCCCGTGTGGCGCGCCGGCGGGGCTCGCCGGCATTGTTCCAGGGGCCGCGGGGCAGCGGGGGCGGGAGCTGATCCGGGTGCCGGCTGTTCGGGCTGGTCGTCCGGCGCGTCGGCGGTGTCAGAGGGCAGCGCCAGCGGCCCGGGATCATGGCCGCCGGCGAATTTCACCAGCGCGTCGACCCGGGATCGACCGAGGGGTGGGTCGCGAACAGGTCGGCAAAGCCCTCGCGCGGATTGTCGACGCAGAGTTCCATCACCGCCGAGGTCGCGCCGGGAAGCTCGCCGCGATTCTCGATCTTGCGCAGCGCCGAGATCATGGCGTCGGGATTCTTGGTCAGTTCGACCGAGCCGGCATCGGCCAGACAGTTCGCGCGAGCGCGACAGCGCCAGTTTGACCATCTGCGACAACAGCCAGGCCAGCACGATCAGCGCGACCGCGATGATGATGACGATGATCGCGCCGCCGCCCGAGCCCTTGCTGTCGCTGTCCGAGGATGACGACGATGCGACGACGAGGACGAGGACGACCAGCCGCCGCCGCCGGAACTCCAGGACAGATTGGTGAACATCCGGAAAAACAGCTCGCCGAAGAAGCCGACCACGCCGGCGATGATCACCGCGACCACCATCAGCTGCACGTCGCCGTTGCGGATGTGGGTGAGCTCGTGGCCGAGCACCGCCTCGATCTCCTGGTCGTTGAGCGCCTTCAACAGGCCCGTGGTGACGGTGACGGCATATTGCCGCCGGTTGAGCCCGGTCGCGAACGCGTTCAGCGCCGTCGCTTTCCATGATCTTCAGCTTCGGCATCGGAATGCCGCGCGAGATGCAGAGGTTTTCCAGCAGATTATAGAGCCGCGGCTGCTGCTGCCGCGTCACGTCCTCGCCGCCGGTGACGGCGTCGATCATCGTTTTGTGGAAGAAATAGGCGATCACGATCCACAGCGCGGCGGCGCCGGTCGCATAGGGAAACGCCGTGATCAGGTCGCGCGAAGCGGCCGTCAGGTAGTAGTCGACCGATGCACCGCCGTTGATCAGCGACCTCGGCGAGCAGCGCGCCGGCATAGACCAGCACATAGATCAGCACGAACAGGCCGGCGAGCAGCAGCATCGAACGAAACTTGTTCGATGCGATGTGCGTGTAGAGACCGTAGGCGGCCATGATGCGCTGCTTCTTGCCGGGATGCGCCTCAGAACTTCACCGTCGGCGCCGCCTCGACTTCGGTGCGGCTGGCGCCGAGATCGAAGAATTCCTTGCGGGTGAAGCCGAACATGCCGGCGAACAGCGCGGCGGGCATCTGCTGGATGCCGGTGTTGTATTCCTGGACCGCGTTGTTGAAGAAGCGGCGGCTGGCGGCGATCTTGTTCTCGAGGTCGGACAGTTCGCTCGGCAAGCTGCTGGAAATTGGCTGTTGGCCTTGAGGTCGGGATAGGCCTCCGACAGCGCGATCAGCCGGCCGAGCGCGCCGCTCAGCTGGTTTTCGGCGGCCGACACCTGCGCCGGCCCCTGCGCCGACATCGCCGCATTGCGGGCCTTCACCACGTCGTCGAGCGTGCCGCGTTCGTGCGCGGCGTAGCCCTTCACGGTCTCGACCAGGTTCGGGATCAGGTCGTGGCGCTGCTTGAGCTGCACGTCGATGTCGGCAAAGGCCTGGCCGACGCGCTGGCCGAGCGCCACCAGGCGGTTATACGCTGCCGAAGGCGAACAGCACGAGAATGACGATGACGCCGAGAACGATCCAGCCGGTCGACATGGCAAACAACTCCTGATGGGACAAACAATGCGGGGCAGCCTAGACGAAAAACCGCGCATGCGGCAGCCCGCCGCGAAGTGGGCATTGCGTTGGTCGTCCGCAAGGCGGGATAAGTTCAAGGGCCACCTAGACATAGTCGATCACCGCATCGCCCCACCGCCAGCGCCGGGCGCGGGCATAGTCCGCCTTGGCGCGGCGGGGCACTTTTGCGATCGTGAGACCGTCCGGCGTGCACAGCTTTGCCGTCACCTCGACCTTGCTGACATCAGGCTGCGCCAACACTCGGGCCCGGCGCGGTACAATCGGCACGCGGGTCAGCGCGACATAGGCGAATTTTTCGTCCTCGAACGGCAGTTCGACGCCCTTGACCTGCATGTGCGCGCGCGAGCGGGATAGGCGCTGGGTGAAGTGGCACCAGTCGGGCGATTGCAGCGGGCATTTGCCGTCATGCGGGCAGGGCGCTGCGACATGGGCGCCCACCGCGATCAATTGCTCGCGCAGCGCCAGTATTCGCGCATAGCCCGCGGGCGTGCCGGGTTCGACGACCAGCAGCGTGTCGCGGGTCTTGGCCCACATCAGCTCGGCCAGCGATTTCTGCTCGGCATCGCCGATCTCGCCGATCATGTAGCTGGCGATCACGAGGTCGGCTGCCTCGGTATGGGCGACAAGGGAGCGGGCCTGCCCCGGCTCGTATCTCATTCCGCGCAAACGCGCGCTCTTGCGGGTGAGGTCCAGCGCCAGTTCGCGCAAGGCATCGTTGGCGTCGAGCAGCGTGAAATCCTGCAGCGATGCAAACGCTTCCGCCGCGGCCCAGCTTGCCGTCCCTGGCCCGGCGCCGACATCGAGCAGGCTCAAAGGCGCAAAATCCGGCCTGATCTCGTTCAGCGCGTTGACGCTGGCGACGACGGCGGCGTAGGTCGCGGGCATCCGCGCCAGCGCGTAGGCCAGCGCATCGGTCTCGGATTTGATCGCGCCGGAGCCGCCGCCATCGCGATAGGTCCGCGACATCGACGCGGCACGGCCGGCGGCGTCGTTGCGCGACAGGCCTTCCAGCTTGGCGTCGAGCGCGGCTTTCAGTTCGGCGGGGAGATCGGGTGAGGTCATCTATCTTCTGTCATGCCCCGAAAGCTGGGCATCCGGTACGCTGCGGCTGCTCGGTTCTATCACGGATATCTCTGGAATACTGGTTCGCGCGCCGGAGCGGGCGAGGACGCCGAATGTATACCGCCGATTTATCAGCGTCATTGCGAGGAGCAAAGCGACGAAGCAATCCATTCTTCCTTTGCGCGGCGAGATGGATTGCCTCGCTGCGCTCGCAATGACGATGCCAATTACACCTGCGCATTCCCGCGACGCTTTACGTCCGAGCTTTGCAAAATCTCGCGCCACCGAAAGATCAGAGGGCGCGGGGAATGCCGGGTGCGCGCTGCACCCGCGGTCTCGTGTGCAAAGTGCACAAAGGAAACGCACACGAGCATACAGGTTCAGCGGAAACACTCCGGCATCCCCTGCGCAATGGTTTTACGGCTTATGGCGCGCTCTTCCCGGCGACGAATTCGCTCTTGTCACCGTCGCTGCCGGCTTGATGGCTGGAATCGAATCCGGTCGGATCGATCCCGCCACCGGCAGCTTGACACCAGCAACGGGTGCCGGAACCACACGCTTTTGCCGTACGCTTTGGCGCCGTCGTCTCGCGCGCTGTTGTCCACTCACGGAAAAACCGCCCTGCGAACAAATTGCGCGCCGACGCTGCCGCGTCCACCGCATCCTTCCCCACGTTCGTGACGTTCGCGATACGCCCCTCTTGCCGGGAAAGGACGGGACGAGCTGGTAGCGCTGATTTGCCTGACGTTGCAAGAGGAATATTTTCCAAATGGGGATTGACAGATTTTTTTGATTTGCCCGTCGCGTTAATTTGCCGCAGCCAAGACGCGCCAGCACGGACAAAGATGTGTCTGCGCATCCTGCATCGGGGAAGTTTAAAGTTCGGAAAAAACCCACGCCGCGCGTGTTGATGGAGGCGATGGCGGCCGGCGGCGCCGAGGCGAAGCGCGCATTCGATGCCATGGGGGGCATGAAGAAAATCGACGTCGCCGCGATCGAGGCGGCGCGGCGCGGTTGATGCTCACAAAGCTCTCCGGAAAATCGCGCCCGGCAAATCGCGCCACGGGATTACGGTGACAATGCACCAGATTGATTTTTGCGTGGCGGCCGCTTCAACTCCTGGCAGCATCGGCTGCCCGCTTGAAGCTGTCGCTCGCTACGACCGGCAGAACGATTTCAAAGGTACAGCCTTTTGAACCAGTTTCGGCGAGCCGAAGATTGCCGCCGTGATCCTCGATGATCCTCCGGGAAATGGAAAGTCCCAGTCCCATCCCGGAAGGTTTCGTCGTAAAAAACGGATCAAACAGCTGGGTTTCATTTTCGGTAGTGATGCCGGGTCCGGAGTCCTGGACATAGAGCGAGACGACCGAGTTTCCGTCATAGGTCGTTATCAGCCGAATGGCCTGAATGGTCGCGGGACCAATCGCGATTGCGTCAATCGCGTTCTTGACCAAATTCAGGATCACCTGCTGTAACTGGATCGGGTCGGCCATCATTTGCGGGACGTCTTCCTGAAGTTCGGTTGAAACAATTACCCCGTGAACATGCAGGTCGTTCTCGACCATCCTCAGCACTTCCCGAACAAGACGATTGATTTCAACCATCGTCTTTTGACGGGCGGTCGTTTTAAACAGCCCGCGAATAGCTGCGACTATTTCATTCGCGCGTTTGTTGTCATTCTTCACGTCCGTCAGACAGGAACGTAATTCTTCGATGTCAAGGGGCGTTGCCTCAAGACACGCCAGCGCTGCGTCGCAGTTCAGTGACATTGCAGCCAGCGGCTGATTGACTTCATGTGCTATTGCCGCAGTCGCTTCGTCAACGCTCAGGAGCCGATGGACACGCTCGCGCCGCTGCAGGACCATCGCGCTGGCAAGTCGCGTATAGAGCATCGTCGTTTCCAGGAGCAAAACGACCAGTACCGTGCAACTGGCAATGAGGGCGTAGCTGCGCGCCGTGTACCAGCCGACGGAGTAGCGGACGACGGTATAGAAGAACGACAGCGAGAGGTCAGGTAACGACACAAAGAGCGTCACGACGAGCCATACATCGAGGATGGTTCGCATACGCGCCAACAGCAGCAGTAGCGCCGCGGCGTTGATTAGCCACATCGCTCCCGCCAGGTATTGGAGAAAGGGAGTCTCCCGTGTTTGATCGACGAACAGACTTGGCAAATATTCTGCACCGGTGGTGCCGAGCCAGGTCAGCGCGGCCGTCACAGCGAGTACGCAAGCAAAGGTGATAGCGATAGCTCGACGCGGATCAGGCGCTGCGAGCCGGCTGGCGATTTCGTTCCCGTCCTTCAGGAGCACATAGGCGATAACGGCGAGGGGGAACAATATATGCCAGAAGGAAAACAGCCATGCGGCACCGCTCAGTCCGCCGCCGAGAAGACCGGTTGCGCTATAGGCACCCGGAAAGTCGAGCGTTTGCAGGAACGCGAACAGGCCGCTGAATATATAGCCGCTTGCGAGGGCGAGAAGGGCCCTCTGAGGTTGGATCGAATATTGAGCAAACAGAAGAACCGCCGTGATGAGATCGGCAATGAAAATGACGGATTGAACAACCGGAATAAAAACGTCAAGACGTGCGACGTGACTTTGCGCGAACGGCAAAACGACAGCGAACACGGCCGATAGGAGAATGACGACGCCGAAGGCAGCCCTGCGCTGTTGCGCGCTGGCCGGTATGCTCGCAATCAGGGCAGGAATCTCCGTGCCCGCGTCGTGAGCTAATTCCCCTGGGGCGTCCTTGTTCATTCGGACCCAAACACCGACGGCACAGTCCTGGTGACCCATCGTATGGGCTGAACGTACAGGATTATCCGGTTCGAACCAATGTTCCGAGGTGAGAAGCGATTGACGTCGAGGTCCTTTTGCTGCATCGCGCGCCCGCTGTTGGCGCCACCCGGATCAAGCGGGCAGGTCTGTCGGTGTCCGTCAATCGGGCAGACCGGAGATTGATTGCGGTGACAGCCCGTAGGATGGGTTGAGCCCTTGGGATACCCATCACCTTACGCAAATTGCAAGTGATGGGTATCGCTGCGCTCCACCCATGCTACGCGCTACGCGCTTTCGAAATTGACCCCGAGCGACCCTGCGGCCGTCGCGCCGCGTCTTACTGCCAGCCCGGTTGCCACTGCCGATAATACTGGCCGCCGCGCTGGCGCGGGTTGACGGGTTGGGGCGGTGGGCTCGGCTGGAAATTGAAGAAGCCGAAGCCGAAATCCTCCTTCGTTGCGGTCCGCAACGATGACATCGGGCGGCGTGGGTCTGCGCGTGATGAAGCCGCCCTGGGGCTGATTGTTCAGCACCGCGACGAACTCGGTGCGGTAGTTGGTCTCGCTGCTCAGTGGCTCGTCGGAGACGATGATCGAGGATCGCGGCACGGCGGTCGGCGCGATGCGATCGAGCACGTCCTGCGGGATGGTGATGCGGTCGAGCGCATCCTTGGCGTCGTCGCCGTTGTCGATCGTGACCACGCTCCAGCGCAGTCCCGCATCGCTCTTCGCCATCGCCGTGAACACATGCGTGCCGATCGGCTGGTCGGGATTGCGGATCGTGACCGGAACCTCGATGCTGGTATCGAACACCTCGCCGCCGCCGTCCGGCGCCGGCTTGTGCGTGTTGCGCCGCACGTAAAGCTTCCGCGTCGCCCGGCTGATGTAGACCGAGACCGGCTCGAGCGCGAGCTTCGCGTCCATCGCGGCCTTGACGGCGTCGGCCTTTTTGGCCGCGGCCGCCTTGGCCGCCTCCTTGGTGGCAGCGACGGCGTCGCGCTTCGGCTGCGCGTCGGCCCTGGCGGTGTCGAGCTGGGTCGCCGCATCCGCAGCCTTTGTAGCGGCCTTCTGCTTCAGCTCCTCAGCCTTGGTCCGGGCCTGATCGGTCTTTGCCGCCGCGAGCGACTTGTCGGCGAATGCGAACTCGGCGTCGGCGCGGGCCTTCAGTTGTTCCAGCTTGCGCAGCGACGCCGGGAGCGATGCGGCCTCGCGCGCCGCTGTCGCGGCGGCTTTCTTCGCCTCATCGGCCGCCTTGATTGCCTCGGCCGCCTCGCGGGGGAGCGCCTCGGCCTTGGCCGGCGCGGCCGCGAGGGCCTCCGCCTTCGGCACCAACAGCGCCGGATGCGAGAACTCGACCGGTTCGGCATCGATCGGCGAGATGATCACCCGCATTCCGATGTTGGTCTTGTCGAACAGCTTTTCGGCAAAGCCATAGGGCATCCGCACGCAGCCGTGCGAGGCCGCATAGCCGGGCAGCGGCCCGCCATGCAGCGCGATGCCGTTCCAGGTGATGCGCTGCATGTTCGGCATCCAGGCATCGTCATAGAGGGTCGAATGGTGGTCCTTGTCCTTCTCGATCAGGGCGAAGACGCCGGCCGGCGTCTCGCGTCCGGTGGTGCCGGTCGATACCGGCGCGCGCAGGATCCAGCCGTCGGCGTCGTAGAAAGTGACCTGCTGGCTCTTGATCGACACGATCGCCATGATCGGCTCGCCGGCCTCGCGCGGCGCCGTCGCCTCGGTCGGGGGTGCGGCGCGCTTCGCCGCATCGGCGGGCGACAGCACGGTCAGCGCCGTCATCGCGGCGAGCGTCACAATGGCGAGGGAACCCCAACGCCGCATCGCCACGGTGGATCGCGCCGTCGTCAATCGAGTTACCATGCCATGCCCCGGTGGAATGCCTGTCCGCGCTTTACGTCGATCAAGTGTCAGGTCGCGATGTTCCATTCACGCCGCCAATTCGCTGCTGGGGACTATCGGCACGTTTCAGTGATATTCTCATATACGACAGCCCGCGGTGGAGGAAGGGTGGCTCGCGGCTGAAATTGACACGAAGCTGTTAATCCGGGATGTCCGCAATCCGGCCGCTATCGGGGGAAGACGGGACATGGCCCGAAAGTCCGATTCGGTGGCGGTTGGCCCGAAACGGAAGTCGGGCGCTAGTCGGATGGCCGATTTAGACTGCGCGCGTGTTCTGTGCCCTTGAACAGGGCAACAAGAACAGGCGGGACTAAAGCCAAGGCCGCAGCCGTAGCCATTTCTTTCATCGTATACGGGCAGGACACGTAAATCGCTTGGGTAATGAACGCGATAATCATGACCAAACACCAGAAAAAGAAAGCGAGAACAATCGAGATCGCGATGTCAGAAAATACGCTCGGGCCGCAACGAACAACGAACCGCCCAACGCCTGTGCTGGAAATTTCGCAACCCAGTAGGCAACAATCCAAATGAATATGAGGGGAATAAAGACAAAGAATTCCATGCCTCATTTTAGACTGTGCTGCTTTAACAAGCATCCCCTTGTCGGATGCAATCTGTTGATTTAGTCTGTTCTCAAAGGCGTAATCGGATAGGCCAGTCTCGGAGTTCCGCCAATGGCGCTTCGGACCTCGCGAGCCGGGGAAGGCTCACGTAACAAAAGTCCGAGCGGCAAGTGCCGCGCGCCGCTTTCGCGGATAATGGCTTCACTGGATGTGGCGGAGACGCCTTACGCCACGTCCTGATCCAAAATCTTCACCGCGTCTTCGAGGTCGACCGAGACCAGTTGCGAGACGCCGCGTTCGGCCATGGTGACGCCGAACAGTCGGTTCATCCGCGCCATCGTGATCGGATTGTGGGTGATGATGATGAAGCGCGTTTCGGTCGACGACGTCATCTCGTGCAGCAGGTTGCAGAACCGCTCGACGTTATGGTCGTCGAGCGGCGCGTCGACTTCGTCCAGCACGCAGATCGGCGAGGGGTTGGTGAGGAACACCGCAAAGATCAGCGCCAGCGCGGTCAGTGCCTGCTCGCCGCCCGAAAGCAGCGACAGCGTCTGCGGCTTCTTGCCGGGCGGCTTTGCGATGATCTCGAGGCCGGCTTCGAGCGGATCGTCGCTCTCGATCAGATGAAGGGCTGCTTCGCCGCCGCCGAACAGCTCCGTGAACAGCCGCTTGAAGTGCTCGTTGACGGTCTCGAACGAGGTCAACAGCCGCTCGCGCGCCTCGCGGTTGAGGCTCTGGATGCCCTGGCGCAGCCGCTTGATGGCTTCGACCAGATCGTCGCGCTCGGTGGTGAGCCCGGTGTGCTGGGTCTCGACCTCGCGCAGCTCTTCCTCGGCGCGCAAATTGACGGCGCCGAGCCGCTCGCGGTCGCGGCGCAGCTTTTCGAGGTTTTCCTCGATCTCGGCCAGCGGCGGCAGTTCCGCGCCGGGCTCGATCTCGGCGAGGCCAGCCACCGCGTGCGGTTCCACCTCGAGCATGTCGTGGATTTCGCGCTCGATATCGGCGAGCCGGCGTTTTGTCCCCTCCATGCGCTCTTCGGCGCGGGCGCAGGCCTCGCGGGCGCTGGAGAGCGCTTCCAGGGAGATTTTGGCGTCGCGATCGGTTTCCGCCATCACGCTTTCGGCGGCGGCCAGCGCGTCGGCGGCGACGCGGCGGGCGCTTTCGGCCGACTCGATCTCGCTGATCAGCGCGCGGCGCTTTTGCGCGAACAAGGCCGGCGCATCCTCAAGCTCGGCGCGCTCGGCCGTGACCTCGGTGACGCGGGCTTCGATGGTGGCCACCTGCGAGGCCGCGCTCTGCTTGCGGTTCTGCCATTCGGTGCGCTCGGCGAGGATCGCCTGCACGCGGCGGTCGGCGAGTTCAGCCTCGCGCGCCAGCGCCTGCGCTTCGGCGCGCACCTGCGCTGCGAGCCGGCGATGGCCCTCGATGTCGCTGCGGACGGCGGCGAGCCTGGTCTCGGTATCGAGGCTTGGCGGCAACTCGGCCAGTGTTGCGCTGGCGCTCTCATGCGCGCCTTCGGCTTCGCTGCGATCGGCGGCAAGGCGGCTGTGGGCTTCGGTCAGTGCCGATTTGCGGGCGGCGTGGCGGTTGATCTCGCGCTCGGTCGCGGCATGGCGTTCGCGCGCGGCGTCGGCCTCGCGCTGGGCGGCGCGCCACGCCTCGCGGGCGGCGGACTCGGCGGATGAGGCGAGCTTCAGTTCGGCTTCGGCGGTTTCCAGCGCCTGACGCTGGTTGGCGGCGTCGATGCGGGCCTGTTCGAGTTCGTTTTCGATATCGACCAGCCGGGCGCGCTCGGCGAGGCGCCGCGCGGCGCCGGTAGGCGCGTGAGCCGCGGTAACAAAACCGTCCCAGCGCCAGACATCGCCTTCCAGCGACACCAGCCGCTGGCCGGTCTTCAATTGCGATACCAGTTCCGCACCACGTTCCCTGGCGACGACGCCGATCTGCGCCAGACGGCGCGCCAGTTCGGACGGCGCCTGGACGTGGTTGGCGAGGCATTCGGCGCCTTCCGGCAGCGAGGGATCTTCGCCGGTTGCGCCGGCATTGGTCCAGCGGATCGGCGAGGAAGGGTCCACCGGCGCATCGAGATCGTCGCCGAGGGCGGCGCCGATGGCCTTTTCGTAGCCCTTGGCGACCGTGATGCCGTCGATGATCGGCGGCCACAGGTTCTTGGTTTCGCCGTTGACGATTTTTGAAATCGTGCGCGCCTCGGTCTCCAGCCGCTGCACGCGCTTGTCGGCCTCGGCGAGCGGGGCGCGCGAAGCCTCGAGCTTTTGCCGCGCGGCGATATGGTTGCCTTCGCTGGATTCGGCCGCGGCTTCCGACTGCGCCAGATGTTCATGCGCGGTTTCCATGGCGCCGGCGAGCGCATCGAGGTCGCCGAGATTGCCGGTTTCCTGCGCGCAGTTTCTGCTCGTCGGCCTGGACGCTGGCGAGTTCCTGATCGAGCCGCGCCAGCCGGTCGCGATGGGTGCGCACGCCCGCCTCGAGCTGATTGCGCCTGGCGGTGAGGTCCGCGAGCGCGGTCGTCAGTTCGCCGAACATGCGCTCGGCGGCGGCCAGCGTCGCCTCGGCTTCGGACACCCGCTCATCGACGCCGGAGCGCTTTTCGACGCGCGACTTGATCTCTTCCTTCAGTTCGGAATCTTCGGTGTCGAGCCGCTGCAAGGCGACTTCGGCATCCGACGTCTGCTGCTGTTCGCGGACGATGTCGGCCGAAAACTGCGTCAGCCGCCGGTCGAGCTCGGCGACGCGCTCTTTGGCGCGCTCTTCCTCGCGGTCGAGTTGCTCGCGCGCATTGGTGAGCCGCTGCAGCCCGGCCGCGGCGCGGGCTTCGCCCTCGCGCAGCGCCGGCAGTTCGGAGGCGCGGATCGCCTGGATGCGGGCGGCCTCGGCCTGCTCGCGGGTGCGCTCGGCCATCTCGCGCACATTGAGGTCGTGGGTGTGGCCGGCTTCGGCGACGTCGGCATTGGCCTCGAGCCAGCGCAGGTGAAACAGCATGGCCTCGGCCTTGCGCACTTTGGCCGCGACTTCACGGAAGCGGATCGCCTGCCGCGCCTGCTTCTTCAATCCGTCGATCTGGCCGGCGAGCTGGCCGATCACGTCCTCGACGCGGGTGAGGTTGGTTTCGGCGGCCTTGAGGCGGAGTTCGGCTTCATGGCGGCGGGCGTGCAGTCCGGCGACGCCGGCGGCATCTTCCAGCACGCGGCGGCGCTGTTCCGGCTTGGCCTGGATGATTTCGCCGATCTTGCCCTGGTGAACCAGCGCTGGCGAACGCGCGCCGGTGGCGGCGTCCGCAAACAGGATCTGGACGTCGCGGGCGCGCACGTCGCGGCCATTGATGCGATAGACCGAGCCGGCCTCGCGCTCGATCCGGCGTGAGATTTCCAGAATCTCGCGGTCGTTCACCGCCGCCGGCGCCGAGCGATCGGCATTGTCGATCGTCATCACCACTTCGGCGTGATTCCGCGCCGGGCGGTTGCCGGAACCGGCGAAGATCACCGCATCCATATCGGCGGCGCGCAGCGATTTGTGCGAGGTCTCGCCCATCGCCCAACGGAGCGCCTCGACCAGGTTCGATTTACCGCAGCCGTTCGGTCCGACCACGCCGGTCAAGCCCGGCTCGATCATGAAATCGGTGGGCTCGACGAACGACTTGAAACCGTGAAGGCGAAGGCGCGTGAGTTTCATGAACACAGATCTCTGTTGGCAGGACGCGAATCTCCCTGCCGTGACAATACCATAGAAGGCAATGTCGGTGTGTGGACGAGTTGCCCGGTGCGGCTCTTATGGCCGGGGACAATGGCGAGGCCGGGGCGGAAGGGCAACCAGCGCGGAGGGCTTTTCCCAAAGGATTTATCGTGCGTTTTTAGAGTTTTTGCTGCCCTTGGGGCACCGTAAAAATGCGGCCCCGCGAATCAGGTTTTCAACAGCGATTTTATCCGCTTGTCGAATTCCTCGAAGCTGGTTTCACCGACGATCACCTGACCGTTGATGAAAAAGGTCGGCGTTCCCTCGACCTTCAACACATCCTCGGCGTATTTCTGCACGGCGGCGATCTTGTCCTGCATCGCCTGGTCCTTAAGGCAATCCTCGACCGCCTGCACGCTGAGCCCGGCCTGCCGCCCGATCAGCTTCAGCGTGTCGCCCGTCTTCTCGACCAATTGGTCCTGCTGCTGGAACATGATGTCGACGACGGCGAAGTATTTTGCCGCATCGTCCCTGGCGATGTTGCGCGCCAGCATCTCGCACGCCAGGTCCTTGATGTTCAGCGGGTAATTGCGGAACACGTAACGTATCTTGCCGGCGTCGATATATTCCGACTTGAGTTTCGGAAACACGTCCTTGTTGAACCTGGCGCAATGCGGGCAGGTCGGCGCGCCATATTCGACGATCGTGACGGACGCATCGGCGGCACCGAGCGCCATGTCCGGCAGCGATTGCGGCTTTGTGACATCCTCCGCGCTGGCCGCCATCGCTTCCGTCACCAGCCGCAGCGGCGAAAGACCGGCGAGCGCGGCAAGCGACAGCGCGGTGGTGAAGGCGCGGCGGGTGATGAGCACGGCCTGCTCCTTAAAGCGATCGCTCAGCTCTTCAAGAGCGCTTTGATCTTCTTGTCGAACTCCTCGAACGAGGTCTCGCCCTTGACCATCTCGCCGTTGATGAAGAAGGTCGGCGTCGAATTGACCTTCAGCACTTCATTGGCGAATTTCTGGTCGGCGGCGATCTTGTCGAGCAGCGCCTGATCCTTCAGGCAATCCTCCACCGCCTGCTGGGTCAGGCCGGCCTGCTTGCCGATCCGGGTCAGCGTCTCCGTGGTGTTCTTCATCACCCATTCGCTCTGCTGCTTGAACAGCAGGTCGATGACGGCGAAATATTTGGCGGCGTCGTCCTTGGCGATGCAGCGCGCCAGCATCGAGCCGGCCGCCGCCTTGATGTCGAGCGGGAATTCGCGGAACACGTAGCGGATCTTGCCGCTGTCGATATATTCCGACTTGATCTTCGGAAAAACCGTCTCGTTGAAATTCGCGCAATGCGGGCAGGTCATCGAGGCGTATTCGGTGATGGTCACCGTAGCGTTGGCCGGACCGAGGCCCATGTCCGGCAGCGATTGCGGCTTGGCGACGTCGGCAGCGCTTTGCGCCATCGCCTGGCTGATCAGCCGCAGCGGCGAGAACCCGACGAGCAGGCTAAGCCCGGTCAGCGACAGGGCGGCGGTGAAGGCGCGGCGGGTGATGATCAAGGTGTGCTCCCGGGATTGGCGCGTTCACGCCCAAAAGAGGTCTTAAAAGAAGGGTCCGAAAGGAAGCTCTGGCTAGCTTGAAACGATAATTGTGGCAATGGCAGGTTGCGGCAGTCTGTCCGCGCCGAAGCCTCAATTTCGCTTGATCGAGGCGCCCAGCCGCGCCAGTGCGGCGCGCAAATCCTCGTCTTCGACCGCGGACAGGGTTTCGGCGACTTTCGCCACCGATTTCGGGTCCGGCGCGCGCGGCAGCGGCGGCCGCTCCCGGCGCGACAACGGCGCCTGGCGCAGCGCCAGCCGCCCGACCGCGCTCCAGCCGAAGAAGCGGTTGACCCGCTGCAGGATGACATCCGAGGAATGCTGGATCTCCAGCGCCATCGGCCCCTCCACCCGCAGCACCAGCGTCGCCGGCTCCTGCGGCTGCCCCTCCACCGGCCGCGGCCACTGCATCTTCAGCGGCTCGGAGTAAGCAGCAATCTCGGCTCCAGCGATCTCCGCCCACCGCGTCACCAGTTCGCGCGCGGCAAAGCCCTGTTTGGCATAGGCATCGGAGAACACGTCGCTGAGCAGGACGGAAAGCGGCTTTGCGCTGATCGGGCCGGGTTTTGCCATGGGGGGCTTATAGCACCCGGCCGGGTGCGCACGGAACTATCTCGGTCGTCATGGCCGGGCTTGACCAGGCTTGACCCGGCCATCCACGTCTACAGCCCCTCGCGAAGAAGAAAGACGTGGATGCCCGCGACAAGCGCGGGCATGACGTGGAGGGATTTGCGTTCCAACACTAGAGTGCCTTGATGACTTCTTCCGCGACCACCAAGATCAAACGACGAAAAAAGCCTGAAGCGGCTGGCCGTCCCGCGCTGCTGCTCGACTGGTATGACCGCCATCGCCGCCGGCTGCCGTGGCGGCCGCCGGCGGGCGAGCGCGCTGATCCCTATCGGGTCTGGTTGTCGGAAATCATGCTGCAGCAGACCGGGGTCAAAACGGTCGGGCCCTATTTCGAGAAGTTTCTGGCGCGCTGGCCCGATGTCGGGGCGCTGGGCCGCGCCTCGCTGGACGACGTGCTGCGGATGTGGGCCGGGCTCGGCTATTATTCGCGCGCGCGCAACCTGCACGCCTGCGCGGTTGCGGTGCTGCGCGATCATGGCGGGGTGTTTCCCGATACCGAGCAGGGCCTGCAGGCGCTGCCCGGAATCGGGCCCTACACCGCGTCAGCGATCGCTGCGATCGCCTTCGACGTCAGGACCATGCCGGTCGACGGCAATATCGAGCGCGTGGTGTCGCGGCTGTTTTCGGTCGAGGAGCCGCTGCCGCAGGCCAAGCCGCTGATCAAGCAACTCGCTGCGACTTTGCTCGGCGATATCAGCGCCGGCGACGAAAAATCTCGCGCCGGCGATAGCGCGCAGGCGCTGATGGATCTGGGCTCGTCGATCTGCACGCCGAAAAAGCCGGCCTGCGCGTTGTGTCCGCTGAACGATGACTGCACCGCACGCCTGCGCGGCGATCAGGAGACCTTTCCCCGCAAGGCGCCGAAGAAATCGGGCGCGCTGCGCCGCGGGGCTGCCTTTATCGTCACGCGCGGCGACGAACTCCTGGTCCGCACCCGGCCCGAAAAGGGCTTGCTCGGCGGCATGACCGAAGTGCCGGGCTCGGATTGGCTGGCCGGACAGGACGACAAGGCGGCACTGCAGCAGGCGCCGTTGCTGAAAGGCGTGACGCGCTGGCATCGCAAGGCCGGCGTCGTCACCCACGTCTTCACGCATTTTCCGCTGGAGCTTGTGGTCTACACCGCAAAGGTCGCCGCACGCACGCGGCCACCGGCGGGTATGCGCTGGGTGCCGATTGCGACGCTTGCCGATGAGGCGCTGCCCAACGTCATGCGCAAGGCGATCGCGCACGGGCTTGGCCTCTAGCCTCCTGACACCACGCTGGCAGCAGGCCTTTGCTAGGCAGAGCCAAACGGAGGCTCCCATGATCGCAACCGCGCTCGACCATCTCACCGCACCGCCATCCTCAAAGCTGCTCGGCTGGCATCTGCTCGATGCGCGGCCCAGGGACGGCTGGGTCCGGATCGGGTTCGACGGCAAACCGGAATTCTGCAATCCGGCCGGCTTCGTGCAGGGCGGCATTCTCTCCGCCATGCTCGACGACACCATGGGGCCGGCGGTGTTCGTCATGACCGACGGAAAACTCTACACCGCGACCATCACCATGACCGTGAATTTTCTCGGCGCCGGCAAACCGGGACCGATCACCGGCGAGGCCAACGTCACCCAGCTCGGCAAGACCATTGCCTTCGTTGAGGGCCGGCTGATGGCACGAGGATGGTACTGTGCTCGCCACCGCCACGAGCAGTGCGCGGCTGGTCGAGAGCGCGAAGGCATTCGGTAGTTGGGTCAGCAACGCGTCATGCGAGGAGCGCTAGCGACGAAGCAATCCATTCTTCCTTTTCGTGGAGAGATGGATTGCTTCGCTCGCCGCAATGACGTGTCGCCTATCCCGCGCTCGAAGCTGCTGGCAGCTGCACGATCGGCGGCTTGGCGTTGAGGCCTTCGACCTGAAAGCCGGCGACGCGCTTGTAATTGGCGGCGATGTCTTCCAGTTCCTTTAGCGACAGCACGTCGGTGACGACGTTGTAACCATTCGGCGCGCGCTCTTCGACCATCTGCATGACCTGCTCCGGCCCGTTGCGGCGGTTGAGCATCACGAGGTCCGTGGTTGCGGGCCGCCGCTCGGCCTCATAGGCCGACAGCGCGGCATTGGTCGGGCCATGCGCCAGGATTTCGCGGGTGAGGACGCGGGCGTCCAAAATCGCCTGCGAGGCGCCGTTGGAGCCGATCGGGTACATCGGGTGGGCGGCGTCGCCCATCAGGGTGACGCGGCCGAACGTCCATTGCGGGATCGGATCGCGGTCGACCAGCGGATATTCGTAAGCGTGCGGGCAGTTGCGGATCAGGCCGGGCACGTCGAGCCAGTCGAACTTCCAGTTCTCGAACCACGGCAGGAACTCTTCGAGTTTTGCGGTCCGGTTGTAATCCTCGCGCCGCCATTGATAGGTCGGCGGCATGTGTCGCTCGGCGACCCAGTTGATCTGGTATTTGCCGTTCGCGTCGGCTTCTTTCGAAATCGAATAGCAGACGAATTTCAAAATCTCGTGGCCGGCCATGATCATGGTGCGGCCGGAGAGGAAGGCGTCGCTGGCGGTGATGCCGCGCCACAGGATGCGGCCGTTCCAGATCGGCGGGCCTTCCTGCGGATAGAGCTTTTCGCGCACCGCCGAGTGGATGCCGTCGGCTGCGATCAGCAGCGTGCCGTCGTGACTTCCGGCGGATTTTCCGGTGGCCTTGTCGATGAATTCGGCGCGCACGCCGTTTGCCGTCTCGGCCCAGCCGGAGAGATGATGGCTGGTGAGGATGTTCTCGCGGCCCAGCCGTTCGATCGCGGCATCGAGCAGAATCTGCTGCAGCGTGCCGCGATGGATCGAGAATTGCGGCCATTTGTAGCCGGCCTCGATGCCGCGCGGCTCGCTCCAGATCGGCTTGCCGTGCTTGGAGAAATAGGCGAGCTCTTTGGTGCGCACGCCTGACGCGTCGAGCCGGTCATGCAGGCCGAGTTCGATCAATTCGCGCACCGCATGCGGCAGCACGTTGATGCCGACGCCGAGCGGCTTCAGTTCGGACACGCTCTCGAACACGCGCGCGGGAACGCCGATCTGGTGCAGGCTGAGCGCCAGCGTCAGCCCGCCGATGCCGCCGCCTGCGATAAGAACAGTCATGATATGCCCTCGATCTCTGGCATCGTCATGGCATGGGAGCGCCGCCGTGGGCAACCGCGAAAGGCCGATATCGCCGGCGGGGATGGACGGCGCGAGGGCGCACCGTTACCTTGCCGGTTTCTCAACGAGGACCGGCCATGCTCAAGCTCTACTTACGCCCCCGGCACCTGCGCGCTCGCTTCGCACATCGCGCTGGCGGAGTCCGGCGCGCCCTACACGACCGTGACAGCTGGATTTCAAGAGCCAACCAGCAGAACAGCCCGGAATATCTGGCGATCAACCCGAAGGGACGGGTGCCGTCGCTGGTAACCGATCAGGGTGTTCTGACCGAGACGCCGGCGATGCTGGCCTTCATCGCCCAGAGCTTTCCGGCAGCCAAACTGGCGCCGCTCGACGACGCCTTTGCGTTCGCCAAGATGCAGGCCTTCAACAGCTATCTCTGTTCCACCGTGCATGTGGCGCACGCCCACAAGGGGCGCGGGCCACGCTGGGCCACGCGAGGAATCCACTTTCGCCGACATGAAGCGCAAGGTGCCGAAATCCATGGCCGCCTGCTTTTCGCTGATCGAGCGCGACATGCTGAAGGGGCCGTGGGTGATGGGCGAGCAGTACACGGTCTGCGATCGCCTATCTGTACACGCTCGCGGGTTGGCTGGAGGGCGACAGCGTCGATCTGGCGACGTTGCCGAAGGTCGCCGACCATCGCAAGCGCATGTAGGAGCGGCCGGCGGTGCAAAAGGTGCTGGCCGAGGAGAAGGCCTGAATGCAAACATGGCGTCGTCCCGGCCTTGAGCCGGGATCTTAATCGAGGCACCGAGACTTCGACCCATAACCCCCAGGGAAGTTGTTTTTGCTCACGCTGGAGCAACAGCTCGCACGATCGTACGAAAGCCGGTGGTTATGGGTGCCGGCTTTCGCAGGGACGACAGCTATTTCGTTTGGCTCGAGAGTTGAAAGGGAGACGATATGACAAGGAATTCCTCAGCCCAAAAGCCCTGATACCGCCGGGGCCGGCCGGCTATTCGCATGTCGCCAAGGTCAATCACGGGCACGATCGTCTATCTGTCCGGCCAGGTCCCGAGCGACGCGTCGGGCAAGCTGGTCGGCGAAGGCGATTTCGAGGCGCAGGTCGAGCAGATCTTCCGCAATCTCAAGATCGCGGTCGAAGCGGCGGGCGGCACCATGGCCGATATCGTCAAGCTCAATACTACCTCGTCGCCGAGGTGGATCAGGCCATCGTGCCGAAGCTGCGCCCGATACGCGACCGTTACATCAATATCGAGAACCCGCCGGCGAGCACGTTCGTCGTTGTGAGCCGCCTGATGCGGCCGGGCTGGATGATCGAGATCGAGGCGATTGCCGCGCTCGATGCCTGAAACAAAAACGGCGCCCGTCAAGGGCGCCGTTTCGTCGTCCCGGCCGGAATATCAGGCCGCTTTCACCGCGAGGTGCTTGAACATGTTGCGGCGCGCCTCGTCGTCCATTTCCGCCTTGAATTTGAATTTATCCTTCAACGCAATCGCCTTTGCCGCCGCCGGTCGCGCCGAGATCTCGTCGACCAGCCGCTTGACGTTGGGATAATTGGCGAAGGCGCCATCGCCCAGAATGAAGGGAACCATGCGCGCCCAGCCCCACACGTCCATGTCGACGATGGTGTAGGTGTCGCCGACCATGTAGCGGCGCTTGGCGAGATGGTCGTTGAGAATGGTGTAATGCCGCTGCGCCTCGAACTGATAGCGGTTGTGGGCGTAGTCGACCTTTTCCGGCGCAAAATGCTTGAAATGGACGGCCTGGCCGCTGAACGGGCCGACGCCGGTGGCAACGAACATCAGCCAGGACAGCAACTCGGCGCGATTGGCCGGCGTATTGGCGGGCAGAAACTTGCCGGTCTTTTCGGCGAGATAGAGCAGGATGGCGTTGCTGTCGAACACCCTGACGCCGTCGTCGTCGATGGCGGGCACCTTGGAGTTCGGATTGACGGCGAGGTATTCCGGCTTGAACTGGTCGCCGGTGCGGGTGTCGACGGCCACCGGCTCGTAGGCGATGCCGGCTTCCTCGAGGAAAAGCGCGACCTTGGTCGGATTGGGCGACCCGTTGAAGTAAAATTTGAGCATTGAGTAAACTCCCTTCGCTTTTGTTGCCGACAAAATCGGGACGCGGCGGCACTGCCGCGGGCGGGATTTTCATGCTCAAATTTTCGGGAAAAGCGCAAGCGACGAGTTCGTGAAGGCATCAACAACCGTCGTTCCGGGGCGCGCGGTAGTTCGTAGGGTGGGCAAAGCGAAGCGTGCCCACCAACGTTTGCGCTGACCGCAAGACGGTGGGCACGGCGCCAAGAGCGCCTTTGCCCACCCTACGAATTGAACGCTGAATTAAGCCTCAGCCCGCCGCCATTTCGGAGCGGATTTCGGCGCGCAGCTCGTCGATCAGGCGCAAGCCCTTCTTGGTCTCGACGTGCCAGAAGGTCCAGCCGTTGCAGGCGCGGCGAGCCTTGGGCCACCGCGCCGATGCGGTGGATCGAGCCGACCTTGTCGCCGAGCATGATGGCGCCGTCGGCGCGAACCAGAGCGCCGTGGCGCTTTTTCGAAATCAACCAGTTTGGTGCCGGGCAGGATCATGCCGCGCTCGATCAGTTCGGAGAACGCGACGCGCGGCGCCTCGCGCGCGGTCATGAAGGGAGCGAGGCTAGCCTCCGGCAGCGGCTCGATCGCGGCGATGCGCTCTTCGGCGGCAGCGGCATAAGTCTTGTCACGCTCAAAACCGATGTAGCGGCGGCCGAGGCGTTTTGCCACGGCGCCGGTGGTGCCGGTGCCGTTGAAGGGATCGATCACGAGATCGCCGGGTTTCGACGACGACAGCAGCACGCGCGCCAGCAGGCCTTCGGGCTTCTGGGTCGGATGCACTTTCTTGCCGTCCTCGCCCTTGAGGCGCTCGTCGCCGGTGCAAAGCGGGATCAGCCAGTCGGAACGCGCCTGCACGTCCTCGTTGGCGGCCTTCAGCGCTTCGTAGTTGAAGGTATAGCCCTTGGCCTTTTCGTCGCGCGCCGCCCAGATCATGGTCTCGTGCGCATTGGTGAAGCGGCGGCCGCGGAAATTCGGCATCGGATTGGTCTTGCGCCACACGATGTCGTTGAGGACCCAGAAGCCGAGGTCCTGCATGATCGCGCCGACGCGGAAAATGTTGTGATAGGAGCCGATCACCCACAGCGTCGCCGACGGCTTCATGACGCGGCGGCAGGCGAGCAGCCAGGCGCGGGTGAAGTCGTCGTAAGCCGCAAACGATGCGAACTTGTCCCAGTCGTTGTTGACGGCATCGACATGGGATTCGTCGGGGCGCTTCAGGTCGCCCTTCAGCTGCAAATTATACGGGGGATCTGCGAATACCAGATCGACGGAGCCCGCCGGAAGCTTCGACATCTCGGCGACGCAATCGCCTACGACGATACGAACATCTGACTCGGACTCGAATTTAGTGCGGGGCGCCCTTGCAGACGCCCCGCGACGCGACACAACCATGACTCAATTACTCTGACTCAGGCGACGCTGTCGGCGACGCGGGACTAAACAACCGACTGGCGGTACATTGACCGGGCAAAGTAAAAATCGACTTAATTGGAATCGCCGCCGGAAGAGATTGCCGAGGAAGATTTGCCGCTTATGCGCACTAGGCAATAATTGCCGGGCGGGTTATTGATTAACGGAATGGAAATTTTACGTGTTCGCCGTGTTGCGTTTCTGAGAGTCACCCGCCGGGAATGAGGAATTACCGCCATGCGTTACGATGATTTCCGCCGCAGCGACGACATCGATGACCGTCGCGACGATAGCGGCGGCGGCGGTGGTGGCGGCGGCCTCGGCCTTCCGATGGGCGGCGGCGGGCTCGGCATCGGCACCATCATCGTGCTCGGCCTCGTCGGCTATGCGTTCGGCATCGATCCGCGAATCCTGATCGGCGGCGCGGAAATCCTCACCGGCGGCAACCAGGCGCCGACGATCCAAACCGATCGCAGGTCGGGCCCGGCCAAGACCGGCGCGCCGAAGGACGAGATGGGCAGCATGATCGCCGGCATCCTCGGCGAAATCGACGATCGCTGGAGCGAGATTTTCCAGGCCAGCGGGCAGACCTACAAGGGTCCGCGCATCGTGCTGTTCCGCAATTCCACCAATGGCGGACGCTGCGGCATGGCGCAGTCGGCGATGGGGCCGTTCTATTGTCCGCCGGATCAGCAGATCTTCCTCGACACCGGCTTCTTCCGCGAAGTCGAGACCCGCTTCCGCGGCTGTTCGGGCAACGCCTGCAAATTCACCGCGGCCTATATCATCGCCCATGAAGCCGGACATCACATCCAGAACCTGCTCGGCATCCTGCCGCGCGTGACGCGGCTACAGCAGCAGGCTGGCAGCAAGACCGAATCCAACGCGCTGCAGGTCAAGGTCGAACTGCAGGCGGATTGCCTGTCCGGCGTCTGGGTCAACCGCGAGGAGAAGAAACGGCCGGGCTTCCTCGAGGCCGGCGATATCGACGCCGCGCTGACGACGGCATCCGCGATCGGCGACGACACGCTGCAGCGGCAGGCGACGGGCAGGGTGGTGCCGGATTCCTTCACCCACGGCTCCGCCGCGCAGCGCAAGCAATGGTTCATGACCGGCTACCAGCAGGGAACGGTGCAGGCCTGCAATACGTTCGGTTCGGGTGGTTAGCTAAGTAGTCGTCATCCTGAGGTGCGCGTTCTTGCGCGCCTCGAAGGATGAGAAACGCCCGTGGCCCATCCTTCGAGGCTCGCTGCGCTCGCACCTCAGGATGACGGCGGGGACTGTGGCGAAGAGGTTTGACCGAATGTCCTCCATCGACGAAGCCAAACAATTCATCCCGCTCAATATCGCGGTGCTGACGATTTCCGACACCCGCACGCTCGCCGATGACAAGTCCGGCGCGACGCTGGCGGACCGGCTTGTCGCGGCCGGTCATCATCTTGCGGCGCGCGAGATCATCGTCGACGACGTCGACGCGATCCGCGTCATCGTCAAGCGATGGATCGCCGAGCCAGGCGTCGATGCCATCATCACCACCGGCGGCACCGGCTTTACCGGCCGCGACGTGACGCCGGAAGCGATCGAGCCGTTGTTCGAAAAGCGGATGGATGGATTTTCCATCGCCTTCCACATGCTGAGCCACGCCAAGATCGGCGCCTCGACGGTCCAGAGCCGGGCCACCGCCGGCGTTGCGGGTGCTACCTTCATCTTCTGCCTGCCGGGTTCGCCGGGCGCCTGCCGCGACGGCTGGGACGGCATCCTTGGCCCCCAACTCGATTACCGCACCCGGCCCTGCAATTTCGTCGAGATCATGCCGCGGCTGGACGAGCATCTGCGCCGGCCGAAGGCGCAGGGCGCGTCGGCGTAGCCGTGTTGCGTAGGATGGTAGAGCGAAGCGAAACCCATCGCGCGTCCCGATGTGATGATGGGTTTCGCGGAGTTCATCATCGGGCGCGCATTCGCGCGACCCGGTGGCTCTACCTATCCTACAGCCCAATGATCCGCATCAGCGAAGCCCAAAGCTTGCCGGCGACGTCGCGAAAGGCCTCGTCGCGGAGTTGCTTTGCGCGCCGTTTATAAAACGCCATCAGCTCCGGCGTGATGCGCCGCGGCGTGTCGCGACGCGGGTACATTACAATTCCAGCTCCCAGGTCTCGCCGATCAGGCTCTGGCCGAAGCTGCGATGCGGTTCGGTGGCGACCAGCACGAATCCGGCGTCCTGATAAATCTTCCGCGCGGCGACCAGGATGCTCTGGGTCCACAGCGTGATCTTGCGATAGCCGCAAGCCCTGGCAAAGCCGATGCATTCGGCGACCAGCCGCTGGCCAAGCCGCTGTCCGCGGCCCGCGGGATCGACCAGCAGCAACCGCAGCTTTGCGACGTCGTCACTATGGCGCACCAGAAATATCGAGCCGACCTGGGCGCCATCGAGGTCGGCGATCCAGCAGCGTTCCCGCGAAGCGTCGAACGAAGCGAGGAATTTTGCGGTGATTTCCGCGACCAGGCCTTCGAACGAAGAGTCAAAACCGTATTCGCTGGCGTAGAGCGCGCCGTGGCTTTGCACCACCCATCCCATGTCGCCCGGGCGGGGTTCGCGCAGGATCGCCGGCGGCGACGGCGCCTGTGAATCGCCGAGCAACCGTTCGATGGTCGCCATCGCGCCGGTGAGCCGGCCGCCGGCGCCACGCTGCAGCGCGGCCAGCATCGCTCCGACCTCGTCGTGCGAACTGCGATCGAGTTTTGCAAAAGCCTGGCGTCCCTTGGCCGTCAGCGCGAGCCGGTATTGCCGGCGGTCGGCGGCCAGCGGCTTGCGGGTGATCAACCCGCTATCGTCGAAATTCTGGACGATCCGGCTGAGATAGCCGGCATCGAGGCCGAGTTCGGCTCCGATCTCCTTGGCGGACAGATCGTCCCGGTGCGCGAGTTCGTACAGCACCCGCGCCTCGCTCAGCGAGAACGGACTTTTCATCAGGTGCTGATCGAGCACGCCGAGCTTGCGGGTGTAGAAGCGGTTGAAGGCGCGAACCGCCGCGATCTGGTCGTCGGAATCCTGCAAAGTCATAGCGCACCTCGATACTTGCCATTGTCAAATAATTATTTGACTTTGGCAAGTATATTTAGCGGGTGCGGTCAGACCATGATAATCCGGCTGCGCAGCGTGGTGCGGGAGCGGCGGCCGAGCTGGCGCAGCAGCCTTGCCTCGGAGCGGCGGGAATCCGGCCGGTAACCGCCGAGCCGGTCGTAATGATCGCGCGCGATCAGGAGCCCCTGTTCGGCCGACGGCCCGGTCAGCATGCGGGCCACGAATTTGAGGCCGTCGCGCAGCCGGGTGTCGGCATAGGGCGAGCGGGCGTAGCGAAAAATCCCGGCGCGGGGCCGGCCGCTGTTGGCGACGCCCTGGATGAATTGCGTGGTTTCCTCGATCCAGCTGGAATCTAGCACCGCGCCGGCATGCAGGAACATCAGCCAGGGCGAGCGCGCCTGGCGCGCGCCGGCCGCCAATGCCGCGGCGCGTGTTCCCTCGAATGGCAGAAAGCGGCAGCCGGCGACATCGGCGACGCGTTCGATCACGCCAGTGCCGGCACGGTCGACCAGCACCACCTCGCGCACCAGGCCGGCGGCGGCGCCCGGCACCAAGGCCGCCAGCGTCGCGACGGCAGGCTGTTCGACCCCATCGGTTGGAATGATCACGCTCAGCATTGAGGCTACGGTGGCTCAAATAGTGAAAAACGCTGCACTGTTACCACCTTGTCACAATCAAAACAGCCGTCCGGCTGCAGTTTTTTGAGGCAAGAACCGCCACGCGGTCATTTCAACGGGTTCCCCCTCCGGCCGCCGCGCCCGGGCTTCCGCCTTCCGACAGCTTCGCCGCGCAGTGGCGCGCAATCGTCATCTCTTCGCTGGTCGGAATGATCAGGATATCGACCTGGCTGCTGTCGGCGCCGGCGCGTTCGCTGGCCCTGTCGTTTGCCGAAGGGTCCAGCCTGACCCCGAGCCATTGCAACCGATCGCATATTTGCCGCCGGATTTCAGGGCTGCGTTCGCCGATGCCGCCGGTGAAAACCAGGCGTTCCAGGCCACCCAGCGTGGCTGCCATCCCGGCGACTTCCCTGGCGACGCGAAACGTGAAGAGGTCGATCGCCTCGGTGGCGCGCGGGTCATCGCTGGCCAGTAAGGCGCGCATGTCGGCGGAGAGACCGGAGACGCCGAGCAATCCGGACTCCTGATACAGCATGTGCTCCAGCTGATCGGCCGACATGCCCTGCTGCTGTTGCAGGTAGAGCAGCACGCCCGGATCGATGGCGCCGCAGCGGGTCCCCATCATCAATCCGTCGAGCGGCGTCAGTCCCATCGTGGTGTCGAGGCTTTTGCCGTCGCGCATGGCGCAAAGGCTCGCGCCATTGCCGAGATGCGCCACGACCGTGCGGCTGGCTGCCAGCGCCGGTGAAATTTCGGCGAGCCGCGCAGCGATGAATTCAAAGGACAGCCCGTGAAAGCCGTAACGGCGGACACCCATTTCTTCAAGGCGCCGCGGAATGGCGAACCGGCTCACCGGTGGCGCGAGGCCATGATGGAAGGCGGTGTCGAAGCAGGCGATTTGCGCCAGATCCGGCCGAAGCGAGCGGATGGTCCGCATCGGCGACAGACAGCGCGGTTGATGCAGCGGCGCCAGCGGGGTCAGCGCCGCCAGCGCTGCGATGACCGCATCGGTGACTTCGACCGGCCCGGTAAAGTCGCGGCCGCCGTGAACGACGCGATGACCGACCGCGAGCAGGGTGCCATCGGCGAGATACTCATCGCACCATGCGAAGATATCGGCGAGCGCCCCGCCGCTGTTGCCGGCAGCGGGGCGTTGGTTCTCGACCAATTTGTTGCCGGATGCGTCCGAGACATTCAGGCGGGGTTTTGCGTCGTGCTCGTCGAGCAGGCCCTTGCAAAGCAAGTGCGGTTCGGCCGCCGCAATATCGAACAGACCGAACTTGATGCTGGAGGAGCCTGCATTCAGGACCAGGACGGCGTCGGACATCAGGTGCCTGCATCCTTGCGGTAGGGCCAGGTCCAGTTGCGGATTTGCGGCATGTCCTCGCCATGCTGCCGGACATAGCGCGAATGCTCGATCAAGGCGTCGCGAAATTGCTGCTTGACGTGGGCTGCGGCGACGGCGAGCCCGGGCACGCGTTCGATGACCTCGATTGCCAGATGAAACCGATCCAGCTCGTTCAAGACGATCATGTCGAACGGCGTCGTCGTCGTACCCTCTTCCTCGAAGCCGCGGACGTGCATCCCGGAATGGTTGGTGCGATTGTAGGTCAGGCGATGGATCAGGTACGGATAGCCATGATAGGCAAAGATCACCGGCCGATCGCGGGTGAACAGCCCGTCGAAATCGCGATCGCTGAGGCCGTGCGGATGCTGATCCTTCGGCTGCAGCGTCATCAGATCGACGACGTTGACGACGCGGATCTTCAGGTCGGGCAGTGATTTGCGAAGCAAGTCGACGGCGGCCAACGTCTCCAGCGTCGGGACGTCACCGGCACACGCCATCACCACGTCAGGTTCGGAGCCGGAGGTTTCGGTTCCGGCCCAGGTCCAGATTCCGATGCCGGCGTCGCAATGGGTTGCGGCCTCCTGCATGGTCAGCCATTGCGGCGACGGCTGCTTGCCGGCGACGATGACGTTGATGCGATCGTAGGTCCGCAGACAATGGTCGGTGATCCAGAGCAGGGTGTTGGCATCTGGCGGAAAATAGATGCGAACGATGTCGGCCTTCTTGTTGGCGACCAGATCGACGAAGCCGGGATCCTGATGGCTGAAGCCGTTATGGTCCTGGCGCCAGACATGTGACGTCAGGAGATAGTTGAGCGAGGCGATCGGCCGGCGCCAGGGCAGGCCGCGCGAGACCTTCAGCCATTTGGCATGCTGGTTGAACATGGAATCCACGATGTGGATGAAGGCTTCGTAGCAGGAGAAGAAGCCGTGCCGCCCGGTAAGCAGATAGCCTTCCAGCCAACCCTGGCAGAGATGTTCGCTCAACACCTCCATCACCCGGCCGTCCTGCGCCAGATGCACATCGTAAGGCTCGATGGTCTCCATCCAGACCCGCTCCGTCACTTCGAACACCGCATCGAGACGATTTGAGGCGGTCTCATCCGGTCCCATGATCCGGAAATTTCGCGTCTCGGCGTTGAGACGCAGGACATCGCGAAGGAATTGCCCCATCAAGCGCGTCGCTTCGGCCTCGGACGCCGCCGGGCTGCGGCACGTCGACCGCATAATCGTGAAAGTCCGGCAAATTGAGTTCGCGCTTGAGCAATCCGCCGTTGGCGTGCGGATTGGCGCCCATGCGCCGTGCGCCGTCGGGCGCCAGCGCCTGCAATTCGGCAAGCAGGCGGCCATTGCTCGTCGAACAGCGTCTCCGGCTGATAGCTGCGCATCCACTGCTCCAGCAGCTGCAGATGCGCGGGGTTGCCGCGCGGGTTGGCGATCGGCACCTGATGCGCGCGCCAAAAACCTTCGACCTTCAGACCGTCGACTTCCTTTGGACCGGTCCAGCCCTTGGGGCTGCGCAGCACGATCATCGGCCATTTCGGGCGCTCGCGGCTCGTTGCGGCCGTCGCGCGCGGCCTTCTGGATGGCGCGGATGCGCTCCAGTGCCGTCTCCAGCGCCTCCGCCATCAGCCGATGCATCGGCATGGGGTCGTTGCCTTCGACGAACAACGGCTCGTGGCCATAGCCGATGAAGAGACTACGAATCTCGTCATCGCCCATCCGGCCGAGCACGGTCGGATTGGCGATCTTGTAGCCGTTGAGATGCAGGATCGGCAGCACCGCGCCGTCATGAGCTCGGATTGAGGAACTTGTTGGAATGCCAAGAGGCCGCCAGCGGCCCGGTCTCGGCTTCGCCGTCGCCGACCACGCAGGCGACGATCAGGTCGGGATTGTCGAAGCGCCGCGCCATAGGCATGCACCAGCGCGTAACCGAGTTCGCCGCCCTCATGGATCGATCCCGGCGTTTCCGGCGCCGCGTGGCTGGGGATGCCGCCGGGAAACGAGAACTGGCGGAACAACTTGCGCAGGCCCTCGGCGTCGCGGCTGATGTCGGGATAGATCTCGCTGTAGCTGCCTTCCAGATAGGTGTTGGCGACCATGCCCGGGCCGCCATGGCCGGGGCCGCAGACGTAAATGACGTTGAGGTCGGAAGCGCGAATGGCGCGATTGAGATGGGCGTAGATGAAGTTGAGCCCGGGCGTGGTTCCCCAATGTCCGAGCAGCCGCGGCTTGATGTGTTCCGGTTGCAGCGGTTCCTGCAGGAGCGGATTGTCGAGCAGATAGATCTGGCCGACCGACAGATAATTCGCCGCACGCCAGTACCGATCGAGCAGGTCCAGATCGCCGGCTTTCGATTGGCTTTCGTGTGCAGCTGTCGTTTGCATGTTGGTTTCCTGGGGGATGACTAAACGCAACGAGATCGAGGCCCGATTGATCCCTGCCGACTTGAACCAAGGCTAGATCGCGCTTGTGTAGGAACCGCGACGCCTTCGACCGTTCGGTCGCCGGCCGCTGTTGATTATTTTGCCCGCGGCAAAGCTGCCGGCGTTGATTTCCCTCAACAAAGCAGAGCCACCGGGAGCCGCAGGGCCAAATTAAATCCCTGCGCAAATATTCTTGTTCTTGATTTGTTCTCGCGGCGTGCTATGTACCGATCCATGAGCCGAGCATCCTCTCATGCCCTCAAGCACCCGCCGGTCACGGCGCCCTCCGAACCGGCGGGGGCTACTCCTTTTCCCGAACTCGCGGTCGCGATCGATCGCGAACGGCGGCGCGGCCGCGGCGCGCAGTCCAACGACAGCGGCCGCTTCGAAGCCGAAGCCAGGGTCGCCTTCGACGACGGCTGGCAGAGCCTGGACGAACTGCCGCCGTTCAAGACCACGGTGACGATCGACACCTCGCGCAAGGTGATCGCCCGCAACGACTCGCCCGATATCGGCTTCGACCGTTCCATCAATCCCTATCGGGGCTGCGAGCATGGCTGCGTCTACTGCTTCGCGCGGCCGACCCACGCCTATCTCGGCCTGTCGCCGGGGCTGGATTTCGAAACAAGACTGCTCGTCAAGCCGGATGCGCCGGCGCTGCTGGAAAAAGAGCTGGCGGCGCCGGGGTACGAGCCGCGCATGATCGCGATCGGGACCAACACCGATCCCTATCAGCCGATCGAGCGCGACCACAAAATCATGCGCGGCATTCTCGAAGTGCTGGAACGATCAGGCCACCCGGTCGGCATCGTGACCAAATCGGCGCTGGTGACGCGCGACATCGACATTCTCTCAAGGATGGCCAAGCGCAATCTGGTCAAGGTCGCGCTGTCGGTGACGACGCTGGATCCGAAACTGGCGCGCAGCATGGAGCCGCGGGCCTCGACGCCGCCAAAGCGGCTCGAGGCGATCCGGCAACTGGCGGAGGCCGGCATTCCGGCAACGGTGATGGTCAGCCCCCGTGATTCCCGCGCTGAACGACTCCGAGATCGAGCGCATTCTCGATGCGGCGGCGCATGCCGGCGCCAGGGAAGCAAGCTACGTGCTGCTGCGGCTGCCGCTGGAAGTGCGCGATCTGTTTCGCGAATGGCTGATGGCGAACTATCCCGACCGTTATCGCCACGTCTTTACCCTGATCCGCGACATGCGCGACGGACGCGACTACGATTCGCAATGGGGCACGCGGATGAAGGGCACCGGCCCGATGGCCTGGATGATCGGCCGCCGCTTCGAAATCGCCTGCGAAAAACTCGGCCTCAACAAGCGGCGCACGAAGCTCACGACCGACCATTTTGCAAGACCGAAGCAAGGCGGGCAGCAACTGAGTTTGTTCTAGGGCGGCGGGACTCCAGCAGTCGCCATTGCGAGGAGCGAAGCGACCGAAGCAATCCATTCTTTCTTTCCGCCTTTCTTTCCGCGGCGCGATGGATTGCTTCGCTTCGCTCGCAATGACGGAGGAAAGACTGCCTACGTTCCTACGGCCGGATTGAATAGCGGGAATTGGCCGCGGTTCCCGGTTGCGCAGTTAGTCTTGCTTGCGCACCATCCCGGCATGATTCGGGACCAATCCACCAAGAAACCAGCCAAGCCGCCGAAGGGCGTGATCGCGGTCTCGCCGCCGAGCTTTCGCCGCGAGCGCGCGCTGATCAACCGCGGGGTCTGGCCGGTGGCCGGTTGTGACGAGGCCGGGCGCGGGCCGCTGGCAGGGCCGGTGGTGGCCGCGGCCGTCGTGCTCGACCCCAGGCGAATCCCCAAGGGCATCGACGATTCCAAGCGGTTGACCGCCGAACGCCGCGAGGAACTGTTCGAGGAGATTTGCGCGACCGCGTCGTTTGCGGTCGCCTTTGCCTCGCCGGCGCGAATCGATCGCGAAAATATTCTGCGTGCCTCGCTGTGGGCGCTGGCGCGCGCGGTGCACGCGCTGCCCGAAGCGCCAAAACATGTGTTCGTCGACGGCCGCGACCGCATCGATGCGGCGTGCGACTGCGACGCGGTGATCGGCGGCGACGGCATCGTGATGTCGATCGCGGCCGCCTCGATCATCGCGAAAGTCACGCGCGACCGCCTGATGTGCGCGCTGGCGCTGGATTGCCCGGGCTACGGTTTTGAGACCCACAAGGGCTACGCCGTACCGGCACATCGCGAGGCCCTCGACCGGCTCGGACCGAGCGTCCATCACCGCCGCTTCTTTGCCCCCGTCGTCGCGGCGCGGGAGAAGCACCAGCCGTCCACGGTCGAACGCGACCTTTTCACAGCCGAATCGCTGATCACGCCTGAGGTTTCGGCCGCGGTCTGACGCCAGTTGCTTCGGCAGCCCGCGGCCTTTATCACACATGCGGATCGGACAGGGTCGGCTCGAACGCCCGGCCCGTACGTTTGCCCGGGCATTTCGGACGTTTCATGCGCTTCACCTCCCTGGTTGTCGAACTGATCCGCGCCCGGCCGCGGCTGGTGGTCTGGCTCGTGGTGCTGCTTCAGGCCGGGCTTTGGCTGTTGCTGCCGCTGCTGCTCTATCGCAGCCCGCCCGGCGACCTCGCGACCGTGCTGGCTTTCGGCCGGGAATATCAGGTCGGGACCGATTTGGGCCCGCCGCTGGCGTTCTGGCTCGCCGATATCGCGTTTCGCGCCGCCGGCAATCACATGTTCGGCGTCTATCTGTTGGCGCAGCTCTGCACCATCGCGACCTTCCTGACCGTCTATCGGCTCGCCCGCGCCATCGTCGGCGGCCAGCAGGCGGTGCTCGCGGTGCTCCTGACCATCACGGTCGTGGTCTTCAGCTCGCCCGGCGTCGAATTCGGCCCATTGGTGCTGGCGCGCCCGCTCTGGGCGCTCCTGCTTCTGCATTCATGGCGGCTGATCGGCCAGAACCGGCATAACGCGTGGTTTGCATGGTCGATCGAGGCCGGCCTGTTGCTGCTGACGACACCGGCCGCGATCGGGCTGTTGCTGCTCGTCGCCGGATTCGCGCTTGCCACGTCGCGCGGGCGGCGCACGCTGATGTCACTCGACCCGCTTTATTCGCTGCTGGTGATCGTCGTCCTGGCGCTGCCTTATCTGATCTGGCTGCTCCGCTCGGATATCTTGGTGATGCCGCCGTTACCCGCGATCGGCGATCTCAGCCGGCGGGCGCTGCATTGGGGCAGCCTGCTCGGCGGCCTGATCCTGGCGATGTCCGGCATCGTGCTGCTGGTGATTCTCAATTCGGGCTGGTTCGCCCGGCATGCGGAGGAAACGCCGATCATCTACCGGCCGCCGGTCGATCAATTGGCGCGCCAGTTCGTCTATTTCTTTGCGATTGCGCCGGCATTGCTCGGCAGCCTGATCGCCGGCCTGTTCAATCTGGACCGCGTGGTCGGCGGCGCAGGCGTGGCGCTGCTGATGTCCGGACTGGCCGTGGTCGTTGCGACCGGCGATCTCATTCATTTGCGGCGCCAGCGCCTGCTGCGCTCGGTGTGGGCGGCGGCGCTGGCAGCGCCGGCTTTGCTGGCGGTCGCAGCGACGCTGTTCCTGCCCTGGACCGGCACGGCCGACGTGCCGACCTCGCTGCCGGCGACAGCGATCGCGCGTTTCTTCGGCGACAGTTTTGAGCGCCGCACCAACCAGCGGCTGCGCGCGGTGACCGGCGATCCGCAGCTTGCCGCCCTGGTCGCGATGGACACCGGACGGCCGCATCTCTTGCTCGACGCCGCGCCGGAACGGACGCCGTGGCTCAACGCAACCAAATTCAATGAAACCGGCGGCGTCGTGGTTTGGCGCGCTTCCGATACCTCAGGCACGCCGCCCGCCGATATCGCGCAGCGGTTTCCCGGCCTCGTGCCGGAAGTGCCGCGCGCGTTCGAATGGATGGTGAACGGCAGGCAACCGCTGCTGCGGATCGGTTGGGCCATCGTGCGGCCGAAGAGCCCATAAGTATCGCCGTCCTGATGGATCAAAAATGAAGGTCAGGGTTACAAGTATCGCATGGAAAGGCGTGAGCGAGGGCGTCCGATCTGAGACAATGGAGATGGAAAATGCCCTCTCCACGTCGTTCAAGGACTTGTCGTTTGGCGCCGGGGTAGACCAACCATAGTGATCGTTTCGGCTTCTTCAGAAGATGCGGAGAACAACCGATTGTGCAAGGGCTACGACAAGATTGGAAGAATAAGTAACCCCTTCACCAAGCAATCGATCAAATCCATCGGACTTGCAGTTCCAATCAATGCCGATGTTCTGGTGGAAATTGGCCGGATCGAACTCCGGAACATCATATGTGCCGCAGCATTACAAAAAATCGCGAATCCGGTTTTGCGGATTCCGAAAGATTTTGATTATGAGAAATTCTCGCACCATCTCAGCGCTGCGATTGCGGGCTTTTCGCGAACGATGATCAATTGACCTGATAGTTGGTGGCCACGGCATAAGTGCATATTGGCCGAAACTACGAAGCCGTCTGTTCCAGCGCCTTCGCGACCGCGCGCAGATCCTGCCACGACATTCGCTTGTAGGACGGAGAGCGCAGCAGATAGGCCGGATGGAACGTGGCGATGGCGCGGATGGTGCGCGTGCCGGTGTCGTAGTCGAACCATTTTCCGCGCGTGCGCATGATGCCCTCGCGGGTCTGCAGCAGCGTCTGCGTCGAGGGATTGCCGAGCGTCACCAGCACGTCGGGATTGACCAGTTCGATCTGCCGCTGGATGAAGGGCAGGCAGATTTGCGTCTCCTGCGGCGTCGGCGTGCGGTTGCCGGGCGGCCGCCACGGAATCACATTGGCGATATAGGCCTTGCTGCGATCGAGCCCGATCGCCGCGATCATCCGGTCGAGCAATTTGCCGGAGCGCCCGACGAACGGCAGGCCTTCGATATCCTCGTCGCGTCCGGGCGCCTCGCCGACGAACATGATGCGCGCCTGCGGATTGCCGTCGGCGAACACCAGCCGTGTGGCGGTATGTTTCAGCGCGCAGCCGTCGAAATTCTCCAGCAGCGCGCGCAGCGCCTCCAGCGTCGGCGCGGTTCGCGCCGCTTCCCGGGCCGAGGCGATGGCCGCTTCCGGCGCGAGCGCGGTTTCGCTGCGCGGAACTGGCGGCGCTGCGGCCGGGATTTCCCTGACCGGCGCGCGGTGCCGCCGGTCTCGTGCGGCGCCGCAACGGGAACGGCGTCGGGCTCGGCCAGCCGGTCGACCGGCTCGTCCGTCAGCGCGCAATCGACCCCGGCCTCGAGATAAAAGGCCAGCAATTGCTGTAACGTAGGGGCGGGTTCGGGCGTCGGGGTTCATTATGCCAATCTAGGATGGATTGGGCTGCCATGAAACGTCTCACATTGCATTTCCGTGGTTGTCCTCCCCGCAAAAATCGGAAACAACGAGCCGTTAGAAGCCGTTCTCAACCGGGCTGAGATCAGATCATGAGCACCGAAGAACTACCGCCGCGCGAATCCATGGAATTCGACGTCGTGATCGTCGGCGCCGGGCCGTCAGGCCTGTCGGCGGCGATCCGGCTGAAGCAGCTCAACGCCGATCTCAACATCGTGGTGGTGGAGAAGGGTTCCGAGGTCGGCGCGCATATCCTGTCGGGCGCGGTGATCGATCCGGTCTCGCTCGACAAGCTGATTCCGGACTGGCGCGAGGACGCGCGATTGCCCGCTGAAGACGCAGGTCAAGGACGACCGCTTCTACTGGATGACGGCGGCGGCACGATCCGGCTGCCGAACTTCATGATGCCGCCGCTGATGAACAATCATCACTGCTACATCGGCTCGCTCGGCAATGTCTGCCGCTGGCTGGCGCCGCAAGGCCGAGGCGCTCGGCGTCGAAATCTATCCGGGCTTTGCCGCGACCGAGGTGCTCTACGACGACAAGGGCGCGGTGCGCGGCATCGCGACCGGCGACATGGGCATCGCCAGGGACGGCAGCCACAAGGATTCCTTCACCCGCGGCATGGAACTGCTCGGCAAATACACGCTGTTCGCCGAAGGCGCGCGCGGCAGCCTCACCAAGCAGCTGATCGCGAAGTTCTCGCTCGACGCCAAAAGCGAGCCGCCGAAATTCGGCATCGGTCTGAAGGAGGTCTGGCAGATCGATCCCGCCAAACACCAGAAGGGCCTGATCCAGCATTCGTTCGGCTGGCCGCTCGAACAATTCGACCGGCGGCGGCTCGTTCCTCTATCACTACGACGACAATCTAGGTCGCTGTCGGCTTCGTCGTGCATCTCAACTACGACGATCCGTACCTGTCGCCGTTCGATGAATTCCAGCGCTTCAAGACCCATCCGCTCGATCCGCGCGATGTTCGAGGGTGGCAAGCGGCTCGCGTATGGCGCGCGCGCCATCACCGAAGGCGGCTACCAGTCGGTGCCGCGGCTGACCTTCCCCGGCGGCGCGCTGGTCGGCTGCGCGGCCGGCTTCGTCAACGTGCCGCGCATCAAGGGCGTGCACAACGCGATGGGCAGCGGCATGCTCGCCGCCGAACATGTCGCGGCAGCGCTGGGCGCCGGCCGTGCCAATGACGAACTGGTCGATTACGAGAACGCCTGGCGCGATTCCGCCGTCGGCAAGGATCTGTATCCGGGTCCGCAACGTCAAGCCGCTGTGGTCGAAGTTCGGCACCATCATCGGCGTCGGCGCTCGGCGGCTTCGACATGTGGTGCAACACGCTGTCGGCTTCTCGCTGTTCGGAACCCAGTCGCATGCCAAGCCCGACCGCAAGACGCTGGATCCGGCGAAGACGCACGCGCCGATCGCCTACCCGAAGCCGGACGGCAAGATATCGTTCGACAAGCTGTCGTCGGTGTTCATGTCCAACACCAACCACGAAGAGGACCAGCCGGTCCATCTCAAGGTCGCCGACATGAACCTGCAGAAGACGTCCGAGCACGACGTCTATGCCGGTCCGTCGAATCGCTATTGCCCGGCCGGCGTCTATGAATGGGTCGAGGAGGCGTCCGGGCCCGCGCTTCCAGATCAACGCCCAGAACTGCGTCCACTGCAAAACCTGCGACGTGAAGGACCCGAACGGCAACATTACCTGGGTTCCACCGGAAGGCGGCGGCGGCCCCAACTACGAGGCGATGTGACCACGATTGCGTGAGCCGGCGGCGGGGTGACATCCCGTTTCCAGGCGCGGCGTTACTGATTCGCGTGCGGAAAACCCGTCTAAACAAGCGCCGGAACAGCGTTCTGGCGGCCCGGCCACGATACCGCCACAGTGAAAGCGTTTCCGGGTGGTGCTGGCAAGATCGGCGACCTGAAGGCGTCATCTGCCAATCGATTCGCCAGCCCGAATCCTTGCGGTTGAACGCCAAAAGCGGCATTGTCGCGTGACCTTGATGCCGCCGCTTGGGTTCGCATTCGAGATGGCATCCGTAAAATCCTCGGAGCTAGGCGAACCGTGATGATTTCCACTCGTTTCAATCGCTGGACGATCGCCGCCTTTACCCTTGCCGCGCTGGCTCGTCGCCGGTCTCGGCTGTCGGCGCAGACGCCGGATCATCCGGCCGACAACGCGGCGCAATTCCCGACCAGGACCGATCTGAAAGTCGCTGACCACCGTCCGGCAGCTATCTGGCGGCCCGTCATGCCAGCGTCGAGCGCGACGCCGCTTCGGCGGCCGCCTTCTATCGCTCGGCGCTGCGCACCGATCCGAAGAACAACGAACTGCTCGACCGCGCCTTCATCTCCTCGCTGGCGGACGGCGACATCGACGAAGCGGTCAAGCTCGCCGAGCGCATCCTGACGCATCGACAAGACCAATCGCGTCGCGCGCCTCGTCGTCGGCGTGCGCGATCTCAAGCTGAAGAAATATGCGGCCGCGCAGATCAACATCAACCAGTCGATCCGCGGGCCGATCACCGATCTGGTCGCGACGCTGCTGTCGGGCTGGGCCAGCTACGGCGCCGGCGATGCCAAGACCGCGGTCGCCACCATCGACAAGCTGACCGGTCCGGAATGGTATCCGATCTTCAAGGACCTGCACGCCGGGCATGATCCTCGAACTCTCGGGCAAGGAAAAGGACGCCGGCGCGCGCTTCGAGCGCGCCTACAAGCTCGACGATTCCATGCTGCGCGTGTCCGACGCCTATGCGCGCTGGCTGTCGCGCAACAAGGATGCGGCGGCGGCCACCGCGCATCTACGAGGCCTTCGACAAGAAGCTGCCGCGCCATCCGCTGGTGCAGGAAGCGTCTGCGCGAGACCAAGGCCGGCAAGAAACTGCCGCCGCTGGTCGACTCGGCGCAGGCCGGCGCTGCCGAGGCGCTGTACGGCATCGGCGCCACGCTGACCCGCCGCGGCGGCGAGGATCTGGCGCTGGTCTATCTGCAGCTCGCGCTGTATCTGCAGCCCAATCATCCGCTGGCGCTGCTCTCGCTCGCCGATCTCTACGAATCGGTGAAGAAGCCGGCGATGGCGATCAAGGTCTATGAGCGCGTGCCGGCCAGTTCGCCGCTGAAGCGCAACGCGCAGATCCAGCTCGCCACCGATCTCGACGCCGCCGACCGCAGCGACGAGGCGATCAAGATCCTCAAGGACGTCACCGCCGAAGACTCCAAGGATCTCGAAGCCATCATGGCGCTCGGCAATATCGAGCGCGGCCGCAAGAAGTTCGCCGATTGCGCCGCGACCTATTCGCAGGGCATCGACGTGCTGCCGGCGAGCAACGACAAGAACACCTGGGTCGACCTATTACTACCGCGGCATCTGCGAGGAGCGCTCCAAGCAGTGGACCAAGGCCGAAGCCGACATGCGCAAGGCGCTCGAGCTGCAGCCCGAGCAGCCGCATGTGCTGAACTATCTCGGCTATTCCTGGATCGATCAGGGCATCAATCTCGACGAAGGCATGAAGATGATCAAGCGCGCCGTCGATCAGCGTCCCGACGACGGCTACATCGTCGAACTCGCTCGGCTGGGCCTATTACCGCATCGGCAATTACGATGACGCGGTGAAGAATCTCGAGCGCGCGATCGACCTCAAGCCCGAGGATCCCACCATCAACGACCATCTCGGCGACGCCTATTGGCGCGTCGGCCGCACGCTGGAAGCGAAATTCCAGTGGGCGCATGCCCGCGACCTCAAGCCCGAGCCGGAAGAACTGCCGAAGATCGAGGCCAAGATCGAGAACGGCCTGCCGGACGACACGTCTTCTTCGGCCGCCTCCGCCGACAAGAAAAAGAAGACGGCAAGGGCGGCTGATCGACGGTGAGCTTGGGGGCTGTCGCCGATGCCGGCGTTGGTTGCAGAAGGGCGCGCCAAGGTCAACCTGACCCTGCGGGTGGTCGGCCGTCGCGTCGACGGCTATCACGATCTCGAAAGCGTGGTGGCGTTCGCCGATTGCGCCGATCGCCTGACGCTTGACGCCGGCGCCGAGCTCGATGCTCGAGACTGTCGGGGCCGCTGGCCGGCGGCCTGCGGCGAGACCTCCGACAATCTGGTGCTCAAGGCCGCGCGGCTGCTCGCCGAGCGCGTGCCGGATTGAAGCTCGGCGCTTTCACGCTCGACAAGGTGTTGCCGGTCGCGGCCGGGATCGGCGGCGGCTCGGCCGATGCCGCGGCGGCGCTGCGGCTGCTGGCGCAATTCAACGGGCTGGCGCTCGACGATCGCACGGCTGGTCGAGGTCGCGCTGCTGACCGGCGCCGACGTGCCGGTGTGCCTTACCTCGCGCGCCTGCGACATGACCGGCGTCGGCGAGAACTTGTTGCCGCTGCAGCCTGCCGAACATGCCCTGCGTGATGGTCAATCCGCGCGTGCCGGTGGCGACCAAGGACGTGTTCAAGGCGCTGGGCCTGCGCAACGGCGAGCTGCTGGTCGGCGCCACCGACGTGTTCCGCGGCACCGGCCTGGCCGGAAGCCGGCGCCTCGATCGACGACTGGGTCGAAGTGCTCGCGGCCAGCTCCAACGATCTGGAAGCGCCGGCGCTGCGCATCCAGCCGGTGATCGGCGAAGTGATCTCGGCGCTGCGCGCGACCGACGGCGCCTGGCTGGCGCGGATGTCGGGCTCGGGCGCGACCTGTTTTGCGATCTACGAAAACGACCGCCGACGCGCGGCCGCGCGGCGGAGAAGATCCGGCGCGATCACCCCGGCTGGTGGGTGCATGCGGGGACGTTGAGCTAGGCTTGCTCGCTGTCGTCACCCGCGAAGGCGGGTGACCCAGTATTCCAGAGACGTTAGCGATTTTACCGAGAAGCCGCGGCGTACTGGATCCCCCGCTTTCGCGGAGGATCACAACCTCTCTCGATCAATGCGACCGCGCCAGACAGAACGCTACCACCTGCTCCAGCGCGGTCTTCATCGGCGACGGCGGAAACAGCGCCAGCGCGTCGACCGCCATCGCGCCGTAATGCTGGGCGCGGCTGATGGTGTCTTCCAGCGCGCGGTGCTTGGTCATCAGCCCGATGGCGTGATCGAGATCGCCGTCGCCGATCTCGCCGCGCTCCAGCGCCTTGATCCAGAACTTGCGCTCACTGTCATTGCCGCGGCGGAATGCCAGCACCACCGGCAGCGTGATCTTGCCCTCGCGGAAATCGTCGCCGATGTTCTTGCCGAGCTTGGCGGCCTTGCCGCCATAGTCCAGCACGTCGTCGACCAGCTGGAACGCGATGCCGAGATTCATGCCGACCGAGCGGCAGGCGGTCTGCTCGGCCTTGGGCCGGTTGGCGATCACAGGACCGACCTCGCAGGCGGCGGCGAACAGCTCGGCGGTCTTGCCGCGGATCACGGCGAGATATTCGTCCTCGGTGGTCGCGGTGTTCTTGGCGGCGGCGAGCTGCATCACTTCGCCTTCGGCGATGGTGGCGGCGGCGGACGAGAGGATGTCGAGCGCGCGCAGCGAGCCGACCTCGACCATCATGCGGAAGGCCTGGCCGAGCAGGAAGTCGCCGACCAGCACGCTGGCCTCGTTGCCCCACAGCATCCGCGCCGACAGTTTGCCGCGCCGCAGTTCGCTCTCGTCGACCACGTCGTCATGCAGCAGGGTGGCGGTGTGCATGAACTCGACGGAGGCCGCGAGCTTGATATGGCCGTCGCCGGAATAACCGGTGAGGTTGGCCATCGCCAGGGTCAGCATCGGGCGCAGCCGCTTTCCGCCCGAGGAAATCAGGTGGTTGGCGACCTCCGGAATCATGGTCACTTCGGAGCCGGTCCGCGACAGGATGGTCGCGTTGACCCGCTCCATGTCGGCGGCGACAAGGCCGACCAGCTCATCGATCGAGGCGTTCGATGGGCTTTCGAAGGGTACAATAACCGCCACGCTGGTCTCCACATTTGCCCAATCGGCACTATCCTTGGGTATAACAATAGAAACTGCGCGCCAAAGCGGCAAGGGCTCGAACCGGTTGACATGGCTCGCAAGGCCCCCGCACCGGGCCGGCAAAGGAGAACGTAAAATTGCGGGAATTGGTTCGAACCAACGATATCGTGCTGGTTTCCGCCGTCGGCGCGCTGCTCGACGGCGCCAATATCCATCATCTGGTGCTGGACCAGAATATGAGCATCATCGAGGGATCGCTCGGGGTCCTGCCGCGCCGCATCCTGGTCCACGAGGATGATAACCGCGAGGCGCGCCAGATTCTGGCCGATGCGGGCCTCGCCCACGAATTGCGGGCCGATGAGTGAACTCGCAGCACACGTCACCGAGGATGCATTTCTCGGCGGACAATTGCGTCTGCGGCAACTGAAATCGGGCCATCGCGCCGGCCACGACGCCATGCTGCTGGCGGCGGCGACGCCGGCGCGTCCAGGCGATCGCGTGGCCGATTTCGGCGCCGGCGTCGGTGCTGCCGGGCTTGCGGTTGCGAAGCGCGTGGCGGACATCGATCTCGTGCTGGTCGAGATCGACGAGACGCTGGCGTCGCTGGCGCGCGAGAATGCGGCCGCCAATGCGATCGCGGCCGAGGTGATCGTGCTCGATGTCGAATCCGCCGCCGGCGCGTTCGCCGCGGCCGGCCTGTCCGGCCGACAGCGTCGATGCCGTGTTGATGAATCCGCCGTTCAACGATCCTGCGCGGCACCGCGTTTCGCCGGACAAGGCGCGCGAAACCGCGCATGTGGCGACCGCGACCACGCTCGAGAACTGGATTCGCGCGGCGCGGCGCATCCTCAAGCCCAAGGGCATGCTGACGCTGATCTGGCGTGCCGACGGGATTGCCGAGGTGCTGGCGGCGCTCGATCGCGGCTTTCGGCAGCCTGCAGATGTTGCCCGTTCACGCTGACGTGACGGCGCCGGCGATCCGCGTTTTGATTCGCGCCACCAAGGGCGGACGCGCGCCGACGCAAATTCAGGCTGCCCTGCTGCTCAATGATGAGTCAGGCGTGCCTAATAAAGAGGTGCAGGAGGTTCTGGCCGGGAAGGGAACATTGCCGCTGGCGATGCCGTGAGGACGGCGGGATTCCGAGGCGTGGAGGCGCTTTGAGCGGAAGTTGCTATTGCGGGAGCGTTTCTGACTGCCGTTTCGGGCGCCGAAGTGAAGTGAACCGCTGCCAAAATGGTGCCGATCAGCATTATCAGCAGATAGATTTTCATGTCACTCTCCGCTGCGCCATTGCAGCCTCAACCGCAGCGATGCAAAAGGCGTTCCAGCCATCCCAATGACATTGGGGTGATAAAAAATGGTTAATTCGAGGTAACGGCATGAGTGAACAAACACGTGATCGCGGCGTGATGGCGAGCCTCGTCGAGAAGCTGAAGGAATTCGTTCCGGCGAAATTCCGGCGCGACGCCGCGGTGGTGCCGGTGGTCCGGCTGTCCGGCGTGATCGGTGCGGTGACGCCGCTGCGGCCGGGCATGTCGCTGGCGGGCGTCGCCAAGACGCTCGAGCGCGCTTTTTCGATCAGGAACGCCAGGGCGGTGGCGCTGGTGATCAACTCGCCCGGCGGCTCGCCGGTGCAATCGCGCCAGATCTATTTGCGGATCAGGCAGCTCGCGGCGGAAAAGAATTTGCCGGTGCTGGTATTCGTCGAGGACGTCGCGGCATCCGGCGGTTACATGATCGCCTGTGCCGGCGATGAGATCTTCTGCGATCCGTCCTCGATCCTGGGTTCGATCGGCGTGGTCGGCGGCAGCTTTGGGTTTCAGGACCTGATCAAGCGGATCGGCGTCGAGCGGCGGCTTTATACGGCCGGCGCGCACAAGGCGATGCTCGATCCGTTCCTGCCCGAGAACCCCGACGACGTGGCGCGCGTCAAGGCGCTCCAGCGCGAGATCCACGCCATCTTCATTGCGCTGGTAAAGGGTAGCCGGGGCAGCCGCCTCAAGGGCGCCGACGATACCCTGTTCACCGGCGAATATTGGGCGGGTGAAACCTCTGTTACCATGGGCCTCGCAGATGCAATCGGCGACCTGCGCTCGACGCTGCGTGCCCGTTACGGCGACAAGGTGCTGACGCCGGTGATCGCGCCCGCCAGCGGGATGCTGGCCGGGCTGCTCGGGCGCAAATCGGCGGGTGCGGGCACGCTGGCCTCGCTGGACGGGTTTTCGGGCCTGCCGGACGAAGTGATTTCAGCACTCGAAACCCGGGCGATTTGGGCGAAATTCGGGTTTTAGGGGCCGGCACCCCGCGCCATTTGGTCCCAAAAAGGCCGATTGCGGCGCGGGCCGGCTTGCGCAAGAATGTGGTCATTGGGGGCTCTACCGACGTGAACGACAAGGATCGACCGATGCCGCCGTTTGTCGCATTTGCCGGCGCCCTGGGTGGACTGGCCGTGGTCCGCTGGGCCTACAAGACCGCCCTCAAGATCAACAAGGAACTGGAAGAAGCCCGGTTGGCCCGCGTGGCCGAAGCCGCCCGTTCCGGCGATATCCCGACGCTGCGCCGCGACCCCGTCACCGGAGCCTATCGGCCGGGCTAGTTCAGCCAGGCAGGGCCAGCGCTCCCTCTCCCGCTTGCGGGGGAGGGTTGGGGTGGGGGTGCTGCCGCGAGTGACACTGCCCGTGTTGAGAGATTTCCCCCACCCGTAGCGCATCTTTCGATGTGACATAGCCGAAGCTGCGCTTCGGCGTGCTTCGCGAGACGGCCGCCAAGGGCGGCCTATGCTCCCCCGCAAGGGAGAGGTAAGCAGCCCCGCGAGGCCTCGGGCATCGCCTTGATTCCCCGCCCCCCCGCCGATACGGTCCCGCGCGCTTCAAAACCCCTCGCGAGACCGATTCTGACGATGGACGCCATACCCGCTCACATGCGCCCGGAACGCTCGTTCCAGGGTTTTATTCTGGCTCTGCAGCGGTTCTGGGCCGATCAGGGCTGCGTGATCCTGCAGCCCTACGACATGGAAATGGGCGCGGGCACCTTTCACCCGGCGACGACGCTGCGCGCGCTGGGGCCGAAGCCGTGGAAGGCCGCCTATGTGCAGCCCTCGCGCCGGCCGAAGGACGGCCGCTACGGCGAAAATCCCAACCGGATGCAGCATTATTATCAGTTCCAGGTGATCATAAAACCGTCGCCGCCGGACCTGCAGGAGCTTTACCTGAAGTCGCTGGCTGCGATCGGCATCGACTCCGCGCTGCACGACATCCGCTTTGTCGAGGACGACTGGGAAAGCCCGACGCTGGGCGCGTGGGGCCTCGGCTGGGAGTGCTGGTGCGACGGCATGGAAGTGTCGCAGTTCACTTACTTCCAGCAGGTCGCGGGCGTCGAATGCGCACCGGTCGCGGGCGAGCTCACCTACGGACTGGAGCGGCTCGCGATGTATGTGCAGGGCGTCGACCGCGTCTATGATCTGAATTTCAACGGCCGCGAGGGCGCCGACAAGGTGACCTATGGCGACGTGTTCCTGCAGGCCGAGCAGGAATATTCGCGGCACAATTTCGAATATGCCGACACGACGATGCTGTTCGAGCAGTTCAAGATGGCCGAAGCGGCGTGCCGGAAATATCTCGCGGCCGGATGGCGCGAAGGCAGCAACCAGAAAGAGCATCTGATGGCGCTGCCGGCCTATGACCAGTGCATCAAGGCGAGCCATGTCTTCAATCTGCTCGATGCGCGCGGCGTGATCTCGGTGACCGAACGGCAGAGCTACATCGGGCGCGTGCGCGATTTGGCAAAGGCCTGCGGCGAAGCCTGGATTCATACCGAAGCGGGCAGGGCGGTCTGATGCCTGAACTTCTGCTAGAGCTGTTTTCCGAAGAAATCCCCGCGCGCATGCAGGCGAAGGCGGCGGACGATCTGCGCCGCATGGTCACCGACAGGCTAGTGGCCGAAGGGCTGATCTATGAAGGCGCCAGGGCGTTCGTGACGCCGCGGCGGCTGACGCTGACCGTGCACGGCATTCCGGCGCGGCAGCCGGACCTGAAAGACGAGCGCCGCGGGCCGAAGATCGGCGCGCCCGATGCGGCCGTGCAGGGCTTTCTCAAAGCAACCGGCCTCAAATCGCTCGACGAGGCGAAAATCCAGCGCGATCCCAAGAAGGGTGATTTCTACATCGCGCTGATCGAAAAGCCCGGCCGCCCCACGCTCGACGTGCTGGCCGAGATCTTGCCGGTGATCGTGCGCAGCTTCCCGTGGCCGAAATCGATGCGCTGGGGCGAACGCTCGGCCAAATCGGGGTCGCTGAGCTGGGTGCGGCCGCTGCACGCCATCGTCGCGACCTTCGGCATCGAGACCGAAGAGCCCGACGTGGTGAAATTCGACGTTGCAGGCATCGAAGCCGGCCGGACCACCTACGGCCACCGCTTCATGGCGCCGGGTGCGATCTCGGTGCGCCGCTTCGAGGATTATGAAGCCAAGCTGAAAAATGCAAAAGTCGTGCTCGATCCGCAGGCGCGCAAGCACATCATTCTGGCCGACGCCAGGACCGCGGCGCAGGCGCAAGAATTTCGAGCTGGTCGAGGATCAGGCGCTGCTGGACGAGGTGGCAGGTCTCGTCGAGTGGCCCGTCGTGATGATGGGATCGTTCGAGAAGGAATTTTTGGCGATCCCGGACGAGGTGATCCGCGCCACCATCCGGACCAACCAGAAATGTTTTGTGGTCAAGGACCCCGCGACGGGCAAGCTGACCAACAAATTCGTGCTCACGGCCAACATCGAGGCCTCTGACGGCGGCAAGACCATCGTCGGCGGCAACGAGCGCGTGATCCGCCCGCGGCTGAGCGACGCAAAATTTTTCTATGAGACCGATCTGAAGACGAAGCTGGAAGACCGGCTGCCGAAATTCGAGCAGATCGTGTTTCATGAGAAGCTGGGGACGCAGGCACAGCGTATCGAGCGGATCGAGCGGCTGGCGGCCGAGATCGCGCCGCTGGTCGGCGCCGATGTCGAAAAGACCAAGCGGGCCGCGCGTCTGGCAAAGGCGGATTTGCTGACCGAAGTCGTCGGCGAATTCCCGGAGCTGCAAGGCTTGATGGGCAAGTACTACGCGCTGGCGCAGGGCGAGGATGCTTCCGTCGCCGCCGCGAGCGAAGAGCACTACAAGCCGCAGGGGCCGGCGGATCGCGTGCCGACCGATCCGGTGAGTGTTGCCGTGGCGCTGGCGGACAAGATCGACACGCTGGTTGGCTTCTGGGCGATCGATGAGAAGCCCACGGGATCGAAAGACCCGTACGCGTTGCGTCGCGCGGCGCTGGGTGCGATTCGGATCATCTTAGAAAATGGGCTTCGCTTGAACCTTCGTGAGACTTTCTGGCAGCGGCGATGGTTCGACTTGGAGACCGAAGTCCAAGGAGTTCATGATCGGATCGTTGCCGGGATTATTGAGAGTCACGAAAAGGCTCGAGAGCATCTTGCCGAACTCAATGCTGCCGAAGGTGGTTCTGACACATATATCCACCTGAACGAACTACTGGAACGTTCGGAAAGTGCAGAAAAGCTTCCGGAATTGCGTGCAGAAGTTGCAGAGAAGATTGCGAGTTCTTACGCTGATCGTTTTTCGCGCGTCGAGAATTCGGGCGCATGGAACTTGAGTTACGACCTCCTCGCCTTCTTCGCAGATCGCTTGAAAGTCCAACTGCGCGATCAAGGCGCGCGCCACGATCTCGTCGACGCGGTCTTCGCGTTGGGCGGCCAGGATGATCTCCTGATGGTCGTCCGCCGTGTCGAGGCCCTCGCAAAATTCCTCGATACCGACGACGGCAAGAACCTGCTCGCAGGAACAAAACGCGCGAACAATATCCTCGGGATCGAGGAGAAGAAGGACAAGCGCAGCTTTGATGGCGCGCCCGATGTTTCGCTCTACACGCTCGACGAAGAGAAGGCTCTGGCGAAGGCAATCGATCAGGCGAAGAGCGAAGCCGGCAGCGCCGTAGCCAGGGAGGATTTTGCCGCCGCGATGAGCGCCATGGCAAAGCTGCGTCCGGCGGTCGATGCGTTCTTTGACAAGGTCAAGGTCAACGACGACGATCCAAAAGTGCGCGAGAATCGGCTAAAGCTGCTCAATGAGATCCGGGCTGCGACCCGCGCGGTGGCGGATTTCTCCAAGATCGAAGGTTGAGCCATGGATCGCCAGACGCTTGCCGCCTACGATCATGATGCGGCAACGTTCGCAAAAGACTGGCACGCGCAGCCGGCGCCAGTCGACCTGCAGGAAACCGTCACGCGGTTCTTCATCCGGGGCGGCTGCACTGCCGATATCGGTTGCGGCTCCGGCCGTGAGGTGGCGTGGCTCAATGCCAACGGTTTTCCGGCCGTCGGCTTCGACGCCTCGGAAGGGCTGCTGGCCGAGGCGCGCTCGCGCTATCCGGATTTGAAGTTCGAGCACGCCGAATTGCCGAAGCTGAAGGGCATCGCGGCTGATGCCTATGACAACGTGCTGTGCGAGACCGTGATCATGCATCTCGGCTGTGCGCAGATCGGCACCGCCGTTCGCCGCCTGCTCGATATCGTCAAGCCCAGCGGCATCCTGTATCTGAGCTGGCGCGTCACCGATGAGTGCGACATGCGCGACGCCAATGGCCGGCTCTATGCCGCGTTCGACACGGCGCTGGTGCGGGCGGAACTGCCTGACGGCACGCCGTTCCTCGATGAAGAGGTCGTCAGCATCTCGTCGGGCAAGAAAATCCACCGCCTCGTGGTGCAGAAGCCGGGTTTGCAGAACCGCGATTGAATCGGCGTGGGTCCCGGCGCAGCGAAGCAGCGCTTCACGCTGCATCGCGTCCGGGACACGCTACGCAATGAAAAACCCCGCCCGGAGGGGGAGCCGGACGGGGCTTTCAGTCCAGTCGTACACGCGCACATCCGCTTGCGCGGCGCCCGGACCAATCGTTCAGGCGATCTCGGGGCTGGTCTTACTCGACCACCTGAACGATGCGACGCGAACGCGGTTCGACCAGCACGGTCCGGCCATTCACCACGGTGTAGCGATAGGGCGTGACGCCAAAGGTCTGCGGCACGTCGTAATAGGTGACGCCGGTTTCCGGCAGCACGCCGCCGACGATCACGCGATCCGGAATGGTGTAGTTCGGCACCCGTTCGCGGACGATGTATTCACGGAACGCCGGACGCTGATCGACCGCGATGCCCTCGTTGTCGTCGATGACGACCGTGCCGCCGCGAACGACGCCCACGGTGTTTTGGGCCTGCGCGGCGATCGGTGTACTGATCGCGGCTGCGATCGCTGCAATAGCAAGTATCCTGTTCCGCATGCTCAACTCCTTCGCAGGGAGAGCGCCGGCTTGCGCCAGCGCACAATGCGAGCCAATTCATCGCGCGCGGCATTGTTCCGGAAAAGCGCGGCCGCATACGCGGCAATTTCGGGCAATTTTCGAGGCAGGTTTTTCGCCAATTTTTCTTGAGGCCGGAACCCGTTGGCGCCACAAGCGTCTCCTATTCCGGAACCGCGCCAGCGGGTAAGTTGCCGCCCTCGATTCGATTTTCCACCAGATTTGCCGGAGGCATTTGAATGACTATCACCGCTGCGCACGTTCCCGCCATCGTCGCCCTGATCGCGGGTATCTTGATCTTGCTGATGCCGCGGCTGCTCAATTTCATCGTCGCTATCTATCTGATCTTCGTCGGGTTTGGTCGGTCTCGGCATACTCAAGATGTTTCACCTGTAGAGCTGGAAAGGCGGGTTTCGCAGCTTGCGCGGAACCCCTCAAAGTGGTGTAAGGCGCGCATCTTCTTCCCTCTTTTCGGATTGTTGTAAGCCATGGCCAAAGCCGTCGCGAAGTCCAAGAAAATGGCAGCGAAATCAAAGTCATCCGCGCCGGCTCGGAAGGCCGCGCCGCCGGCGCGCAAGGCCTTGAAGAAGAGCCCGGCCAAGCCGGCGCCCAAGGTGGTCGCCAAGCCTGCCAGCAAGGCCGCCAGCAAGCCGGCCGCCAAAGCTGCCGTTCTCAAGGCCCCCGCTGCCAAAGCCCCGGTCAAGCCGGCGAGCCCGGCGGTAAAGGCCGGCAAATGGGTCTACACCTTCGGCGACGGCAAGGCCGAGGGGCAAGGCCGACCTGCGCGATCTGCTCGGCGGCAAGGGCGCCAACCTCGCCGAGATGGCCAATCTCGGCCTGCCGGTGCCGCCCGGCTTCACGATTCCGACCTCGGTCTGCACCTACTTCTACGCGCACGACAAATCCTATCCGACGGAATTGAAGGCGCAGGTCGAGAAGGCGCTGGACCATGTCGGCAAGCTGACCGGCAAGGCGTTCGGCGATTCCAAAAATCCGCTGCTGGTGTCGGTCCGCTCCGGCGGCCGCGCCTCGATGCCGGGCATGATGGACACCGTGCTCAACCTCGGCCTCAACGACCAGCACCGTCGAAGCGCTCGCCGAATTGTCCGGCGACCGCCGCTTCGCCTATGACAGCTATCGCCGCTTCATCACCATGTATTCGGATGTCGTGCTCGGCTTCGAGCATCATCACTTCGAGGACATCCTCGACACCTTCAAGGACAGCCAGGGCTACACGCTCGACACCGATCTGACCGGCGACGACTGGGTCGAACTGGTCGGCCAGCTACAAGGATGCGGTGGCGCGCGAGACCGGCAAGGATTTCCCGCAGGATCCGCACGAGCAATTGTGGGGCGCGATCGGCGCGGTGTTTTCATCCTGGATGAATGCGCGCGCGGTGACCTATCGCCGGCTGCACGACATCCCGGAATCGTGGGGCACCGCGGTCAACGTGCAGGCCATGGTGTTCGGCAACATGGGCGAGACCTCGGCGACCGGCGTTGCGTTCACGCGCAACCCCTCGACCGGCGAGAGCAAGCTGTACGGCGAATTCCTGATCAACGCGCAGGGCGAGGACGTGGTGGCGGGCATCCGCACGCCGCAGGACATCACCGAAGTACGCGCGCAAGGAATCCGGCTCCGACAAGGCGTCGATGGAAAGCGCGATGCCGGATGCGTTCAAGGAACTGACGCGGATCTACACGCTGCTGGAAAAGCACTACCGCGACATGCAGGACATGGAGTTCACGGTCGAGCAGGGCAAACTGTGGATGCTGCAGACCCGCGGCGGCAAGCGCACCGCCAAGGCCGCGCTGCGCATCGCGGTCGAACTCGCCAATGAAGGCCTGATCTCCAAGAAGGATGCGGTGATGCGGATCGATCCGGCGTCGCTCGATCAATTGCTGCATCCGACCATCGATCCCGCCGCCAAGCGCGACGTCATCGCCACCGGCCTGCCGGCCTCGCCGGGTGCCGCGTCCGGCGAAATCGTGTTCTCGTCGGATGAGGCCGCCAAGCTGCAGGCCGACGGCCGCAAGGTCATTCTGGTGCGGATCGAGACCAGCGCCGGAAGACATTCACGGCATGCACGCCGCCGAAGGCATTCTTGACCACGCGTGGCGGCATGACCTCGCACGCCGCGGTGGTCGCGCGCGGCATGGGCAAGCCCTGCGTCTCCGGCTGCGGCACCATCCGCGTCGATTACGGCCGCGGCACCATGAGCATCGGCGTCGCGCACCTTCAAGACCGGCGACGTCATCACCATCGACGGTTCGCTCGGCCAGGTGCTGGCCGGCCGGATGCCGATGATCGAGCCGGAACTGTCCGGCGAATTCGGCACGCTGATGGGCTGGGCCGACTCCGTCCGCAAGCTCGGCGTCCGCGTCAACGGCGACACGCCCGATGACGCGCGCACCGCGATCAAGTTCGGCGCCGAAGGCATCGGCCTGTGCCGCACCGAGCACATGTTCTTCGAGGAAACCCGCATCCGCACCGTGCGCGAGATGATCCTTGCCGAGGACGAGCAGTCGCGCCGCGCGGCGCTGTCGAAGCTGCTGCCGATGCAGCGCGCGGATTTCGTCGAGCTGTTCGAGATCATGAAGGGCCTGCCGGTCACGATCCGCCTGCTCGATCCGCCGCTGCATGAGTTCCTGCCGCACACCCAGGCCGAGATCGAGGAAGTCGCGCGCGCGATGAACACCGATCCGCGCAAGCTCGCCGATCGCGCCCGCGATCTCGCCGAGTTCAACCCGATGCTCGGCTTCCGCGGCTGCCGTCTCGCGATCGCCTATCCCGAGATCGCCGAGATGCAGGCGCGTGCGATCTTCGAGGCCGCGGTCGAAGCCGAAAAGCGCACCGGCAAGGCCGTCGGCCTCGAGGTGATGGTGCCGCTGATCGCGACCAAGGCCGAATTCGACCTGGTCAAGGCGCGGATCGACGCCACCGCGCAGGCGGTGATGAAGGAGACCGGCAAGAAGCTCACCTATCAGGTCGGCACCATGATCGAGCTGCCGCGCGCCTGCCTGATGGCCGGCGAGATCGCGCAGACCGCCGAGTTCTTCTCGTTCGGCACCAACGACCTGACGCAGACCACCTACGGCATCAGCCGCGACGACGCCGCGAGCTTCCTCGGCACCTATGTCGCCAAGGGAATTCTGGAGATCGATCCGTTCATCTCGGTCGATCGCGACGGCGTCGGCGAACTCGTCAAGATCGGCGTCGCACGCGGACGCAAGACGCGGCCGAATCTCAAGGTCGGCATCTGCGGCGAGCACGGCGGCGATCCCGCGTCGGTCGCGTTCTGCCACGAGATCGGCCTCGACTATGTCTCGTGCTCGCCCTATCGCGTGCCGATCGCGCGGCTGGCCGCGGCGCAGGCGGCCCTCGGCAAGACGGTCGCGAGCCAGGCGTAAGTTCTGCCTGCGTTGCACTAACGATCAGAGATCAGCGTCATGCCCGGAGCTTCGTCCCGGGCATATACGTTTTGTGCCTGCGACGTGAGAACACCGTGCGATGGCTCGCCCCGTAGTCACACGGGAACCCCGGAAATTTCTTCATCCCGTTCGTTGACCGGATATTTACCACTTTCGTCGAGCGCCCGTTTACCAACGCTTTCGATGCGATCGCGCGAAATCGCCGTCGAACCTTGCGTGTGGCGCGCGTGCAACGCCGATTAACTCCCCGGCAACCTAAATTCGATACCAACAAAAAAGGTCGAATTGCACGGATGTACTGAAGTTCGATCGAGTTGTGTAAGCGTTGCGTGAGCGTATCGATGTCTGTGTTGCGTAACCAGCCGAAGGGCGCACGGTTTGCGTCCTTCGGTCTCGGTCTTTGCGTCTTCGCATTGATGCCGACCGAGATCGGATATCAGGATATCGCGTCACTGCTGGCCCGGCAGCCGGGCGTCGCAGAGCGCTGGCAGAACCGTGTGTTCTCCGCCGCCGAGCAGCATCCAGGTCGCCACCTACAGCTTCGGCCGCCCGATCGGAACGTCGTCGCCGCAAACCGCGACCTATCGGCTGGCAAGCCTCGACAACCAGGGCATCGACATCACCGGTTCGGTGACGCGCAATCCGCTGGCGTCGCCGCCGCCGCGCTATCAGGCATCGGATTTTCCCAAGGTCGATCGCACGCTGAAGGGCGACCGTCTCGTCGTGCCGCCGCAGCCGGCAGAACCGGCGCCCTCCGAGGCCGCGCCGGCGAACGAGGATCCATCGACTTCCAATGCGCTCGGTGATGGGCGCCAAGACCGCCGCCGCAGCGCCGGCGGCCGAACCCGCGCCGCTCGATCCGGAACTGCAGGCAGCCCTCGCGGCGCCGCCGCTGCCGCAATATGATGTGTCGATGTCGCTGGAGGCCAATCCGCTCGACGATCTCAAGCCCGCGCCGGATGCGCCGGCCGTAGCGCTGAACGCCGCGCCGCCGCGCGACAATTTCGCGTTCAAGACGTCCAGCCTCTTTTTCGGCGGCTCGCTCGGGTTCACCCGAAAGCATCGAACGCTGGCAGCCCGGCGAAGAACCGGTCGTTATGATGCCGGGCGCGGTCCCGATCCGGACATGAAGATCATGGCGTCGCTGCCGGTCGATGCCGACGAGCCGGTCAAGGCCGGCGAAATGGGCGAGAGCATCGCGCCGAAGGGCGAGGTCAACTCCGACAACCAGCGCGCCAAGACGCCGGCCGAGCGTCTCGGCCTGTTCGACGAGAAGTCGCGCGCCAAGTCGGAAAAGTGCCTGGCTGAAGCGGTCTATTTCGAAGCCCGCGGCGAGGCCGTGCGCGGCCAGATCGCGGTCGCGCAGGTGGTGATGAACCGCGCCTTCTCCGGCAAATATCCGGACACGGTGTGCGGCGTGGTCTACCAGAACAAGCATCGCCACTTCGCCTGCCAGTTCACCTTCGCCTGTGACAACACTCCCGACGTCATTCGCGAACCCGATATGTGGGACCGTGCCCGGAAGATTTCGAAAGCGATGCTCGACGGTCAGCTCTGGCTGCCGGAGGTCGACAAATCGACCCACTACCACGCCTATTGGGTGCGGCCGTCCTGGGTCAGCGAAATGAAGAAGATGTACAAGTTCGGCGTCCACACCTTCTACCGGCCGCGCGCCTGGGGCGACGGCAGCGACGCGCCGAGCTGGGGCAATGCTGCGCAGACCGCGGAGATTTCCGCGGAGCTAGCCGAGGCCGCGCAAAGCTCGGCCGAGCAGGCCAGCGCCAAGCGGTAAGCTCTTTGGATTTGCTGCGTCCCGGCTCAAGGCCGGAGCGGTCGACGGTCTTCAAATTGCTCTCGCCATTTCCGCAATTGCTCTCGCCGATTTTGCAATGCTGCCCTGCGGGGATAATTTTTCCGACCTGACCCTTGGGTTTTTCATGCACATGCATTAACTCCCCGTAACGTTGCAGCTCGGGAAAATCCGGGCGCTGATTCATCTGGGGGGAAATAGATGGCTGTAACCGCAGACGACCTTCGCCCAGCCTCCGGAACCACCTGGCGGACGCCGTTGGTCATCATCGTCTGCGGCTGCGCGATTGCTCTCTTGAGCTTCGGGCCGCGGTCGAGCTTCGGCTTTTTCATTCAGCCGATGGGCCGCGAGCTTAGCTGGGGCCGTGATGTGTTCGGCCTCGCGTTGGCCCTGCAGAACCTGTTGTGGGGATTGGGCCAGCCGATCGCGGGCGCGATCGCCGACCGTTTCGGCGTCGCTGCGCGTCATCCTCGTCGGCGCGCTGCTCTATGCTGGCGGCCTGCTGACGATGCGCTATGCGGCGACGCCGCTGTCGCTCGATCTCGGCGCCGGCGTCCTGATCGGTTTCGGACTATCGGGCTGTTCGTTCAACCTGGTGCTGTCGGCGTTCAGCAAGCTGCTGCCGCCCGAGCGGCGCGGTATCGCGCTCGGCGCCGGAACCGCGGCGGGTTCGTTCGGACAATTTTTGTTCGCGCCGTTCGGCGTGGCGATGATCGACAATTTCGGCTGGCAGGCGGCGCTGACGGTGTTTGCCGCCCTGATGCTGCTGATCGTGCCGCTGTCGCTCGCGCTTGCCACACCGGCCCAGGCATCGGCCAATGGGCCTGTCGCCGACCAGCAGTCGTTCAAGACCGCGCTTGCGGAAGCGTTCGGCCACCGCTCCTACGTGCTGCTGGTGCTCGGCTTCTTCACCTGCGGCTTTCAGCTCGCTTTCATCACGGTGCATCTGCCGGCCTACCTGTCCGATCGCGGCGTGTCCGCGCAAACCGGCGGCTGGGTAATCGCGGCGATCGGCCTGTTCAACATTGTCGGTTCGCTCAGCGTCGGCTGGCTGCAGAACGTGTTTCCGAAGCGCTACATCCTGTCGGCGATCTATTTCACGCGCGCGCTGTCGATCATCGCCTTCATCTCGTTCCCGATTACGACCTTCTCCGCGATCGCGTTCGGCGCGATCTCGGGCCTGACCTGGCTGTCGACGGTGCCGCCGACCTCGGCGCTGGTGGCGCTGATGTTCGGCACCCGCTGGTTCTCGACGCTGTATGGCTTTGCCTTTGTCAGCCATCAGGTCGGCGGTTTCCTGGGCGTCTTGCTCGGCGGAATCGTGTTCGAGAAATTCGGCTCCTACACGCCGATCTGGTGGCTGTCGGTGCTGTTCGGCGTGCTGTCGGCGCTGATCAACCTGCCGATCATCGAGGCGCCGGTCGCGCGCCCGGTTGCGCAACCCGCCTGATACGGTAAACAACTCCCGCGATATACAAAGTTCGGGGAGAGTTCATCGTGGCAACGTTCAAGGCGATCCGGATCGACAAGGCGGAAAAGGGCACCACCGCCGCGCTCACGCAATTCGACGAAGCCGAATTGATGGACGGCGACGTCACCGTGCGGGTCGAGTGGTCGACGCTGAACTACAAGGATGGTCTGGCCGTCACCGGCAAGGCCCCGGTGGTGCGGCGCTTTCCGATGATCGCCGGCATCGACTTCGCCGGCACCGTCGAACAATCGAGCCATCCGGAGTGGAAGGCCGGCGACAAGGTCGTCTGCAACGGCTGGGGCATGGGCGAGACCCATCTTGGCGCCTACGCCGAGAAGGCGCGCGTCAAGGGCGACTGGCTGGTGCGGCTGCCGGAAAGCATCTCGACCCGCGACGCGATGGCGATCGGTACCGCCGGCTATACCGCGATGCTGTCGGTGCTGGCGCTGGAAAAGCACGGCCTGACCCCGGAGAGCGGCCCGGTCGTGGTGACCGGCGCGGCCGGCGGCGTCGGCTCGGTCGCGACCGCCGTGCTGTCGAAGCTCGGCTATCACGTCATCGCTTCCACCGGGCGGCCGTCGGAAGCGGACTATCTGAAAGGCCTTGGCGCTGCAGAGGTGATCGACCGTAATGAGCTGTCAGTCCCGGCAAAGGCGCTGGCGAAGGAGCGCTGGGCGGGCGGGATCGACAGCGTCGGCTCCAATACGCTCGCCAATTTGTTGTCGATGACAAAGTATGGCGGCGCGATCGCCGCCTGTGGCCTGGCCGCCGGCATGGACCTGCCGTCCTCGGTGGCGCCGTTTATTTTGCGCGGGGTGTGCCTTCTCGGCATCGATTCGGTGATGTGCCCACTTCCGCAGCGCAAGCTCGCCTGGAGCCGCCTGGCTGTCGATCTGGATCGGACCAAACTAGCTGATATTACTCATGAAATTGGCTTGGACCAGGTTATCGACGCCGGTGCCCAAATTCTCGCCGGTCAGGTCCGCGGTCGAATCGTGGTAAAAATTCTCTAACGGCGTTCAGACTTTACCAACGAACGTGCTCCAATGTTGCCACGGTTGGTATGGTAAGCAGCGGGTAAAGAAACCTCGGGGTACCCGCGCTGGGTAAAGTTGGAGTAACTGCATGCTTGCGCGTTTGGTGTTGGGGGCCGTCACGGCCGGGGCGGTGGTCGTGCCTGCGCTGGGTGGAATGATGAATGCCGATGAGGCGCGCAGGTTTGTATCCGGCAAGGTGTTCGCCTTTACCTGCTTCGATGGCACCCGCGGCGCCGGCCGCATTCTCGATGACATGGGGGCTGCCGGTTCGATCCAGTTCTCGGGCTCCGGTCCGATCCGCCATGTACGCCTGCCCGGCAATACGCTTCAGGTCCGCGGCCAAAGCGTGTGCGCTTCGCTCAAGGGTCTTCCGTTCGAGCCGTGCTTCAATCTCGACAAGCGCGACGAGAGCACCTTCCGTGGATCGGTTTCAGGCATGGGCTTCGCCTATTGCGAATTCCACCATCAGGGCGCGGCGCAGATGCTGATGGCGCGCGCCGTGGCCCGGCCGCGCTCGCTGCACCGGTCGGAGCCGACGCGCTCGGCGGACGCTTCACGCACCGAAGTATCGGTCCGGGTCGAGACGCCGCCGGTCGAGAGCGCCAAACTCGAGCCGGTCAAATCCGAGACCAAGGTCGAGCCGGCGAAGCCGGAGAGTGCACCGGAATTGCGTCGCTCCACCGACTGAGTCTTGCAGCGCGGCCGCCGCGCCTTCCCAGATCGCATGGCCTGATCGTTGTCACGCCGTAATCATACGGGTGGCTATCTTTATGGCTTGGTAGCGATTCCCGATCCAATTTGACGGCCAACAAAAGGCCGGGAGGCGGCCCAACACGTGAGCCAATCATGCCGCTCTATTTCTTCCGGATCAGCTCCGGTCGCTACGCAGGCGCGTCCGACCAGGGATCCGAATTCGAAAGCCGCGAGGCGGCCTGGGCCGAAATGACCAAGATTTGCGGCAATCTTCTCGGCAGCATTTCGCGCAGCCTGAAACAGAACGCCGAATGGCAGATGGAACTGCTGGACGAAGCCAGAACAGCCGGTGTTCAGGATCCGCCTCGTCGCGGAATCCGTCGGCTAGTCAATCCGAAGATTGTCCCGATCGCTGTCCGTATTCTGACGGACCCAGAAATTACCCAACTGTAGAGAAATGCCGCTTACCGCTTGTTAGGCATGCGCGCGGTTCAGCGCATGGCTCGATACGGCGGGACGATTCCATGAGCGGCTTCTCTTTACGACTGACCCACAAAATCACCGCCATCGGCATCATTGGCGTTGCCGGGGTCGTCCTGGTCGGCGCCATGCACATGTACGGCGAATCCGCCATCGCGGTGTATCGAGATGCGGCGGACAACGCCCGGACGCTATCCGAGCTGAACAGCAAGATCGGCATCGAGTTGCTGGAAGGCCGCCGGGCGGAGAAGGACTTTCTGCTTCGCAACGATCAGAAGAAGGCCGGCAGTCAGGTCGAGATCAGCAAATCCGCTACCGCCGATATCGATGCGCTTCGCGGAAAGATAATGGCTGCGGGCAAGCCCGACCTGGCGCGTCAGATCGAGGCCATGGGCAGTTCGCTGAAGCAATATCAGGCGCACTTCAACTCGGTCGTCGAAGAGAAGGTTCGGCTTGGCCTGGACGAGAAGTCCGGTCTCGAAGGCCGCTTGCGCAATTCGGTCCACGATATCGAAGCGCGGGTCGATCAGCTGCATGAGCCGGCGCTGCTCATCACCATGCTGATGATGCGCCGCCACGAGAAGGATTTCATGCTGCGGCGTGACCGCAAATACGGCGACGAAATAAAGAAGCGGGCTTCGGAATTCACCGCCGAGGTCGACAGCGCCGCGATCCCGGAGGCCGCAAAGGCCGAGCTCAAGCAAAAGCTCGCTGATTACCAGCGCGACTTTTTCGCATGGATGGAGTCCGCCTTGAAGCTTGCCGGCGAATTGAAGGCGACGTCGGAATCGTTCTCGGCGGTCGAACCGGTGATCGATGCGGTCTCGAAGGCCGTCAACGACATCAGGGTCGAGGCGGTGCAGTCGAACGCGGCGATGCGCGACGGCATCCAGCGGCAAATGGAAATCGCCATCCTGTTGATCGCATTCGCGGTGATGGGGGCAGGTCTTTTCATCGGCCGATCAGTTTCCAAGCCGTTGACGGCAATGCGCGCTGCGATGATCGAGCTTGCCAACGGCAACTTCGCGATCGTGCTCCCGGGGCTGGGGCGCGCCGACGAGATCGGCGAGATCGCCCAGGCGGTGGAAACCTTCAAGGTCAATGCCGAGCAAAAAGCCCGCGACGAAGCCGAAGCCAAGATCGAGCAGGACAGGGCCCTGGCCGAACTGCGCAAGGCGGATATGCACAAGCTCGCCGATTCGTTCGAGAGCGCGGTGGGCGAGATTGTCGAGACGGTATCGTCGGCCGCCACCGAGCTGGAAGCATCCGCGAACGGACTGACGACCATCGCCGAACGCTCGCAGGCGCTGGCGACCACGGTCGCCGCGGCGTCCGAGGAAGCCTCGACCAACGTGCAATCGGTGGCGTCCGCGAGCGAGGAACTGACCTCGTCGGTCAACGAGATCAGCCGCCAGGTCCAGGAATCGTCCCGTGTCGCCAATGAGGCGGTGGATCAGGCGCAGAAGACCAACGACCGCGTCGGCGAATTGTCGAAGGCGGCGAGCCGCATCGGCGACGTCGTCGAGCTGATCAACACCATTGCGGGACAGACCAACCTGCTGGCGCTCAATGCCACGATCGAGGCGGCGCGCGCCGGCGAAGCCGGCCGCGGCTTTGCCGTGGTCGCCTCCGAGGTGAAGGCGCTCGCCGAGCAGACCGCAAAGGCGACCGGCGAGATCAGCCAGCAGATCTCAGGCATCCAGTCCGCCACCCAGGATTCGGTCGGCGCCATCAAGGAAATCGGCCACACCATCGGCCGCATGTCGGAGATCTCATCGACGATTGCGGCGGCGGTGGAAGAGCAGGGTGCGGCGACGCAGGAAATATCGCGCAACATCCAGCATGCCGCCCTGGGCACGTCGGAAGTGAGCTCCAACATCGCCGACGTGCAGCGCGGCGCCGGCGAGACCGGATCGGCCTCGTCGCAGGTGTTGTCGGCGGCGCAGTCGCTGTCGGTCGAGAGCAACCGGCTCAAGGTCGAGGTCTCGAAATTCCTCAACTCGGTGCGGGCCGCCTGACGCTTCACGCCCCTGTCGGCGCTGCCGGGACGACCGGCGTGGCCTGCCTGCGGAACAGGATCCGCTGGTAGAGCCAGCCGATCGCCACCAGCACCAGCCCCAGGCACATGAACGACAGCGCGCGGTAGGCGCCGGTCAGCGTCGACATGTCTATCACGAAGGCTTTGAGGATCGTGAGCGCGATCACGGCGGCGGAAGCCAGCCGGGCGCGCTGCGAGTTGAACAGGATCCCGATGCCGAGCAGCACCACGCCGAACGCCAGCCACGCAATCGAGTAGGTATATTGCTCGGCGCCCGTGGTCGGGCCGCTGGTCAGCACCGGTCCATGATACAGCCTGCGGATTTCGAACGTGACATAGGTCAGCGCCAGAACCAGCGAGCCGGCGGCAATGGTGTTGGCGTACGCGACCGGGCGGCGGCCGGCCACCGCATAGGACAATAGCAGCGCCAGCACCGCGGGCAGCGCATAGGCGAGCAGCAGCAGGTTGATGAAGACGCCGCCGACATCGGTCGGCCAGAAAATCGGCGTCTCCAGCAGCATCAGGACGATCACCGTGGCAAGCCCGGCATAAACCGTGAGCAGCACCGCACCGATATTGTGGACGATGCTCCGGGTGCGGATTCGCAACCGCTCCAGACCGATCGCCATTGCGAGGGCGACGCACACCTGCAGCGCGAATTCGGTGAGCGAAGTGTCGGCCCGGTACATGTCGCCGCCGGTGACGGCATGGCGGATCTCGCTGAACGCCAGCAGCACCGTGAACAGGATCGCCGCCGATTCCACCGTGCGCAGCGGTGCGTCGTCGCCGCCGCGGCGCAGGAAGATGCTTGCGGCCCAGAACGACAGCCGCCGGGATGCCGTAACCCCACAACAGCCAGTTGAAGATCGGCGTGGTGCCGACGTCGTCGCCGACGATGCGCGGCTCGTAGCCGACGCGCAGCACCACGATGCCGGCCAGGATCGCGGCCAGCGATCGCAGGAACGGTATCGGCCGCTGCAGCGAAATCCAGGCGGTGCCCAGCGACATCAGCGCCAGCGCGATGGTGAGCCAGCCCTTTTCCAGGGCAAAGGTCAGCGCCAGCGCCAGCGCTGCGAGCGTGCCGGTGGCGAACAGCGCGATCGAGGCCGGCATGTCCCGGGCGGTCGTCGCGCTTGGTCAGGATCTCGGTGGCGGCGGCGAAAGCTGCGGCCAGCACCACCGCCATGATCGCAAACGGAATCGAGCGGTCGAGATGGGCGATGCGCGCATAAAGCGCGACCAGCAGCGCCAGCGGGGTGAACACGGATGCCGCCGACCAGATCACGGGGATCACCGGGCTCGTTGAACGGCCCTGCGCCAGAAATCCCGCCAGCGCCAAAACCGGCCGCGAAGATCGCGGCCGATACCAGGTGCAGCGACACCGATCCGTCCGTAGCATTCGGTCCGATTCCCGGCAGCGGTCCGCCGGGCAGCACCAGCATGTCCGGATTGCCGCGGATCGCCCATTCGGCAAAGACGATGAAAACGAAGGCCGCTGCGGCGCCGACTGCGCCGGTGGCGGCATCGCTGCGCCAGGCGACCAGCAGGGTGCCCGCCACCAGCAAGCCGAACACGATCATGGCGGTATCGGCGTGAAAACTGTTCAGCACGATCAGGATCGCGCCGAACAGATAGGCGGCGAGCGAACCGGACGAGATCGGCTCGACCTGGCCTTCCTCGGCCGGCGGTCCGAACATGAACCCGCACACGACAAGCAGTGCGGCAAGGATGAAGCCTGCCATGACATGGAAGGCGTGCGGCGGCACCATTGATGGTCCGCATTCCAGGCAGGGGAACGTCCACAGCAGCGCGAACGCGATCGTGGTCACGGCCAGCCAGCGCCACAGCCGGATCCGCGCCAGGCCGAAGGCCGCCGCGGTGACGATGGCGAGATAGATGTACAGCGCCCAGAAGTCCGGCTTGTTCGACGAGACCAGGATCGGCGTCACGAAGGCGGCGGCGATGCCGAGCCCGGCGAGCGCCGGTCCATGCAGCAGCGCGGCGGCGAGCGTGCCCAGCGCTACCAGTCCGAGCAGGATGAAGGCCGTTGCGGGCGCCAGGAAATCGTACAGCGCATAGGCCGCATAGACGGTGGCAAAGGCGACCGCCGTTCCGGCGGCGGTGAGAATGGCCGGGATATTGGCGATCGGCAGCGCTTCGATCGCGGAGATGCTTTCCTTGCGGCGTGTCCATTCGCCGGCGGCGAGCAACGCCAGCGCGAACAGGCCGCCGAGGATGGTGCGCACGCCGGGACCGAGCAGGCCGGCCTCGATCGAATAGCGGACCATGAAGAAGCCGCCGAGCGCCAGCGTCAGCCCGCCGATCCACACCACCCAGCGGGTGCCGAGGGTTTCCTCGAAACCACGATCGGGTGGCGGCAGCGAAGGCGGCGCTGCGGGCGCGCTGGCGGAGGTGTCGTTCGCGTCGGCCGGTGCAGCCGAGGCGGGGGCGATGGCTTCCATGTCTGGAGCCAGTGGCGGCGGTTCGGGCGCGATGCTGGGTGCGGTGGGCTCCGGGGTCCGCTCAAACTCCTGCGTGGATGGCAGCGGCGGCGGAGCGGCCCTTGCCGCGGTCGCCGGCGTCGCCTCGATCGCCTCCAGCCGGGCGCGCAGCGCCCTAACCTGGTTCATTGCCTTGCGGGCGAAAATGAAGGCGACCAGCGCGATCACGAGCGAGAAGAAGTCGAGCGGCGAATAGAACATCGGGCCTCCAGGCAGGCGCGTCGGACCATTAACGGATCCGTTTCTCGGGCCCGTCGCAATCAAGTGAGTGCAGGTCCGGCAGCTAAAAGTTCAATGCGGTCGCAAGGTATTTGCGCGGCGTTACTCGAGATCGACCTGGAATGGCCGGCCTTCGACGATCATGCTGCCCGGCCCCATCTCGTCGAGCGCGCGCAGCATCCGTCCCTCGCGCCCCAGTGCCTTGTCGGCGAGGCTGACGATCAGCCGGTTCGGCGCCGCGATCGGCGAGGCCGCGCGAATCTGGCGTGCAATCGCCATCTCGTCGCGATGCGGATTGAGCATGCAGGCGGCGGCGAAGGCGCTGGCGGTCGAGCGGCTGATGCCGGCATAGCAGTGCACCACCATCGGCGCGCTGCGATCCCAGCCGCGGACGAAGTTCAGCACTTTTTCGATGTGCGCTTCCGACGGCGCAAGAAAGCCATCCATCTGTTCGGTGATGTCGTCGACCTGCACCTTGAGATGATTGGCCGCGAGGATCGAGGCCGGCCGCTGCACCTGGTCGACGTTGGCCATCACGGTGAGAACATGACTGGCGCCGGTGGCCTTGACGGTGTCGGGAAGGGCGGCGAGCGAACAGACGTGAAGCATGATGATCCCTGGGGCGTCCTGGAAACGCGATTATAGGCCCGCGCGCAAGGTGGTGAAAGCAGGTTCGGGCGCGGCGTTCAACCGTGCAATAGCTTGAATCGCGCCAAAAACCGCTTCTCGGCCTTCGCCGCCGTCCATGGCGTCAGATAATCCCGCATTGTCGCGGCGGGCAGGCCGGGATTCCGGCCGAACAGGCGTTTGGCCTCGGCTTCGGCAAAGCCCGCCAGATGCGTCGCTTCCAGATAGGCCGCGCCACGGTCGGCGGCCTTGATCTTCTGGGTGGTTTCATCTGCCAGGTCAGGCGGCAGTCCGAACCGGATGTGGATCGCTGCAAGCAGCCGCTTTTCCACCACCTTGTAGTCGCCGCCAAGCACCGCCTTGAACGGCGAGATCATGTCGCCGATGACATATTCGGGCGCGTCGTGCAGTAGTGCGGCGATCCGGAATTTGATGTCGACGCGCGGCATCTGCTCGCGCAAGACGGCCTCGACCAGCAGCGTGTGCTGCGCCACCGAGAAGATATGCGCGCCGCTGGTCTGCCCGTTCCAGCGTGCGACACGGGCGAGGCCATGGGCGATATCGGCGATTTCGACATCGAGCGGCGAGGGGTCGAGCAGATCGAGCCGCCGCCCCGACAGCATCCGCTGCCAGACGCGGGTGGAGACATCGGAGGCGGACGATTTCCGGGCCGTCATTTGATCTTGAGGCGGGGGCTGCGATGGGTGCCGCTGCAGGTCTCGTGGCAGAAGCAGGTAACGAGGTGGTCGTTGACCATGCCGGTGGCCTGCATGAAGGCGTAGACGATGGTCGGGCCGACGAATTTGAAGCCGCGCGCGCCGAGCTCTTTGGATAGCTTGATCGAAACCGGCGTCGATGCCGGCACGCTGGCGGTGGTCTTGAACGCGTTGACCTTCGGCGTGCCGTCGACGAAATCCCACAGGAATTTCGAAAAACCTGCGCCCTCTTCCATGATCTTCAGATAGGATTTTGCGCTGTTGACCGTGCCCTCGATCTTGGCGCGGTTGCGGACGATGCCGGCATCGTTCATCAACGCTTCGACTTTTTTCGCATTGTAGCGCGCGATCTTCTCAGGTCGAAAATCGTCGAACGCTTTGCGAAAATTCTCGCGCTTGCGCAAAATCGTGATCCACGACAGCCCGGCCTGAAAGCCGTCGAGGATCAGCTTTTCATACAGCGCGCGGTCGTCATATTCCGGCACCCCCCATTCGATGTCGTGATAGGCCATGTAAAACGGGTCTTCGCCCGGCCACGGGCATCGCGTCTTGCCATCGGCGTGCAGGCGCGCGGATCTGCTCATGCGACGGTCTGCTTCGGCGGGGTGGCAATTTCGCTCGGATCGGCCAGACGGATGCCGAGGCCGCCCGCGGTCAGCGGCAGGCCGGCTTCCAGCGCGTCGGCGACACGATCGATGCGAACCAGCGCCAGGCCGTTGCCGGCGGCGGTCGAACCCATGGTGCCGACGGCCTTGTCGCCGGCGAGAATGGTCGCGCCCGGTTCCGGCGACAGGTCTTCCAGCACGACCCGCACGGTTCGCGTGCGCGCGGTGCCGCGATGCTGCATCCGCGACACCACTTCCTGTCCGACGTAGCAACCCTTGTCGAAGTCGACGCCGTGCAGGCGGTCCATGTTGGTCTCGTGCGGAAACGCGTCGCCATACATGAAGTCGAGCCCGCCGCGCGGCGCGCCGGAACGGATGCGATGGGCCTCATAGACCGCGCTGTCGACGAGTTCGGCGCCGATGAGATCGGCGACCTTCTGCTTCAATTCCTCGGGCACGAGGATGCGCCAGCCGAGTGCGTCGTTGCGCGGATCGGCGAATGCAAGATCGGGCTTGATGCCGGGTTCGCCATCCCATACCGCCAGCACGCCGAAGCTGTCGGTGAGATTTTCGAAGCGAGCGCATCACCCAGATCTCGAAGATTTCGTCAAGAGTGCCGAGACCGCCAGGCAGCGCAAGGAAGCCATCAGAGCGCCGTTCCATCTCACCCTTGCGTTCGCGCATGTCCCGCGTCACGACGAGTTCGTCGGCGCCGCCGTCGGCGACTTCCATGTCGACGAGGGCTTGCGGAATCACGCCCGTCGTCCGCCTGCCGCCCGCCCGCACGGCGCGTGCCACCGCGCCCATGCACGAGACGCTTCCGCCGCCTGACACCAAGTCGAAGCCGCGGCGGGCCAACTCCGTGCCAACCTCGGTCGCCAACTCGATGTAGCGCGGATCGATGCGTTCACTCGACGCGCAGAACACGCAGATCGTGGTCACGTCAGGTCACCTCAGCTCGCGGGTGAGCGGTACCGGTTGGCCTCCGCCTGCTCGATCAAGCTCACCGATTTCCCGTCGATGTCGTCGGTGACGTGCACGAGGTCGACGTCACCTGGGGCGATGGTGCCCGCTGTCACCAACGTCTCGCGCAGCCAGTCGATCAAGCCGTTCCAATACGAAGAGCTATACAGGACGACGGGGAATGACGTCACCTTGCGCGTTTGCACCAGTGTCAGCGACTCGAACAACTCGTCCAAAGTGCCGTATCCGCCAGGGAAAACAACAAACGCCTGCGCGTACTTGACGAACATAGTCTTGCGGGCGAAGAAGTAGCGGAACTGGATTCCGATGTCGACCCAGTCGTTGAGTTTCTGCTCGAACGGCAGCTCGATCCCAAGACCAACCGACACGCCGCCAGCTTCGCTGGTGCCCTTGTTGACAGCCTCCATGATGCCCGGGCCGCCACCCGTGATGACCGCGTAGCCGGCGCGCGCCAGTGACGCCCCGAGTCGCTCTGCCGCTGCGTAGTCGGGGTGCCCGATGTGCGTGCGCGCAGACCCGAACACCGAAACGGCGGCACCGAGTTCGGCGAGCAGGCCGAAGCCTTCGACGAACTCCGACTGGATCCGCAACACCCGCCAGGGGTCGGTGTGCACCCAGTCCGAAGACCCACGGTTGTCGAGCAGTCGCTGGTCGGTCGTGGTGGTTTGCACCTGGGCACGTCGCAGGGTCACCGGGCCGCGCTTCTTTTCGGGGGGCGGCGTGCGGGGATGCTGGGTCGGGGCGTCCGATTCGGTCATACCCCGCAGGCTAACGGGAGGGCACACTGGTCGGGTGAGCGGAGCCACGGGCGTGAATGCGACGTGGGCGGGCGTCAGCGTCAAGGCGGTCGCCGCGCCCTCGCTTCCCGCTGAGTTCGAGGCGGCGATCAAACAGGCCGGTCTGCGGCATCAGGCCTCCTGGACTGTCGAGCCGATGCAACCCGTCGCACCAGCGGCGGGGGTCGCCGCAGCCGACGCATCGCCGGCTTCACAGTCAACGCCGCCCGTCATGGCGATCACCGTGCCGCGCACGCCAGGCGCACCTGTCGGCAACGTTCTCCTCATCGACCACGGCGGCGTGTACACCTGGGAACGGCCGCAACCTCCGCACGCACCCTCCGTAGTCGCCGGCGCGCCGGCGAGCGGCGACGCCAGTTTGGCGAGTGAGCCGCTAGCGGCGGACGCATCGTTCGTGCTGTCGGCCGCCGAACCGCTCGGCGGCCCACCGCCACCGACGCCAACCGCCGGCACCGAGGCGTTCGGCGCACTACCGCACCTGCCCCACCTTCTGCACAAGGTGATTTCCGTCTTCGCCTATCCCCTGATCTCCGGGATCGCGAACGCCGTCATCAAGGACCGCGAGATGCATCACCATCCCTACGAACTCCGTCTGATCGGCGACACCGAGGCGGCCGACGTCGTCGCAGACCAATTCACCCGCGAACAGTGGGAGGCACTGAGCGGCAAGCCTTGCCTGCTGCTGTTACATGGCATTTTCGGTACCAGTCGAGGCACA
>CAVTYA010000044.1:0-16043 GCA_963738765.1 uncultured Alphaproteobacteria bacterium | reverse complement strand
TGAGCCCCGAAAACACGTAAAACAGGATCGCGGCAAGACGCAGCGCGCAGTCTCGTCCAACCGGGCGCACCTGCGCCTCGCCGCGCAAGGTACAGCGCGAACAATTGATAGAAACTCCACGACGTCAAAAGCCAGCCAACGTAGTTAGCAAACGGAACGCCAAAATCGGCGCCACCATCATGCCAGATCCACGCTCTGGCAATTGTCGACGCCGCGACGTCCATGACGAAATCCCATTGCGTCATCACAAACGCGGCTACGAGCGGCTGCGCTATGATATTGAGCTGGCGGTTGAGATTCCCAGCCTCAGCGCCGCCGAGCAAGGTGCCGGCGACAGATCCATGCGAAATAGCCCATGCCGAACCACAGCGGACCGACAATGATCGGGATGACGCCGACATGGGGAAGCTGGGCGCCGACTTCAAAATGATAATGTCCGAACAGCGCGCCGGTCCGGCTGCCGAAATTTTCCAGGGCGAAGGTTACAACGAGGCGGATGCGCGAAAAATGCCAGCGTGTTCTCCCAGCCATATGTCAGGGTGCAATCGGCCAGGGCGCTGGCGATTCCGATCGCCGCAAGGACTTTACGGCAAAGGGCGTAGGGGTTGCCACGCGTAACGCGCGACCAGCGCGAGATAGACGGCCAGCAGGAGCCATGCGGTTCTCGCGCGCCATAAAGACGGAAGATTTCTGGTGCTGGACGTCTCGACGGCGGACATAGGTTGCGTCGGGAGGGTGGAGTGACCGGGTGGCGTGACCTGAACCTAGCCGACGAAAGCTGCCCGCATAAGCCTCCTTGCGGCAAATATGGTGGAAGTCCATGTTCCCGGCCGACGCGGCCCCGCGTGCGGAGCCGTTAAATGGAGAAACACATGACGCAGATCGACGTTCTGATCGTCGGCGCCGGCCCGACCGGGCTGGTGCTGGCGCTGTGGCTGACGCAGCTCGGCGTCGCGGTGCGCATCATCGACAAGACCGCCGAGCCGGGCACGACCTCGCGCGCGCTGGCGGTGCAGGCGCGCACGCTCGAGCTCTACCGGCAGCTCGATCTCGCCGACGCGGTGCGTCGCGCGCGGGCACCAGGATCCCGGCGATCAATCTCTGGGTGAGGGGCGAGCGCGCGGCGCGCGTTGCCGTTCGACAGCGTCGGCGCGGACCTGACGCCCTATCCCGTTCCTGCAGATCTTCCCGCAGGACGAGCACGAGCGGCTGCTGATCGAGCGCCTGCAGGCGCTCGGCGTCGCGGTCGAGCGGCGCACCGAGCTGGTCGGCTTCACGCGAGAACGCGACGGCGTCACGGCGCGGCTGCGCGGGCCCGACGGCGCGAGGAGATCGACGTGCGAGGCGGCCTACCTCGCCGGCTGCGACGGCGCGCGCTCGGTCGTGCGCGAGACCATCGGCACCGGCTTTCCCGGCGGCACCTACCGGCAGCTCTTCTACGTCGCCGACGTCGAGGCCGCGGGCCCGCGCTGAACGGCGAGCTGCACGTCGACCTCGACGAGGCCGACTTCCTGGCGGTCTTCCCGCTGGCCGGCGCAGGGCGGGCGCGCCTGATCGGCACCGTGCGCGACGAGCGCGCCGACCGACGCCGGCGCAGCTGACGTTCGAGGACGTCAGCGGCCGGGCGATCGAGCAACCTCAAGGTCGCAGGTCGAGCAGGTGAACTGGTTCTCGACCTATCACGTGCACCACCGGGTGACGCGAGCATTTCCGCAGCGGGCGCGCCTTCCTGCTCGGCGACGCCGCGCACATCCACAGCCCGGCCGGCGGCCAGGGCATGAACACCGGCATCGGCGACGCGATCAACCTCGCCTGGAAGCTGGCCGCGGTGCTGCGCCGGCCGCGCGCGGCGACGGCCTGCTCGACACCTATGAGGCCGAGCGGATCGGCTTCGCGCGGCGGCTGGTGGCGACCACCGACCGCGTCTTCAGCTTCGCCACCGCCGAAGGCCGGATCGCCGATCTCCTGCGCACCCGTATCGCGCCGCTGCTGATCCCGAGGGCGCCGCGTTCGGTGCCGGTGCGCGAGTATCTGTTCCGCACCGTCTCGCAGATCATGCTGAACTACCGCGGCGGTCCGCTGAGCGGCGGCGCAGCCGGGCATGTGCAGGGCGGCGACCGCCTGCCCTGGGTGCGGATCGACGGCGCCGACAATTTTGCCTCGCTCGCCGGCATGGACTGGCAGGTCCATGTCTACGGCGCAGCCCAGCGCCGGACTCGCGGCATGGTGCGAGGGCCACGACGTGCCGCTGCACGTCGTTCGGCTGGCGATCCGAATATGAGGCGGCGGGCCTCGCCCGCGATGCGCTCTATCTGCTGCGGCCCGACACCTATGTGGCGCTGGCCGACGGCTCCGGCGCGCCGGATGCCCTCGTCCGCTACTTCGATGATCACGGTATCCGGCCTGCACCGCCTCCGAAGCTAACCGGCTGACGACTTCACTCGCCCGGTTCGATCGCGTTGGTCGGCGTCGGCCGGTCGGTGATCTGCTGGCCGAACAGGCTGCCGATCAGTTCGACCGCGGTGCGCGCGGTGCGGCCGCGCTCGTCGAGGAACGGGTTGAGCTCGACGATATCGGCCGATCGCACCAGCCCGGAATCGTGCAGCATCTCCATCACCAGATGCGCCTCGCGATAGGTCGCCCCGCCCGGCACCGTGGTGCCGACGCCGGGCGCGAGGCTCGGATCGAGAAAATCGACGTCGAAGCTGACATGCAGCACGCCATTGCGGGCCTTCACCTTGTCGATGACGCGGCGCATCAGGACGCCGACGCCGAACTCGTCGATCTGGCGCATGTCGGCGACGCTGACGCGGCGAGTCGCGCAGCAGATCCTTTTCCAGCCTGTCGATCGAGCGGACGCCGAACAGTTCGAGCCGATCGGGATCGATCGATGCGCGCGGCTCGTCGCCCAGAAGCCCGTCGAGCCCGGGCTCGCCGCACAAGAAGGCCGCCGACATGCCGTGCATGTTGCCCGACAGCGTGGTGGCGGGCGTGTTGTAGTCCGCATGCGCGTCGAGCCACACCACGAAAAGCTCGCGGCCGGCTTCGCGCCAATGGCGGGCAAGCCCGTTCACCGACCCCATCGAGAGCGAGTGGTCGCCGCCGAGAAAGATCGGGATCGCGCCGGACCGCGCCAGCTCGTAGGCGCGTGTGCTCAACGAGCCTGAATCCAGCGCTGGATTTCCCGGTAATGCCGGGCGTTGTCGGGCGGCTGCGTCCGTGAGTTCGGCGACCTCGCCGATCGAGAGATCGCCGTGATCTTCCACCTCGAAACCGAGGGCGTCGAGCAAGGTCGACAGACCCGCCGTCCTCAGCGCCGCCGGCCCCATCAGGGTGCCCCGCTGCGACGCGCCGATCTCGATGGGCGCGCCGAGCAGCGCGACTTTCTTCATTGCATCAGATCTCGAAATGTCGGTCACGGACGAATCCTTTCAGCGTGGCAAACTATCCGCGACGAATGGCGGGGAAAAGACAGCGCCGAGCCTTCGGCCCTGTCCGGTCTATCCCCTCGCTTTCGCGGCCATTTTGCGGGTCAATCCACGGCCTGCGCGGAACAAACTTCCCGGCGTCGCATTGGCTCCCGTGAGGCCGCCACCCGCCGTTCAAAACGGCGCCTGTCGCGGATAGCCAAAGGTCCGAAAGGACCCGCTGTTCAAAACGAGCGCGCGCGCGGATAGCCAAAGGTGGCGGCCTCATCGCAGCGCGATCAAGACTTCGAGGGCATGGGAACCGTGAATTTCGAGACACCCGAAACGACGCTTCAGCCCGGCATGGCCGAGCGCGCCATCGATACCGCAACCGACGTCTCGCGCACGCTGACGGAAATCTCCGCAGGCCTGCAGGCCGCGGTCAACCGGCTGAGCGAAGCCATCGCGACCGCGCGGCAGCCGGGCAAGCCGCTTTCGACCATCAGCGCGATCACCCGGGAAGCGCCGCTGGCGAGCCTGTTCGTCGCCTTCCTGTTCGGCGTCGCGGTGGCACGACGGCGTTAAATCGCGCGGGCCGCTAGCGGTAATGTTCGCGTTCGTAGCGATTGGCCTGCGCGGCGGTCATTGCCGGCGCAGGCGAGCCCTTTGGCGGCACAGAAACCGGCGTCGCTGAAGCGACGGCCCGCCGCCGACCTGATCTTGTCGCAACACCAGCACGTCGATACCCTGCGGCGTAACCTTCATCGCGAAATCATAGCCATCGAGCATGCGCGCGGTGACACGCGGCAACGGACCGTCGAAAATTCCGGTCTTGCGCGCATCAAGCGCGTCGTCGGTCCGGTAGTGCAGGCCGAATTTCGTTTGCAGCGCGTCGAACACTTCCCGCAGCGTCGCATCACGCGCCTCGATATGCACCGCGTCCGGACGGCCATCCACGCTCACCTGCGCCCGGGCGGCGTTGCCCGGTCCGGCAAGCAGCGCTGCCGAGATAATCGCCAATACAAGCAGCCGGCGCAACAAGGCCGGCGATAGGGACACCATAAGATCAAGCTCCGTATTCTCTCGCAAAAACCCGCTGGCATCGCCAGCGGGCTTGCAATCATCGTATGGCGAGCGACGCCTGCGCTCAGTGACGATCGTGGTCGTGGTCGCGATCGTGCTCGTCGTGGGCAAGATCCGCGACGCGGTCGATGATCCCGCGGGCGCGGCGCACCAGCTGATCCTCCTGCTGCTCCTTGATCGGCTGGTTGTCGAAGGCGGCGGCCTCCAGCAACGACTTGATCTCGGCGGCCAGCGCATCACGCTGGGTCGTGATGTCGGCGATGGTGGCGAGGAACTTGGCGTAACCCGCATCATCGCCGAGGATCGAACGGTTCGCAAGGCGCAGGCTGTCCAGTCCCACCGAGCCGAGCGGCGCGTTGAGCTGCTTGTAGACCTGGGCGAGTTCGAGGAAGTCCTCGCTCCGCCGCAGCGACTTCGGCAAAGCATGATCATCGAGGAACTCGATCAGGACCCGGCCGTCGTGAGTGTAGTCGTCCTTCAGGCCGGCCAGTGCGATCATGGTCGGGCGAAGGTCGGTATGATCCGAAAACACCCGGTCGTTACGACCGGCATGGATCACGCCCGGTCCCACCATCCCCATCCAGGTGCGCGTGATCTGCTTCTGCACGTCACCATGGTTCCAGGCAAAGCCGGGAGCCTCGAAGACGCAGGCGGGCGCCTGCGAACAGTCGTGGCCCAACCCCGTCGATGCACTCGAGGTCTCGTTGAAGTAATCGGGATTTCCGAACATGGTGAAGCTCGGCGAGCGCGCCGGGTTCGACGTGATCATGTGCAGAAGGCCCATTTCCGCCCGGTCGGCCATGAACGCGTTGAGCTTTTCGACGTGGTTGGTGATCGGGTTCGTCACCTGCAGCGCGTCGACGTCCCGCTCCATGGTGCGCGTCAGCGGATCCTGCGGCCCCGGATTGCCGTGGATGTAGAAGGTCGGTGCGTCGTCGAAGTGGATATCGAACGGCGTCGTGTTGTTGCGCTGGGTCAGCAGCAGCCGGTCGAGGAAGGTGTCGATCTCGCCGATCTGCGCATAGGTGCAGGGCACATGGATGCCGTCGCAATTGGCCGGGCTCGCCGGGCCGCCGACGAAGTGGTCGTTTTCGTCCGCGGTCACGAAGAACAGGGTATTGTCCTTGTTGATGCCGTCGGCGGCGAGACGGGCGAAGAACTTGCCGAACGCGACGTCATAGGCCTTGAGCTGGGCGACGTATTCCGCCTCGCCCGCGCCGAAGGCGTGGGCCGCACCCGGCAGGTTGGTGGCGGGATCGAGCGGCAGCGGATTGCGGTCATGCGCGTCCGCCAGATACACATAGACGACGGGAATACCCGCCTCCAGCATGGTCGCGGCATAACCGAGCGACTGCTTGGGCAGCGGGCTGAAGGCGTTGGGGAAACCGGGACGGCCGTAGGCGTCGGCGATGACGCCGCCGTCGGTGTCCTTGACCGCGCCGCTGCCGTTGCAGCCGGCGGGCGCCGCCGCGCAAATCACCGGCGCGACGTTCACATTTCCGAACAGGGCATTGAAGCCGGCATAGCCGCCCGGCTCGTCCGGCAGCGCGTCGGTGCGGGCGTGGCTGTTGTTGCAGAGCGGGCTGCCCAACGCGCAATGCACGGCGATGCCGAGATAATCGGTGCTCGGGGCCTGGCGGGCGGGCGCGTTCGCGGGCGTGCGCGGCAAATTCAGCGCCGCCGAGACCGATACGTCCTCCGGCGAGCCGGTGCCGAATACCGTGCGCACGTCGCCCGGCACGCTTTCGAATTCCATATTGGCGATCGAGAATGCGCCGACGTCGCAGCCGGCGCGGGTGAACGGCACCCACGGCGCCGGAAAGATCTTGCCGTTTTCGCTGAGCAGCTCCGGCTTGCCGTCGCCGCCGAGCGCGGTCCAGTACAGAAACGAGCTGGAGAATCCGACGGAACCGTCGTTGCGGAAGAAGCCATAGCTGTTCGCCACCGGCACACCCATGCGGTCGCCATAGGCGCCGGTGAGCACGGTCAGGATATCGGTCGCGGTGTGCGAGATCAGCGGCGTGTGGTGATTGCCGCTGACCGTGCCGTTGTTCTGCATGAAATTCAGCAAATTGGGCATCTGCTCGAGGTCCGACGGCACGTTGGGATTATCCCGCCGCAGATGCACATTGTCGAACTGGATGTGCACGACGTGCTTGATCTTGTTGTCGGCGGATTTCAGTCCACATGCCGCTTGCGCGGTCGCGGATCCTCCGAACAGCAGCGCGGCGCCGAGCAGCAAGGGAGTTGTAGCGCCGAAAATGCGTTGATGACGCATGGCCTTCTCCTCAATCTGTCAAATTGTTGCAAATGCGGTCAGTACGCGCGCAACCTAGAGCGCCACCCATGACATTCAGTTGACGTGCAGTTGACGAAGGCACGAAGGCCGACGATGTCCACAGCCGAGGTCGATCACCCCGGCTTCCAGAACGGACGACCGCCTTGATTCAAAACAGCTTCGGTCCGCGGCGGTCTAGCTTGGCTTCCCAGGTCAGTCAGCGTTGCCGCCGCGATCATCAGCGCGATCCCGGCGATGCTGACGGCGGCCTGCATGGCGAAGTCCGCTGGAGATCCGGGTCAGGATCACGAAGCCCACGAACGACAGCAAAACGCCGAAGCAATACATCGCCAGCGAGTTTTCGCCGCAACGGATCAATGCGGTGATCAGAGGTTTCGGCAGCCCGTGCCAGTGTCGCGGCGTCAGCCGCACGACAACGAAGCGCCAGCGAGAGAAAGTGCAGCAGCCGCACCGGCGCGAGATGACTCTTGTAGATCGGGTAGATCAGCTTCGACACCGCATCGGGCATCAATCCCTTCGAGCGCCTCGAACTGCCAGCTCAGGGTGATGACGAGGCTGAACGCGAGATAGAGCAGCGCCAGCACCAGCACGGCGCGCGACTGCAGGATCGTCCGCAAGCCGTCCGGTGCCGTCATAGGCATACCAGGCGCCGAATCACGAACAGCACCTGCCAGGCCAACGGATTGAAGTACAACTCGCCGCTCGGCCACGCCGGCAGGTGCCAGCTGAAGATCTGCACCATGAGATAGAGCAGAAACGACGTCGCCAGCGTCAGCGTGGCGCTGCGGATCATGAGCCACAGCAGGCCGGGAAAGGCCAGATGCAGCAGCACGAAGGTGGGCAAGATGTCGGTATTGACCGGCGTATATTGCAGGATCACGGCGTGGATGAGCGCCGTCCCGGGATTCTCGAAAAAGAACCTCGTGTTGGTTTCGTCGAGATAGCGACTGCCGCCGCCGGCCAGCCAGATCAGGACGAAATAGGCGATCAGCAGCAGCAGGAACGCGGCGTAGATTTCCCAGCCTCGCCGCAGGGCGCGCGTCACGATCGTCGCGCCAGCCTTGCTCGCGCAACGCGCCGCCATAGGCCAGCATGCAGGTGTAGCCGGACACGAACACAAACACTTCGGTGGTGTCGCTGAAGCCGTAATTGCGAAGCGTCAGCCAGGTGAGCGAATTATCGGGGATGTGATCGATGAAGATGAACCACAGCGCCAGCCCGCGGCAGGCATCCAGCCGCAGGTCACGGTGATCGCCATCGATATGAACGGCAGCGACGCTGCGGTCCCCGGCAAAGGATCGGTCACGACCTCAATAGCCCTCGTCCATCTCACGTCCCCGCGCGGCGGTCATGTTACAAATTCGGCCGCGATTGTCTGTATCTGTGGCGAATCCGGGGCATTGCCACTTTCTGCCGCGGAACCAATCGCCGGCGCCCCGGATTGTTGCAACGACTGGTTTTTCGGAGGATCTGCCATGAAGCCGCTGCTGCTTGGTACCATCGTTCTGGGCCTGGTGTTGGCTCCCGCCGCCGCCGAGGCGAAGGGATGCATCAAAGGCGCCATCGTCGGAGGCATCGCGGGCCATATGGCAGGGCACGGCAAGGTCGGCGTCGTCGCCGGATGCATCATCGGCCATCACGAGGCCAGCAAGCGGGACGCGGAGAAGGCCGAATCAGAAGACGCAGCCTTCTTCGCCCGACGGACAAACACATCTAGTCTGGAGCCGGCGGCACGAGCAAAGGCTGCCGCTCAGGCCGCTCTCCCGGCTCCCGGTGAGGCGGCCGCGATTTCATCTGCGGCCAGGAATTGGCTTTCGAATGCCTGCGCCGGCACCGGCCGGCCGAAGAAATAGCCCTGCCCCTCTTCGCATCCCATGCTGATCAGGAGATCGGCGGTCGCGCGGTTCTCGATACCTTCGGCGATCACCGACAGCCCGAGCTGCCTGCTCAGCCCGACGGTCGAGCCGACGATCGCCGCATCGTCGGAATCGGCGAGCAGTTCGAACACGAAGGTGCGGTCGATCTTGAGTCCGTCGAGCGGAAATTTCTTGAGATAGCTCAGGCTCGCATAGCCGGTGCCGAAATCGTCGAACACGATGCGGACGCCGAGCGCCCGTATTCTCTGGAAGGTGTCGAGCACCCTCTCCTCGTCCAGCAGCAGAATATCCTCGGTCACCTCGAGTTCGAGCAGCGACGGCGTCAGCCCGGTGGTCGCGAGCATCTCCGCAACCGCGGCTGCGAGGTCGGTCGACTGGAATTGCGAGGGCGAGAGATTGACGCCGACACGAACGGGGTGGCCGCCCGTCTCCCATCTCCGCGCCTGGCGGCAGGCGGTATCGAGCACCCAGGCCGCAATGCGGTTCGAGATCGAAGAGGTGTTGACGACCGGCATGAACTCCGCGGGCGAAACCAGGCCGCGCACGGGATGGCGCCAGCGAATGAGCGCTTCCGCGCCGATCACACCGCCATCCGTCAGCCGGACCTGCGGCTGGTAGAACAATTCGAATTCGTCGCGCTCGCCGGCAAGCACCAGTTCGGCCTCGAGCGTCAGGCGGGCTTCGAGTTCCTGCCGGATCGCGTTCTCGAAGATCACGTAGCCGCCGCGCTTGGTCGCCTTGGCGCGGCAGAACGCCAGATGGCTGTTGGCCAGAAGTTCGTCGCCGGTTCGGCCGCCCTCCGGATAGACCGCCGCCCCGATACTGACCTTGACGCGATGCTGCCGCGTTCCGGCCAGAAGCGGCGTGTCGAACGCACGCGCGATGCGTTCGGACAACGCCGCGACCGTCTCGGTCGTTATCGGCGTGAGGGATCGCGATGGCGAATTCGTCGCCGCTCAGGCGCGCCACCAGGGCGGCGCTGCCGGCTTCCGCGTTCAATCGTTCGGTCACCGCGCGCAGCACGAGGTCGCCGCAGGCGTGGCCGAGCATGTCGTTGATCTGCTGGAAGGCGTCGAGGCCGATCACCAGCAGCGCGACCTCGCTCCGCTGCGCCTCCGCCGCGGAAATCATCGCGGCGAGGCCGGCGTGAAGGCTGTTGCGGTTGGCGAGCCCGGTGAGGGAATCGTGTTCGGCCAGATAGCGAATTCTTTCGGCTTCGCGCTTTCGCACCGATATGTCGCGCAGGATCGCGCCATGCTGAAAGCCGTCGGTGCCTTGCCAGCCGGAGAAACAGGCCTCGACCGGAAATACCTCGCCGTTCTTGCGGCGGCCGTCGAACTCCATCACCAGGCCGCCGGGCGATTGCGATCGGGCGCGCGCCGCCTCGCCGACTGCGTTCGAGACGGCGGCAACGTCGTCGCTGCCGGCGCAGATCGTATCGAACCGCCGGCCGATCATCTCGGCGGGCTCGTAGCCGAATATCGCCGCCGCCCCCGGATTCCACACCGTGATCAGGTGGTCCTGATCGGTACATACCAGGCCGTCGCCCAGCGACATCGCGATGCGCTGGAAGCGGCTCTCGGCGATCCGGCCCAGCAGACCCCGGAAATCGATTTCGTCGAGCGCAATCGCGGCCATGTAGACGACGATCGCGGTATGGAACAGCGACGTGTCGAGAATGAGAGGAAATCTTGCCTGCAGCAGAGCTGCGGTGACTTCAACGGCGGCGGCCATGCCGACGAGGATGATAACCCGCACGCCGGCGGCGAGACGGCGCCACGACAGCATCATGATCAGCGCAATGATGCACAGCCCGGCCAGCGTGACGGCATCGGAGGTCAAGTGCAGGGTTCGGTTCTGCAGGATCGATTCGGCGGCGAGAGTCTGCAGCAGCGGGCCGGAAACAACGCCGCCATTGGGAATGCTGAAACGGTCGCCGAGTTCCAGCGCGGTGCCGCCGATGATGACCTTCTTGTCCCTGAGCTTGCCCAGCGTCGCCTCGTCGCCGCGCAGGACATCGACATAGGACACCTTCGGAATCGACGCGGCGCGGATGCTGAAATCGATCAGGAAGGGCGCGCGCTTCTCGGCATATTGTTCGGCCAGCACCGCGCCCATCGAGGGAAGAAACTGCCCGTCGAATGTCTCGCCGAACGGATAGCGCCGGACCAGGCCGTCCGGTTCAACCGTGACATTCACGACCGCCGACCATGAATGATCGGCGAATGGTTGCAGCGGACGATTGATGTGGATCGCCGTTCCATTGCCGCCGGCCGCGCCCGGCTGCTTGAAGGACGGCAGCACCACGGTTCCGCCCGCGCTCTCCAGCGCCTCGACAAATGCGCGGTCCGACGCCGGGTCGGATGGCGACGAGAAATCGACGTCGAACACGACGTCCCGCACGCCGGCGCTGTCCAGCCGCCGCAGCAAGTCGGCGTGGAGCCGGCGCGGCCAGGGCCAGACGCCGATCTGCTCGATCGAGCGGGCATCGATCGCGACGACGACGATATCGCCGCTGGCCTGGCGCTGCTGCCAGGCAAACCGCAGATCGGTCAGCGCATTGCGCAGCGCGCCGTGCAGGCCGGACGACAGAACGATCGCCAGCGCAACCACCACGAAGATATGCGGCCGGTAATGTTTCACAGCTGTCCCATCCTGCGCATCCTCGCAACGGGCGAGGCGCGCCCCCATGTTCGTCAGTCCGTCGGCTAATTCGTTCGGCTTGCGCTTCTCTCGACTCTCGTAATGCCGTTGCCAGTTGGCCGTTGCCGTTGCCGTTGACCGTTTCCGTTGCCGTTGCCGTTGCCGTTCGCCGTTGCCATTGCCGTTGCCGTTGCCGTTTCCGTTGGCCGTTGCCGTTTCCGTTGGCCGTTGCCGTTGCCGTTGCCGTTGCCATTACCGTTGCCGTCGACGGAATTGACCGCAGCTGCCGGTGGTCGCGGCTACCTGCGCAGCCGCTCCGGAATTGGTCGCCGTGTGCCGCAGGTGCTGCCGCTGCCGGTGTCGCTGGAATTGCCGTTTCCGATGCCCATGCTGGCCGCCTTGGCCTCGCGCGAGCTCCAGATCGTGTCCTTGTCCGCGCCATGCGTTTCGTCGATCCCGGCGCCGACGACCGATCCATGGGCGAGACCGTGGGTGACCTTCTGGAAATTGAGCCTGACTTCGCCGAGCGAAGCCGATATCCGCGTCCCGCTGGGCCGTCGCTGGCGGCGTGGCCGGCGGCGAGGTGGCCGAGCGCGTGGACTGCTGCCCGTTCGCAGCGCTGCGCGGAGCGGAGAGCCCCGTCTTCGGCACCATGATCCGTTCGATCGACGAGGCGCGCGGCTTGCCCTGCTCGATCGGATTGAGCGTGCCCGATCCGCTCAGGGAAAGACCCGGCTTGCCGTGCGCGAAAGCGGTCGCGATGCTGGCCCGGCATCACTTGCGCGATCTGGCCCGACTTGAAATCCGCGACCTCGACCTGCCCCCTCAGCACGTCGACGCTGGTCGAGGCGGCGTTCACCGTGACGCGAAACTGCGTTCCCTTGACGACGGCGGCGAGATACGGCGTCTCGACCTCGAAATGCTTGACGTTGCGCTTTTCCACTTCGAGCAGGATCGAGCCGGCCTGCTGCAGGATCGTCGTCGACAGCCCGTCCTTCTTCTCGGTGGGCAGGCCGATCACCGAATTCGGCGAGATCAGGATGGTTTCCTCGCCGCGCACCAGCAGCACGCGGCCGTTGCGCCCGGTCCGGATGGTGTCGCCCGGCTTCAAGACGTCTTCCTGCGTCAGCGAAGCCTGCTGGGCGCCCGACGTCGTCGTCCAGACTTCGCCCGACGATTTGCTGACCGGCCAGACGCCGTCTTCGGCGGCGAGCGCACCGGAGGCCGTGCCCAGAACGAAGGCCATCGTCAGGATGCGCGAAAACCGACCGGTCTCAAGCCATGAAACACTCCGTCTGCCCTGGTCGCCCCTCAGGCGTAGCGAAAAAGTTTCAACATTGAGTGAGCGGAAACCGCCGCAGTTCTACGGGCGTGCGTTAACGATTCATTGACCATAAAAATCTATGAAAAATCATGGTGGCTAATGATTTGATCGTGCAGAGGATTCCTCGGATGGCATCCGGAGAACTACGGAAGAGTGGATCCCGTGCGGGTGCCGCGACCGCGTTGCGGTCTGGCAGCGTCGCTTTGCCGGGCCTGGCGCTGATGTTGTCCGCGATCGTCTCGTTGCCGGCGAAAGCCCAGCAGGCAAGCCAGCCGGTTTCGATCCCGAGGCAGACCGAACGGCGTTTCGACGTACCGCAATCCGGGCAGACGCCTTCCGCGCGATCCGGCTGCGGATGCCGCTGGTGTCCCGGCCGGAAGGCGCGGCGGATACCAGGCCGATGTTCGTGCTGCGCGGCGTTTCGCTGACCGGCGCCCATGCGATCCCGCGCGATCAGATCGCAAGCGTCTATCAACCCTATCTCGGGAAAAAGGTCTCGCAGGCCGACCTCGCGGCGATCGCCGCCGGCGTCAGCGACCTCTACCGCGCGGCCGGCTTTCACCTGAGCCGGGCGATCGTTCCGCCGCAGGACATCCGGCGACGGCCGGGTCCGTCTTCAGGTGATCGAAGGCAGCATCACCGAAGTGACGCTGAAGGGCGACGGCGCCGAGCAGTTCGGCATACGGCCGATGCTCGACCCGGTGCTCGCCGAACAGCCCCTCGCGGCTGCCGACGCTGGAACGGCAGCTGCTGCTGATCAACGGCCGGCCGGGAGTGCGCATCGCCGACACCGCGCTGGAAGAGATCGGCGACGCGACCGGCCGTTTCCGCCTCATCGTCTATCGTCAAGACCTGGCACATCTACACCTCGTTCGGGATCGACAATCTGGGATCGTCGTCGGTCGGCCCCTGGCAGACCTACGCGACCGGCGCCTTCAATTCCTACCTCGCTGCCCGGCGACACGCTGGCGCTCAATCTGTCGACCACGCCGGGCGATCCCGCGCGAGCTCGCGTTCGGCCGGCTGTCCTACGACGTGCCGGTCGGCACCGACGGCGTGCGGATCGGCGCGTCCGCGCTGTACAGCGAGGTCCGGCCGGGCGACGACAGGCGGCTCGACAATGACGTCACCAGGACCGAATCCTTCGAGCTGCGCGGCAGCATCGTCCCGCTGCAGTCGCAACAGATCGGCGCTGACGCTCACCGCGGCAGCCGGTTTCAGCAACGTCTCCGAGCGCGACGTGTTCGGCCCGATCTACAACGATCACATCCGCACCGTCAGCCTGACTTCCGACTACCGGCTGCAGGACAATTTCGGCGGCAACAATTACTTCACGCTGACCTATCGTCAGGGTCTCGATATCCTCGGCGCTTCGCATTTCGGCGACGATTTTCTGTCGCGCGACGGCGCATCCGGCCAATTTCTCGGTGCTGGATCTCTGGTTCACCCGCTATCAGACCCTGACCGATGCCTGGTCGGTGAAAATCGCCGCCGCCGGCCAGATCGCCTCCGGCCCGCTGTTCACCTCGCAGCAATTCTATCTCGGCGGCGCAGCCTTCGGGCGCGGCTATGGCAGCGCCGAGATCAGCGGCGACAACGGCATCGCCGGCTCGTTCGAACTGCGCTTCGATCAGAGACTGAATTTCCGCTACCTGACCGGCTATCAGCTCTACGGTTTCGTCGACGCCGGCGCGGCCTGGAACGACGGATTTCAGCTACAACGACGGTCTTGCGCTGACCTCCGCCGGCGCCGGCGTGCGGTTCTTTCTGCGGCGGCGATCTGCAGGCCGATATCGCGGTGGCGTTTCCGCTGAGCTACCGCGCGCCGGACAACTCGAGCCGCAGCGCGCGTCTGCTGTTCTCGTTGTCCAACGCCTTCAAGCTCTGCCCGCAGCGGCGCAGGCGCGCTGCCTCTAGACTAGGCAGGCGATAACCGCGCGTGGTCGATCCGGATTGACCTGCATCAATGGCAGCGACCCGCAATTGAGCATCGTGCCCCTCGCCGCGATAAAGGCGTCGAAGGCTGTAATCGGTTCCCGCCATGCCGCTGTATTATTTCCGCATCCGGAACGGCCGTTACAGCGGCGTGTCGAGCCAAGGTACCGAGCTGCCCGATCTCGACGCCGCCTGGGAAGAGTTGACCGGCGTTTGCGGCGACATGCTCGGCTCGATCGCGCGCCATCTCGCGGAAAACGCCGAGTGGCAGATGGAATTACTGGACGCCTCCAGGAAACCCATCTTTCGGGTCCGCCTGATAGCGGAATCCTTCGAACCCTGAATATTCCGCGGAACCTGTCCTGTTCGACATCGCTTTTTCCGCCCGGCCGGCCCGTAATCACCCGGATTGATTGCGGGCGGCAAAGAGTGTTCCCCCATTTGTGAAAGAGGGGATGACTGACGTGATCTACAAAGGCATCCAATACACCATCACAGCGACCGACGAGCCGGACATCTGGCGATGGCGGTTCCAGATCGGAGACGCCGTCAGAAGCGGCAGAACCCAAACCAGGTTGGCCCAGTTGGCCACGCGCCGCGTTGAAACGAAAATCGACGCCGCGCTGAGGGTGTTGGCTTCATCGTCGGCGCAAGAAAGCGGCAATTTGAGCCGGACTGCGCGCCCGACGAGCCGAGACTTGATGCCCCATTCGCCGGGCATGAGCAATATCACAGGCTTGACGCCCGACTGACGAACTGGTTTGCCGCCGACTTTGTCTTATCGGTCCGTGGCTGGACACGGGCTCTCCCGAGACTCACACTGCGGCCGCGGCTATGACACGCCGCGAGAGAGCGAAATGGAAAAATTCGTCCACAGGGAGAACCTCAAGCTCTATCGGAAGATGCTCGCCGAAACCACCGACGAACAGAAGCGCCAGACGCTGCTGAAGCTTCTCGCTGACGAAGAAGCAAAAGACGCACGGCCGGCTGAAAACAAGCAGGACTGAGGGCGCAGCGGCTACCCATTCAAAAACTACAAAAATACGACGATCAGTCCGGAACCCGACATAGCCGAAATGCTTAAGCCTAGACGGATGCTCTGACGCAGGCAGGTCGTAGTTCGCCGTCGGCGTTTCCGGTGTTCGGCCGGCGAGGTTGCGTGCCCTCTCTCACTCGAGGAAACGCAGGACTTCAGGAGGTGCCCATGGTCGGCACAAGAAGCGATCGCGCGCGCACACGCGCCCAGAACCTATTGGCGACGATCTATCCGCTTCCCGACGATCCGGAGCTGCATCGTCTCCGCGAACTCGCGGTCGATTATATTCGGGAAGCCGAGCGGCTCGAAGCCGGGCACAGCGGCCGTGCGGCCGAATCCGATGAATTGATTTCGGGCGCGCTGGATGCGGTCGCGAGGGACGATTTCGCACGGGCGGTCGCCCGCGCCAGGTCGCAAGGCAAACGTTAATCGCACGCGT
>CAVTYA010000043.1:0-157267 GCA_963738765.1 uncultured Alphaproteobacteria bacterium | reverse complement strand
AGGCGCCGCAGGAGACGCATTCCGAACCGAGAAAACTCTCGCTCATGCCGGGCGAGACCCGGCTGTCGAAACCGCGGTCGGAAATCGTCAGCGCAAAGGTGCCCTGAACTTCCTCGCAGGCGCGGACGCAGCGCGAGCAGACGATGCACTTGGAGGGATCGTAGGTGAAATAGGGATTGGATTCGTCCTTCGGCATCCAGTTGTCGTTGCTGCAGCCATCCGCCTTGGCGAATACATGGTTGTCGCCCTCATAGCCGTAGCGCACGTCGCGCAGGCCGACGGCGCCCGCCATGTCCTGCAATTCGCAGTCGCCGTTGGCGGCGCAGGTCAGGCAGTCCAGCGGATGGTCGGAGATATAAAGCTCCATCACGCCCTTGCGCAGCTTCTTCAAGCGCTCGGTCTGGGTATGAATCACAAGACCGTTCATCGCCGGCGTGGTGCAGGACGCCGGCGTGCCGGCGCGGCCGTCGATCTCGATCAGGCAGAGCCGGCAGGAGCCGAACGCGTCGACCATGTCGGTGGCGCAGAGTTTTGGGATTTGCGTGCCGGCTTCCATCGCCGCGCGCATGATCGAGGTGCCTTCGGGCACCGTGACGGTGTTGCCGTCGATGGTGAGCGTCACCATCGTTTCGGATTTGGAGCGCGGCGTTCCGAAATCGGTTTCCTGGATCAGCGACATGGCGAGTTCCTTTATTCCGCGGCCTGCAGGCGCGTCGGCGTCGGGCCGAAGTCTTCTTGAAATGTTTCAGTGCGCTCATCACGGGGTAGGGCGTGAAGCCGCCGAGTGCGCAGAGCGAGCCGAATTTCATGGTGTTGCAGAGGTCTTCGACCACGGCGAGATTTTCAGCCACGCGTTCGCCGGCGCGGATCTTGTCGATGGTCTCGACGCCGCGCGTCGAGCCGATCCGGCACGGCGTGCACTTGCCGCAGGATTCGACCGCGCAGAATTCCATCGCAAAGCGCGCCTGCTTGGCCATGTCGACGGTGTCGTCGAACACGACGATGCCGCCATGGCCGATCAGGCCGTCGCGGGCCGCAAACGCCTCGTAGTCGAACGGCGTGTCGAACAGCGCGCGGGGGAAGTAGGCGCCCAAGCGGACCGCCGACCTGCACCGCGCGCACCGGGCGGCCGGCTAGCGGTGCCGCCGCCGATATCGTCGACGAGTTCGCCGAGCGTAACGCCGAAGGCGGTCTCGAACAGGCCGCCATACGGATGTTGCCCGCGAGCTGGATCGGCATGGTGCCGCGCGAACGGCCCATGCCGAAATCGGCGTAGGCCTTGCGCGCCGCCGGCGAGGATGAAGGGGATCGCGGCGAACGACAGCACGTTGTTGATCACGGTGGGTTTGCCGAACAGGCCCTTGTGCGCCGGCAGCGGCGGCTTGGCGCGCACGATGCCGCGGCGGCCTTCCAGGCTTTCCAGCAGCGAGGTCTCTTCGCCGCAGACATAGGCGCCGGCGCCGACGCGGACTTCGAGATCGAAATCGTGCGTCGAGCCGCCGATGCACGCGCCGAGATAGCCGCCGCGTTTTGCCGCCGCAATCGCCGCGTTCATCGCGGTGACGGCATGCGGATATTCCGAGCGGATGTAGATGTAGCCCTTGGTGGCGCCGACCGCGATGCCGGCGATGGTCATGCCCTCGATCACCACGAAGGGATCGCCTTCCATGATCATGCGGTCGGCAAAGGTGCCGCTGTCGCCTTCGTCGGCATTGCAGACGATGTATTTGCGGTCGGCACTGGCCTGCGCCACGGTCTTCCACTTGATGCCGGTCGGAAAACCGGCGCCGCCACGGCCGCGCAATCCCGAGGTCGTGACGTCGGCGAGGATTTCGTCCGAGGTCAGCGTCAGCGCGCGCTCAAGACCCTTGTAGCCGTCATGGGCGCGGTAATCCTCGACCGAGCGCGGATCGATCACGCCGCAGCGCGCGAAGGTCAGCCGGGTCTGGCGCTTCAGCCAGGGGATTTCGTCCGCGACACCAAGCCGCAACGCGTGCGGGCCGTCGGCAGCCATCGCATCGAGCACGGACCGCACGTCGGTCGTGGTCACCGGGCCGAACGCGACCCGGCCTTGCGACGTTGCGACCTCGATCATCGGCTCCAGCCAATAGAGCCCGCGCGATCCGGTCCGGACGATCTCGATGGCGAGGCCACGCTTTGCGGCGGCCTGCTCCAGCGCAAGCGGCCACCTCATCGGCGCCGACGGCGACCGCACCGGCATCGCGGGAAACGAAAATGCGCATCGTCATCGCTGCGCCTCCGCCACCAGGGCATCGATCCGCTGCTTATCCAGCCGCCCGACGACGCGGCCATCGAGCATCGCCGATGGCGCGGTGGCGCAGAGCCCGAGGCAGTAGATCGGCTCCAGCGTCACCCGCGCATCGGCGGTGGTGTTGCCAAGCGATATGCCGAGCTTGGCTTCCGCGCGCGCCGCGAGCGCATCGCCGCCTGCGGCCTGGCAGGCCTCGGCGCGGCACAGTTTCAGCACGTGGCGGCCGGCCGGTTCGTGGCGGAAATCGTGGTAGAAGGTGAACACGCCGTGGACTTCGGCGCGCGACAGATTGAGCGCTGCGGCGATCATCGGAATCGCCGGCTCCGGCACGTAGCCGAAGGCTTCCTGCAGCGCATGCAGGATCACCAGCGTGGCGCCTTCGAGCTTGTCGTGTTCGGCGATGATCTCGGCGCCGCGCGCTTCATTCCAGGGTTCGTAGACCGATGTCATCCGCGCTCTCAAATCAGGGGGTTGCTGCACGCCCTGATGAGTATTGGAATCGCTCCAAACATCAATAAAGCTGTCTCATGCTGCGATACGGAAACGCGATCAATACGGTTGCAAAATCATGTGATATGAAAACCCAATGACGGTAGAATCCGCGCCTGTCGGACGCTGCTTTTGACGTATTGGTCCTGTTGCAGCCGTGCTACTTGTGACGGCTATTCTAGCTATGAGGCACCCTTCTTGATCGACAAGCTTGAACTTCTGCTGGCGCTCGCCAAAGAGCGGCATTTCGGGCGGGCCGCCGAAGCGTGCGGCGTCACCCAGCCGACGATGTCGACCAGCCTCAAACAGCTCGAGGAAATCCTCGGCGTCATGCTGGTCCAGCGCGGCTCCCGCTTTCAGGGTTTTACGCCGGAGGGCGAGCGGACGCTCGACTGGGCGCGGCGCATCGTCGGCGATGCGCGCGCGATGCGGCAGGAGATCAACGGATTAAAGGACAAGCTGTCCGGCGAGATCCGGATCGCGGCGATCCCGACCGTGCTCGGCATGGTGGCGTCGCTGACGACGCCGTTCCGCGCGCGATATCCGGACGTGCAATTTCAGATCCGGTCCTGCACCTCGGCCGACGTGCTGGGCTTGCTCGAAAATCTCGAGGTCGATGCCGGGCTGACCTATATCGAGAACGAGCCGATCGGCAGAGGTTCGCACCATTCCGCTCTATAACGAGAGCTATCGCCTGCTGACGTCGCCGGACGGCATGTTCGGCGATCGCAAGCAGGTGACCTGGAAGGAAGTAGGGCAGGTGCCGCTGTGCCTGCTGACCCCCGACATGCAGAACCGGCGCATCATCGATCGCGCGCTGCGTTCGGTCGGCGCCGAGGCGACGCCGACGCTGACATCCAATTCGCTGCTGGTCCTCTATACCCACGTCAAGACCGGCCGCTGGGCCAGCGTGATGCCCGCCAAACTCGCGGAAACCCTGGGGCTGGCGGATACAGTGCGCAGCATTCCGATCGTCGATCCCGCCGTCAATTACAGCATCGGCCTGGTGATCCCGCAGCGCGACCCGATGACGCCGCTGATCGCAGCTCTGGTGCAGGTCGCCCGCGAAGTCGCGCCGACGCTGGAGACCTAGCGGCGTTCCGAAACCGCAACTATAACTAGGGAGGATACTTGCAGCGTCGCGGTTACGAGGCTGCAAGCAGGAGCAGCAATGAGAAAAGTCTTCGTCATCGGCATCGGCGCGGGTAATCCGGACTACGTCACCGTCCAGGCGATCAATGCGCTTAACGAGGTCGATGTATTCTTCGTAATGGACAAGGGACAGGAAAAAGAAGACCTGGTTCGCCTGCGCAAGGAAATCTGCGAGCGATATATCAAGGACAAATCCTACAGGACCGTGGAGACGATAGACCCGCCGCGAGACCGCGAGGCGCCGTCATATGAGCCCGCGGTGCGGGCGTGGCATGACCAGAGAACGGAAATATACGAGCGGCTGATTGCAGAAGAACTCGGCGAGGATGAATGCGGCGCCTTTCTTGTCTGGGGTGATCCGTCGCTTTACGACAGCACGTTGCGGATCATTGATCAGATCATAGCCAGAGGGGCCATCGCGTTCGAGTACGAAGTCATTCCGGGGATCAGCGCCGTTCAGGCTTTGGCGGCGCGGCACAAGATCGCCCTCAACCGGATTGGCAGATCAATTCACATCACCACCGGCCGGAAGATCGCCGAAGGCCTTCCGAACAACATCGACGACGTGATCGTGATGCTCGACGGCGAGTGCTCTTTCAAGCATCTCGGTGATGCGGAAATCGACATCTATTGGGGGGCGTATGTCGGCACCGCGGACGAAATCCTGGTATCGGGAGATGTTCGCGCGGTGACGCCGGACATCGAAAGACTGCGAACCGAAGCCAGGACCCGTAAGGGCTGGGTCATGGATACCTACCTGCTGCGGAAGCGTGACGAATAGACGGGCAGGTGCGCTGATGAACGATGCAAGCCGGAAGGCCCATTGGGAGAATGTCTACGGCACCAAGGCGGAGAACGAGGTCAGCTGGTTTCAGGAGAGCCCGGTACCCTCGCTGGAATTGATCGACCTCGCCAGGCCTGCGCCGGCGGCGGCGATCGTGGATATCGGCGGCGGAGCTTCGCATCTGGTTGATGAATTGATCGACCGCGGTTTCACCGATGTGACCGTACTGGATTTGTCGGAAGCCGCGCTTGACGCTGCGAGGACCCGGCTCGGCGACAAGGCCGGGCGGGCGCGATGGATCGCGGCCGATGTCACGAAATGGTCGCCGGCACGGCTGTTCGATATCTGGCACGACCGCGCAGCCTTCCATTTCCTGACGACCGAGGCCGACCAGGCCGCTTATGTCGAGCGGCTCGGCAAAGCGGTCAGGCCGGGCGGCCATGTCATCATCGGCACGTTCGCGATGAATGGTCCCGAGCGCTGCAGCGGCCTGCCGGTCGTCCGTCATGACGCCGCGAGTTCTCGGCAAGGCGCTGGGAAGCGATTTCGAATTGCTTCACACCCGCCTCCATGAGCACGCGACGCCATGGGCGGCCATTCAGCACTTTCAGTTCTCGCTGTTCCGCAGGCGCGGGGCATGACGGATGGTGCCGTCGTTCCAGCCGTCAACGACGAGATCACGCCGCGACCTGAATCTTCGCCTTCGCCTTTCGTGGATCGTGCGGCAGCGTGATGCGCACCACGGTGCCGGTGCCGAGTTTCGAGCGCAGCCGCATCGTTCCGCCGTGCAGATTGGTCAGCGACCGCGCAATCGCCAGCCCCAGTCCCGAGCCCTGATAGGTCTTGGTGAGCTGGCTCTCGACCTGCTCGAACGGCTTGCCCAGCCGCCGCAGCGAATCCGGGGCGATGCCGATGCCGGTGTCGGCGATCACGAGCACGATTGAATCGCTCAAGACCTGGCTGCGGACGATGACCTTGCCGTCATCGGGGGTGAACTTCACGGCATTGGACAGCAGATTGACGAGGATCTGCTTGACGGCGCGGCGGTCGGCCACCACGGAAATCAGGTTTTCGATATCCGCGTCCAGCGTCAGATGCTTGTCTTCGGCGCGTCCGGACACCACGCGCAGCGATTCCGCCAGGATCTTCGGCAGATCGAGCGGCTCCATGTCGAGCTTCATGCGGCCGGCTTCGATCTTCGACATGTCGAGGATGTCGTTGATGACCTCGAGCAGATATTTTCCGCTGGTGAGGATGTCGTGGCAGTATTCCTGATACTTGTCCGAACCGAGCGTTCCGAACATGCCGCTTCCCATGATCTCGGAGAATCCGATGATGGCGTTGAGCGGCGTGCGCAATTCGTGGCTCATATTGGCGAGGAATTTCGACTTGGACTGGTTGGCTTCCTCGGCGCGGTTTTTCTCCTGCGAGTATTTTTCGGCGAAATCCGCCAGCTCGGCCTGCGAGCGCTTCAGGTCGAGCACGTTGGCGCGCAGGCGCAGATCGTTGTCGACCAGCTTCTGCTCGTGCTCCTTGATGCGGGTGATGTCGGTGCCGACCGAAACGTAACCGCCGTCCTTGGTGCGGCGCTCGCTGATATGCAGCCAGCTGCCGTCATCGAGCTGCGCCTCGAAGGTGCGGGCTCCCGGCGCTTGCGCGCCGGTCTCCTGCAATCTGGTGCGGACCTCCGGCATGCTGCCGACCTCGATCACGGTCTCATAGGAGGTGCCGGGCGCGACCGCCGAATCCGGCAGCTTGTGCAGGCGCTGGAAGTGCGAATTGCAGAGCACGAGGCGGTCTTCGGCGTCCCACAGCACGAAGGCTTCCGGAATGGTCTCGATCGCGTCGCGCAGCCGCAGGTCGGCCTCCACCGTCTTCTCGGCGAGGCTCTTCTGCTCGGTGATGTCGACGGCGATGCCGATCAGATGCAGGCCGTTGTCGGCGGCGGCCTGGCTGAGCTCGCAGCGGACGCGCAGCCAGATCCAGTGGCCGTCGGTGTGCTGCATGCGAAAGGTCTGGTCGATGTGGTCGATCTTGCCGGAGATCAGCTGATCGGCGATCGCGAACAGGTCGATGTCGTCGGATTTCACCAGCGCGTTGACTTCGCCGAAGGTGAGCAGATCGTTGCGGGTGTCGAGCCCCAGCATGGTGAACATCGACTGCGACCAGAATATCCGCCCGCGCGACAGGTCCCAGTCCCACAGGCCGCAGCGGCCGCGGTTGAGCGCGGTGTCGATCCGGCCGCGCACCGCGTCGTTGATGAGATCGCCTTCGCGGGCGCGGGTCGATTGCCAATGGAAGGCGAAGCCGAGGATCAGCACGACGAAGCCGGTGGTCGCCGACAGCGTCACCGACAGCGCGGCATCGGAGCCCCACAGCGGCTCGATTTTTTCCTGGATCACGATGACCTGGCCGGGCATCGACTTGACCAGCTGCGAGATCGCCATCGCGCCGTTGCCGTTGGGCAGGATCATGTCGCTGACGACGCCTTGCTGGCCGGGCGCGGCCAGCAGTTGCGCGGTGGAGATCACGTCGAGAATGCGGTCGCTGTCACCGATGCTCTCGACCGGGACGCGGGCGAGAACGCGGTGGTCCGCGCCGGTGACGATGACATGCCGTCCGGCGGCGAAGCCCCACTGCGGAATGAGGTCGGGCAACAGCTCCTGCAGTTGCTCGATATTTGCGACGCGATCCTGCCGGACCGAGGTGAGGCGATCGAGGCGCTCGGCCAGCATGTCGGAGAGGGCCGCGAGATCGAGCCTCATCGCGGTGCGCTTTTGCCGGCTCTGGTCGATCACCTGCACGAAGGCGCCGAGGCAGATCGTGATCAGGAAGGCGATGATCAGGGTCGGCACCGCCCGGCGGAGCGCGGGCTCCGCGGTCAGCAGCCTGTGATAGGCAGGTTTTGCGATCGATTGCGCCAATCCCTTGATCGAATCGGATTGGACGCACGCGTTCGCCGCATGCGCTCGCGCCATGCCTCAGACCCCCACCGCATTCTTCTTGCACAGTGTCCGGAAGGAACCCCACGCCGCTTCCGAATCACAGCGATTTGAATCCAGTTTTCCGGGCTGTCGAGAGTCAACGATTCGTTAATTCGAAATAAATCTTGTCCAACGAAGAATTGGGACTCCGAAAGCCGAGTCCGAAACGGGAACGCGCCCGTAATGTTTACGCGCGCGGCGGTTCGGCGTGACTGATGACGCGCTTGATCGAGGGAAATGCGCCGCGCAACGCGCGTTCGATCTCGTCGACGTTCTCGTGGACCTTGATCACGCTCATCGAGGGTGCGGCGCGGCAATGGAAGTTGACGATTTCGCCGGCGTCGGTGTTGCGCACCCGCACATTATGGATGTCGTGGATGGCCCCATTGGCGGCAAAGCGCGACAGCGCGGCCTTGACGGCCTCGACGCGCTCGGGGGCGGCGTCGGTGCCGTGCGGCAATTCCGGCTCCAGCGGCTCGATGTGGGTGTCGACCTCGACATCCTCGCCAAAATCCTCGCGGATGCTGCGCTCCAGCTCGTGCGCGATGTCGTGGGCCGCCGTCAGCGCCATCTCGCCGTCGACTTCGAGGTCGATCGAGACGGTCAGCTTGCCGCCGAGGTCGTGCACCGTGACATGATGGATCGCGAGGCCCGAATTGCGCGCGATCACCATGATGCGCTCGCGCACGCTCTCATTGTCGCGCGCGACCGGGACGGCGGTGAAGGTGAGGTCGGCGTCGCCGAGCGCTTTTGTGACGGCATCCTGCGCCGTCCGCTTGATCGCTTCGACGCGGTCGATCGGGAAGGTGCGCGGCACGTTGGCGATGGCGTCGATGAAATGCGTCGGACCTACCATGCGCACGCGCAGCCGCTCGACGCCGACCACGCCGGGCACCGAGCGGATCGCCGCGGTGGCCTTGTCGGCGGCGCCTTCCGGCGCGCGATCGAGCAGGGTTTCCACGGTGGAGCGCGCCAGCCGCAGGCCCAGCAGCGCGATCATCACCGCCACCGCGATCGCGGCCACCGCGTCGCCCCAGTGATAGCCGAGCCCCGACAGCGCGAGACCGATGATGACGGCGATCGAGCCCAGCACGTCGGAGGCAAAATGCAGCGCGTCGGCGGCCAGCGCCTGGCTCTTGGTGTCGCGCGCGGCGCGATGCAGCGCCCGCGCGCGCCAGAAATTGACGGCGATGTCGATCAGCAGCACCACGAACGGGATCGCCGACAGCACCGGCGGCGGCGTCCCGTCGCGCAGGCGGCCATAGGACGCAACCAAAATGCCGCCCGCCAGCACATAGAGCATCGCGATGACGCCGAGCGCCGACAGGCTCTCGAACTTGCCGTGGCCGTAATGATGTTCGTCGTCCGCGGGACGGTCGGAAACCCGCACCACCAGCCAGGTGATGATGGTGGCCACCAGATCGACCGACGAGTGCAGCGCTTCGGAAATCAGCGCCAGGCTGCCGATCGCGATGCCGACCACGAATTTCGCCGCGGCCATGCCGGCGCTGGCGAACACCGAGATCGCCGCGACGTTGGTTTTCTCGCTGTGGGCATGTGCGTTCATGGGCGGCTGTGTAGCAGTCCATCCGTTAACATCAAGCGGCCATCGAGAGACGCAATCGCCACTCACTCGCAGGAGCGACGTAGTTGCGAATTGTTCCGAGTTGAAGGAGCCGCGATGCTTAGGACCGTCATTGCGAGCGCAGCGAAGCAATCCATCTCTAGGCATCCGCGGTGACAATGGATTGCTTCGCTGCGCTCGCAATGACGTGGCTCCCACTGAATATGACTCCGCGATCTCGCGGCGCGATGCGCCCGAAGCTTGTAAAATCATTCGCCCAAAAAATTAGAGGGCGCAGGGAATGCCGGGTGCTTGCTGCACCCGCGGTCTCGTGTGCAAAAATGTGCGAAAAACGCACACGAGCATACAGGTACAGTCGGAGCAGCCCGACATTCCCCGCGCAATGGTTTGACGGCTTATGCCGTGATCTCCCCGGAGACGAATTCGTCTTGCCTCCGTCGCCGACGGATTGAAAGATTGTCCAAACCCGGTTGGGTCGACGCCCCTCCGTCAGCTTGACACCAGCAACGGGTGCCGAAACCACACGGTTTTGCCGTACGCAGCACCGCTCGGCTTTGCTTCGACCGCCTCCGTCCGAAATCGGACTTCGGCGGGTCAAGCCGGGCTTTGGCGCCGGTCGTCTGCGCGCTGTGTCCGCTCACGGACCAAAGCCCGCCCTGCGAACACCACCACGCGCCCGACGCTGCCGCGTCCACCGCATCCCGCCCCACGTTCGTGACGATGGCCAACGCCCCTCTACCGGGACGGGACGGCGGGAGTTATGCCCCTGATTTGGGGGGAGATGGGAAGAAGAATATTTTTGCTGGAGAGACTGGACAGGGCAAATCACGTTGATCCGGTTGAAGAAATTCGGCTGAACGCGCACGGCGATTGCGCGCAGTTTGACCCGAGCGGCTCGTCGCGCTCTTGACGTGAAGGTCATAGGTGCACCGATGTGCCGAAACCGTTACGGGAAACCGCGAGTATTTCCTGAGCAGGTCGGTTTCAATTGGTGGTAGTAGAATGCGAGGAAGACGTTCTTAAAGGGGGATATCCCTACGCGAATTCGTCGGGATGAGGAACGTCGAAATCAGGTTCAAAGCATCATTGCCACTCTAGAATCGGGAGCGATAATTCCGGAAAACTTCGCTGAAGCCGTTCGTCATGCTGCCAATGAAGTGCAAAAGGAAGAGCAGCGCCAACTTACCGAATACGTCCTACGTCGCAAAATGGTTCTAGATGTAATGGAAGTGTTGATTCGCAGGGTGCGAGAGCGAGCAGGAAGGGAAGACGACTTTCATCTAGAGAACACGTTGCACCAATTTATTTGCCCGATGAAGATAAGGGGCGATAATCCCGATGCAATCGAAGATGCCGACCATGACTTGTGGGTGATCGACGAACGTCTCGCGTTTGCACGTTACTTCGCTTCTGACGTACCGTTTACACAGCTTATCGAAGACTCTAGGAATACCGAAAGACCAGATTTACTAATATTCGACCGCCTGCACGGCCTTGGTTTTAGCGAGGAGGAGCCGCTTCGACACGTGTTGCTCGTAGAATTCAAGAGGCCCGGTCGGCAGGACTACGAGGAGCGGTATTCACCATTCAATCAAGTGATGCGCTACTTGAACGAGCTATCGTCCGGTAGAATCGAAAAGTTTGACCGTGATAATATTAGAGTGGCGGCCGATTGCGTATTTCATTGTTATGTCGTCGCTGACATCGTCGGAAATCTCGACATCGTAACGAGCGGATGGCGAACAACGTCTAACGGTAGGGGCAGACTGATTGAACTGAGCGGCAGGTATCGCGGCTCAATCGAAATAATCGAATGGAAAGACCTGATTTTAGACGCACGCGCTCGAAATAGAGGATTTATTCACGCTGCCGGCTTATCGTCCACGCCCCGCTCCTAGCGTGGACGAAGGAGCGACGACAGACGCCTTACCCTGACGCGGGTTGGTTGGATTGATCCATTGCGAGTTACGGCGATAGTGCACTCAATTTGGACGCTCGTAGTCACGAGCGAGCCGGTCCAGCTAAAAGAACGGCGCGGGATTGGCCGACGCCTTCCACTTGCTACAGTCGTCACCACAATCTTCCCGAGATGCTTGTTGGCTTCCATATGCTCGAACGCCTTGCCGATCTCGGCGAACGGATAAACCTTGTCGATCGGCAATTGCAGTTTTCGGCTCTCCACCGCGCGCCAGATGTCTTTGCGGACCTCGTCAAAGATCTCGCGGACTTCCTCGATGGTGCGGGTGCGGAAGGTGACGCCGATATAGTGGATGCGGCGCGCGGCGTGCAGGTCGAAGTTGAAATCGCCATGGGTGCCGCCGAGCCGGCCGACATTGACGATGCGGCCCTTGATTTTGGTGGCCTTGAGATTCTGGTTGGCGACCGGGCCGGAAACCTGATCGACGATCAGGTCGACGCCTTCGCCGTTGGTCGCCTTCAGCACCTCGTCGACCCAGCCGGGATCGCTGGAAGTCGACCGCGAGATCGGCGCCGAACTCCTTCAGGCGGCCGCGGCGCATCGGATCGGTCGACGAGCCGATCACGGTTTTCGCGCCCTTGTATTTGGCGATCTGCATCGCCATCAGGCCGACGCCGGAGCTGGCGCCCTGGATCAGCACGGTCTGGCCCGGCTGCAGCGCGCCGTTGGTGACGACGGCGTTGTGCATGGTGGCGAGCGCGACGGGCAGGGTGGCCGCCTCGTCGAAGTTCATGTTGGAGGGCGCGCGGAACAGGCGGCCGTGGTCGGCCAGCGTGTATTCGGCGAAGGCTGCGCCGCCGGAGCCCATGATCTTGTCGCCGACCTTGACGCCTTTGGCGTCGGGGCCGAGTTCGGCGACTTCGCCGGCCCATTCCATGCCGAGCACGGTGCCGACGCCGCCGGCGGCGCCATGGGCGTGGCCCTTGGTCATGCCGAGATCGGCGCGGTTGAGGCCGCAGGCGTGGACCTTGACCAGCACCTGCGTGCCCTTCGGCGAGGGCTTTGCGACGTCGGCGATCTCGGCGCCGTTGGCGCCGTAGATGTAGGCTTTCATGGGCTCTCTCACGGCTGGTTGCGCGGTCTAACGCGAGGTAAATTTTTGGTCGCGACCGTCATCCCGGCGCAACGGCTTCGCCGTTGTCGCTGGAGGTGCGAGCATCGCGAGCCTCGAAGGATGAACGGCCCGGCCGGTGGCCGTCGCCCTTCGAGGGCCGTGCTTTGCCGCACCTCAGGGTGACGGATCATCGAGCCGCTTATTCCGCGGCCTGGCGCTGGGCGCCGGACATCATGCCGGCGAACCGGCTTTGGATGATGGCTTCGGCGTCGCGCATGATGCGGGACACCAGTTCGGCGCAGGTCGGGATGTCGTGGATCAGGCCCTGCACCTGGCCGGCCGACCAGATGCCTTCGTCGGCGTCGCCGGTCGCGTAGACCATCTTGCCGCGGGCGCCGGCGACGAGTTCGCGGACGTCCTCGAACTTGGCGCCTTCCTTTTCCATCGCCACCACCTTGGTCGCGATCGCGTTGCTGGCGACGCGCGAGGTGTTGCGCATGGTGCGGAAAATCAGTTCGGTCTCGCGCTCGTCATTGGCGACGATCTTTTCCTTCACCAGTTGATGGATCGGGCTCTCCTTGGTGCACATGAAGCGCGTGCCCATGTTGATGCCCTCGGCGCCGAGCGCCAGCGCTGCGACCAGGCCGCGGCCGTCGCCGAAACCGCCGGAGGCGATCATCGGAATCTTGATCTTGTCGGCGGCGGCCGGGATCAGGATCAGGCCGGGGGTGTCGTCCTCGCCGGGATGGCCGGCGCATTCAAAGCCGTCGATCGAGATCGCATCGACGCCCATGCGCTCGGCCGACAGCGCGTGGCGGACGCTGGTGCATTTGTGCACGCACCTTGATGCCGTGCTTCTTGAATTCGGTGACGTGTTCCTGCGGCTTGTTGCCGGCGGTCTCGACCACCTTGATGCCGGCCTCGATGATGGCCTGGCGATATTCGGCGTAAGGCGGCGGCTTGATCGAGGGCAGGATGGTGAGATTGACGCCGAACATCTTGTCGGTGAGGTCGCGGCAGCGCGCGATTTCCTTGGTCAGGTCTTCCGGGGTCGGCTGCGTCAGCGCGGTGATGAGGCCGAGCGCGCCGGCGTTGGCGACGGCCGCCACCAGTTCGGCGCGTCCGACCCATTGCATGCCGCCCTGCACGATCGGGTGCTCGACGCCGACGAGTTCGGTAAACCGCGTTTTGATCATGGTCTGCCCTCTGTTTCCATGAGCATTTTCCAGTTGGAAAATGCTCCTCCCATAATTTGCCCCGCGGAATATCGCGCGCGCTCTCTTATTCGAGATTTCGGGGGCAGGATGACGGCACACCCGGCAAATGTCTACCGGGGACGGATGGGGGCCCTATGCGGAAATGCCGGGATTGCGGGCAAGCTTACGTAGGGCGGGTTCTCTTTAACCCGCCGCCGATGCGAGATGGCGGGTTAAAGAGAACCCGCGCCTTACGATCTGCGATTACGCCGTGCCGGATGCCTCGACCACGGTCCGCTCGTTCAGTTTCTGATCCACGATCTGGACCGTGCGGTCGATCTCGGCACTGGGCGCGCCAAGCTGATGCGAGATCAACTTCACCAGCAGGTCAACGCGCTCGATGAAGGGCGCGCCGCTGCACACCGCCCGGGCCGCCGATGAGGGCTTGAGCAGGCTTTGCGCCGCCTTGGCATATTTCTCGAAAGGAACCTGATCCCTGGGGTCGGCCCCCAAACGCTGCGCGATCGCGTCGACATGGTCGTAGATCGACTGCGAGAGTTTCAGATCACCGTGCACGGCATCGTGGATCGACTGCGGCTCGTGCGGCGTGATGCAGCGGTAATTCCCGGTCAGCAGCATCGACCATTTCGCCAGCGGGACGAACAGCGAATCGAACACTTTGAGCTTCACCGGAACGTCCTGGCCATCCAGCGTCACCGCGTCGATGTCCGCTTCCAGCTCGCGCAGCACCTTGTTGTGTTCCGCATCGGCAAATATCGCGGCCTTGAAGTTGGTCGGCAGGCCGACATGAAGGACATTCGCCGCCTCTTCCGGCGGACGGAACGCCTGCGGATCGGGCGAGCACAGCGACACCAGTCCCGGCTTGAACCGTTCCCAGACCTGGGCGTTGGTGTAGGCCTCCTCCAGATCCATGTCCGCCAATGCCGGGATCCGTTTGAGATAGGGCAAAGGCGGCATGTTCATGATCGACAGACAAGGCAGCTTCGCCTCGGCGATCTTGACCATCAGCACCCGGACCGCATGATTGGTGTATTGCGGCTCCTGCATCGCAAGGCCGACCAGGTCATAACTGGAAACGTCGACGTCACCGGGCGTCATCGCATCCAGCTTCCCGGGCAGGTCGCGCGAGAAAATCGCCCGGTGCACCGCCTCGTCACGCAGCTTGATGCGAACTTCGGTGCCGTCGCGATTGATGAGCTCTGCGGTCTTGTTCCGGCAAACCAGGGTCACGTTGTGACCGGCCATCAGCAGCTTTGTCCCCAGCAAGGAGCCGTACGAGGCTCCAAGGATCAGAATGTTGCGCGCCATGTTCTCTCTTTCGCGGATTGTGCTGGAAAGTTTCCGTTAGCGATCCAATTCCAGGGTCAAGGAAGCACTGGCGCGCAAGCGGTCTTCGGACCGGCGCGTTGCAGCTTTAGGCTTTCGACGAATGTCAGGCCGAAATGGCCAGCAATGCGTTGGCTTCCTCGTCGAACGCGGACGAGATGTCGCGGATGCTGACGACGCCGATCAGGCTGTAATTGTCGATCACCGGCAGGTGACGGATGTGGTGCCGGTTCATGAGGTGGCGAACATGTTCGAGCGTGTCGGTCGACGCTGCAGGACACCAGCTGCTGCACCGAAATCAGTTGCGACACCTTCAGGTTGACGCCGGCGGCGCCATGCTCGGCGATGGCGCGAACCACGTCGCGTTCGGTGAACATGCCGACCGCGGTATTGCCCTCGGTGCGCACCACATCCTTGACCACCAGCGCGCTGATATTGCTCGAGCGCATCAGCTGGGCGGCGATGGCGACGGTCTCGTTCATTCTGATCGTTGCAACACGGGCTGATTTCTTGCGCAGGACGTCTCCGACTTGCATTGCAACCTCCTCTGATGATCTGGCAAAATTCTGGTATACATAATGCCAATTGTCAACATCAATCATGCAGGCGAACTCGCTCCAAAACCGCTTATTTTACGGCAGTAATGCTGACGTTTAGATGTCAGGAGATCGAATGCAGGTGCTTTCGAAGGCAATTGGTATTTTGTATTCCAATGATCTGGGACAAAAAAAGAGGCGCACCGGAGTGCGCCTCTTTGGCCTGGGATCAGATCGCCGTCAGGCGGTCTTGACGTTGCGGGCTGCCGCTTCTTCGGCGGCGGTCTCGTTGCCGAGGATGAACGCGCGCCGCATCGGCTTGATCACGAACAGCGCCATCAATGCCGCGGTCGCGTTGAGTCCGACCGCGATCACGAACACCGCCTGCCAGCCGTAACTGGCAGCGACGATGCTGGCCAGCGGAACCAGCAGCGAGGCCGTTCCCTTGGCCGTGTACAGCATGCCGTTGTTGGTGGTGGCGTACTTCACGCCGAACGTATCGCCGGAGGTTGCCGGGAACAGGCTGTAGATTTCCCCGAACACGCCGAAGTAAACGGCGGTCGCCAGCACGAACACGACCGGGTTGTGGCCGTAGGCCGAGAGCGTCAGCAGCATGAGCGCGGCGGTTCCGAACGCGATGAACATGGTGTGCTCGCGGCCGATATTGTCAGACACCCATCCAAAGAACGGGCGGCCGAAGCCGTCGAAGATACGGTCGAGCGAGATCGCAAAGGTCAACGCGGCCATCTGGAAGCCGAGGAGGCTGACGGGCGTGCCGGCGATCTTGTAGTCATGCGCGATCGGCGCGATTTGCGCCGCCGTCATCAGGCCGCCGGCCGCGACCATCACGAACACCACATACATCACCCAGAAGATCGGGCTGCGCAAAACCTGCGGTGGCGTGAAGTCGATCTTGGTCTGCGGCAGATTGAGCTGCTTCTTTTTCGCGGGCATCTTCACCGTCGGCGGCCGGATGAAAAAGGCGAGCAGGAAAACGATCACGCCTTGTCCGATGCCGAAAGCGAAAAACGCGCTTTGATAGCCGGTGGCCGCGATCATGGCGGCGATCGGCACCACGGTGATCGCAGCACCCGCGCCGAAGCCGGCGGCGGTTGCGCCGGCGGCGAGGCCACGGCGGTCCGGAAACCATTTCAGCGCGTTGCCGACGCAGGTGCCGTAGACTGCACCGGCGCCGATACCACCGGCCACAGCGGCGGCGTACAGCAGCGTCAGCGAGTCCGCGTAGGAATTCAGCACCCAGGCCACCGCGATCATCACGCCGCCGAAGGCTATAACGAGGCTCGGGCCATATTTATCGACGAACCAGGCCTCGATCGGGACCAGCCAGGTTTCGGTGACCACGAAAATCGTGAATGCGAGCTGGATCGCCGCGCGGCCCCAGTGATATTTTGCATCGATCGGATCGACGAACAGCGTCCATCCGTATTGGAGGTTCGCGATCATCGCCATGCAGACGATGCCCATGACGAGCTGAAGCCAGCGGAAGCCGCTGGACGTAGGAATGGTGGCGTCTGTGCTGGAAACCATGTGTCCTCCCAAGCGCGCGTATTGTGACTTAGCGTCCCAAAAGTTGTGACCTTATCATCGCACGTGTCCGAATCTTGGTATATTATATGCCAATATGCAAGCGCATCTTATGCTGCGTTGCAGCGGGCGAAGCGGCAGGCTGTCGCTGACCCGCGCGGCTGATGCGGCCGACCCCTGAACCATTTCCGTCATTGCCCCCCCGACGCGCGCTTCTGTTGCAACGAGCGCTGCGCCGGAATTCTGGAATTCGCGATGCCGCGTATTCAAGCGACAGACGGTCGCGGCGCGAAAATGCCGCAGAAGTTGGACGGCGATAGCGGACAATGCGTTCAACAAAAAAATGGCCCCGAAGATCGGGGCCATTCGACGAAAGTAGGATTTCGGCTCGCGTCGCGGAAACGAATGCAGCGATCAGCCGAACACTGGACGCGCGGGGCTCAGAGCCCGACGCGGGGCAGGTCGCCGTTGCGGTTCGCGATCTCGGCGCTCTTCATCAGCAGCCGGTCGATGGTCGACAGCAGCCGGCTGAACAGGGTGCTGGAGGGCGTGAGCGCGATGGAAGCAGGCGTAATGGAAGCAGTCTTGGACATGGTGTCCCCTTTCTTGGTGGGCGGCGTTTGTCCGCCCCGTGATCTGAAGACAATTTAGGTATACCAGATACCAAGAACAACACGTTTGTTTGCATGGCAGCAATTTGACGCGTGCATTGCAGCATAAATGATCGATTAAGATCCCCGGCATGGCAAAAGGGCCGCCAGAATTTGGCGTCCCTTCAATGGGTTACCGGAAAGCGGATGCCGCTTACCCGGCCGCCTGCTTCGGCCGCGGGCCGAGCCCGCCGGAACCGTGGATCTCGGCGACAGGCGGTCGGTGAACCCGGGGACCTGGCGCAGGATCTTGTCGGTGTGCCGCCCAGCAGCGGCGAACGGGTGAAACCGGCTCGACGCTGTCTTAAAAATCTCGATGGTCTGAGTTCGGTCCATCACTTCGTGCGGCTCGGCGGACCCTCAGGAGGGCTTGTGCGCCGAAAGCTGTTTCGTTGCGCATGTTGCTCATAATACTTCGAAAGGTTTACGGCGTGCGCCAACGCGTCCCTGCCTTCCGGTGCTTGTGACAGCCGGTGCAAAATTGGCATCAGGTTGATATCTGCAAAGGTGAACCGGTCAGCGACCAGAAAGCCAGTGGGTTGGACGGCCGTGTTCAAAATCGTGATCTGCCGATGTATGTCGGGCAGAACTGACTCGATCAGTTTGCGATCTGGTTTACGTTCATCGCGCCGTGCAGCGATGTACTCGTAGAGGTACGTACGGATGAAGGTGCGGTCCACAACCGTGTTGACGAACGAGACCCACTGTTCCGTTAGCGATGCTGGAAGGGGCGCCGAAGGAAACATCTCCGGCCCTGCGAATACCCGGTCGAGATACGTCGCGATTGCCTTGGATTCGAATAGACACACATCACCGTGACGAAGAGCAGGCATTTTACCGAGCGGATGAACCGTAAACAGCTCCGGTGCGAATATCGCGGTTTCCGTTAGCGTGTACTCGATGCCTTTTTCCTCGCAGACCATCAGTACGGCGCGAGTGTAGGTGGATTTACTTGATCCTATCACTTCGGGTTTCGCCATTTTCTGCGCCATCTTTCCATCTGGACGATCTTCCGAAGCTAATATTGCCTGAAGTCGAGCGCAAATGAGATCAACGGTAAGAACCTTTACGCAGCTACCTGCGTCGCGCCGGTCTGCCGGATACTACAGCATTAGCGCGATCCAAAGGGTAGATCGCGGCTCCGCAATCTTCCGCGGCGAATAGCCCACCGTTCATGGCTATGGCGCATGACACGATCGAGCGCCGCCCGCGAACCCAGTGTTTTCTCGGGCATGCAGGCGATGACTGCATTCCGGTCTTCGATGCCTTGCTCATCAACGATCCATGTCTGCAGTTCCTCACCGGCAAGCCGAGCGGCGATCCGGTCAGGTGTCGGATCAATATCGTTGGACACCATCACGTTCATCACTATTCGGCCGCCCGGCGCCAAGCGCGAGCGGATTGCGTCGCAGGTCTCGGCATCGAACTCATCCGTGAACCGAAATCCCGGCCCACCGACGTCGACCGCAATACCGTCGTAGTACGCGCGATCATCGAACACGAATTTCCGAAAGTCGGAGACGATGCAGGGCAATTCGTCCGGCAGGTCGAAATATCGTTGTGCGAGTATGAAACTGATCGGGTTGTTGTCGACGATGGTCAACCGCTTGCCAAGACGCGACAACCTGGTCGCGAGCGTTCCGCCACCACAGCCCAGCACGAGGATGTGTTGGGAGCGGGACAGAAGTTCGTCCATCAGTTTGACATAGGTGAAGACACTTTCGCCGTCGGGCGTTGCCTGGCTTTGCCGCACGCCTTCCTCGAAATAGACGCGCGTGCCGTCCCAGGAGCATTCGACGATATCGATCCAGCCGTTCCTGCCTTGATAGCGTCCCAGCAATTTCACGACGGATAACCAGATTAAAAATCGAGCATGACAATAGATGTGCAGAACATCTATTATCATGTGACGTGTGGCGCACCAACACTTTCGGGAATGGCGCACAATGTTTCCGCATCCGGTGCGAGATTCGCGACAAGCCTCGGATTGCTCAGGGCCGTTCCGCGGGCCCGAACCCGCGGGTGATATATTTTGCATCTAATTTGATGCTTGAAGCACCAATTCGTATGGTGTAGATATATTCGATGCCAATCTCAGCGGAGACCGCATTTTCATGATTACGGCCAACCAGCTCAGGGCGGCCCGTGCGCTCCTGAACATTGATCAGCGGCAAACCGCCGATCTTGCAGATCTTTCGGTCCCCACCATCCAGCGCATGGAAGCGAGCGATGGCGTGATCCGCGGCAACGTCGATTCGCTGATGAAGCTGGTTTCGGCGCTGGAAAATGCCGGGATCGAATTGATCAATCCGGGTGTGACGAGTTCAACAGGTGGTCGCGGCGTTCGTCTCAGGGAACACGTGACGAAGCCAAAGATGAAGAACATCAAACAGTCCAAACCTTCGCTGCCGCGGACATTGGAACGCACCCGATAACTAGCGTTGCTCTGACGCAATGGATGTGGGGCCGTTGGCCGTTCGATCGAGCAACGCGAGCAGCCCCTGCAAAATCGTAACGGGCGGTGGCGGACAGCCCGGAATATGAAGATCGACGGGAACGATTTGCGAGACCCCTCCGACCACCGCGTAGCTGCCGGCAAAACATCCGCCATCTCGTGCGCAGTCTCCGAGGGCAATGACCCATTTCGGGTCGGGGGTCGCATGATAGGTTCGCTCCAGTGCATCACGCATGTTTTTGGTCACGGGCCCCGTCACCAAAAGGACGTCGGCGTGGCGTGGCGAGGCGACGAAGCGAATACCAAAACGTTCGACGTCGTAATAGGCATTACTCAGCGCATGGATCTCCAGCTCGCAACCATTGCATGACCCGGCATCGATTTCACGGATCGAGAGGCTTCTGCCGAGGCGTCGCCGGGCGGCGCGCCGCAAGGCTGTGGCGAGCTCTTCGACGGCGGCCTCGTCGAGCGCGGGAGCCTGCTCCGTGAGCGGGCCCCGGAAGAAACTTTGAAAGAGAAGTTTTCGCATCGTCTTCTCCTACAGGTCCTGCCCGGAATAGGAACAGTTGAACGATTTGTTGCAGAGCGGGAAGTCGGCGACGATGTTGTTTTCATGGCCGCTTCGAGCAGCGGCCATTGAAACCAGGATGGATCGCGAAGATGGCAACGGTCGACCCGGCTACCGTCGAGCCGGAGCCAGACCAGGATGTCGCCCCTGAAACCTTCGACCAGCGCCATGCCTTCGCTCGGTCCCGCCACGGAGGTGATCGGCGCGCTCAGCGGGCCGCCGGGAAGCCGTTCCAGAATTTGCTGTACCAACGAAAGACTCTGCTCGACTTCCCGAATCCGGATCCAGACGCGGGCATTGACGTCACCCTCGTCGAGCACCGGCACCTCGAAACGCAGATCGCCATACGGCGGATAGCCGGGAGCGCGACGGGCATCGAACGCCCTCCCGGACGCGCGGCCCACATAGCCTCCCGCACCGTATTTTCTCGCCTGCGCCGCCGTGACGATACCGGTGTCGACGGTACGATCCTGAAGCGAGGCGGTGTTGTCGTAGAGTTCGACCAGGACGGGAAAGCGAACGTGGACATTATCGAGTACCGCACGGATGCTTGCCTGCGCCTTTTCGTCGAGATCGCGAGCCAGCCCGCCGGGCACGATGACGTCTCGCATCAGGCGGTGACCGAAGGCTGTGTTCGCGGCGCGGAGAATGTCTTCACGCAGCACGTTGCAGTGGGCCTGCATCAAGCCGAACGACGCGTCGTTGCAGATCGCGCCGATGTCGCCGAGGTGATTGGCAAGCCGCTCAAGTTCGGCCAGCAGCGCCCGCAGCCAGACCGCGCGGTGTGGCACTTGCAGTTGCAGGGCGGCTTCGGCGGCCTTCGAAAACGCAAAGGCATAGGCGACGGTGCTGTCGCCTGATACACGTCCGGCGAGCTGCGCGGCGCGCTCGATACTGGCACCTTGCATCAGTCCTTCGATACCCTTGTGGGTGTATCCCAGCCGCTGCTCCAGCCGGACCACGGTTTCGCCGCTGGCGGTGAACCGGAAATGTCCGGGTTCGATAATGCCGGCGTGCACCGGGCCGACCGCAATCTGGTGCAGGCCGTCGCCTTCCGCCGGCAGGAAGCGGTAGGGCGAAGTCGTCGCCAGCGCGTCGATTCGATTTCCCAACGGGAAGCGCACGCCCCAGCGGTTGTGATCGAGCCAGGGGCGGGTGTCGGGCAAGCCTTGCGCCGACAGTCCGAACAGATCGTTGACCGTGCGCTCCAGCCGAAGCGCCGGCGGGTGGTACTTGCCGACGGAAGGGTAAACGCGATCGGGGCAATCCAGGCTGACAACCGCGACTTCCGCCGTATCCCGGTCGATGATCGCCATGTGCACCGTCGTGGGTTCGCCCCAGAGGCCGAGCAGGCTCCAGCGTCCCTGCGCCAGTTCGCTTGCCGCAAAATTCCAGACAGAAGCATCGACCATGGCGCGTGGCCACGGGCTGTGTTGCTGGATCGTGCGGCCTTCGTGCACCAGATCGATCAACGATGGCATATCCGGTTTATCCCTCAACTATCCAAGCAGACGAGCCACATGCTGGAACCAGACGACGAGCGGCGCGGGAAGATAGATTCCGGCGCCCAGAACCAGTGAAAGATGCGCAAACATCGGCACGTAGGAAGCTTCCGCCGACGCCGTGCTGCCGCGAGGCGAGCCAAAAGCGACGCTGGTCAGGCGCAACGTCAATGCGCCAAACGCCAGCAGAAGCCCGAACACCAGCGCGATCGCCAGCAGCGGCTGCCGCGCAAAGGTCGAACTCACGACGAGAAATTCGCTCATGAAGATGCCGAGCGGCGGCAGCCCGGCGATTGCGACCACGCCCGCCACGAAACCCCAGCCAAGCGCCGGATGGGTGACCGTCAGGCCGCGGATCCTGTTGATCCGCTGCGTACCCTTGATCTGCGAGATATGGCCGACGGCGTAGAAGATCGCCGATTTGGTCAGGCTGTGCATCACCATGTGCAGCAGCCCCGCGAAATTGGCGAGCGGGCCGCCCATTCCGAACGCAAACACGATGATACCCATGTGCTCGATCGAGGAGTAGGCGAACAGCCGTTTGATGTCGCGCCGGCGGTAGAGCATGAACGCCGCGAAAACCAGCGAGACGAGGCCCATCGTCACCATCAGCGGGCCCGGCGCGATTGCGGAAGGATTGGCAGCGAGCAGTATCTTGAAACGCAGCAGCGCATAGAGCGCGACGTTCAGGAGCAGGCCCGACAGCACGGCCGATATCGGGGTCGGACCTTCGGCGTGCGCGTCCGGCAGCCAGGCGTGCAGCGGCGCGAGGCCGACCTTGGTTCCGTAGCCGAGAAACAGGAATATGAAGGCGACGTTGAGCAACTCGGGATCGAAGGCTGCGGCGTGCTGGATCAGCACCGTCCAGACCATGCCGTCCTGGCCTTCGCCGACGATCGGCCGCGCCGCCATGTAGACGAGGATGGTGCCGAACAGCGCGAATGCAATTCCGACGCTGCCCAGGATAAAATATTTCCACGCCGCTTCCAGGGCGGCATGGGTACGATAGATGCCGACCATCAGCACCGTGGTTAGCGTCGCGATTTCGACCGCGACCCACATCAGGCCGATGTTGTTCGACACGAAAGCCAGGTTCATGCCGAACATCATGGTCTGGAACATGGCGTGATAGAAACGCAGGTACACCGGCGTCAACCGGCCGGTCTCGAGTTCGTGCGCGATATAGCTCGCGCTGAAGATGCTGGTCGTGAATCCGACGAAGGTGTTGAGCACGATGAAGACGATATTGAGATCGTCGATCAGCACGTAGGGCCCAGGCTGCGGTCGGTCGATGACGAAGAGGGAAAGCGCCGACAGAAACGTGGCGAGACTTGCAATGACGTTCAGCCGCGCCGTCTGCCGGTAGCCGGGCAGGATCGCCAGCAATGCCGCCGAGCCGATCGGAATCAGCAGCACCGCCGTCACCGGATCGAACGAGGGCAAGTTCATCGGTGCTCGCCCCGGTAGTCATCGAGGGCGGAAACGTCGACGGAATCGAAACGTTCGCGGATCCGGAACAGGAAGATGCCGATGACGATGAAAGCGATCAGGATCGAGAACGCCACGCTGATCTCGACGACGAGCGGCATACCTTTGGCACCGGTCGCCGCCAGCACCAGTCCATTCTCGAGCGACATGAACCCCACGACCTGACTGACGGCGTTGCGGCGCGTCACCATGACCAGAAGACCGAGCAATACGACCGACAGGGCGAAGGCGAGATCCTCGCGCGCCAGTGGATCGGCCTCTGCGGTCACCCGCAGCATCAGGACCATGGAGAGCGCGACCAATGCCATACCGGCCAGCATGGTCGGGCCAATACCCACGGCTGACTCGATGTCGCGATGAATGCCAAGCTGCTTGACGATGCGATGCAGTGCCACCGGAATGACGATCGCTTTGAACACAAGGGCTATGGCCGCCGTGATGTAGAGATGAGGCGCGTGCTGGATAAAGGCTTGCCAGGCGACGGAAAGCGCAAGCACGACGGCGTGGAGGGCAAAGACGTTGAGCAGCGAATAAAGCCGGTCCTGGTACAGCATCATGAAGCTGATCAGGACGAGCCCGCCCGCGAGCGTATGCGAGATATCGAAGGCGAGGCTGTGCATCTGCATCAGAAACTCCTCGATACGAATAGGAGGAGCGTCCCGAGCAAGCCCAGCATCAGCGCGGCTCCGAGAAATTGCGGAATGCGAAAAACCCGCATCTTCGCCGTCGCGGTCTCAAACAGCGCCAGCAAAAAGCCGGCGAGGGCGAGTTTGAGGATGTAGGCGCCGGCGCCGATGGCGTAGGCCAACGGGCCGGTGCCGAACAGGGCGATCTTCCAGGGCACGAACACGCACGCGATCAGCGAGATATAGAGCAGGAGTTTGAGAAAGGCGCCGAATTCGATCATCGCGAGGTGACGTCCCGAATATTCGAGGACCATCGCCTCATGCACCATGGTAAGCTCCAGATGCGTGGCCGGGTTGTCGATCGGAATACGCGCGTTCTCGGCGAGCGCCACCATGATCAGCGCGATCAGCGCCATCCCCAGCGACACCCGCAATCCGACGTAGGACGAGCCCAGGAAATTCGCGACCGTCGAAAGCTGGGTCGAGCCGGCAACCAGCGCCATGCAGAACACGATCAATAGCATCGCGGGCTCCGCGAGCGCCGCGATCATGACTTCGCGGCTGGAGCCGATGCCGCCAAAACTGGTGCCGACGTCCATTCCCGCCAGCGCCAGAAAGAAGCGCGCGCTTCCGAGCAGCGCCACGATGGCGATCAGGTCGGCGGACCAGTTGAACAGCAGGCCGGTCGCAAAGGTCGGCACCAGGGCGGCGGCAACCCAGATCGCGGCAAAGGTCACATAGGGCGTCACGCGGAACAGCCACGAGGCGTTGTCGGCGAGCACCACCTCCTTGCGGAGCAGGCGCAGGAGGTCGCGATACGGCTGAAAAACCGACGCTCCCTGGCGCAGCACCAGCCGCGCCTTGATCTTGCGCACGAAGCCGGTCAGCAGCGGCGCGAGCAGGAGCACCAGCAGCATCTGCACACCCTGTACCACGATGTCTGAGATCACGACCATATCGCGAGCACCAGGAGCAAGGTGACAAGGGTGGCAAAGACGAGACTGAGATATCGCCGGATCGTCAGGAACTGGAGGCGGTTGAGCCGATCGGCGGAAAATCCGACCGCGCCCGCGATTGGCTGATACATCCCTTCCCAGACCAGATCATGCAGTTCGATCCGCAGCCGCGCCGGCCTGGTATCTCCGGGCGCCGGCATGTCGACATGGTCGCGGGCGTGGAACACGAGCGTGCCGAAAACGCGGCGGACCGGCTGTGCGAAGCTTCCGGCCGAATACTGGGCCGCAGGCGTCGGGTCGGAGAAACCGCAGCCCCAGGCGGGTCCCCGCCGCAGCGCATGCGAGGCGAAGCGATGGATTACGAAGACGGCGAGGGAAGCGGATATCGTGATGAACAGCATCACCAGCAATCCGTTGTACGAACTGCGGCTCTCCGCAATAGGCACGATTGAAAGCCAGGGTTCGTTGGCCTGGATCGGCATGCGGCCACCGAGGATCTCGGTTGTGATCGGCGAAACCGCATCGATCACCAGTCCCGGCAGGATTCCGGCCAACAAGCAGAGCGCGGCAAGGACGAACATGGCAGTGAGCGAGTAACGGTCGACCTCGTGGGCGGTTTCCGCGGCCGTGCTGCGCGGTCGCCCGAGAAACGTCACGCCAAACGCCTTGACGAAGCATGCCGCGGCCAACGCGGCCGCCAGCGCCAATAGCGCGCCGACCGCGGGTACCGTGATCTTCAGCGCCCATTGCGGCAACTCCGGACTTTGCAGCACGGCCTGGAACATCAGCCATTCCGAAACGAAGCCGTTGAAAGGCGGCAGTGCCGAGATCGCGACGCAGCCAACGAGAACGACGAAACTTGTGAGCGGCATGCGATGAATGAGACCACCCAGCCTGTCCATGTCCCGCTCGCCCGTCGACGTCAGGACCGCGCCGGCTCCAAAAAACAGCAGGCTCTTGAAAAAGGAATGATTGAGAACGTGAAACAGCGCCGCCGTGAAGGCCAACGCCGCCGCGAGTTTCAGCCCGTTGGCCTGGAAGGCCAGGGCGAGGCCGAGGCTGGCGAAGATGACGCCAACATTTTCAATCGTGCTGTACGCGAGCAAGCGCTTCAGATCCTTCTCCATCATGGCGTAGAGAATTCCCATGACGGCGGTGATGCCGCCGAGGATCAGCACGACCACACTTGCCCACCAGATCGGTTGCCCCAGCAGATCGAAGATGACGCGAATAAAGCCGTAGATCGCCACCTTGGTCATGACGCCGCTCATCAGCGCCGAAACGTGGCTTGGCGCGGCGGGATGCGCGAGCGGCAGCCACACATGCAACGGCACGAGGCCGGCCTTTGAACCGGCTCCGAGCAACATCAGGATCAATACCAATGTCGCGGCGTGCGGGGTATGTTGGGCGGCGCGGATGGCCGCGAATCCGTAGTCTCCGGCCGGTCCCGCCAGCAGGCCGAAAGCCAGCAGCAAGGCGAGCGTGCCGAAGCTTGCCATCACCAGGTAAACGTAACCGGCCTTCGCGTTGCCCGGTTCACGATGGTGCGACATAACCAGCGCCCAGGAAGCGAGCGACATGAATTCCCAGCACAGCAGATAGGAAAATGCGTCATCCGCCAGCACCACGAGATTCATCCCGGCCAGAAAGGCTGGGAAGAAGGGAAGGACGCGGTCCGGCGCCGGATCGTGGTGGCCATAGCCAAGACCGTAAAGGCTGGCCGACGCGCCTCCGAGATTGACGACGATGAGGAAGAACGCCGCCAGCGCATCCAGGCGGAAATGGGCGCCAAGCCACGGCAGTCCGATCGGCAAGGTCAGGTCGGAGACATTTGGAACATCACTGAGCAGACAGCGGATCGACCCGAACAATGCGACCAGGGAAACAGCCATGGTGATGCTGTAAACAATTGCCGTGGCACTCTTTGCGCGGCTCAGAACGATCGCAAGCCCGGCGATCAGCAACAATCCCGCGGCACATGACATCTGCAAAACGACGGGAGACATCAAGCGCGGCCCCTCGTTCCGTTCGATGCTTTGTGCTCCGGCGGATTGTCCAAAGCGGCTTTAGCTGAATTCGAATTCATCTTGAGTCGCACGCCGCGTCCCTGCGAATTGCTGACGGCTCCTTCGTCGATCATCTCGATTCCGGCGGCGTCGAACGCGGCGATCAACTTGACCAGCGAATCGACATTGCCTCGAACCATCGTTTCGCTCGCCTCCATTCGCTGGATGGTAGGCACGGAGAGTCGGCAGAGTGCTGCGAGCCGGCGCTGATCGATGCCGAGAAGCAGCCTGGCGGCCCGCAATTGAGCTGCCGTGATCATCGATATCTGCTTCACCGTCGGGATCCCGGCCAATATCAAACATCATTTTTGCATCCTAACTAATGATGTAATTTTGTCAATAAATGATATCTAAGATATCTATTCTAAGGGATGTATTTCAGGCGCTGGAACTGGAATATGTGTTTACGGGGTCCGGGCATATCGATCACCGCGCAGCTTGAGCGAGACATTCCGCTCGCGCGCCAAACGAGCGTGCGACCCGCAAACGGGAGAGGTACGGCGAGCAGCCGCCGTATCTGAGTCAACCCAACTCACCCCGCTCCAACAAAAAAGGCCGCCGGAACCGGCGGCCTTTCGTGCTGTTCGGATGGTGCGGTTTATTCAGCCGCCTGCTTGCGCGGCGGATCGAGCGCGCCGGAATCGTGGATTTCGGCGACCTGATGGTCGGTGAAGCCGAGCACCTGGCGCAGGATTTCGTCGGTGTGCTCGCCGAGAAGCGGCGAACGGGTGACGTCGCTCGGTGAGTCCGACAGCTTGATCGGGTTGCCGACCGAAATGTACTTGCCGCGGGTGGGGTGGTCGACTTCGACCACGGTGCCGGTCGCACGCAGCGACTGGTCCTCCATGATCTCCTTCATCGACAGGATCGGCCCGCAGGGGATGTCGTCCTTGTTGAGGATGTCCATCGCCTCGAACTTCGTCTTCGTCATCGTCCATTGTTCGATGCGCCCGAAGATTTCGTTCAATCGCGACAGCCGGGCAGGCGGCTTGGCGTAGTCGGGATGGGTCTTCCAGGTGGGCTCGCCGATCACGTCGCAGATCTTCTCCCAGACCGGCGCCTGGGTGATGAAATAAAGGTAGGCGTTGGGGTCGGTCTCCCAACCCTTGCATTTGACGATACGGCCGGGCTGGCCGCCGCCGGAATCGTTGCCCGCGCGGGGCACCGCGTCGCCGAACGGAATGCCTTCGCCGTACTGGCTGTATTCCTTCAGCGGACCATGGGCGAGGCGCTGCTGGTCGCGCAGTTTGACACGGGCGAGATTGAGCACGCCGTCCTGCATCGCGGCGGTGACCTTCTGGCCCTGGCCGGTGACGGTGCGCTGATAGAGCGCGGTGACGATGCCGAGTGCCAGATGCAGTCCGGTGCCGCTGTCGCCGATCTGCGCGCCGGTGACGAGCGGCAGGCCGTCGCGGAAGCCGGTGGTGGACGCCGCGCCGCCGGTGCACTGGGCGACGTTCTCATAGACCTTGCAGTCTTCAAACGGCCCGGGGCCAAAGCCCTTGATCGAGGCCACGATCATCTTCGGGTTGATGGCGTGGATCTTTTCCCAGGGGAAACCCATGCGATCGAGCACGCCGGGGCCGAAATTCTCCACCAGCACGTCGCAGCTCTTGATCAGCGAGGTCAGGACTTCCTTGCCCTTCGGGTTCTTGGTGTCGAGCGTGATCGAGCGCTTGTTGTGGTTGAGCATGGTGAAATACAGGCTGTCGACATTGGGAATGTCCTGCAGCTGGCCACGCGTGATGTCGCCGACGCCGGGGCGCTCGACCTTGATCACGTCGGCGCCGAACCAGGCCAGCAATTGCGTGCAGGTCGGGCCCGACTGAACGTGGGTGAAATCGAGAATGCGAACGCCCTCAAGCGCCTTTGTCATCGTCTTTGCTCCGTACTCTCGCCCAAGCATCCGCAAGGGCGTATTGGGGGGTTGAAGGTCTGCTTACTTCTTCTTCAGAACGCTTTGCGGATTGAGGTTGCCGATACGGCCGCTCTCGGAGCCCGCCGCCGGATCGATCACCGCGTTGATCAGGGTCGGCTTGCCGGAATCCATCGCTTCGTTGACGGCGCGCTTCAAGTCGTCAGGTGAAGTCACATTGACGCCGACGCCGCCGAACGCTTCCATCATCTTGTCGTAGCGCGAACCCCTCACGAACACGGTCGGCGCCGGATCGGAGCCGGCCGAATTGACGTCGGTGCCGCGATAAATGCCGTCATTGTTGAAGATCACGATGCAGACCGGCAGCTTGTAGCGGCAGATCGTCTCGACTTCCATGCCTGAAAAGCCGAACGCCGAGTCGCCTTCCACGGCGAGCACCGGCTTGCCGGTCTCGATGGCGGCCGCAACCGCATAGCCCATGCCGATGCCCATCACGCCCCAGGTGCCGACGTCGAGCCGCTTGCGCGGCTTGTACATGTCGATGACGCCGCGGGCGAGGTCGAGCGTGTTGGCGCCCTCGTTGACGAGGATGGCGTCCGGCCGTTCCTTGATGATGGTTCGGAGCACGCCGAGCGCGCCGTGGTAATCCATCGGCGAGTTGTTGTTCATCAGCCGCGGCGCCATCTTGGCGACGTTCTCTTCGCGCTTCCTGGCGACCGCGCCGGTCCAGTCGGACGGCGCCGCTACCCAGTTCGCGCCCATGCCTTCGAGCAGCGCCGAAACGCAGGAGCCGATATCGCCGACCACGGGGGCCACGATCTCGACGTTGGAATCCATTTCTTTCGGTTCGATGTCGATCTGGATGAATTTCTTGCGCGCTTCGCCCCAGGTCTTGCCCTTGCCGTGCGACAGCAGCCAGTTCAGGCGCGCGCCGATCAGCATCACGACGTCGGCGTCTTTCAAAACGGTCGAGCGGGCCGCGCCCGCGCACTGCGGATGCAGGTCGGACAGCAATCCCTTGGCCATGCTCATGGGGAGGAACGGAATGCCGCTCTTCTCGACCAGGCTCTTGATCGCGTCATCGGCCTGCGCGTAGGCCGCGCCCTTGCCGAGGATGATCAGCGGACGCTTTGCGCTTTTGAGCACATCGAGCGCGCGCTTGACGGCGGAGGGAGCGGGAAGCTGCGCAGGTGCGGCGTCGATCACTTTGACCAGCGACTTCTGGCCGGCTTCGGCATCCATCACCTGGCCGAACAGTTTTGCCGGCAGATCGAGATAGACGCCGCCGGGACGGCCCGAGACGGCGGCGCGGATCGCGCGCGCCAGGCCAATGCCGATGTCTTGGGCATGCAGCACGCGGAACGCGGCCTTGCAGAGCGGCTTTGCGATCGCAAGCTGGTCCATCTCTTCATAGTCGCCCTGCTGCAGGTCGACGATTTCGCGCTCCGACGAGCCCGAGATCAGGATCATCGGAAAACAATTGGTGGTGGCGTGGGCCAGCGCCGTGAGGCCGTTGAGGAAGCCGGGGGCCGAGACGGTGAGACAGACGCCGGGCTTCTTGGTCAGGAAACCCGCGATCGAGGCCGCGTTGCCGGCGTTCTGCTCGTGGCGGAACGAGATGACGCGGATGCCGGCGGCCTGCGCCATGCGGCCGAAATCCGTGATCGGGATCCCGGGTACGCCGTAAATCGTGGTGAGGCCGTTGAGCTTGAGCGCATCGATCATGAGGTTGAAGCCGTCGGTGAGCTCGCGCTCGGCTTCATTTGCATCAATGCTCTTGGCTGCGGTTACGGACATTCCACTTTCTCCCTGATCGTTTCTTTGGCGCGGACGAGTGCGTCGTCTCTGTGTGTCGAAAGTTCGTCTTACGTAAAGAGTTCCTGGCCGTGCGCCTCGACATAGGCGGCGAGCCCGAGCGTGTGATCGCGGGCGCGCTTCTCGGCAAGGTCGGTATCGCGGGCTTCGAGCGCCTCGATGATGGCCATATGTTCGGGCAGCGAGGTTGCGGTGCGATCCTTGCGCCCGATCGTCAGCTGCCGATAGCCGCGCACATGGAGCAGGATATCGTTGGTCATATCGACCAGAACCGGCGATTCCGACAGCGAGATCAGGGTTTGATGGAACGCGATGTTGGCCCTGGAGTATTCCTCGATATGGTCCTGCGGCAGCCGGTCCTTGCTGAAATCCTTGAAGAAATCGCGCAGCGCCGTAATGTCCTTCTTGCGCGCGGTGGTCGTGATCAACCTGGCCGCCATGCTCTCGAGCGCCGCCCAGGCGCGGATCATGTCGACGATCTCGGTCTTGGTGCGGCGGACCACCACAATGCCGCGGCGCGGCACGGTTTTGACGAAGCCGTCCTGCTCGAGCATCGCGATCGCTTCGCGGATCGGGGTGCGGCTGACGCCGAGCCGCTCGGACAGCGCACGCTCGTCGAGCATCACCTGCTCGGGCGTCGCATAGATATCCATCTTGAGAATGGCTTCTTTCAAGGCCTCATAGGCCTTGTTCTTGAAGCTCGTCTCGGGCGCAATCCGAACGATTGTGATATCTGCCTCAGCCATAGCAGCCGGCGCCTTGGGTTGTTTACGTGCGGGCACGATTCGTCTCCATCCATTGGGAGACGTCTTGTAGCAGAAGAATTGCCTTAGATTTTTGGCATACCAAATACCAGATTGTCAAGTTGCCCGTGTTTTCAGCGTTTCCACAGCTTCATCGGCCTTGACAATCTCCTCTCTGGCATACCAAATGCCATAAAACTAGCCCCAGGAGGAAGCCTATGTCAAATTCTGCAGATGCGGCCCGCAAGATCCCCGATCCTGTGGCTCCAACGCCAAAAAACGCGGTCCGCAAAGTGCTCGATGCGGTCAAGGCGGATAAGCGCACCAGCCTGACGGCGCCGGAAGGCAAACTGGTGTGCGACGCCTACGGCATCCCGGTCCCTAGAGAGGGCGTGGCCAAATCTGCCAATGAGGCTGCCAAACTCGCCGCCGACATGGGTTTTCCGGTGGTGATGAAGATCGTCTCGCCGGACATCCTGCACAAGACAGAGGCCGGCGGCGTGGTGGTCGGGGTCAAGACTGCGGCCGATGCCGAGAAGGCCTACGAGACCATTCTGGCCAATGCCAAGAAGTATAAGGCGGATGCCAAGATCGAGGGCATTCAGGTCCAGCAGATGCTGGCCGGCGGCACCGAGGTCATCGTCGGCTCGATCACCGACGGCTCGTTCGGCAAGCTGGTCGCCTTCGGTCTCGGCGGCGTGCTGGTCGAGGTGCTCAAAGACATCACCTTCCGCCTTGCGCCCGCGACCAAGGACGACGCGCTGTCGATGCTCGACGGCATCCAGGCCCATGACATGCTCAAGGGCGTGCGCGGCGGCGATCCGGTCAGCCGTGACGCGCTGGCCGACGTCATCGTCAAGGTGTCGCAGCTCGTCAGCGACTTCCCCGAAATCGTCGAGCTCGACCTCAACCCGGTGTTCGCCACCAAGAAGGACGCGATCGCGGCCGACGTGCGCATCGTCGTCGACTTCGACTACAAGCCGCGCCCGGCGCCGCGCTCGAACGAGGAAATCGTCACCGCGATGAACCGCATCATGCAGCCGAGGGCGGTTGCGGTGATCGGCGCCTCTGCCGAAGACGGCAAGATCGGCAACTCGGTGATGAAGAACCTGATCAACGGCGGCTACAAGGGCGAGATCTATCCGATCCACCCGAAGGCCGCCGAGATCCTGGGCTACAAGGCCTACAAGAGCGTCAAGGATGTGCCCGGCGTCATCGACACCGCGGTGTTCGCGATCCCCGCCAAATTCGTCGCGGGCGCATTGATCGAGTGCGGCGAGAAGAAAATTCCCGGCGCGGTTCTGATTCCGTCGGGCTTTGCCGAAGCCGGCGCGCCGGAGTTGCAGGCCGAGATCGTCGAGATCGGCCAGAAGTACAACGTCCGCCTGATGGGGCCGAACATCTACGGCTTCTACTATACCCCGGCCAATCTCTGCGCCACGTTCTGCACCGCCTACGACGTCAAGGGCTCGGCGGCATTGTCGTCGCAGTCCGGCGGCATCGGCATGGCGATCATCGGCTTCTCGCGCTCGGCCAAGATGGGCGTCTCCGCGATCGTCGGCCTCGGCAACAAATCCGACATCGACGAGGACGATCTGCTGGCGTTCTTCGAGCAGGACCCGAACACGACGATCATCGCGCAGCATTGCGAAGATCTGAAAGACGGCCGCGCCTTTGCGGAAGCCGCCAAGCGCGTTTCCAGGAAGAAGCCGGTGGTGGTTCTCAAAGCGGGCCGCACCTCGGCTGGTGCCAAGGCCGCGAGCTCGCACACCGGCGCGCTTGCCGGCAACGACAAGATCTATGAGGACGTGTTCAAGCAGTCCGGCGTGATCCGCGCCCGCAGCTTGCGCCAGTTGCTCGAATTCGCGCGCGGAGTGCCGGTATTGCCGACGCCGAAGGGCGAGAACATCCTGATCATCACCGGCGCCGGCGGTTCGGGCGTGTTGCTGTCCGACTCGGTCGTCGACAACGGCATGTCGCTGATGGCGATGCCGCCGGACCTCGATGCCGCGTTCAGGAAATTCATCCCGCCGTTCGGCGCTGCCGGAAATCCTGTGGATATCACCGGTGGCGAACCGCCGATCACCTATGTCAACACCGTCAAGCTCGGGCTGTCGGATGATCGGATCCACGCCCTGATCCTCGGCTACTGGCACACCATCGTCACGCCGCCGATGGTGTTCGCCCGCAACATGGTCGAGGTGAAGAAGGAGATGGAGGCCAAGGGCTTCGTGAAGCCGATGGTCGCCTCGCTCGCCGGCGACGTCGAGGTCGAGGAAGCCGCCGAATATCTCTACCAGCACGGCATCCCGTCCTATGCTTATTCGACCGAACTGCCGGTCGAGGTGCTGGGCGCCAAGTACAAATGGGCGCGCGGCGCGGGCCTGCTCTGACGAACAACAAATGCCGCTTCGGAAAAACATCCGGAGCGGCATTTTGATCCGACGTACCAAACAAGGCGGAACTTGCCGATCTGACGCGCTAGCAGTCTGACTAACGGATGAATGCAGGTCGCGATGAAGCGAAACGTGATCCGGCGCAAGGCCATCGAGCCGAAATCCGGCGCAGACAATGACGTCGATTCCCGCGACGGCGGCGTCCAGTCCGTCGATCGCGCGCTCTCGATCATCGAAACCCTGGCCGAAGACGATGAGGGCTATCGCCTGAGCGACCTCGCAGTTCGCACCGGCCTGTCAACCTCGACCGTGCATCGCCTGCTGGCGACGCTGGAGGGCCGGCGTTTCGTGCAGTTCGACCGCGCCGAATCGAAATGGCACGTCGGCGCGCGGAGTTTTACCGTGGGCGCCACCTTCGCCCGCCGCCGCAATTTCACCGCCCAGGCCGTGCCGTACTTGCGCAAATTGCGCGATCTGACGCGCGAGACCGCCAACCTTGCCGTCGTCGACGACGAATTCATCGTGGTGCTGACGAGGATGGAAAGCCGCGAAATCATGCGCTCGCTGACCAAGGTCGGCGGCCGCGTCGCGATGGTGGCGTCCGGCGTCGGCAAGGCGGTGCTGGCGACCTATTCGGACGAAGACGTCAGCGCGATCATCCGCCACCACGGCATGCCGCGGCTGACGGAAAAGTCGATCGTGCGGCCGGGCGAGTTGTTCAAGGAACTTGCAAAAGTGCGGCGCCAGGGTTTTGCGATCGACGACGAGGAAGCCAGCATGGGGCTGCGTTGCGTCGCCTCGGTGGTCTACAATGATTGCGGCGAGCCGCTGGCGGCGATTTCCGTCTCGGGCCTGACCAGCCGCCTGACCGACGACCGCTTGCCCACACTCGGCGAGGCCGTGCGCGAGGTGGCGGCGGAGTTGACGGCGGCACTCGGTGGCGTGATGCCGGAGGCGAAGTCGTTCTGAGCGGGAGCGGGAACCCGTGTCAGGCGCCGGTGGGCTGGAGTCGTCAAAGTCGCGCTGATGACGAAAACATACAGGACCAACGTCGCGATCGAAGCGAGTGCCAGGACGATCCCGCCGGCGAAGGACAGCCGTTCGAGTTGGATGGTTTGGCTGCTTGAGAGATAGCGCTGCAGCGCAAACAGCAGAAACGGAATGCCGATCAGGAATGATTGCAGGTAGAGGGCGAGGCCGAGGCCGGCCAGGACCCCGATCCACCCGACGATCAGCGCGGACTTCCGGCTCACCGAGCCGATCAGCGCATTGAGGATCAGTCCGCCGTCGAGCGGATAGATCGGCAACAAATTGGCGGCATTGATGATGGCAAACATCTCCGCCGCCTGCCGCAGCTCAGTGTCGCCGGTTGCCCTGAGCATGGCGAGCAGGCCGATCGTCGGAATGAGGCTCAGCCCCGGCCCCATCAGCGCAACGAAGCCGAGCCGGCCCTCGGTCCGATAGGCGGTCTTGGGGACGGCGGCGCCACCGAAGAAGGGAATGAGGTAGATGCCGCGCACGCCGACGCCGACCATCAGCATCGCCGCAACGTGTCCGGCTTCGTGCAGGACGATGACGGCCGTCAGCAGCAGCCCCAACTTCCAGCCGAACAGATACCAGAAGCTCAAGAGGGCCGCGGCCGACGCAACCAATCCGTGGTTGCCGAGGGCGGCGAGGCGGCTGTAGGTACCTGCTTCCTTTTCGCACTGCTGCTTGATCAGGTTCGCCATTCGGCGCTGGCCGAGCGGATAGATGATGCGGTCGCGAAACGAGCGCACGGTAAATACGCTGGACATCGTCAGCGTCGTCCCCGTGGGCGTCGCCTCGACCACGAGTCCGGATTCGATATCGCGGCCGCCCTCCGGCGGTATGGATAATGCGTGCGCGACCGTCTGCGCGCGAATGATCCCTTTGGCTTCGTCGCGCTCAATCTCGCGCGAGACGCTCTGTGCCCGTGGTTGGCCACTGACGGCGACACGTGCCAGCCAAAGGTCAGCGCTGTCAGGCACAGCTTCGCGCGAAATCTCCAGGACCGGCGGTCCATCCAGCACCACGTGGTCGGCGGTACTGAGCCGCCACACGGTCTCGCGCGGTGCGTTGATCAGAACTGTGGATTCGAGATGCAACCGATTGTGCGCCCGGAGCGCGTCGACGAGGCCCTGCAAGGCATGGAAGGCAAGGCGCAACAACACGACTGGCAATGTCAGCAGTCCGAGCATGGCAAGCCTTCGGTGGGCACAACAGGTCCGTGTACCCGGCCTAAACGCGACGGAACACGCGGTCAAGTTGCCGGCGGCCGGCAAGCTGTTGCCGCGGTTGACGTGATGCCACATGCCCGGCCATCGCAGCGTTTCATCGCGCTACCGATCCAACCGCCTGATCCGTCATCATTTTCACCAATCATTCCACATCGCGGGAAACAAATTCAACTTCGTTGAGATCGTCGTTCATTGCCGCGATCATCGCGTCGGGCAACATCAGCGAGGCGCGAAATGGCCAAGATGCGAGCGATCGATGCCGCGGTGCGGATTCTGGAAAAGGAAGGCGTCACCTGCGCCTTCGGTGTTCCCGGTGCTGCGATCAACCCGCTGTATTCGGCGCTGAAGAAGCGCGGCTCGATCCACCACATCCTGGCGCGCCACGTCGAGGGCGCCTCGCACATGGCCGAGGGCTACACCCGCGCCAGGGCCGGCAATATCGGCGTCTGCATCGGCACCTCGGGTCCGGCCGGCACCGACATGATCACGGGGCTCTATTCGGCGATCGCCGATTCGATTCCGATCCTGTGCATCACCGGCCAGGCGCCGCGCGCGCGGCTCTACAAGGAAGATTTTCAGGCGATCGATATCGAGTCGATCGCCAAGCCGGTGACGAAATGGGCGGTCACCGTGCGCGAGCCGGCGCTGGTGCCGCGCGTGTTCAGCCAGGCGTTTCACATCATGCGATCGGGACGTCCCGGCCCGGTGCTGATCGATCTGCCGCTCGACGTGCAGCTTGCCGAAATCGAATTCGACGACGAGACCTATGAGCCGTTGCCGGTCTACAAGCCGGCCGCCACCCGCAAGCAGATCGAAAAAGCGCTTGAAATGCTCAATGCCGCTGAGCGGCCGCTGATCGTGGCGGGCGGCGGCGTCATCAATGCCGACGCGTCGGAGCTTCTGGTCGCCTTCGCCGAAGACCGTCAACGTTCCCGTGGTGCCGACGCTGATGGGGTGGGGCGCCATCCCCGACGATCACGTGCTGATGGCGGGAATGGTCGGCCTGCAGACCAGCCATCGCTACGGCAACGCCACCATGCTGCAATCCGATTTCGTGCTCGGGATCGGCAACCGCTGGGCCAACCGCCACACCGGCTCGATCGAGACCTACACCAAGGGCCGCAGCTTCGTGCATGTCGATATCGAGCCGACCCAGATCGGGCGTGTCTTCAATCCCGATCTCGGCATCGTCTCCGACGCCAAGGCGGCGCTCGAATTGTTCGTCGCGGTCGCGAAGGAATGGCGCAAGGCCGGCAAACTGAAGGAGCGTCAGGCGTGGCCCGCGGCATGCCAGGATCGCAAGCGCACGATGCTGCGCAAGAGCCATTTCGACGACATGCCCGATCAAGCCGCAGCGCGTCTACGAGGAAATGAGCAAGGCGTTCGGCCGCGACACCTGCTATGTCAGCGTGATCGGGCTGTCGCAGATCGCCGGCGCGCAATTCCTCGGCGTCTACCATCCGCGCAACTGGATCAATGCCGGGCAGGCCGGGCCGCTCGGCTGGACGCTTCCGGCGGCACTCGGCGTCCGCGCCGCCGATCCCGACCGCGAGATCGTCGCGCTGTCCGGCGACTACGATTTCCAGTTCCTGATCGAGGAGCTCGCGGTCGGGGCGCAGTTCAAGCTGCCCTACATCCACGTCGTCGTGAACAATTCCTATCTCGGGCTGATCCGCCAGGCGCAGCGCGGCTTCGACATGGACTATCACGTCCAGCTCTCGTTCGAGAACATCAACGCGCCGGAACTCGGCGTCTATGGCGTCGATCATGTCGCGGTCGCCGAAGGCCTCGGCTGCAAGGCGATCCGCGTCACCGATCCGAACGACGCGCAGGCAGCGTTTGCGACGGCGCGCGAATTGATGGCGAAATACAGCGTGCCGGTCGTGGTCGAATTCATCCTCGAGCGCGTCACCAACATCGCGATGGGCACCGAGATCGACAACATCGTCGAGTTCGAGGAAGTGCTCGAATTTGCCACTCGATGACGCCGGCCAGCAGCGGCCGCGCGTCAGGCCCGGCACATTGCAGCCGGCCGAATACAAGGAGGCCTATGTGCCGAAATTTGCCGCCAATCTCACCATGCTGTTCGGCGAGATGCCGTTCCTCGATCGCTTTGCCGCGGCGAAGGCCGCCGGCTTCGGCGGCGTCGAATATCTGTTTCCCTATGATTTCGAAAAGGCGGAGCTGCGCGAGCAACTGCAACGAGCACGGGCTGACGCAGGTGCTGCATAATCTCCCGGCGGGCGATTGGGCGGCCGGCGAGCGCGGGATCGCGATCCTGCCCGACCGGGTCGACGAATTCCGCGACGGTGTCGCGCGCGCCATCGATTATGCCAAGGCGCTCGAATGCCGCCAGTTGAATTGCCTGGTCGGCATCGCGCCTGACGATGCCGACGCGAGCGAACTCGAGTGAAGTGCTGGTCGCCAATCTGCGCTTCGCCGCGGACGCGCTGGCGCGGGAGCGGATCAGGCTGCTGATCGAGCCGATCAACACCATCGATATTCCCGGCTTCTTCCTGAACCGGACCGAGCAGGCGGTGCAGATCATCTCGGACGTGCGATCGAACAATCTGTTCGTTCAATACGACATCTATCACATGCAGGTGATGGAAGGCGATATCGCGCGCACCCTGCAAAAGCATCTGGCGCAGATCGCGCATGTCCAGCTCGCCGACAATCCCGGCCGCAACGAGCCGGGCACCGGCGAGATCAACTATCCCTTCCTGTTTCGTCACCTCGACGAGATCGGATATCGCGGCTGGGTCGGCTGCGAATACAAGCCGAAGACGACGAACCGTCGAAGGTCTCGGCTGGCACGCGGCGCAGACTTTCGAGACCTGATAAATACAGACAAGGAAAATCAGAAATGATCGATATCGGCTTCATCGGCCTCGGGATCATGGGGCGTCCGATGGCCGGCCATCTCCAGGCCGCGGGGCATCGTCTGTTCCTCCACGATGTCGGGCCGATTGCGCCCGAACTCGTTGCCGGAGGCGGCGTCGCCTGCAAGTCGGGCAAGGAGGTCGCGCGAGGAATCCGATGTCGTCATCATCATGGTGCCCGATACCCCGCATGTCGAAGCGGTGCTGTTCGGCAAGGACGGCGTCGCCGAAGGCCTTTCGAAGGGCAAGATCGTCGTCGACATGAGTTCGATCTCGCCGCTCGCGACCAAGGAGTTCGCCAGGAAGATCGAGGCGCTCGGCGCCGACTATCTCGATGCGCCGGTTTCCGGCGGCGAAGTCGGCGCCAAGGCGGCGAGCCTGACCATCATGGTCGGCGGGCCCGAGCGGGCGTTCAACACCATGAAGCCGCTGTTCGACAAGATGGGCAAGAACGTCACGCTCGTCGGCGGCAACGGTGACGGCCAGACCACCAAGGTCGCCAATCAGATCATCGTGGCGCTGACGATCGAGGCGGTCGGCGAGGCGCTGCTGTTTGCGTCGAAAGCCGGCGCCGATCCCGCGCTGGTGCGGCAGGCGCTGATGGGCGGCTTTGCATCCTCGCGGATTCTGGAAGTGCATGGCGAGCGCATGGTGAAGCGCAATTTCGAACCGGGCTTCCGCATCGAACTGCACCAGAAGGACCTGAACCTCGCGCTGGAAGGGGCGCGGGCGCTCGGGCTTTCCTTGCCGAGCACGGCGGTGGCGCAGCAATTGTTCAGTTCCTGCACCGCGCATGGCGGCAAGGCGTGGGACCATTCAGCGATGGTGCGGGCGCTGGAGATGATGGCGGGCCACGAGATCGCAAAGGTTCCGCGCGCGTCTGGAACCGTGGCGAAACTCGCGGGGTGAACCGCCACATTGCCACGATGGAACCCGGAACATCCATTCGGCCCGGTCGTTGAGACGCATCGTCAATCGACTGGAGGATACGATGAACAACCGTCTTGCCGTTTCGCTGATTGCCGCGTCGCTGCTGACGTCGGGCGCAGCGTTTGCTCAATCCACCACCGCCGCCGGCGCGGCAAATGGCGCCAGGACAGGCGGCGAAGTCGCAGGCCCGGTCGGCGAGATCGTCGGTGGCACGGTGGGTGCGGCGGTCGGCGCGGCCGTGGAAATTCCGAACGCCGTGATCACGTCGATTCCGCAGCGCGAACCTTCCGTCACGGTGCGTGAGCGCGTCGTCGTCGGCGAGCCGCTGCCGCCGACCGTCGAATTGCGGACGGTGCCGAGCCATACCGAATATCGCTATGCGGTCGTCAATGATCGCCGCGTGATCGTGGAGCCGCGCACCCGCAAGGTGATCAAGATCATCGATTAACGGAGCGGACGACGAACGAGGCAATCGATCCTCGCGGGACCTTGTGCCCCGCGGGGATTTTTTCGTCAGGAAGTGCCGATGTTCGGCCGGCGGGTTCGCTTGATCGTCCAATCGAGCGCTGCCGCAATCGCGAAGCCGGCACAGGCCGCCAGCGCATCGACGGCGAAATCCTCGAGCCGCGCGTGCCGTCCCGGCGCCCAGAATTGCAGGATTTCGAGCACGCCGATCAGGACCACGGCGACCGCCGTCGTCAGCAACCGGTTGCGGCCATAGGCGAGGCCGAACGCGATGCCAACCAGGACGAAGGCGAGCGCGTGTTCGCCGTCCTGGCCGAGGTCGGAATGCGGCCGAAGCGATGGCGGGCCGAGCGTTGCGAACGCAACGGCTGCGGCCAACGCCCAGGCGAGCCATTTGAAGGCGGTATTCATCGTGCCGGATTAGCACGATTTGTTCGCCGGATGCCGGTCACGCCGGCTTCAGATGCGCGTGTGGTTAATGTGCGAAGTGTCTTGAATTGACGCGTTTTCTACGCAGATAAGTCTACGCAATCTGCGTAAACTTGATTGCGATGCGAACCGGTACCCACTTCGCTTGAAAACGCTACGTATCTACAGCGGTTCCCTAACGCCCATGCCGTGCATGAATCGCTCCCGGATCTGGACGGGATCGCGGCGGGTGGTGCCGACGCCCGGCTTGTCGTCGATCCGCACGCCGATCAGGGTCGGTTCCGCGGCCGACATCGATTGATCGATCAGGCGTTCGAAATCCTCCTCGTCCGCCGCCCAGGCGCTGTTGACGAGACCGCAGGCGATCGCGATCGCGACGATGTCGGCGACCGCGGCGGCCGGTGTCGGCTGCGCGCCGGTGATCTGGTAGACGCCATTGTCCATCACCACCATGGTGAGATTTTTCGGCGCCAATGTCGCAATCGTCGACAGCGAGCCCAGCTGCATCAACAGCGAGCCGTCGCCTTCGAGCGCAAAAACGCGCCGCTTCGGTTGCGCCAGCGCCACGCCGAGCGCGATCGGGAAGGCGAGGCCCATGCTGCCGAGCATGTAGAAATTCTGCGGCCGGTGGCCGGCGGCCCACAGATCGAAATTGGTGTTGCCGATGCCGCCGACCACGGCTTCCTCGTGCTCGAGTTTCTTGATCAGCCGCGAGGTGAGATCGAACCGGTTCATCACCTTGGTGTTGCGGGCAGGCTGTTTGATTGCGGTGTTCATGCGATCGCTCACTTGTCGAAGGTTTTGCCGCCGGTCAACAGCGGCGAGAGGATCAGCGCCACCGGCGCCTGCGTGGTAAGGGCCTGCTTGATCGAGCGGTCGACGATGAACTCGAACTCCTCGAGCCGGGTGCAGGTGTGGTGTTCCATCGCGAGCGAGTCCAGCACCGGGCGCATGGTGCGGCAGACCAGCGACTGGCCGTAATTGAACTCGCCGAGCGTGCCGCGCTCGGACACGAACATGATCAGCGGGATCTGATAGGGGATCGCCAGCGACGCCAGCACGTTCGCCAGCGTCGCAAAGCCGGAGGTCTGCATCAGCACTGCGCCGCGCATGCCGCCCATCCAGGCGCCGGAGACGATGCCGACCGCTTCCTCCTCGCGCGCGGTGGGAAAGGTCGTGAAGAACGGATCGGCGTGGATGTTCTTGATCAGCGTGGTCAGCACGCGGTCCGGCACATACGGCACGAGGCGGACGTCGTTGCGCTTGAGCGCCTGCAGCACGATGCCGTGCCAGCTCTTCTCGTCAGAGGTTTTGGCCGAGGTTCGCTGCTCCGCAACCGCCATCGTGTTCTCCCTTGTTTCGCGACGAGTTTTCGTTCGCGATCCAAATCGCGGTCGTCTTATCGTGGTGGCGAAACTTGACGCGCCCGGCGAGATTGTCAACATGCTCGGACGTTACAAAGGTCTGCGCGCCGTCCTGTCGGCATGCGACAATGTGAGATAACGAGAATATCGGGAGGGGTACATGGGAAGCCGGTTCCGGATCGCCGCCGCTGCGGCAGTCATGTTCGCTGCGGCCGGCGCGGCATCCGCGCAAACATTTCCCTCGAAGGCCGTGCATATTTTCGTGCCCTATGCGGCCGGAGGTGGGGTCGACGTCCTGGCGCGCACGCTGGGCGACGTGGTCTCAAAGCAATGGGGGCAGTCGGTCGTGATTGAAAACCGGCCGGGCGCCGGTGGATTGATCGCCTCGCAGGCGCTGGCGACGTCGCCGCCGGATGGCTACACCCTGATCGTGGTCGCCAGCGGCCATGCCACCAATGCGTTCCTGTATCCCAAAATTCCCTACGACACATTCAAGGATTTCACCCCGATCTCGCTCTTGGCGTCGTCGCCCAATATGTTGCTGGTGCGGGCCGATTCGCCGTTCAAGACGCTGGGCGACATGATCGCGGCCGCCAAGGCCAAGCCGGGGAGCCTGTCGTTTGCCCAGGCCGGCACTGGAACGTCGACGCACTTGGCCGGCGAACTTCTGAAGAGCCTGCGCCAAGATCGATCTCAACGCCATCCCCTACAAGGGTGGTGCGCCCGCGATCAACGATCTGCTCGGCGGGCAGATTCCGATGTCGTTCAACAACGGCCCGGAATCGATCGGACAGTTGCAGGCCGGTACCGTGCGCGCGCTTGCGGTCACCACGGCCACGCGGGCGCCGTTCCTGCCCGATGTGCCCAGCATTTCGGAGACCGTGCCGGGCTACGACACCGAGGTGTGGTGGGGCCTGCTCGGGCCGGCCGGCATGCCGCCGGAGGTGTTGGCAAAACTCTCACATGATTTTGTCGCAGCAGTGAATTCCGACTCGGTGAAGGAGCGCCTGACCAAGCTCGGCGCGCTGCCGATCGGCAGCACGCCACAGCAATTCGATGCAAAAATCCACGCCGACTACGACAAATGGGGGCCGATCATCAAGGCCGCCGGAATGACGGCCGAATGACGCGGTGGCATCTCAAATGATTCCCGCCTGCCTGCCGCCGCGCGAGGTCAGCCGCCCGAAACGGCCGCTGCCGGCAAACGCCTGCGATACCCATGCCCATGTATTCGGGCCAGCCGATCGCTTTCCCTATGCTGGGGATCGCAGCTACACGCCGCCGGACGCGCCGCTGGAAACATATCTGGCGATGCTGGATACGATCGGCTTTGCCCGCGGCGTGCTGGTGCAGGGCAGCGCGCATGGCCACGACAATTCCGCGATGCTCGATGCGCTGAAGCGTCAGCCCGAGCGGCTGCGCGGCGTCGCGGTCGCCGACGGCGATATTTCGTCCGCAACCTTGCGCGAGTGGAACGCGGCCGGTGTCCGCGGCCTGCGCTTCAATCATTTTTTTCGCGATGGCCAATTGCACTATCGCGGCGGCGTGCCGCTCGCCGCCGCCGAGAAGCTTGCGCCTGCCATGGCCGAACTCGGCTGGCATCTCCAGCTCTGGATCGATGTAAAAGATTTGCCGGCGACGATTCCGCGGTTGAAATCGTTCGGCCTGCCGGTCGTGATCGACCACATGGGCCGCACCGATGCCCGCGCCGGCATCGGCACCGAGGGATTTCAGAGCCTGTTGCGCGCGGTAGGAGACGGCTGGTGCTGGGCCAAACTGTCGGGCGCGCATCGCCTCAGCCGGAACGCGCCTGACTATCCCGATGCACGGCCGTTCCACGAAGCGCTGGTGAAGGCCAATTCCGAACGGCTGGTGTGGGGTGGCGACTGGCCGCATCCGCGCGTCGAGGGCGAGATGCCCGATGCCGGGCATCTGCTCGAATTATTTCAAGCCTGGACGCCGGATCAGGCGGCGCAGCAGCGCATTCTCGTCACCAACCCCGCAAAACTCTATGGCTTCCCTCACTGAAAGTCGTCCAGGCAATGTCCGTGAACAACAAGCGCGTCTTCTACGTCAAATACCTCGCCCACGAGATCTATGCCGAAATCCTCAAAGCGAGGGCCGATGTGCGGCTCGACCGGCTGGAGAATGAAAGCCCTGAGGACATCACCGTCCCGATCCTGTCGGCGGCGCATGCCTATCAGATCGGCGCTGCGCGCGACGAACTGGCAAAACATTTTCACGTCGATCAGGATCTGCTGCGGCGGGCGCCGAATTTGCTGATCGTCTCCTCCAACGGCGCCGGCTTTGACCCCGTCGATGTCGATGCCTGCACGGCCGCGGGCGTGCTGGTCGTCAATCAGTCCGGCGGCAACGCCAATTCCGTCGCCGAGCATGCGCTCGGAATGTTGCTGACGTTGTCGAAACGCATCCTCGAGGCCGACCGCGTGCTGCGGCGCGAGGCCAACGTCAATCGCAACGCGCTGATCGGCAACGAAGTCGGCGGCAAGACCATCGGCATTGTCGGGCTTGGCAATGTCGGCCGCCGCATCGCGGAACTGTGCAAGGGCCTGCTGCACATGAAGGTGATCGCGTACGATCCCTATCTGACCGCCGAGGTGATGGCGGCGCGAGGCGGGGAGAAGGTCGAACTCGACGATCTCATGCGCCGTTCGGATTTCGTGTCGATCTCCTGCCCGCTGAACAAGGACAATCGTGGCATGATCGGCAGCCACGAATTTTCGCTGATGCAGCCGCACGCCTTTTTCATTACCACCGCGCGCGGCTTCATTCACGACGAAGCAGCACTTGAGGAGGCGCTGCGCCACAAACGCATCGCCGGCGCCGGCCTCGATGTCTGGGCCAAGGAGCCGCCGCCGCCGGACCATCCGCTGCTGCAGTTCGACAATGTGCTGGCCAGTCCGCACACCGCGGGCGTTACCAAGGAAGCGCGGATGAACATGGGCAAGATCGCCGCCGAGCAGATGCTCGACGCGCTCGACGGCAAGCGGGCGCCGCGCATCGTCAATCCCGAGGTCTGGCCGGATTACGCCAGGCGCTTCGAGCGGGTGTTTGGGTTTGCGCCGAAATAGCGGCCACGAGGGCGGAACCGGCGGAGAAGATTTTGTTCGTCAGGGCTTCGAATGCTGCAATAAATCCACTGCAAACGCCGGTTCGGACGACGTGTCTGTCGTTATTTTCGCTGAGATATCGACTACTTAGCCGCCAAAGACCATTTTCCCTGGGTGCCCGGGCCGTTGCCCGGGAGCAAAGGAAAATGAGATGGCACAGGTACGAGCATTGCTGCGGTCAGCACCCTCCCGGATCGGACGCAGGCTGGCGCAGATCGTCGCCATCGCCGCCGCCAGTCTGCCGGCGGCAGGCGCCTGATTCCGACCGACCGCGGTTTCCGTTTCCCCCGATCACTCCGGCAAGATACGCACCGCACCTTTGGCGGCGCTGCTTGCGAACGCGGCATAGGCTTTCAGCGCGGTGCTTACCGCGCGCTTGCGCGGCGCCGGTTTCCAGGCGGATGCGCCTTTCGCAACCATGGCCGCGCGACGCCGGCCGATTTCAGCATCGGGCACGGCGAGGTGAATTTTGCGGTTGGGAATATCGAGCTCGATCAGGTCGCCTTCCTCGACGAGGCCGATCAGGCCGCCTTCGGCGGCTTCCGGCGAGATGTGCCCGATCGACAATCCGGATGAACCGCCGGAGAAGCGGCCATCGGTGATCAGCGCACAGACTTTGCCGAGGCCCTTCGATTTGAGATAGCTGGTCGGATACAGCATTTCCTGCATGCCCGGACCGCCGCGCGGGCCTTCGTAACGAACCACCACGACGTCGCCGGGCTTCACCTTGTTGGTGAGAATGGCCTCGACCGAGGCGTCCTGGCTTTCGAAGATGCGGGCGGGACCGGAGAATTTCAAAATGCTGGCGTCGACGCCGGCCGTCTTCACGATGCAACCGTCCTCGGCGAGATTCCCGGACAACACGGCAAGACCGCCGTCTTTGGAATAGGCGTGCGCGGCATCGCGAATGCAGCCCGCGGCGCGATCGAGATCGAGTTCGTCAAAACGCTCGTTCTGGCTGAACGCCACCTGGGTCGGTACGCCGCCGGGCGCGGCCATGTAGAAATGCCTGACCTTTTCGCTTTGGGTGCGCGCGATATCCCAGCGATCGAGCGCATCGGCGAGCGTTGCGCTGTGCACGGTCGGAAGGTCGGTGGTGATCAGCTTGGCGCGATCGAGCTGGCCTAAAATCGCCATGATGCCGCCGGCGCGATGCACGTCCTCGAGGTGGACGTCCGCAACCGATGGCGCGACCTTGCACAGCACCGGCACCTGCCGTGACAGCCGGTCGATGTCGCTCATGGTGAAGGGGACCTTGCCCTCATGGGCGGCGGCCAACAGATGCAGCACGGTGTTGGTCGAACCGCCCATCGATATGTCGAGCGTCATGGCGTTCTCGAACGCCTTGAAGCTGGCGATGCCGCGCGGCAGCACGCTGGCGTCGTCCTGTTCGTAATGGCGGCGGGCGAGATCGACGATCAGATGCCCGGCCTCGACGAACAGGCTCTTGCGGTCGGCATGGGTTGCCAGCACCGATCCGTTGCCGGGCAGCGCGAGGCCAAGGGCTTCCGTCAGGCAGTTCATCGAATTGGCGGTAAACATGCCCGAGCACGAGCCGCAGGTCGGGCAGGCCGAGCGCTCGATCTCCTCGACTTCGGCGTCGCTCACAGAACTATCCGCCGCGGCGACCATGGCGTCGATCAGGTCGACCGCGCGCTTCTTGCCCTTGATGACGACCTTGCCGGATTCCATCGGCCCGCCCGAGACGAACACGGTCGGAATGTTGATGCGCAGCGACGCCATCAGCATGCCCGGCGTGATCTTGTCGCAATTGGAGATGCACACCATCGCGTCGGCGCAATGCGCGTTGACCATGTATTCGACGCTGTCGGCGATCAGCTCGCGCGAGGGCAGGCTATAGAGCATGCCGTCATGTCCCATCGCGATGCCGTCATCGACCGCGATGGTGTTGAATTCCTTGGCGACGCCGCCGGCCTTTTCGATCTCGCGTGCCACGAGCTGACCTAGGTTTTGCAGATGCACATGCCCCGGCACGAACTGGGTGAAGGAATTGACGACCGCGATGATCGGCTTGCCGAAATCCTCGTTCTTCATGCCGGTGGCGCGCCAAAGGCCGCGGGCGCCCGCCATGTTGCGGCCGTGCGTGGTGGTGCGGGAACGATAGGGGGGCATCGTAAATCCTTGGGCTGGCGCGTTATTTTGGGGTCTTATGCCCCCGCGGGCCGCCGGATTTAAGCCGTCAACGCCGCATGCGCGCCCGCTTGGGGCGCATCCCGGAACCGGGCCCGGGAATACCGGGTTCCGATGGCGGCCTAATCGAACGCGACGCCGATTTTAAACTCACGGCGCCAGACGACATGGCACGGCAGCTTCAATCCGTCGTCCGGCATAATCAGGTTAAAAATCGCGGGGATTCTTCCGCTTAGCTCGGAAATTTCCAGCGCTGCTCCAGTGACTGACAGGTCGCGGATCATGCAGGGAGTTTTGACTCCGCCGTATTCAATTTTGGCGGTTTTCATGACGCGGAGGCGGGGCGCAGCCCGAGTTTCGACCATTTGAAAGACCTTGGCGATAAAAAGTCCGCAAAAGAAAAGCCGCCTTGCAGGGGGCCTTTGATCGAGATCATCCCCGCAAGGACGATGATCATTATATTAGGCACGAGTTCCAAAGACTCCGTTTACGGCGCCGTAATTTAGGGAACCTTAAATCTCCTCTCGTATATAGACTCTTCGGCATTGGTCCTGCCGTTGCTGGTGAAGCGGTCCCGACATTCATATTGGTCGATGGATTGGCGCGCCTGTGTCGAATTGCATGGTTAAAGGGTGTCAGCAGAAAAATTCATTGGGGATAAGCAATGTCATCGATCGAAAGGCGTTCGGGGATAGACAGCCGTTCCGAAAGCGAAAAGCAGATTTCCGGCGAGAGACGGTCCGGTACGGAACGACGATCTCGCTTGCCTTCTACAGGGCTAATGCCCTCGAACGAACAGTTGGCACTGTTTGCCCGACGCCTCAAGCGTGCAATGCGCGATGAAAAGGGCCGCGGCTTTTTTGGCGTTGCATCCGGGGAGGACCATTTCACCTATTACCCAGACGTCGTTCGCCTTATCGACTGGATCGAGCATACGGCAGGCTCAGAAGCTGACCCGGGAACGGCATCTGCAAGCGCCACGCTGCGAAAGCCCATCATAGCCTAGGCTGTTTGTAATGCGGCGGTTTAGCGCAACATGTTTTCGGACACCAATTGCGCGATGTTTCCGCTATGGATCAAAGGGCAAAAGTCGGAGTGACCAGCGCATGTCTGCTTTACGCCGGCCTCCCAAAAGATGGTGTAATCGGCCGGCCCAGCTTGTGGATAGCTGAAGATTTTGGGTGTTGCGCTTCAGGCTGATGGTGAAAACGAGGTCCTTGGTGACGACCTCAAGCAGCAGAAGGAGAAGCGCAGCATGGACCATTTTGGTGGATTGGACGTATCGGTCAAGGAGACCAGCATCTGCATTGTGGATGATACGGGCAGGATCGTGAAGGAAGTGAAGGTAGCGAGCGAACCTGCAGCCCTGCTGAAGGTTCTGGGGAACCCCATCTACCGCTTCAAGCGGATCGGACTGGAAGCCGGGCCGCTGTCGCAATGGCTTTTCAGTGGGCTTGCGGAAGCAGGCTTGCCAGTGGTCTGTGTCGAGACGCGGCACATGCAGGCGGTGCTGAAGGCGCAGATCAACAAGACCGACCGCAACGACGCGCGCGGCATCGCTCAGATGATCCGGGTGGGACTGTACCGTCCGGTACATGTGAAGACGCTCCGCAGTCAAAAACTGCGAATGCTGCTGACCCATCGCAAGCTTCTGCAGTCGAAGGCTATCGCCATCGAGAACGATCTGCGAGGTACGTTGCGCAACTTCGGCCTCAAGGTCGGAATGGTTGGCAAGGTGAGGTTCGAGGCCCGCATCCAGGAGCTTGTCGAGAATATCCCCGACTTGGCGGTACTGGTGGAGCCGCTGCTCATCGTCCGGCGGGTGCTCCGTGAACAGATCGTTATCCTGCACCGTCGCTTGCTGGCGATCGTCCGGGAGGATGAGGTTTGCCGGCGCCTGATGACGACCCCCGGTGTCGGCCCCGTGGTGGCGCTAACCTATCGCGCGACCGTCGATGTGCCTGCCCGGTTCCGCAAATCCAAGTCAGTCGGGGCGGTGTTTGGGCTGACCAGCTCCAGGTATCAATCAGGCGAGATCGATTGGAGCGGCAAAATATCGCGCTGTGGCGATGAGATGATGCGGACGATGCTCTACGAAGCAGCTCAGAGCATGATGCATTCAAAAAAATGGTCATGGCTCAAGGCGTGGGCCATGCAGATCGCCAGGCGCCGGGGGATGAAAAAGGCGATCGTGGCTCTGGCTCGCCGGCTGGCCGTGATTATGCACCGCATCTGGGTTGATGGCACCGAGTTCCGGTGGACCCGGGAGCAAGCCGCGGCAGCAGCATGAACGCCAGCCAGGATCAAACCCGATAGGAGGAAAACTCGAGCTCCACCGAGCGGTGGAAAGATGTCCCTCGCGGGACGATGGATGAGGTGAGTTCGTATGTCCGCTTGGACCTACCGTCACACTGACGGCAAGGCCGTCCAAAAGATTGTTCCGCCTCGTCCTCGGATCCCATGATGGAAGGGCCCAGGTGCCGATTCCGAAGAGAAGCACGAGCCCGCGAGTGACATCGACACCGCATAGGTGGAGAGCCTGAAAGTGCTTGACCCCGAATGGCCGATTAGAGAAGCGGACATCGCGCATTCATGAGGACGCGCCCCTAGAGCACGTCGGCGAGCGATTGCCCGTGCAGGTCGATATTCAGCCCCTGCATGCCGAGCTCGCTGATTTCGCCGCCCATCGCCTTCAGGCTCTCCTCGCGGATCAGCGACATCAGGCCGCGCCGCAGCCCTAAAAATTCCGACGACATCATCATCGATTGCTGGCGCGGCCGTTCCAGCGGAATCGGAATTTCCGCCTTGATCGAGCCCGGGCGCGCCGTCATGCAGTAGACGCGGTCGGACAGAAAAATCGCTTCGTCGATATCGTGGGTCACGAACAGCACTGAGATTTTCAGCCGCTGCCACATGTTGGTGAGGATCTGCTGCATGATGACGCGGGTCTGCGCGTCCAGCGCGCCAAAGGGCTCGTCGAGCAACAGCACCTTTGGTCCGGTCGCCAGCGCCCGCACGATGCCGACGCGCTGTTTCATGCCGCCGGAAAGCCGGTCGGGATAATGTTTCTCGAAAGCTTCGAGGCCGGCGATGCCGAGCAAGGTGCGCGCGGCGCGTTCGCGGCGCGAGCGCTCCATGCCGCGCATCTTCAACCCGAATTCGACGTTCTCGCGCACCGTCTTCCACGGAAACAGCGAATATTGCTGGAACACCATGCCGCGTTCGGCGCTCGGTCCTTTCACCTCTTCGCCGTCGACCGTGACCGTACCCGCGGTGGGCTTCAGGAATCCCGCGACGGCATTTAACAATGTGGATTTGCCGCATCCGGAGGGTCCGACGATCGAGACGAATTCGCCCGGCTTGACGTGGATCTGGGTATCGGTGACGGCAGCGACCGAGCCGTCGATGGTCTCGTAGCTCAGCGCGAAATTCCTGACGTCGACGTGGCCTTGGGCGGGTTTGGGTTCGATCAGGCTCATGTGCGTCCCCAGGGCATCGCCAGCTTTCCGGCGGCGCGGATCAGCAGGCTGGACAACAGGCCGAGCACGCCGATCGCGATCATGCCGAGCGCGATATCGGCGTACTGAACCAATGAATAGGCCTCCCAGGTGAAATAGCCGATGCCGTATTGGCCGGAGATCATTTCGGCGGCGATCAGCGAAACCCAGGCCACGCCCATCCCGACCGTAAGTCCAGTGAAGATGTGCGGCAGCGACGCCGGAAAGTAGACCTCGCGGAAGATCGAGGCTTCCTTGGCGCCGAGGCAGCGCGCGGCGCGAACCAGCACCGGGTCGACCAGCGACATGCCGTGCAGCGTATTCACCAGGATCGGAAAGAACGAACCGAGGAAGGTGATGAAGACGATGCTCTGTTCGTTGGTCGGCCACAGCATGATCGCCATCGGCACCCAGGCGATCGCCGGAATCGGCCGCAGCACTTCGGAAACCGGGAACACGACCTCGTGGATGATCTTGAAGCGGCCCATCACGAGGCCGAGCGGCACCGCGACCAGGGCGGCCAGCGAGAAGCCGAAGATGATCCGGCGGCAACTCAGGAGCACGTGCAGCAGGAATTTTGGATCGTGGATCGCCTTCGTAAAACTGGCATAGACCGCCAGCGGCGAGGGAACGTTGATGAAGCGGACGAAGAACACCACGCGGTACTTCGTCAGCAGATGCCAGACGATCAGGAATGCCACCAGCGAGATCGCGCCGATCAGCATCGCGCGCAGGTGCTCCCTGTTGAGCCGGTACCAGCGGCCGGCCAGGACGCGGAGCGTGACGGGATCGATCGCCGGCGCTGGCGTGGACGGCGCCGGCTCCGCCATGGTCGCGGATGTCTCGCTTTCCGAGGGTTGTCGCACGAGCGAAGGACTGCTCACGTCTTGCCTCCGCTCACGGCCGACTTCACGGCATCCTCAAATCCCAGCACCTTGCCGTTGTTCTTCGCGGCATAGGCTTCCGCATCCTTCTTCAGGAGGAACGGGGCGATATCGCCGCCGGCGACCGCGAAGAAGGCCTGGTCGGCGAACAATTTGATGCCGCGCGCGGTATCGAACACGTAGGCGACGTTGATCTTCTTGCCCTTGGCCTTGAAATCGGCGTAGGCGCCGAGCGTGCAGGTCGCGCTGCTGAAGGGGAGAATGCCCTCACCATCGACCCACACCTCGCCGGACTTGTGGGGATCGACGATCGGCTTCTTGCAGAACTTGTCCTCGCCGGAAATCTCGTAATTCTTGGTGCTGGCGAGCTGCGCATCGTAGTCCAGCTTCATGTCGGCGTAGGCCTTGCGGATGTAGCTGTCGTCGACCCATTTCTTCGGATCGAACTCCTTCATGCGTCCGAGATTTTGCAGCACCTTGACGTCGACGGCCGCAGCCTCGATCAGGGCCGGCTTGATGGTGGGATCGGTCGTCATGTTGCCGCTCGGGCCGAGGAAGACGTAGACGACTTCCTTGTTGATGCCGGTCCATTCCTGGACCTTTTCGGCGGCGAGTTTGGGATCGTCGCGCAGCCATTGATTGGCGGCGATGATGGCCTTCATGTAGGCGACCACGACTTCCGGATATTTTTCGGCAAAGTCGGTGCGCACGACGACGCCGTGCCAGGTCGGCAAATTGGTCTCGGAGCCGTCGAAGATCTTGCGCGCGAAACCGCGGAACGGCAGCAGTTCGGCGAACGGCACGAAGTCGGCATGTGCGTCGATTTTCTTTTCCTGCAGGTTGGTCGAGCCAACCTCGGGGCTTTGACTGACCAGCTGGAAGAAATCCGCGGGGTAACCCCGGTCCTGCATCGCTTTGAGCACCATGCCGTGCGCGGCGGAGCCGAAGGGAACGCTGACCAGCTTGCCCTTGAGGTCGGCCAGATCGTAATAGGGCGAGTCCTTGTGAACGACGATGCCGTTGCCCGAACCCGACAGGCCGTAGGCCGCGACCGCGATCAGGCGGCTCTTGCTCTCTGGGTTACTCTCGAATGTGAAACCGTTCACGATCAGCGGATAGTCGCCCATCATGCCGAATTGCAGCTTGTTGGCCATCATCGCGTTGGTGACCGGCGGCCCGGAGGTAAAATTCTGCCATTCGAGCTCGAACTTGATGTTGGCGTATTTGCCGTCGGTCGGCAGGTACTTTTCGAACAGATGAAGCTGCCGGATCACGGTGCCGGCCGTCACAGTATTGGTCGTGGTATCCTGGGTGCCGATGCCGATGCTGACGGTTTCCGCATTCGCCGGCTGCGCGAGCGCCAGGGCTACGGCTGCTATGGACATCGCTGTCGAGAGTGCTGGAACGTGGCGGACCATTTTCATCCTCATTCGGTTGGATGTGCTGCGGTGCCCATGATTGGGTGGGGACGCTGTCCCAGGCAAATGCGGACTGGAGGTCATAGTCGATTAGTTGCCGTCAAAAGCCGGTTGCATACTCGTTGGGCAGTTTTGCCGGGCAAAGCCGTTTGCGTGTGCATTCAAATTGATCCGAGGCGTTTTAATCCGAGGCTTGGCCCCGCATCTCCTCCAGAATGTTCGGCAAGCAGACCACGATCTGCGATCGCTTGGTCAGCACGATTCGCTTCTCCTGCATGCGCTTCAGGCTGATCGTGACCCATTGCCGGGTCGCGCCTACCATGTGCGCGAGGTCGGCATGGGTGAAGGCCGCCGCGATCACCGTTCCGTCGGGATCCTCGACGCCATAGAGATCCATCAGGTGCAACAGCAAGTGGGCGAGCCGCTGGGTGATCGAGCGGGTTCCCAGCATCTGCGCCAGCGCCGAATAGCACTTGCCCTTGAAGGCCAGTCCCTCGATCAAGCCGATCGCAAGGTTGGGAATTTCGCCCACCAGCGATCGCAGTTCCTTGCCCGGAAGCTGCACGACGCTGCAATTGCTGGAGGCAATGCCGGACCATTGATGGATGCCGTGGTCGAACACTTCGGGTCCGCCGACGAAATTACCGACATGCCAATAGGCCAGGGTAATCTCGCGCCCGGCCGGCGAGGAATAGAACACCCGGACGCGGCCGCTTTCGATCAGGAAAATGCCGTCGTGTTTTGCGCCCTGGCTGAACAGCGTCTGGCCGCGGTTGAGGACTTTTCGGCGGCCTTGCTTGAGAACGGTTTCGCGCTCGCGCAGCGTCAGCTTTTCCATCAGGGAGGGCGGGCCGCCGATCGATTGCTGGTTCTCGGTGAGAAGCAGGGACGAGTTCGATTTCGTCCTGGCCGCCGCGGCCGAAGGCGGGCTTCCGCCCACCGTGTTTGTCGCCTGCAGCAGCATTGCCGGTCTCCAGATCATTGATAACTGATCTAAAAAGCAGCAATCTTCGTGCCAGATCACGCCAACGCGTGACGACGAAAAGATCAATAAAATCAATGATCAGTCAAGCTGGCCAGATAACTCTTGGGGTAAATCCCGCGATTGTGCCCATCCGAGAAGCAGATATTCAGGCCGTAGCCGAGGTCGGCGACCTCGACGATGGCGATCCCCGGAAAACGCGCGGGAAAGCGCTCGTCGAAGCGCGCGCGGATGCAGTGCGCGCATTTGCAGGATTGCCGAAGCTGCTCCGCGCTGAGGGTGGTGCAGGATCCGTCGGCAGCGATCATCGAGAGCGCGGCGAGATCGGCGCTCACCTCGCAGGTGAATGAACTGGTCGCTGGTGTCGTCATCGACATCTGAAGATCCTCTGCGGCAGAATTTATGTGGCTGCCGGGCACAGCGATAGCAACTAATTGCCGGGGTGGGCGCTGAATGCAGCACGATCATGCTGCGTTACCAATGCTTCAGATCACCGCGCGCGACTTTGGATATTCGCGTCACGCTCGACTTCATAAATTTAGAAACTAATCGACCGGAAATTAAAGTCCGGCGTTGCGCCACCTTAATTTCTCTCCGAACGTTCAGCCAACCTGTTTGCCTGTTTGTTGATCAAGACGCTGGCTTCGATTTCGGCAGACGGGCCAAACATTGGCATTCTCTCTCCGGCGACAACTAATTGCTATCGCCGGAAACACAACTGAACAAATCTGCGGATGACGGCAGCGAAGGCGCCGAACCAGGAGCGAATGATGGCAATGGATGAGATCGTCGACGGGCTTTCGGAAGTTTCCTGCGACGTGCTCGTGATCGGCGGCGGCACTGCCGGGCCGATGGCCGCGCTGAAGGCAAAGCTGAAAAACCCCAAGGCGAATGTCGTTCTGCTGGAGAAAGCCAACGTCAAGCGGTCCGGCGCCATCTCGATGGGCATGGACGGGCTGAACAACGCCGTCATTCCCGGCTACGCGACGCCGGAGCAATACACCAAGGAAATCACCATCGCCAACGACGGCATCGTCGACCAGAAGGCGGTCTATAAATACGCGCAGAACTGCTACAGTATCATCGAGGAGCTCGACAGCTTCGGCATCCGCTTCCTGAAGAACGAGAACGGCGACTACGCGGTCAAGAAGGTGCATCACATCGGCACCTATGTGCTGCCGATGCCGAACGGCGAGACCGTGAAGAAGGCGCTCTACCGCCAGCTCCGCCGCGCCCGGATCCTGATCTCGAACCGCTACATGGCGACACGTTTGCTGACGGCGAGCGACGGGCGCGTCGCCGGCGCGATCAGCGTCAACACCCGCACCGCGGAAATCCTGGTCATCAAGGCCAAGGCCGTCATCCTCTGCATGGGGGCGGCGGGACGCCTCGGCCTGCCGACCTCGGGCTATATGTTCGGCACCTATGAGAACGCCGCCAATTCCGGCGACGGCTACGCGATGGCCTATCATGCCGGTGCGGCGCTTGCGAACCTCGAATGCTTTCAGATCAATCCGCTGATCAAGGACTACAACGGGCCGGCCTGCGCCTATGTCGCGGGTCCCTTCGGCGCGTTCACCGCCAACAACGAAGGATCGCGCTTCATCGAATGCGACTACTGGTCGGGCCAGATGATGCTCGAATTCTACAACGAGCTGCTGTCCGGCAAGGGTCCGGTGTTCCTGCAGCTCAAGCATCTGCACGAGAAGACGATCGAGGAGATCGAATCCACGCTGCACAAGGTCGAGCGGCCGACGCGCGGCCTGTTCCAGAAGGGGCGGGGTACCGACTACCGGAACGAATCGATCGAGATGCACATCTCCGAGATCGGCTTCTGCTCGGGCCATAGCGCGTCCGGCGTGTTCGTCGACGATTTTGCGCGCACCACGGTGCCGGGGCTTTATGCCGCCGGCGACATGGCGAGCGTGCCGCACAACTACATGCTCGGCGCCTTCACCAACGGCTCGGTCGCCGGCACCGATGCGATGGAGTTCGCCGACAACCACGATTTTGCCGCGTTCGACGCCGCCGACGTCGCCAAAGAACGCGACCGCGTGATGGCGCCGACCAAGCGCGAGGACGGCATTCCGCCGAACCAGATCGAATACAAGGCGCGCCGCCTGGTGAACGATTATCTGCAGCCGCCGAAGGTCACGCGCAAGTTCGAGCTGGGCCAGCGCCGCCTGGCCGAAGTCCGCGAGGACATGGAGCAGCGCATGATCGCGCGCAACTCGCACGAATTGCTGCGCGCGCTGGAAACCCAGTCGATCCTGGATTGCGCCGACATGGCCGCCCACGCCTCGCTGTACCGCGAGGAAAGCCGCTGGGGCCTCTATCACCTGCGCACCGATTTCCCGGAGAAGGACAACGAGAACTGGTTCTGCCACACGCTGCTCAGCAAGCAGGACGGCAAGATGACCAGCGAGAAGCGCGACGTGCAGCCCTATGTGGTTCCGATCGCCGACGACGAGAAGGATCTCTACGACAAGCAACGCATCCGTGCCAGCGCGTAACCGCCTGCAACGAAGCAACAGGAGATTTAGCTCATGCCTCTCGCCAGTTATCAGACATCGGTGCCGGTCGTCGTCGACGACGCCAAGTGCATCGCCGACAAGGGATGCACCGTCTGCGTCGACGTCTGTCCGCTCGACGTGCTGCGCATCAGCGACATGACCGGAAAGGCCTACATGGCCTATGACGAGTGCTGGTATTGCATGCCGTGCGAGGCCGATTGCCCGACCGGCGCCGTCACCGTCAACATTCCCTACCTCCTGAGGTAACCATGTCGGGCCCGTTCGAATCCTACGACGATCTCGAGGACGCCGACGAGCGGCTGCAGGCCGCCGATCCCGCGCGAGCGTCGCGTCGCCATCATCGCGCTCGGCCATTCCGGCGATCCCGCCGCGGTCGGACATCTCGCCAACATGGTCGCCGACCCCGACGCCGGTGTGCGTCAGCAGGTGGCGATGGCGCTCGGGGAATTCGACGGCCCGGAATCGGCGGCGGCGCTGGTGCAACTGCTGGTCGATCCCGGAGCAAGCGGTGGCATCGGCCGCGGCCGACAGCATGGCCGAGTTCAAGGATCCGGCATGCGCCGACGCGATCCTGCCGCTGGTCAAGCACGGCCACGCCTTCGTCCGCATGGGCGCATTGCGGGCGCTGAAGGAATTGCGGCGCAAGGATACGCTGAAGCCGGCGCTCGAAGCGCTGCAGGGACAGCGATGCCGCGGTCCGCGTCCAGGCGATCGGCGTCATCGGCTTTCTGAAGCTCGAGGAGTCGATCCCCGCGCTGACGGCATCCACCGGCGACGCCGATGCCCATGTCCGGCGCGCGGCGGTCAGCGCGCTGGCGTTTTCGCAGATGAAGCCTGCGGCCGAATCGATCACCCGCGCGCTCGAGGATAGCGACTGGATGGTCCGCGAGATGGCGGCGGAGACGCTGGGCCTGAATGCCAACGGTCCGGTGGCGGCGGATCAGTTGATCGCAGCGCTGGCGGACGAGTTCTGGCAGGTGCGGCTCAAGGCGATCCGAAGCCTCGGCAAGATGAAGATCGATCGCGCGGTGCGGCCGATCGGCAACTGCATCACCCACGAGCAGGCCAATCTGCGCAAGGAAGCGGCCGCGGCGCTGGGCGAGATCGCCGATCCGGCGGCCGAGCCGTATCTCGTCGCTGGTCGCCAACGATCCCGATCCCGAAGTCAGGAAGAACGCGCGCTGGGCGCTGCAGCGGATCGCCGCCAGGAAGGCGAAGGCGGGTTCCTAGTCCGGAGCGTCAGATGACGTACGTCGTCACCGAAGCCTGCATCAAGTGCAAATACACCGACTGCGTCGAGGTGTGCCCCGTCGATTGTTTCTACGAGGGGGATAACATGCTGGTGATCCACCCCGACGAATGCATCGATTGCGGCGTCTGCGAACCGGAATGCCCCGCCGATGCGATCAAGCCCGACACCGAGCAGGGCCTGGAGAAATGGCTGGCGCTGAACGCCAAGTTCGCCGTGGTCTGGCCCAATATCGCCGACAAGAAAGAGGCGCTCGCCGACGCCGAGGATTTTGAAGGCGTCGAAGGCAAGTTCGAAAAATTCTTCAGCGAGGCCGCCGGTTCACAGTGAGGACGGCGCGCAAGGGCCGCTGTGACGCCGAGATGCTGAATTCGTTCGCTATCCGACCGCCTCCCGGCAAATACAATCTCGCGCGCAAATATTTGCGCAGCCGGTTTTCCGATCAAGGCATTGAAATCTATTCTTAAATCCGAAGCGATGGACGATTTCCGGGGGTTGGCACAGCCGGTGCAAGGTAGGTGTCGAACCCTTGAGGCGCAGCGATAGCAACCTCAACTTATGGGAATTCGACATGCAAATGATTGCCAAGCCGCCGTTCTCCGAGATCGAGGCCGATGTGTTGTCGCGCATCACCGAGGAACGCTGGCTGGCGCTCGCAAGTGAATTGATCCGCACCGGCCAGCCGCGCTCCGGAAATCCACTCGATCCCGATCTGCCGCCGGCCGAGGAGGAGGCGATCTCGATGCTGGTCGCGGGCAAGCTGGAGGCGATGGGCATGGCTGTGTCCAAGCACTCCGCGCAACCGCATCGGCCCAATGTGGTCGGCGTATTGAAGGGGCGCGAGGGCGCCCCCTCGCTGATCCTCAACGATCACCTCGACACCTATCCGGTCGTGGAGCCGGAGAAGTGGCACATGACCGACTTCGATCCATTCAAGGCCACCCGGCATGGCGATCTGCTCTACGCCCGCGGAACCTCGGACACCCGCGGCAATCTGGCGGCCTCGATGCTCGCGGTGCAGGCGCTGGTGGAGGCCGGCGTCAAATTCGATGGCACGTTGATCTGCTGCTACACGGTCGACGAGGAGCGCAACGGCACCAACGGCTCGATCTACATGCTCGAGCAAGTCGGTCTGACCGCCGACTACGAGATCACGGCCGAACCCACGGCGTGGGGCGAGGTGTCCGGCGACTGGGGCATGAACCTCTCGGTCGCCAACTCCGGTCATTGCCTGATCGAGGTCACGGTGACCGGCATCAAGTCGCATATCTGGCGCCCCGACATCAGCGTCAACGCCATCATGGAGGCCGGCAGGCTGCTGCCGAAGCTGAAGGAGATGGCGTTCACGCATGTGCCGTCGGAATTCATGGGGCACACGCCGCCATGCTGTTCGGTGGTGCGCATTCGAGGCGGCTTGCCGGGTGAAATGCAGTTCTCTCCCGATGCGTGCACCATCACGCTCGCGGTGGTCGGCGTCGTGCCGGGCATGACGCTCGAAAGCGTGATCGGCGATATCGAGCAGACCGCCCATCAGACGTTCGGCGGCATCAACGAAATCGGCGTCGGTGTCCGGCAGGTACCGGGCTCGCTGTTCGTCAACGCGACCGAGCCGGTGCCCGCTGACGAAGAGCCGTGCGTATCCTTGCGCGCGGTCTATCGCCGGCTGATGGGCCGGGAGCCCGGCGTCAACCGCAAGAACGCCTTCAACGACACCATCCGCTTCCGCGAGGCGGGCATCAACGCGGTGACATTTGGCCCGGGCGAGGACGGCTGGGCGGTCGACAACGAAAACATCTCGATCACCAAGGCCGTGATGGCGACGCGGATCTACGCGCTGACGATCATGCAGATTCTGGGTGTTCAGCCATGAGCGCGGAGGCGAGCCCGATCGCCGCGCCATTGGCCCAAAGAACCGGCCGCGAACGCAGTGAAATTCCGGCTGCCGCGACTCTCGCGTAGCTTCCTGCTGTCGTCTTTATCGGTCGCGATCCTGCTCGCCTGCTGGCTGCTCGTGACAGAAATGGGCTGGGCCAACGAGCTGTTCCTGCCGAAGCCGCAGGCGGTATGGGGAGCCTTTGTCAAGACGATGACGAAAGGCTATCAGGGCGCGACATTGCTTCAGCACGTCGGCACCAGCCTGTTTCGAATTCTTGCAGCCTTCGCGCTGGCCTGTGTGATCGGGATTCCGCTCGGCGTGTTGATGGGTGTGTCACGGGATGCGCGTGCGCTGCTCAATCCGCTGATCGAATTCTACCGCCCGTTGCCGCCGCTTGGCCTCTACACATTGCTGGTGATGTGGCTTGGCATCGGCGAGACGTCCAAACTGTCGCTGTTGTTCCTGGCAGGCCTGCCCGGCATCGTCATATCCACGATCCAGGCGGTCTCGTCCGTCGATCCGGTCTATGTGCGTGCCGCACAATCGCTGGGCGCTTCACGCCGTGACCTGCTGTTCCACGTCTACCTGCCGGCGGCGGGGCCGCTGATTCTCGCGGGGATGCGGATTTCGCTCGGATTCACCTACACGGTGCTGGTGGCCGCCGAGATCGTCGCTGCTTCCGCGGGGATCGGCTGGATGATCTGGGATGCCGCCAAGTTTCTTCTGTCCGATGTCGTGATCATGGGCCTCATCGTGCTTGGGCTGACGGGCGTGGCGCTGGATTTCGGCATGCGTCTGCTCGCCCGGCTGTTGATGCCATGGACGCTGACTTCTCACCGATGAGGGCTGGGGCGCTCGCAAGCGGGACGCGCCACGGCGAATGAAACGATCCGCTCGCATCGCAGGAGAGACCAAATGACGAGACCAATCGCTTTCCTCATCGCCGCCACCCTGGCCGCAACCGGCTTCGCCCATGCCGAGGACAAACCGGCAAAGGTAACGGTGGGCTATCTCAATCTGGTCAACGCCCAGCTCATAACAAAACACCTTGGCCTGATCGGAAAGGAGATGCCCGGCGTCGACATCAAATACGTCAAGGTAGGCGGCGGTGCCGACATGCTGCGCGCCATCGCCGGCAACGACGTCGATTTCGGCGGCCTCGGCAATCCGCCGACGGCGATCGGCATCACGCGCAATCTGCCGATCAAGGGCATCATGGTCATCAACATGCTCGACTTTGTCGAAGCGATGGTGGTGCGCACTTCGAAGAACATCAAATCGTTCAAGGATCTCAACGGCAAGACGGTCGCGGCGCCGTTCGGCTCGACCACGCATTATCTGCTGATGCAAGCGCTCAAGGACGATGGCGTCGACCCAGCCGCGATGAAGATTCTCGATCTGGGTCCCTCCGACATCGCCGCCGCCTGGGCGCGCGGCGATATCGACGCGGCCTGGTTCTGGGAGCCCAATCTCGACAAGGCGGTCAAAGACGGCGGTCACATCTTCATGACCTCGGGCCTGATGGAAAAGCGAGGGTATCCGACCTGGGACGTCGGCGTGGTCATGAACGGGTTCGCGGCAAAATATCCCGCCTATGTCGAAAAATTCGTCAAGGCCGAATGCGCCGGGATCGACTTCTGGATCAAGAACCCGGACAAGACCGCGGAGATCATCGCCGAGGAACTGTCGCTGCCGCTCGCCGACGCAACGCGGATGATGAACGGAACCGCAATGGTGCCGTGTGACCAGCAGCTGACCGACCGCTACATCGGAACATCGGCCAAGAAAGGCCAGTTCGCCGATACGCTGGTTGCGACGGCCGACTTCCTGGTCAAGCAGGAAAGGTTGCCGAAGCTGCTACCGCGCGCGGATTTTGAGGCCTTCCTCGACCCGTCCTACATCGAAAAGCTGGTCGGCAAATGAGCGTCCGGGGATGGTTCGCCGGACACGCGCGCTTTGACGGACATCCCCATGACGGCCATGCGTTCGGAATGCGAAAACCTACACCGCATTGCAATGCCGCCCGATAATCCCTAGCCTTGATCGTGACGCTCTTGATCGGAGGCTCGCAGTGGGGCGCGATGCGACGCGCGACCTGGTCCATGCCAACGCGCCATGCGCCGGGACGCGCAAGGCGGGTGCGGAGCGTTACTTGCTGAAGGCGCTGGACAAACCGGATGTCGATCTGGTGATGGAGACCGGACAGCTCTCAACCTATCAGAACCGCGATTATCTGCTGCGTGAGAATGAGGTGGGGGACGGAATCCACATTATCCTGAGCGGAGCGGTCGAAAGTATCTCAGCCGGAGCGCAAGGACGCGAGCTGATGTTGTCGACGTGGCAAGCCGGCGATTTTGTCGGTGCGCCCTATGTGCTCGGAGATCACCGGCACAGTTGGTCGGCGCGGGCACTGGGGCGGGTCGAGGCGCTGCATCTCGATCAGGCCGCGCTCCGGCGGCTGATCGCGGTCTCTCCCTCGTTTGCGATCGCGTTGATCGAATGCTTGGGGTTCAAAGGCGAGACCTATTCGATGCTCGCGCAGACATTGGCGGGCCAGAAGGTCGCCGAGCGACTTATTCTGTTGTTGGTCAAGCTGTGCGAGAACGCGGGACAGGCCGAGAATGGCTCGATTTCGCTCGGTCGCATCACCCAGGCCAACCTGGCCCGAATGATCGGGGCCACTCGCCAGTCAATCAGCCTGATATTGAACCGGCTGCAGGGCGAGGGGATCATCCTGACGGGGCCGACGAAGATGATCGTGCACGATCTTGCCGCGCTGCGCGGACAGTTGGATGATTGACCGGGCGAAGCAGATACGGCTGGCGTCGGTTTGACGGAACCTCCTGGGTGCTGATGCCAAAGACAGGTGAGATGCCATGAGCGCCTTGTTCGGCAAGGTCTGTCAGAACGGATATGTCGTCCGCGATATCGACGCCGCGCTGAAGTTCTGGACCGAGGTGCTGCGGGTCGGCCCGTTCTTCTATGTTCCCTCGGTCAAGGTCGACTGGTTCCGCTATCGCGGAACCGCCTCGCCGGTCGAGATGAGCATTGCGCTGGCCAACTCCGGCGATCTCCAGATCGAACTCATCCAGCAGCGCAACGATGCGCCGTCGATGTATCTGGATTTTCTCGATAGCTGCGGGGAAGGGCTTCAGCACATGTCGTACTGGAGCACCGACTATCAGCCGCTCTACGATCGCGCGATCGCCGCCGGTTTTTCGGTCGGTCATGAAGGCCAGATCGGTGGCCCGAAAGGCAGGTTTGCGTATTTTGAGACAAATGGTCACCCTGGTACCGTAATCGAAATCTCCGACGTCAGCGGAGCCAAGGGCCGTTTCTTCGAGCGTATCAAGGCGGCATCCGCCGACTGGGATGGTTCGGATCCCGTTCGCGTCGTGGGCTAACGCCTGCGATGCGCACGCTCCTGATGCGCCGCACCAAGCCCAATGCATTCGGGCTGGTCTGCGAAATGCGCATGGCGCGGTTTTCTGCAGTTATGATCTGATAAAATCTTCGGAAATATGGTTCTCGTGAAGGTTGTGGCAGCAAAAAATTGCAGGCCGCATGACAAAAATCGTCTGTCGCCTCTTTTTGGCCGAGTTCAACCGTTCAGCTTGAGTCAGTTTTAAATAGGGTCACGCACTGCAGCGTCGACCGAAAGCACGCAAGCATCAGTGCAGAACGCGAGACGGCAATGTCATCGTCTTCTGATCCGACACGGCGCACCGTCATCTTGACGGCCCTCGCCACCGCAGCGGGCGCTGCGGCGTGCACACCTGCCGCGGCCGACGACGATCAGCCCGGCAGCGACGAGCGACCGCAAAAGGCCGACGTGCTGGTTTTCGCCGAAGGGGAACATGCCGGCGAAGTCATCAAGCCTCAGGACCTGACGCTCGGCGGCCCGCCGGTGCGCGCCTGGCCAAAGGATCCGAAAACCTCCGTCATCCGCAAGGGTTCCCGGTTGAACGAGGTGCTGATCATCAGATTGGATCCGGCCGAACTCGATGATGATACGCGCGCGCGGTTTGCCGACGGCATTGTCGCCTATTCGGATACGTGCACCCATGCCGGATGTCCCATCACCGCCTGGGTCAAGGGCGCGACGGGCGACAAGAACGTTTTCAAATGCTTTTGCCACAATTCCGAATTTGATCCGCGGCAAAGCGCGCAAGTCGTATTCGGACCGGCGCCGCGGCGGCTCGCCGCGCTTCCGCTGACGACAGCCGATGGTTCCCTCACGGTAGCTGCAACATTCGTTGGAAAGGTAGGGGCACAGCAGACGGGTTGACGGCAACCCGGATCGGATTCAGCGCAACACTTAAAACAACTGAAAAACAAACAGGGAGGTAGCGTCCATGACCACGAAGCAATGGCTATTGTCTGGCACCGTCGCGTTCACATGCCTTATCTCAACCGCCGCCGGCGCCGCGCCGATCGAGAATTACAGTCCGGTGACATCGGCCCGCCTCGAAAATCCGGAACCCGGCAACTGGATGCTCTATCGCCGGACCTATGACGGGCAGGGCTATAGCCCGCTCGACCAGATCAACACCACCAATGTCAAAGACCTGACGCCGGTGTGGACTTTCTCCACCGGCGTGGTTGAAGGCCACGAGGCGCCGCCGATCGTCAACAATGGTGTGATGTTCGTCGCGACCCCGATGGGACAGGTGATCGCGCTGAACGCCAAGACCGGCGACGAGTACTGGCGCTACAAGCGCCAGCTTCCCGACGACCTCTTTCAATTGCACCCGACCAGCCGCGGCGTCGGATTGTGGCAGGACAAGCTGTACCTCGCCACCACGGACGATCATGTCGTGGCGCTCGATGCCAAAACGGGCAAGGTTGTCTGGGACACCAAGGTTCAGGACTACAAGAAGGGCCAGTACATGACCCTGATGCCGTTGGTTGTCGACGGCAAAGTCATCGTTGGCGGTTCCGGCGGTGAATTCGGCGTGCGTGGCTATGTCGTTGCGTTTGATGCCAATGACGGCAAGGAACTGTGGCGTACCTTCACCATTCCCGGCGAAGGCGAACCCGGACACGACACCTGGAGCGGCGACGACTGGAAATCGGGCGGCGGCTCTGCCTGGATGACCGGCAACTACGATCCCGACACCAAGACCGTTTACTGGGGTGTCGGCAACGCCGCGCCGTGGCCGGGCGTCAACGCATCCAGGCGACAACCTCTACACCAGCTCAGTGCTCGGACTGGATCCCGAGCAACGGCAAGATCAAGGCCTACCACCAGTATCATCAAAACGATTCCTGGGACTGGGACGAGGTCGATGCGCCGATGCTGGTCGACCTGCAGAGGGACGGCCGCTCGTTCAAGAGCCTGATTCATCCCGGACGCGACGCGATCTTCTGGATGCTCGAGCGCCAGGCGGACAAGATCAACTATGTCGCCGGCTGGCCGTTCGTTCAAACCAACGTCTGGAAAGGCATCGAGGCCGAAGACCGGCAGGCCGATCGTCGATCCCGAGCACAAGCCTGTCATCGGCAAACGGGTCGAGTTCTGTCCGTCATTGTGGGGCGGCAAGGATTGGCCCTCGGCGGCGTATAGCCAGAAGACCCGCTTCGTCTACGTTCCCGCCAACGAGAATTTCTGCGGCGGCTTTACCGGCGAGAAGGTGCCGCTGGTTCCCGGCCAGCTTTGGCTCGGAACCAAGCCGGAGGATATCGGCCTCAAGGTGAAGCCCGGCGCCGATCATCTCGGTGAACTGCAGGCGTGGGATCCGGCCACCGGAAAGAAGGTCTGGCAACAGAACTTCCCAAAATCGCAGCTGTTCGGTTCGGTGACGGCGACCGCCGGCGATCTCGTCCTGGTCGGTGGCACCAACGACCGGATGTTCCGCGCCTATCATGCCAAGACCGGCGAATTGCTGTGGGAGCAGAAGACGAACTCCGGCATCATGGGCATGCCGGTCTCCTATGAGGTCGATGGTACGCAATACATCGCGGTCCAGTCGGGCTGGGGCGTCGACGCGCAGCGCATCCAGGACGCATTGGCGACCGCCAACAATATCGGCGTCGAGAATAACGTGCCGCAGGGCGGCGTCGTCTGGGTGTTTGCGGTCAAGAAGTAATCGGCGGATGGCGCCTACCCTGGGGTAGGTAGTAGGGCTGAAGCAAAGGGCGGCGAACAAGTTGTTCGCCGCCCTTTTGTTTATTGCGACCTGAACGTTCGACCCTGTCTCACGCCTCCAGTTGCTTGCCGATCGGCAAGCTGCGGATGCGTTTTCCGGTGGCGGCAAAGATCGCGTTGATCAACGCCGGCGCGAACGGCGGCACGCCGGGTTCGCCGACGCCGCTGGGCGGCGTATCGGGGCCGGGCGGCACGATGTAGACATTGGTCACCAGCGGCGCCTCGTCCATCCGGATCACCGGGAAGCTGTCGTAATTGCCCTGCTGCACCTTGCCGTCCTTGAAGGTGATCTCGCCGTATTTGGCAAGGCTGAGGCCCATGATCGCGGCGCCTTCGATCTGGGACTCGATGCGCTCCGGATTGACATAGGTTCCGCAATCGATCGCAGTATCGACCCTGGGCACCGTGAGTTTGCCCTTGGCGTCAACGGCGACCTCGACGATGGTCGCGATATAGCTGACAAAGCTGCGGTGCACGGCGATGCCGAGCCCGCTGCCTTTCGGCACGGACCGTCCCCAGCCGCCCTTGTCGGCGACGAGTTCGACCACTTTGCGCAAGCGCGCGGTATCGATCGGGTAGCTGTCGTAGGGCTCGCCATAGTTCCAGAGGTCTTTGACGGAATCGAGCTTGACGATCCGCGGCGAGCCGATCAGTTCCAGCAGCATATCCTTCGGATCGCGGTTGGTGGCTAGCGCGATTTCGCCGACCATCGACTGGACCGCAAAGGCGCGCGGGATATTCGACACCGAGCGGAACCAGCCGATGCGGGTATGCGCGGCGGCTTCCGGATTTTCGCATTGGATGTTGGCGATCTCGAACGGCATGTCGACCAGCCCCATGCCGAGCTCGAACGAAGCCGCATGGGACGCCTTGGCGGCAAATGTCGAGGCGATGGTTGGCGCGACGCTGCGGTGACGCCAGGCGATCACCTTGCCGTTCTTGTCGAGGCCCGCCTCGATACGCTCGACCGAGACGGTATGCAGGAAGCCGTGGTGAATGTCGTCTTCCCGCGTCCATTGCACCTTGACCGGCGCGCCGAGCGCTTTTGAGAGCAGGGCCGCCTCGAGCGCGAAATCGCATTTCGACTTGCGTCCGAATCCGCCGCCCAGCAGCGTGACGTTGACGGTGACCTTGTCCTCGGCAATGCCGAGGGTCTTGGCGACGTCTTCGCGCGTGCCGCCGGCGCTTTGCACGGGCGCCCAGATCTCGGCCTTGCCGTCCTTGACGTCGGCGACCGCGACCGGGGGCTCCATCGGCACATGGGCCAGATGGGGCAAATAGTATTCGCCGACAATGACCTTGTCGGCGCTCTTCAGCGCGGCGTCCGCATCGCCTTCCTTGCGCACGACCAGACCGGGTTTTCGCGCGGCGGCTTCCAGTTCGGCGCGATAGGCCACCGACTCGTACTTGCCGTTGGCGCCGTCGTCCCAGACGACCTTCAGTGCATCACGTCCCTTGATCGCAGCTCCGGTGTTGCGCGCGATCACCGCGACGCCGCCGAGCGGCTGGAACTTGGATGGCCAAGGCCAACCCTGCACCTCCATCACCTTCTCGACGCCGGATACCTTCATCGCTTCCGTTGCGTCAAAGGACACCAGCTTGCCGCCGGTTACCGGCGGCCGTGCGATCACGGCATACTTCATGCCGGGCAGGCGCACGTCGGCGCCGTATCGTGCCGCTCCGATCGTAATGTCGCGAAGATCGACGATGCCGATCTGGCCTTTGCCGAGATAGCGAAAATCCTTCGGGTCTTTCAGCTTCAAACTTTCCACGCCCGGCACGGCTTCCTTGGCGGCGTCGGCAGCCAGATCGCCGAATCCGAGATGGCGGCCGCTGGCCGAATGAATCACCTCATGATTGGCCGCCTTGACCTCGCTCACCGGCACGCCCCAGCGCTTGGCGGCAGCGGTTTCAAGCATCGTGCGTGCCGACGCGCCGATCTCGCGCATCGGGATCAGATAGTGCCGCGTACTGCGCGAGCCGTCGGTATCCTGATTGCCGTATTTGACCTCGTCGCCGTGCGCCTGGACGACTTTGACGCGCGACCAATCGGCTTCCATTTCCTCGGCCACGATCAGCGGCAGGCTGGTCCGGACGCCCGTTCCCATCTCGGCGCGGTGGGCCACGATGGTCACGGTCCCGTCGGGAGCGATGGCCACGAAGACGCGCGGGTCGACCACGGTGCCGTGCGGCATCTTGTCGGCGCCGGTTTTGTAGGCCGCAAAAGCCTGACGGGACGTCACCGGTGCTGCCAGCACCAGTCCGCCCGCAATGCCGAGGCCCTTGAGGATGTTGCGGCGGGAAATTTTCTCGACCTTGATATGGCGTTCAAAGCCGCGAAGCTTTTCGGGATTTGTGATGATGTTCATGATCAGACCCCCGTCGATGCGAGGTGGACCGCGTTTTCGATGCGCTGGTAACAACCGCAGCGGCAGATATTGCCCGCCATCGCTTCGCGTATCTGATCGTGGTTGGGTTTCGGATTGTCCATCAGCAGGGCTGCGGCCTGCATGATCTGGCCGGCCTGGCAATAGCCGCATTGCGGGACGTTGACCTGACGCCAGGCTTTTTGAACCGCGTGATCGCCGGTAGGGTGAAGGCCTTCGATGGTGGTGACCTCGCGGCCGACCACGTCGGACACCGAGGTAATGCAGGCGCGCACGGCCTGCTTGTCAACGATGACGGTGCATGCGCCGCAGAGCGCCTGGCCGCAGCCGAATTTCGTGCCCGTCAATCCGGCTTCGTCGCGGAGAAACCAGAGGAGTGGAAGATTCGGGTCGCCGTCCCAGCTTTGTTCCTGACCGTTTATCTTGATCTTGATCATGATCGTTCCTCGCTCTTCATAAGCTGCCGATGGATGTTGGACGTGAGCGAGAACATTTTTCTTGGCCGCTCGACGCCGACGTTAAGAGTTTTTTTGTAGTGCGTCTCCTCGCAATGATCTTCCTCGCAGTGGGTTTGCGCGCATGATCGGGCGTAAAGCCGGCCACGCCGGGAAGCCGCGGCTACACCGTACGATCGGTTTGATCTTCTGTGTCGGGGACATCCTCCTGTTTTGATTTTTGCTTTTTCAAGGGGGCAGGCGCCTGGCGAGATCGACGTTCCCGGACACTACCAGAAAGCTGGCGAACCCGACTTCACAACGCGTTGTCTTGCACTTGTATTTGGCGAAAGCAGGGCCCTTCGCGCGAAGGCGTGACTTTGGTCAGCGGCCCTTACACAGCGGCGCGATATAGATACGCGCGGCTTGATGGCGGCGATCGGCGCGAAATATTCGGCGCGCGCAAACATGTGACCCGGAGCCGTGCCTGGCGGGTCTCGCGCGAAAGTCGGGCTTCAATTGGTCGCGCCGCTGCCGGTGGCGGTAGCCGCCATCGGCAGTGACGCGTGGTTGCCGCCTCAGGCCGCTTTGGGTCTCGATTTCGCCACGTGGGTGGCGATCGCATCCATCAGCGCCGGCGACAGACAATCGTATGGCTCAAGCCCGAGCTCCTTGAGACGGGACCTGATGCCCGTCATCTCCGACGGATTGACGCCGGACTCGATCACCGACGACACGAACGCCGCAAAGCCCGGGGCCGCCGAGCCGCCTTCCTGGAACAGTTCGGGATGGATGAAGTCGAGGCCATAGAACGGATGGCCCTTGTTCTCGATGCGGCCGTACATATGCGTGCCGCAGGCCTTGCAGGCGTGCCGCTGGATCGCCGCCGACGCATCGACGATCTGCAGCTTGTCGCCGTTCTCGAGCACCGTCACGTTCTCGCGCGGCACCACGGCGACCACCGAGAAGGTTCGCGCCCTCCGGCTTCCAGCATTTGGTGCAGCCGCAGGCGTGGTTGTGGGCGACGTCGCCCTTGATGCCGACCTTGACCGGCTTGTCCTTGCATTTGCAGACGAGAGTTCCGCCGGCAAAGCTGCCCGATCCCTTCTTTACGCCGCTGTCGACCGATGGGTGGATATGAACAGTCATGGGCCTATCCTCCTTGTTTGGACGTTTTGGATTTAGAACACGACGACCGAACGGATCGACTTGCCCTCGTGCATCAGATCGAATCCCTTGTTGATCTCCTCCAGCTTGAGGACGTGGGTGATCATCGGATCGATCTGGATCTTTCCGTTCATGTACCAGTCGACGATCTTCGGCACGTCGGTGCGGCCGCGCGCGCCGCCGAACGCGGTGCCCTTCCAGACCCGGCCGGTCACGAGCTGGAACGGCCGGGTGGCGATCTCCTTGCCGGCTTCCGCGACCCCGATGATGACCGAGACGCCCCAGCCGCGATGGCAGGCTTCCAGCGCCTGGCGCATCACGGTGGTGTTGCCGGTGCAGTCGAAGGTGTAGTCGGCGCCGCCGTCGGTCAGCGCGACCAGATGCTGGACGATGTCGCCGCTCGACCTTCTTCGGATTGACGAAGTGCGTCATGCCGAAGCGGCGGCCCCATTCGTCCTTGGAATCGTTGATGTCGACGCCGATGATCTTGTCGGCGCCGACCATCTTGGCGCCCTGGATGACGTTGAGCCCGATGCCGCCGAGCCCGAACACGACCACGTTGGAGCCCGGCGTGACCTTGGCGGTGTTGACCACGGCGCCGACGCCGGTGGTCACGCCGCAGCCGATGTAGCAGCTCTTGTCGAAGGGGGCGTCCTCGCGGATCTTCGCCACCGCGATCTCCGGCAGCACGGTGAAGTTCGAGAAGGTCGAGCAGCCCATGTAGTGGAAGATCGGCTTGCCCTTGTAGCTGAAGCGCGAGGTGCCGTCGGGCATCAGCGCCCTTGCCCTGCGTGGCGCGGATCGCGGTGCAGAGATTGGTCTTCTGGCTCAGGCAGCTTTTGCACTGGCGGCATTCGGGCGTGTAGAGCGGGATCACGTGATCGCCCGGCTTGACCGAGGTCACGCCGGGGCCGACCTCGCGGACGATGCCGGCGCCCTCATGGCCGAGGATCGACGGAAAGATTCCCTCGCTGTCGAAGCCGTCGAGCGTGTAGGCGTCGGTGTGGCAGATTCCGGTCGCCTTGATCTCGACCAGGACTTCGCCGGCCTTCGGACCTTCGAGATCGAGCTCGACGATTTCGAGCGGCTTCTTTGCCTGCGAAAGCGACAGCGGCGCGTGTCTTCATTCGTAGTCTCCTTCGCAAGACCGTCAAGCATGTTGTCATCCGACGCTTCGATCCGTCGCTGGCACGTTCACTGGTTCCCATGCAGGAAGTTTTCGGCCTTGGTATAGGCTTCGGGTCTTGTCTTCGTGCTTGGCCGGCCGCACGCGTCCGACCGCGTCGTTGGCGCGGGCCCGCAGATAGACGTAGAGATCGTCCATGTAGCAGGCGACGTTCGGATTATCGCCGAACGCCGGCATCACGTTTTCCTGCGACGTCGTGACGTTCTTGCGGCCGCTGGCGACCACGCCGAGGAAGTCGGCATAGCTCATCGTCTTGAGCGAATCCTTCAGCGCCGGCGCGTAGGTCGATCCCATGCCGTCGGGGCCATGGCAGACGTGGCATTCCGAATGATAACGGCGGTAACCGGAATAGGTGTACCAGTCGACGGTGCCGTCGGCGGCGACCTTGAAGGTCGGATTGCCTTCCTTGTCGAGATATTTGCCGTCCTCGGATTTGACGGCGGTCGGATCGGCCGCGTCTTCGGCGAAGGCAATCCCTCCGGATGCCACGAAGATCGATCGCGGCAACCACAAACCAGATTTTACGCAAGAGCTTGTTCCTCGACATTCAGATGGCAGACGAACCGGCGCATGGATGGAATCTCATGCGCCGGAACGAGGTTGATCAGCTCACTGCGGCAGCGCGAACACCGTGAGTGCTCCGCCGAGTGCGGTGTAGTTGCTCAGCGCAGCGTAGCCACCGACGGCGCCGAGGCCCGCGGTCGGATCGGTCAGACCGGCCGCAAGGCCGATACCTGCCCAGCCGCCGACACCGGACAGCACGGCGACGTACTGCCTGCCGCCCTGCTCGTAGGTCGTGACGTTGCCGATGATGCCGGACGGGGTCTTGAACTTGTAGAGTTCCTTGCCCGTCTTGGCGTCGACCGCCTTGAGGTAGCCTTCGAGCGTGCCGTAGAACACCACGCCGCCGGCGGTCGCGAGCGCACCCGACCAGACCGAGAACTGCTCCTTGTTCGACCAGACGATCTTGCCGGTCTTGCCGTCCCAGGCAATGAAGTTGCCCATGTTGGTCTCGCCCGGAGGCGGATACATCGACAGCGTCGCCCCGACATAGGGCTGGCCGGCGGTGTAGCTCACCTTGAACGGCTCGTAGTCCATGCAGACGTGGTTGGTCGGCACGTAGAACAGCTGCGTATCCGGCGAGTAGGCCGCCGGCTGCTCGTCCTTGGAGCCGAGCGCGGCCGGGCAGATGCCCTTGTTGTTGTGGTCCTCGCCCTGCTTGTCGGTCGAATACTGCATCGACAACCTTCGGACGGCCATAGGTCGGCGAGTTCTTGTTCATGTCGACGCCGGTGGTCCAGTTGACCTTCGGATCGTACTTCTCGGCGACCAGCAATTCGCCGGTGGCGCGATCGAGCGTATAGCCGAGGCCGTTGCGATCGAAATGCGTCAGCAGCTTGCGCGGCGCGCCGCCGATCGTCTGATCGCTGAGGATCATTTCGTTGACGCCGTCATAGTCCCATTCGTCATGGGGCGTCATCTGATAGACCCACTTGGCCACGCCGGTGTCCGGATTGCGCGCCCAGATGGTCATCGACCATTTGTTGTCGCCGGGACGCTGCTTCGGATTCCAGGTCGAGGGATTGCCCGATCCGTAATAGACCAGGTTGAGCGTCGGGATCGTAGGAGATCCAGCCCCAGGTCGCGCCGCCGCCGATCTTCCACTGATCGCCTTGCCAGGTCTTCAGGCTCGAATCCTTGCCGATCGGCTTGCCGAGTGCGGTGGTCTTGTCGGATCGACCAGGATCTGGTCGTCCGGGCCTTCCGAGAACGCCCGCCAGACCTGCTTGCCGGTCTTGATGTCGTAGGCGGTCATGTGCGCCTGCACGCCGAACTCGCCGCCGGAAATGCCGACCAGGACCTTGTCCTTGACCACCATCGGCGCCGAGGTGCCGGTCGCGCCCTTGCTGGGATCGCCGTTCTTGACCGTCCACACGACCTTGCCGGTCTTGGCATCGAGCGCGACCAGCGTGGTGTCGGCCTGATGCAGGAAGATCTTGCCATCGCCATAGGCAACGCCGCGGTTGACCGTGTCGCAGCACATCACCGGGATGACGTTCGGATCCTGCTTGGGCTCGTACTTCCAGACGATCTTGTTCTCGTTGGAAAGGTCAAGAGCATAGACCTTGTTCGGGAACGGCGTGTGGACGTACATCATGTTGCCGATGATCAGCGGTCCGCCTTCGTGGCCGCGCAGCACGCCGGTCGAGAAGGTCCAGGCGACCTGCAGCTTGCCGACATTGGCGCGCGTTGATCTGGTTGAGCTTCGAGTAGCGCGTGATTGGCGTAGTCGCCCGTCGGCATCACCCAATCCTTCGGGTTCTGCGACATCTTGTTCAGTTCGTCGTTGGCGTGGCCGCGCTTCCCGCGGCGAATGCCGCCATGGCGCCAAGCACAGGTCGCGAATAGCACCTTGCGCATCGTCAGATTCCTCCCATTTACGAGTCTGTGGGTTTCCGTCGAAGCGGCCCACGTTCTTTCATTTTCTTGGTTGCATATCCCTATCCCGTTCGGCAACGGGAAACTTGCCCAAGAGGGAAGCGGGTTTGCTCGAGAGCGAAACGCGATGAACTTTTTAGCTTTCGGCCCGGACTTCGCTGGCGTCGACGCCATGCTGCGGTGCGGCATTGTCGGCAGCGTCGCGGCAGCGCATCTCGAGCGGGCTCAACGCGCGACCCAGGGTTGAGGTTCCCCTTGACGGCGTCGAAACTAAGTCGGAGGATTGTCAAATGGATACCGGGACGAATGCTGCTCAAACTCCCAACGATCGCTTTAAATTGAGATAAATGTCGCTTCACCGTGACCGCGGCGCTTGCGGCGGGCGTCACGTTCTGATCTCGAATCGGTGGCTGGATAATGTCCGATACAGTCCGCTCACTCAGCACTTCCGGATTGACGCCGAAGACAGCAGATCCAGATGCTGGACAGATGCACTGACGGATCTCTGCGGTCAATTTGACGTCGATCCGCTGGAGGCGTCATCGTTCGAAGGACGGATCAACTACACGACCGTTTCGCGGTTGAAGCTCTGTCAGATCGAGGCCAGCCAGCATCGGATCGCGCATACCGTTTCGCGCGCCAAGCTGAGCGAACACCCCTTCGTCAAGATCCTGTTCCAGACCTACGGCGTTTCCTATTTCGAACAGGACGGCCGCCGCATCGACGTGATGCCGGGCGATTGCCTCGCCTATGACGTGTCCTGCCCGCACACGATCGTCAGCCCGGCGCTGACGCGGCACGAGGTCGTCATCGTGCCGAAGGAACTGCTGCAGGAGCGCGGTTTCCGTTTCGCGAAGATGTCGGCCGTGCAAGCTTTCGGCGCGCACCGGCACCGGCCGCATCGCCCATGACTTCGTGCATGCCGCGTTCGACGAAGCGACCAAGCTGTCGCCGAACAACGCCGTCGGCGTCGCCGATTCGCTGATCGATCTTCTGCTGCTGCCGCTGCGCGAGGCCGACACGATGTTCGATCGTGTCGGTCCCGAGGCGATGTACGTGCGGGCGCAGGCCTTCATCCGCGAACATCTGCGCGATCCGGATCTGTCGCATCGACCAGATCTCGGCGGCGCTGGGCTGCACCAAGCGCTATCTGCACATGCTGTTCAGCGACACGCGGCATGACCGTCAGCGACTACATCTGGCAAGCACGGTTGCAGAACTGCCGCCATGAGCTGGAGACGCAGGCCGGAAAGACCATCACCGACGTCGCGTTCTCCTGGGGCTTTTCCAGCTCGTCACATTTCAGCCGCGTCTTCCGCAAGTATTTTGGAGTCGTTCCGTCGTCGATCCACAAGGCGCAGCACGCCGGCCTGGCGCCGGACGTTTCCTAGCCGAACAGCATCCCCGTTTTGCGCGAGCGGCGTTGCCGCGACAGCCGCGGCACACGACGCAGCCGCTTATCCGCCGTCACTTCTGAAGAATCTTCATCCAGACATCGCCGAGAATGATCGGCTCGCGGGGCGGCAAGGTAGGTGAGGCCGGCCGCGCGGCCGAGTTCGGCGATGGTTCCGGCGCCTTGCAAATCGGACAGCGCCTTGTTGACCGCGACGAGCAGCGCCGGGTCGCTGGCGAGGCCGACATAGCCGCGATTGGCGCCGATCGGATAATAATATCCGGAGCCGACAAGCTTGGTCTCGGGATGCGCGGCGCGGTAGGCGTCGAACCGGCGTAAGTCGAGCAGGCGTCGCATCGAAGTCGCCGCGGTCGAGCGGCGCCGAGAAGATCGCTGCGGCCGGGCACCAGATGCGTGATGTCGTCGATCAGCCGTCCCTTGTCGAACGTCATCAGGATGGCATCGCCAAGCGTTCCGCTTTCGATCGCAATGCGAAGCCCGGCAAGATCGCCGACATCGGTGATCTTGCGGTCGCGGGCCTTGGGACCAAGGACGACCGTCAGCGGTGAATAGATGTAGGGCTGGCTAGGTGCGAGCACGCCGAGCGGAACTCGACGCTTGCGATCGGGTGCGGGTAATGCCCTCGAAACCGGGCAGTTTCGCGGTCGTGACGCCGGGCACGACCAGCGAGTCCTTGGTGAGCGCGTAGCCGCCGACCAGCGAGCAGCGGCCGTCCGAGAGCAGGGCATTGGCTTCGAGCGCCGGGCTCGAATCCTCGTCGAGCTTGCTTTCGAACCACTGGATTTTGAGCGGCCGGCCGAGCCGGTCGGCGACGCGTGGGCCAGCGCGACGTCGAAACCGCTGTCCGGCGTTGGCCGCGATGATGCACCGAGAGCGGCGGCAGGTCCTCGTCGAGACAGACTTTCAACGGCTCATCGGCCGCGCGTGCGGCCGACGTGGCCGTCACGCCGAGCAGAAGCGCCGTTGCGGATGCGGCAAGCCAGGCCCTCATGGATTCCTCCGGCTCGATATAAAGGCCCAGAGGTCGGCGATCTCATCGTCGCTCAGGATGTCGCCCCAGGGCGGCATCTTGCCGTTCTTGCCGTGCTTCACCGTGGTGACGAAGCGCGTCTCTGTCGTCGGGAAAGCGCGCGCAGGTCGGGCGTGATGGTGCCGGCGTTGACCATGTTGGGACCGTGGCAATGCGAGCATTTCTTCGCATAGGTGATTTTGCCCTGGTCGATCTGGGCCTGATCGCTCGCCGGCTTCGGCTGCTGCGCGGCGGCAGGTATCGTCATCTGCGCGATAGCCAGTCACCACGACGGCGGCGAAATGCGCCGCCGTCCACTTAGATATGCTTCTTCGTCACGTGCGATCCGCGCTCAGTTCTTGACCGCGAAGACCCACAGCGATCCGCCGGTCGGCACCTTGGCCAGCCGCTCGTCGCCGGAGAACAGCGAGTAGACGCCGCCATAGCCGCTGGTGACGGCGACATACTGCACGCCGTCCTGCTGCCAGGTCACCGGCTGTCCTTCGATGCCCGAGCCGGTCTGGAAGCTCCACAGCTTCTTGCCGTTGTCGGCGTCGAAGGCCTCGAACTCGCCGGTCAACTGACCGGAGAACACGACGCCGCCGGCGGTCGACAGCACGCCGGAGAAGCGCGGAATGTCGCTTGCCGCTTCCCACTTGGTCTTGCCGGTCATCGGATCGATCGCCTTGAGATGGCCGCGCGGTCCGTCACCGGCCAGTCCCACAGATCGGTCAGGTCCATGCCGAGATACCACTCGCCCGCCTTGTAGGTGGCCGGCTCGGTCTTGTAGTGGCCGCCGAAGGCGAGCGTGTTGGCGTAGGCGAGGCCGGTCTGCGGATTGAACGACATCGGCTCCCAGTTCTTGCCGCCGAGGATCGACGGATAGACCGTGACCTTCTTGCCTTCGCGCGCGTCCTTGGCGACGTCGGTCTCGATCGGCCGGCCGGTCTTCATGTCGATGCCGGTGGCCCAGTTGACCTTCACGTAAGGATTGGCCGCGAGCAGTTTTCCGTTGGTGCGGTCGAGCACATAGAAGAAGCCGTTGCGATTGGCATCCATCAGGACCTTGGTCGGCTTGCCCTCGACGGTCATGTCGGCGAGCACCATCTCGGCGACCGAGTCATAGTCGAACGGATTGTTCGGCGAGAACTGATAGTGCCATTTGATCTTGCCGGTCTTCGGATCGAGCGCGAGCACGGAGCAGGTGTAGAGATTGTCGCCGGGGCGCACCGCCGCATTGAACGGGCCGGGATTGCCGATGCCCCAATAGACCGTGTTCAGCTCGGGATCGTAGGAGCCGGTGATCCAGGTCGACCCGCCGCCGAGCTTCCAGGTGTCGCCCTTCCAGGTGTCGCCGCCGGGTTCGTCCGGGCTGGGAATCGTATGGGTGCGCCACAGATGCTTGCCGGTCGCCGGATCCCAGCCGTCGATGAAGCCGCGCGTGCCGAATTCGGCGCCGGAGATGCCGGTCAGGACGACGCCGTCGGCGACCAGCGGCGCCACCGTCATCGAATAGCCTTCCTTGATGTCGGCCGCCTTCTGACGCCAGAGTTCCTTGCCGGTCTTGGCGTCGAGCGCGATGACGTTGGCGTCGAGCGTGGTGCGGAACATCTTGCCGTCGAAGATGCGCGGCGCCGCGATTGATGATGCCGCAACACACGATGCGCGGCGTCTCCGGCGGATATTCGACCTTGGTCTTCCAGATCTGCTTGCCGGTCTTGGCGTCGACCGCCATCGTGGCGGCGTGGGTGGTGACGTAGATCACGCCCTGGTAGACGAGCGGCTGCAATTCCTCGCTGCGATCGTCGGCGAAGCTGTAGTTCCAGACCGGAACGAGATTCTTGGCGGTGTCCTTGTTGATCTGCGTTCAGCGGACTGAACCGCTGCAGATTGTAGCCCATGCCGTAGTTGAGGACGTTCGACGTATCGGTCGCGCCCTTGACCAATTGATCGGTCGTCTGGGCGTTCGCACCATACGATGCAGAAAATCACGAGGCTAGCGGCCAGCGCAAAGCGTTTCATCAGTTCCTCCCAATAACTTTTTGCCCGCCATTCGGACGTTTGCAGATGCAACAGTCTGCGAGAAAGCGAAAGCCGTCAACACGAAAACGCAGACGCGCCTCGCGCAATTCGATGGGCCGATCACCGTTGCCGTTTTCGCAGCCATTTCCGCGTCTTACTAAATCCGGGCTGGCATACTCAACGCCACCGTGCGCTCTCCGGCACGAAGATTGCTTTGAACGTCATGCCGGAGAACACAGGAGCGAACGGATGAAATGGATCATCCTTTGCCTGGGTATTTTCGGCTACCTGGGTGTGGGTGCAAGCGCACGGGATCTTGGCCAATGGGACGCCGTCGATCCCACACTTAAGCAATGGTACCAAGCCCTGATGCAGCCGGACGTTCCAACGGCGTCGTGCTGCGGCGAAGCCGACGCCTACTGGGCGGATGAAATCCATGTCAGGGACGGCAAAACCTATGCGACCATCACCGATGATCGGCCCGATGAACCGCGGGGCCGGCCGCATATCGAGGCCGGAACGGAAATCGAGATCCCGAACAACAAGCTCAAATGGGATAAGTCAAATCCAACCGGTCACGGCATCGTATTCCTGAGCCGCAACGGTTACGTATTCTGTTACGTTCAGCCCGGGGGCGCCTGATCGACCGCCGATTTTTAATGACGCGTCCGGCAGGCGCTGTTGGCCGTCGCCGGAACAGCCAGAAAGGTGATGGTCGCCGGCGCGAATGTCAGCGTGCCGGCGGGCGTCGGCACACCGGTAATCTTTGGAAGCTCGTCGTTCGCGCCAAGTTCGAGCGCGTGGCCGTTCAGGCGGACGGTGCCGTCGTTCAGGTTTGCCGCATCCAGCGTGTAGCGCGCCGAAGCGCTGGCAAGTTTTAGCGCGCGCGCCGCATCGCGGTCGGTGTTGATCACCAGCAGGCCGACGCCATCAGGCGTGCCGCGTTGGCAATGCGCGTAGACATGAAGTCCGGCCTCAATGGGCATGCCGGCGTCGAGCACGATCGTTCCCATCAGCCGACGCCACAACAGCGCGCCCCAGTAGTTTGGCCGCGGCGAAAAATTCCTCTCGTCGAGCAGGCCGTAGTCGCTTGCCGCGAGCGTGTTGTGCATCACGATTTGAACGCCGGCCTTGGCCAATCGCCCGAGCTGGTCGAGATATCGGAACGTGTCGAGAAATGTCGCAGCGAGGCGGTTGCCGCCGCAGGCCGCTTCGGCGGTCTCGGTCAGCCAGATCGGCTTGCCCGGTTCGAATTGGTCGCGAAGCCTGCGGTAAAAATTCAGGGTTTTGTCGGTGCGGGCAAGCCACTCTTCCGAGAGCCCGCCGCCCGGAGCGCGGACGCCGCCGCAACGTTCCGACAGCGCGCCATAGTGATGGTAGGAAAAAACGTCGAGGCCCGGCCCGGATGCAGCAAGCAGGCTCGACGCCGCGTCCGTCTCGCCCGCCATGCCCGGACCAAGGATCATGATCTTGGGTGCCTGCTGCTTCATCGACGAACGGAAGATCCTGAAGTCGCGTCCATACGCCGCCGCATCATCGCTGGCTGCCGCAACGCCTGCGGCTGCGACGTTCGGTTCGTTCATGAACTCCGCCGCCACGACATGGCCTCCGACCGAAGCGGTGTAAGCGAGCAGGCGCGATGCCTGATCCGGCGTCCATGCGCCGGCCGCGTCGCGGGCGCCCGGACTTACCGCGAAGGATGTGATGATCGGTGCGCCGACGGCGCGCGAGAAATCGATCACGCCGCGCCACTGTCGACGGGTCAGAACGCTGTCGAACCCCGCCGGCGGAGCGGAAGGCGCCGTGTCGGAATCCGCAAAATAGGTCGCGTTCGCCCAGGTTCCGCTGACGCGCAGATAGGCCGGCGCCAGGGCGGTCGCCAGTTTTCGCAGCCGCGCATTGGTCAGATCGATCGGCGCACGCTGCGCAAACAGGTCCGAGCCAGCCTCGACACGGCTCGACCCGTACGGCTTCCAGAACCGTCCGCCGGTCACTTCGACCATTTCGACGTTGTAGGACTGGAAGCGCTCGTCGATCTTGCCGATGCGGATCATGCTGGCGGGCGTGATCGATGGCTCGCCGGCCAGAGACCGCGAGCAGGCAAGCGCGATCAGCAACGCCGATAGCAGGTAGGTCAGCGATGCAGCATTCGCTCGCTGCATCCTTCGCGCGCAAACGCGCTGTGTCATCGCAAGCATCATCCCGTGGGAATATGGGGGCAGGTGCTGGAGCGCGGCCTGGTCCCTCGCTTGTCGATCGGCACCTTGCAATTGTCGATCCGTTGTTCGTCCGTCCACTTCGGACCGAGGCGTTCTTTGCCTGTCAGCGTTCCCTGCTGGAGGGGCTGGTCCGGTGACGGCGCGTTCTGAGCGACCGCGGGCAACGCGGCACAGACCGTCAAGATGGAAACGATTGATCTGCTGTACGGGTATCGCATGGATGACCTCGCAAAATCCCGGCGCCGTGGCGCCGCGCGAATAGAGATTGCCGATAGAACGATGTGGGAATTTCCCTTTCCACCCGAAACCCGTGTTCCATCGGTTAATCCGCGCGCGTATCGCGCGCGACTTCGTCAAAAAGAGATTTCTCAGGCGGATTAGTCCAAGAGAGAAATCGCTTTGCCCAAGAGAGAAGTATTGGCTCACATACGTGTTCGAGCTTCGTTGTTCCGTACTTGCGCCAGGTCGGAGGCCGCCCTAGGTTCAACCCCGGCGCGACGTCGCGCCAAACTTGCAAGTGACTTGGGAGACCTGAATGACCTGGAAAACTCCGAAGATTGTCGAAGTGCCGGTGGGCATGGAAATCAACATGTACGCCTGCGCAGCGCGCAAATAATCTGCAATCGAAACGATCTGCCCGACTCCGGCGGCAACCTGCTGCTTGGAGCCGGGCAGGCGTCCGGCTCACGGCCGTTCGACACTGAGCCTCAATAACTGAGGCAAAGCCCTCATACTTCCTTCGAATCATAGAGATAGAGATCGACCCCGCCGGTTGCGAAGTTGGGGAGATCGGCGGCTGCGGCTTGGCCCTGCGGCGAGGCCATGCCCGCGGCGAGCGCATCGAACGAGTCGAAATTCAGCTCGGCGGCAAGGTGAACGCCGCTCGGACCGGTCGGCGTTCTGACCACGCCGGTGCTGACATCGTACCTCTTCAGGCCGGGAATTTGCTTCGCCAGCGGAATATGGATTGTGGCGTAGTACTTGTCGAAAGCTGCAGGATCGGTCGGTGTTTTATACAGCACCAGAACTTTTGCCATGCGGTGGTCCTCCCTGTTGTTATCTTGAGCGGGCAAGTCCGCACATTGCAGCCGATCTGAACGCCGGGATCAAGCGTTCCGATTGCTAGCCGCCGGTTCTGGCATTGTGATAGGGTGAGTGACGGCAGCGGTGTTGCCCGTTTCCATTCACCCCAACGGCTTTCGGAACGTGAATGCCTGTCAGTGCGAAAACGATTGGGATTGCGATCGTGTGCGTGTCCGCGCTGTTTGCCGGCGGCGTTCGTGCCGAGGGAATCGATACCGAGCATCTGTTCGCATTCATGATCGGCACCGATGTCGGCACCGTCGGCGAACGCGAGTTCCAGAGCACGACGACCGGACGATTTGCCAAAAATGGCGGAAGCTATCGCGCGGTCGGGCAGGAGCTTGAACTGGAATTCCTGCCGGCCGAAAATTTTAGAATCGAGATGGGAACCAGCTTTGCGGCCCATGATATCAATGGGGTCATGGGGTTCGACGACCGCCGGCAATTGGCATGGCAGGGTGTTTCGGTCGATTTCCGTTATCGGTTTCTCGACCGGGATACTGCGCCATTCGGCCTGACCTTCGCGGTCGTGCCGCACGCCGACCGCGTCGATGAGACGACGGCCGCGGTAGTGAGAAATTACGGCACGGAATTTACGCTCGCGGTCGACCGGGAAGTGATTCCAAACGTCGCCGTCGCAGCGATCAATTTGACCTATCAGCCGGAATGGACGCGCTTCGTCGGCACCAGTGCTGCGGAACAGGAATCCACCGTGGGCGTTTCATTCGGACTGATGGCGCAAGTGCGTCCCGGTATTTTTCTCGGCGGCGAGGCGCGCTATTTCAGGAAATATGACGGAATTGGCCTGGACGAACTCGCGGGTCAAGCCTTGCTGATCGGCCCCACCGCGTACTTCCAGCTCTCGGAGCGCTCGCGGTTGACCGCAAGCTGGAGCATCCAGGCCTGGGGACGTCCCGCCGGATCGAACGCAGCGCTCGATCTGGCTAATTTCGAGCGCCACCAGGCGCGGCTGGTATTCGGTGTCAATTTCTAGGGCCGGAGCGGCGGCGAGGGGGCGGCCGGCACGCCGGATTTTCACGGTGGTGTGAAACTTCCTGGCCCCGAATACGTCTCTCTTCGTGGTAATCTACCTTGCGATTCAAGGATGTCAGGCATGAATCCGATAGATCTGATCGTGACGGTCTGCGCCGTACTGTCGCCGGCGACCTGCGAAGAGACCCATCTGGTGTTCAACTGGAACGGTTCGCTGCGGCAATGCGTGATGGCCGCTCCGCCCTATATCGCCCAATGGGTGGGTGAGCATCCGAAGTGGAACGCGGTCAAATGGCGCTGCGAATATCCGCACACCAACGACAAGGCTGATGCAGGCAAGGCGACGCCTGCGGGCTGAGTCGTGATGTGACGAGGTGGCGAGGATTGCTTTTTGAAGGAACTTAATTCTTGCAGTCCTTCAAATCCTTGTCGGCAATCGAAAACACGGCGTCCGGCTTGATCTCGATGTCGCGCACGAAGCATTGCTTCGAGCCGGCATAGCTGACCTTGGCGTCGTAGCGGCCTGGCTCCACGCCGGTGATGCGCAGGCGTTCGTCGTGGTCGACCTCCTTGTCCTTGTCGTTCAGGGTCTGGTTCGGTCCCCAGTCATTCTTGCCCGGAGGCGAAAGCTGAAAGCCGGTAATGGTCGCCGTGGTCAGGTTCCACAATCGGATGCCCTTGCCCTGCGCGGCAAGTTCGCCCGAACTCGCAAGCAACAGCGCAACCGAAGGCAATATCCATCGCATCAGGTAATCCTCCCAAGTGGAACGATTGGAATCATCATTCCTTTATCAGACGGTCGCGATTTTTCGCCTTGTCGAAATTTTTTGCCTGGTCGAGCCCGATAGGAGCGACCAGCTTCGCCGAAACCAGATCGGCACCATCGAAATCCGTGTCGATGACGGTGACACCGGTCAAGTCGGCTCCCCCGAGCTGAGCGTTCTTGAGAGACGCACCCGTCAGGTCGGCGCCCTTCAGGGACGCAAATTCGAGATCGACGCGGGACAGGTCGGCGCCGCGGGCGTTCAGCCGCTCCAGATTGGCGGATTTCAGTACCGCGCGCATCAGGCCCATCGACTGGTTGCGCATGTCGGCGCCCAGATTCGCGTCCGCGACCGAGGCTCCGACGAGACTTGCGCCGGTCAGGTCGGCCGCAACGCGTGCTCCTGACAGATCGGCGCCGTCGAGGCGGGCGCGAGCCATCTGCGCGGCGAACAGGGTGGCGCCCTTCAGGCTCGCGCCCGTCAGATCCGCCTCGAGCAGCCATGCCTGGTCGAGGACCGCACGATCCAGTTTCGCGCCGGCGAGCCTCGTCTTGTTGAGCCGTGCCGCGCGAAATATCGCAGCCGACAGATCGAGCCCGGAGAGGTCGAGGCCGGACAATCTCTTTCCGGTGAAATCGGCGGGCGCGGCGATGGTCGCCGCCGCAAGCGCGGCCTCGACCTCTCCGCGGGTCATTTCGGCCGAGACCATATCGGGCGACGACAGGTCGACGTCACGCATCATGTCCTGCGCCGTCGCCGTCGTCGTGAACAGGCCGAGACAGAGCGCTGCGGTTGCGATCGTGCGTTTCATCGTCAACTCCGCCGATGGCGTATTTTAGCATGCGTCTCAAGCACTGCCTATGAGGCATCTCGCTCGGCGTGATCGCCGTTGATCCGCCGCGCGATGTCCGCCTTGATCCGCTGGATCTCGGCTGGCTCCCCGCGCGCTGCGCGGCGTGTGGATCGGGACCTCGGCGAGAATCACGTGCGACGGCCGCGGCGACAGGAAAAACAGGCGGTCGCCGAGACGAACCGCATCGTCGACGATTGTGGGTGACCAGCAGCGTCGTCACCGAGCGGCTGTCCACCAGCGTGGCGATCTGCGTCGCGCAGGCGAGCGGCAAGCGCGTCGTCGAGCGAGGCCAGCGGCTCGTCGAGAATGAGGAAATCCGGCTCGACCGCGAAGGCGCGGGCGAGCGCGACGCGCCGCGCGAGGCCGAGCGACAGTTCGCCGGGAAAATGGCTGCGATGTGCGTCCAACTCCGAGAGCTGCGAACAGCTCCGACAAGCGTCGCGTCGTCGGCGTGCGGCGCGACAAGCCGCACATTCTGCCTCGACCGATCGCCACGGCAGCAGCCGCGGCTCCTGAAACACCATGCCGATCTTCGCGCCCGCCGGACGCGCGACACGGCCCTCGATAATCATGGTCGAGCCCGGCGACGATGCGCAGCATCGTGCTCTTGCCGCAGCCGGACGGCCCGACGAACACGCCGACCTCGCCGGCGTCCAAGCGCAAAGTTGACATCCGCGCGAGCACCTCGTGCCGCTCGCCGGCCGCGTTCGTGTAGGCCTTGCTTGCGATGTCGACCTCAAGCTGCACGGCGCCGCCACCGGGATACGCCGGGCTTCGATCGGCTGCACCAGCGCGGTCTCGATGATGAGCACGACGGCGGCGAAGGTCAGCGAATAGGCGAGCAGCAGCGGGATGTCGAACAGCTGGAAGGCGACGCCGATCTCGAAGCCGACGCCGTTGGGGCGTCCGAGCAATTCGGCGACCAGCACGATCTTCCAGACCAGCGACAGACCGGAGCGCGCCGCGGCCGCGAGATAGGGCGCGAGCTGCGGCAGGATCACATGGCGGAACGCCTGCCAGCGCGGGATCGCGAACACCGCCGCCATTTCGTCGAGCGCGGCGTCGAGCGTGCGGGTTCCCTCGCGCAGGGTGACGACGGCGGTCGGCAGCTTGTTGATGGCGATCGCCGCGATCGCGGCGACCTCGGTCAGCCCGGCCCAGATATAGGCCAGCACGATGACGACGAGCGCCGGCAGGTTGAGCAGCAGGATCAGCCAGGGATCGCCGAGCCGGTCGGCCAGCCGGACGCGGCCCATCAGGTAGCCGAGCGCCGCGCCGAGCGTCATCGCCAGGATGAAGGCGAGCGCGACGCGGGCCAGCGTCACGCCGAGATGGAAGAACAGCGCGCCGGAGCGCGCTTCCGCGACGATGGCGGCGAGCACGACGGGCGGCGGCAGGCAGTTTCTGGCCACCGGCGAGCAGCGCGCGCGATCCACCAGATGGCAAGAAACAGCGGCGAAGGACAGGAGACGGAGCATGCTCAGTCTCCCGGGACTCGCGCGATAGAAGGTGCCGGGATCGAGTTCCGGCCGCCGGTCCGACCAGTTCGCGGCCGCCGATCGTCGGCCAGCACGCGATAGAGAATGCGCGCATCGGCTTCCTCGTCGGCGATGGGGCGGCGCGGAATGCCTTCCCGATAGCGATCGCGATAGGCGCGCAGCGTCGCGGCATCGGTCGAGCCCGGTCAGCGGCGCGATCGTCTCCCATTCCGCATCCGAGGTCGCCAGGATCTGCTTGGCCTCGCGGGTCATCGCGATGAAGCGCGCCGATCGCATCGCGGTTGGCGCTGGCCCATGCTCTCGTCGAAGACATAGCCGATCATCGCCGATGCGGCCCTTGGCGCCGAGTTTCGGCAGGATATCCTCGATGCCGGCGAGCGCGGCGAAAACCCTTCGCCTCCAGCGCGGCGCAGAAATTCCAGAAATTGAGGGTGGCGTCGATTTCGCCGCTGAGCGTCTTTGCCGGCCAGCAGCGGCGGCGCGCCATAGACGATCGTCGCCTCCGACTTCAGGTCGATGCCGTCCTGCTTCATCAGGCCCGCAGCAGCAGCCAGCTCTTGTCGATCGGGCCGCCGGCGACCGCCAGCTTGCGACCCTTGAGATCGGCCAAGGTCCGGATCGGCGATGCTTCGGCACCATCACCGCGCCGAGCGCGCTCGAATAGGGATAGAACGTCAGCTTGGCGCCGAGCTCGCGCTCGCGCGACACCCACAGCCAGTCCGAGACCATCATGTCGGCGCTGCCGCCGCGCAGCGCGATCTTGCCGGCCTCGGGGCTGGCGAGTTCGGTGACCTGCAGCGACAAGGTCGGCCTGCTTGTCGAGGCCATGCGCGCGGATCACCGCAAGTTCCCAGGCGAATGTGCCGGTTTTCTGCACCGCAATCCGGATGGTTCGTCGGCGCTGGATACGCCCGGCATCCCGGCGAAGACGGCTGCCAGCAGCAGGCGGGAAAGGAAATTCATCGTGTCCTTGTCGTCGAAGACTGGATGCCGAGCGGCATCCAGGGTCGTTTCCTGATGGCATTGTTGTCGTTTCACGTTATAATACCATGGCATCGAATAGCACCATGGTTTCCGCAGCCAGGAGGAAGGCGATGGCACTCGCCGGATCGACACGACCGCATTTCTGCGCGCTGGCCGTGCTGCTCGGCGACGGTCGTTGCCGCACGGGCCGAGGAAGTCAACGACTATCCCACGGTGGCGCGATCGGAGTATGTGTTCGGCTGCCTGAAAGCGAATGGTGAAACGCGGCAGGCGATCGAGCAGTGCTCCTGTTCGATCGATGTCATCGCGTCACTGCTGCCCTACGATCGGTACGTCACCGGCGAAACCGTGCTGAGCATGGCGCAGGTGCGCGGCAATCTCGGCGCCAATTCCGCTCGACGGAGCAGGCGACCAGCGCGCTCAACGATCTGCGGCGCGCCCAGGCCGAAGCCGAGGTGAGATGTTTCTAGACACGGTTGCGACGCGTGCGCAACCTGGCGGCGGAACAGTTCGCTGAGGACGCCTCCGGATCAAATTCCCGAATCGTCGACCTTCCATTCGTTCTGGAAGACGTGGCCGTCGGTGTCCTTGGCCTCGACACGGATGCGCTTCGCGCCGTTGGGCACATAGGTGAAGCGGATATTGGGATCTTCCGAAATCGAAATGCCGCCTTCCATCGCCAGCACCAGGCTGTCGTCCTGCCAGATCCGCAATTCGTTGACGAAGAAGGCCGGAACGTAGAGCTGCGTGACCTGGTCCATCTGCAGGCCGGAATTGTTGGGATGGCCGATCATGATCTGGGCCTCGCGCGCGCCGCTGGTCGGGCCTTCGCCGGGTCTTGCGAACTGCCGGAACCGCATCTGGCCGAGTCTGGCCTTGGCCTCGTCGAGGTTCTTGGCGGCCGGCGCCGAGCAGCCGCCGGAGGCCTTCACGAAGGTCTTCGTCACATAGAGCTTGCCGTCGCTCAGCTCCGCGACCGCATGAACGTCGGTGTAATTGTTGACCCGGACGCGGGTCGAGATTTCCGACACCGACGACGTCCGAGCCCAGTTCGAACCGCGCCGCCATCGGTGACGGATTCTGGTCGATCACCAGCGTGATCGCGACGACGCGGCGGGTGTCGCCGGGGGGAAGCACGGTGCGCAAGGTGACCGGAACGATCGCCGCATCCTCGGCGCGATAGGGCATCTCGATGGCGATCACCCCGGCGCCATCGTTCATCGCGCGATTGTTGAAGATGTCCTGGACCAGGCCGGGCCATGGATCATACGGATCGGCTGCGGCCGCCGGCGCCTAGCCGGCGCCGAACTGCATCGCCAGAGCAGGCCTGCAACGCCAGAGCAGGCGGAAATGATGTCCGAACATGGTCGCATTCCTCCCGAGGCTCGAGGCCGCGAAGAGCCAACATACGCAGTCGCGCCGGCTATTCCCATTCAATTTCTGAAAATGCTGCGGTCGCGTTGCGCGCATTGTAGTCGTCAAACAGTTCCCACCGCGATCGTTCGGAGGCTGCGGCGGTGTCGGCGGCCGCCGTGATCGGCTTGCCGCTCTTGATCAGCGCGCGAACGTCGATGCCAGCGTTTGGAGATAGCGCCGTTCGTCGGCAAGCGCCGCCGGCCAGTCGCCAACGGGTCCGTGACCGGGAACAACGCGCTGCGCGGCCAGTGCGCCGAGTTCGTCGATCGCTGCCGAGCCAGCCGCGAAGGCTGCCGTCCAGGACGGGCATGTGGGTAAGGAACACCAGATCGCCCGCGAACAGGGTTCCGGTTTGTCTCGTCGAGGACGGTGAGATCGCTGTCGCTATGCGCCGTCGGCCACGCCCGCAGCAGTCAGCGGTCGCTCGCCGAGATCGAGTTTGAGCGTGCCATCGACCAGTAGCGTCGGCGGGATGATGCGAACCTCCTCGATCAGTTCATCGCCCATGATGCGGCGAAATGAATCGAGGTAGAAATGTCCGCGTGCGGCCAGCGCCCGCGGCAGATTGCTGTGGCCGACGAAAGTCGGTGCCATCGTGCACGAAGGCGGCATTGCCGAAGACGTGATCCGGATGGCCGTGGGTGTTGATGACGTATCGGATGGGCTTGTCGGTGCGCGCGCGAATCGCGGCGAGCAGCTTCGCGCCCTTCGCGAACGCTGCCGCCGGTGTCGATCACCGCGACCGCGTCGTCGCCGATGATGAATCCGACATTGGCGATCGCTCCGTCATTCTCGCGCGTCATCAGCGCGGTCTTGACCGGCGTGAACGAACACGCCGGCGGCGATTTCGCTGACCGGCAGGGCCGGTTGCTGCGCTCGCGAGAATGTCGATGCGCCGAACAGGGCGAGTGCTGCGAGAATCGACAGGCAACGAATCATATCTCTGGCTCCGTCTCGCCATGACGTGATGCCGACAGCTTCATGTTCCATCATCTCGACCGGTGTGCATCGCAGCACGCAAGGCGAATCGATCGCAGGGCCATTTCTGTTGCACGCACCAGGTGAGAAGCATAGCCTTTTGAGCGTCCCCGGCCGCTCGTCGAGAGCGTCGACATCCATTGGAAGCCGGCAAAGATCGGCAGGCCGAAAGTCTAGTCCGAAAGTTCAGTCGCTTTCGCTTTCGAGCAAGCGCGCTTCCCTCTTGGGCAAGTTTCCTATTCGCGAACGGGATAGGGATAAAGACGATAATGGAAGAATGGGCCGCCTCGGCGGGACAACCCAAAGCTCATAAATGGGAGATTTGACGATGCGCAAGGAGCTATTTGCGACCTGTCTTGGCGGGATTGTTGGCGCCATGGCGGCATTTGCCGCCGGGTGCGCTTCAGCCAACGACGAACTGAACAAGATGTCGCAGAACCCGAAGGATTGGGTGATGCCGGCGGGCGATTACGCCAATACGCGCTACTCGAAGCTCAAGCAGATCAACGCGTCCAATGTCGGCAAGCTGCAGGTCGCCTGGACCTTCTCGACCGGCGTGCTGCGCGGTCACGAAGGCGGACCGCTGGTCATCGGCAACATGATGTACGTGCACACGCCGTTCCCGAACAAGGTCTATGCGCTTGACCTTTCCAACGACAACAAGATCGTCTGGAAGTACGAGCCGAAGCAGGATCCGAACGTCATTCCGGTGATGTGCTGCGATACGGTCAACCGCGGCGTTGCCTATGGCGACGGCAAGATCTTCCTGCATCAGGCCGACACCACGCTGGTCGCGCTCGATGCCAAGACCGGCAACGGTCGTGTGGTCGGCGAAGAACGGCGATCCGAGCAAGGGCGCTACCGGCACCTCGGCGCCGCTGGTGGTCAAGGACAAGGTCCTGGTCGGCATCTCCGGCGGCGAGTTCGGCGTCCAGGCGCACATGACCGCCTACGACATCAAGACCGGCAAGCAGGTCTGGCGCGGCTTCTCGGAAGGACCGGACGACCAGACTCCTGGTCGATCCGACAAGACCACCGCGCTCGGCAAGCCGGTCGGCAAGGATTCCAGCCTGAAGACCTGGCAAGGCGATCAGTGGAAGATCGGCGGCGGCGCGACCTGGGGCTGGATCTCCTACGATCCCGCGCTCAACCTGATCTACTACGGTTCGGGCAATCCCTCGACCTGGAACCCGAAGCAGCGTCCCGGCGACAACAAGTGGTCGATGACGATCTGGGCGCGCAATCCGGACACCGGCGTGGCCAAGTGGGTCTACCAGATGACGCCGCATGACGAATGGGATTATGACGGCGTCAACGAGATGATCCTGAGCGATCAGACCGATCGGCGGCACGCCGCGCAAGCTGTTGACCCATTTCGACCGCAACGGTCTCGGCTACACGCTCGACCGCGGCACCGGCGAATTGCTGGTCGCCGAGAAGTACGACCCGAAGGTGAACTGGACCTCCGGCGTCGACATGGACAAGAAGCTCGCCGACCTACGGCCGTCCGAAGGTTGTCGATCAGTACTCGACCGACAAGCAGGGCGAGGACCACAACAACAAGGGCATCTGCCCGGCGGCGCTCGGCTCCAAGGACGAGCAGCCGGCGGCCTATTCGCCGGAGACGCAGCTGTTCTATGTGCCGACCAACCACGTCTGCATGGACTACGAGCCGTTCAAGGTGAGCTACACCGCCGGCCAGCCCTATGTCGGGGCGACGCTGTCGATGTATCCGCCTCCGGGCGAGACCAACATGGGCAACTTCATCGCCTGGGACGGCAAGACCGGCAAGATCGTGTGGTCGAACAAGGAGCAGTTCTCGGTCTGGTCGGGTGCGCTTGCGACCGCCGGCGGCGTGGTGTTCTACGGCACGCTGGAAGGCTACCTCAAGGCGGTCGACGCCAAGACGGGCAAGGAACTCTACAAGTTCAAGACCCCGTCCGGCATCATCGGCAACGTCACCACCTATGAGCAGGGCGGCAAGCAGTATGTCGCCGTGCTGTCCGGTGTCGGCGGCTGGGCCGGCATCGGCCTTGCGGCCGGTCTGACCGATCCGACCGCGGGTCTTGGTGCTGTCGGCGGCTACGCTGCGCTGAGCAACTACACCGCGCTCGGCGGACGCCATCACGGTGTTCGCGCTGCCGCAGTAAGAGTAAGCTTGAGCCAACCTCGTTCCGGCGCATGGATCATTCCATGCGCCGGTTCGTCTGCCATCTGATATCGAGGACACAAGCTGTTGCGTCAAAATGCCGGACATCATCATTGGCTGTTGATTTCACTTCTCGCCGATCACCGCCACGATTGCCAGCCGGGACATCTGCCGCGCGCAGACCAGTGAAACCGGCGATCTCTCGATCGAGCTCGTCGATCCCAAGGTGCTGCGCGTCTGCGCCGACCCGCGCAATCTGCCGTTCTCCAACGAGAAGGGCGAAGGGTTCGAGAACAAGCTTGCCGAGTTTTTCGCCGAAAAGCTTCAGAAGAAGCTCGACTACATGTACTTTCCGCAAGCGACCGGTTTCGTGCGGATGACGCTTGGCGCCCATCGCTGCGACGTCATCATGGGCTTTCCGCAAGGCGACGAGCTCGTGCAGGGCACCAACCCCTACTACCGCACGGCCTACGCGCTGGTCGCCAAGCAGGGCAGCGGCCTCGAGGACGTCGCGACGCTCGAAGACGAGCGCCTGAAGGGCAAGCACATCGGCATCGTCGCCGGCACGCCGCCGGCCACCAACATGGCGGTCAATGGCCTGATGATGAACGCCAAGCCGTATCCGCTGATGATCGACACCCGCGTCGATTCGTCGGCGGAGGCCATGATCGACGATCTCGCGTCGGGCGAGATCGACGCCGGCGATGCTGTGGGGACCGATGGCGGGCTATTACGCCAAGAAGGCCAACCCGCCGCTCCACGTCACGCCGCTGGTCAAGGAAACCACCGGACCGCAACTGGTCTATCGCATCGGCATGGGCGTGCGGCCGGCCGACCAGAACTGGAAACGGCAGCTCAACCGCCTGATCCAGGAGAACCAGCCGGCCATCAACAAGATACTGCTCGACTTACGGCGTTCCGCTGCTCGACGAGAACGACCAGCCGATCGGCGCGGAGACCGCAACGAAGTCGCCATGAGTGTGGAAGCTCGCGGGCTTGATCCTTGCGACGTTTGCGCTTGACGGCGCCGGCGCATGCGCAAGCAAGGCGTCCGGAGCCCGACGGCTACCGCACCGAAAATTATCGCGCGCCCGTGCCGGCGACGCTGGCCGGCGCGCGGTGCTTGACGACCGCGCGAGGCCGAGGCGATCTGGCGCGCCAGGAGCGGCGTTTTCATCGACGTGCTGCCGCGTGCGCCAAAGCCGCCAAATCTTCCGGCCGGCACGGTCTGGCGCGACAAGCCGCGGTTCAATATTCCCGGCAGCATCTGGTTGCCCGACACCGGCTACGGAACGCTGGCGGCAGCGACCGAAGACTATCTGCGGCGCGGCCTTGCCCGCGCCTCCGGCGGCGACAACGCGACGCTGCTGGTGATCTATTGCCAGGCCGATTGCTGGATGTCGTGGAACGCGGCCAAAGCGCGCGCTGTCCTACGGCTACTCCAATGTGGCCTGGTATCCGGAAGGCACCGACGGCTGGGAGCGCGCCGACCTGCCGGTCTGCGACGGAATCGCAGCCGCGAGCCGCAGGCATGGCGAAGCGACCGGTCATCCCGCGCTGGATAGAAATCGCTACTCCATCTCCTGCTGGATCGCGCGGCCGAGCGCGAACAGCCGTTGGTCGATCGCGGTCGGCACCTCGCAGACGAACTTGATCACGCGGCGTCGATCCTCGAAAATTCGCGTTTCCCAGATCAGCTGATTGCCGAGTTCGTCGACCTTGGCCTGATCGGGGGGGGTGGCGTCCTGCAGCGCCTGCAGCGCCACCGTGTCGGAGCGGACCTTGTCGGCGGCCTCGCGCTGCTTGCGGGTGACGCGTTCGAGACCGTTCATGACCGCGGAGCGCTGGGCATTGAGCGTATCGAACAGGCCGGCGAACAGCAGCTTTCCCGCTCGGTCTTGTCCGCCGCCGAACCCGTCAGAAACTCCGTGATCGTCCTTCTCGCGCTTCGTCGAGCGGCGTGCGCCGCGCGGCCAGTCGCGGCACCAGTGCGCTGACCTTGGCGTCGTCCTTCCATTTGTCCTGCGACGTCGTCGAGCGGTGGCCCGGCCCATACGGCCGCGAGCGAAATCTCCGGCACCTTGGCCTGGGCGCACGGCCAGTCCGGATAGCGCGGATCGGCGGCGAAGCACGATCCCGGTCGATGCTGCGACCGCGAACAGACGCCAGGGTCGCTGTTCTCCAATTCATGTCTCGCCTCCAGCGGGTCCGCGTCGGATCAGGCCGCGCGACGGATCGTAGGCAAGATCGCGCCGATCATGAAGACCGCCGTGCAGCCGGCGACGACCGCCAGCGAAACCCAGTTGATCTGTCCGTACAGCGCAAAGCGGATCAGCTCGACCGCGTGGGTGAAGGGATTGAACTGGCAGACATAATAGAGCATCGGGCTGCCTTCCTGCACCCGCCACAGCGGATAGAGCGCGGAGGAGGCAAAGAACATCGGGAAGATCACGAAGTTCATCACGCCGGCGAAATTCTCGAGTTGCTTGATCCCCGAAGAGATCAGCATGCCGAGCGCGCCCAGCATCAAGCCCGCCAGGACCAGCGCCGGCAGCACCGTGAGATAGCCGATCGGCGGCGGCTCGATATCCCAGAACCAGGCGATCACCAGGAAGGCGTAGACCTGCAGCAGCGAGACCGCGGTGCCCGCGAGCAGCTTGCAGAACAGCAGATACCAGCGCGGCAGCGGGCTGACCAGCAGCGTGCGCATGTTGCCCATCTCGCGGTCATAGACCATCGAGAGCGACGACTGCATGCCGTTGAACAGCTGGATCATCGCCATCAGTCCGGGCGCGATATAGACCTCGTAGAGAATGTAGGTCTCGTAGGGCGGGATGATGGAAATGCCGAGCACCTGGCGAAAGCCGGCGGCGAAGATGAACAGCCAGACCAGCGGCCGCACCAGCGCCGAGACGAAGCGCTCGCGCTGGTGCAGGAAGCGCAGGCCCTCGCGCCACACGATGCCGTTCAGGCAGGTGAGATATTGCGACAGCGAAAAGCCGCTTTGATCGTTGCCGTGCGGTCAGGGAGCTCATGGCGCCGCGCTCCCGGATGTTGCCGCAGCGCCGGTCAGGCGCATGAAGGCGGTGTTGACGTCCTGCGCGCCGGCGTCGGCGATGACGCGCGCGACCGGGCCGTCGGCGAGCACGCGGCCCTGATGCAGCACGACGAGATCGTCGCCCGGCATGATCTCGTCGAACAGATGCGTCGCCCAGAGCACGCCGATGCCTTCTTCGGTGACAAGCTGGCGGACATGATTGAGGATGTCGGCGCGCGCCTTGACGTCGAGGCCGACGGTGGCTTCGTCGAGCAGCAGCAGGCGCGGCCGATGCAGCAGGGCGCGAGCGATCTCGAGCCGCCGCATCTGGCCGCCGGAGAGGTCGCGCACCTTGCTGCCGGTGCGGTCGGCAAGTCCGATCCGCGTCAGCACCTCGCCGCTGCGCAGCCGCGCATCGCGCCGTGCGATGCCGTGCAGGGCGGCGTGATAGAGCAGGTTCTGCGTCACCGACAGATCGAGATCGAGCGTGCGCGGCTGGAACACGACGCCGAGCAGCCGCAGTGCTTCGCCGGGTGTCCGCCCGATGTCGTGGCCGAAGATGCTGATCCGCCCGGTCTGAATGCCGAACAGCCGTGTCACCAGCGAAAACAGCGTGCTCTTGCCGGCGCCGTTGAGGCCGAGCAGCGCCGTAAAGCTCGCCGGCGCCACCGCGAAGTTGATGTCGATGAGGGCGCGCCGCGGGCCATAGGAATGGCTGACGCCGTCGATCGACAACGCCGGCATTTCGGCGGGATCGGGCCGGGCAGGGATGTCCGGCGCGATCGGGCCGGCGGCGTGTGCGTCGGTCGCGGTCATTGCGGCGCCATCGTGATGCCCCAGGGCAATTCGCCGACCTGGATGGTCTTGATCACCTTCTGCGCCGGCGACATCGATCACCGAGACGTCGTTGGAGACGCCGTTGGTCACCAGCAGATATTTCTCGTCCGGGGTGAAGGCCATGTGCCAGACCCGTTGGCCGACCAGAAGATACTTTGTCACCTTGTGGCTCGCGGCATCGACGACCGCGACGCGGTTGGCCGGACCGAGCGCGACGAAGGCGGTCTTGCCGTCCCTGGTCATGCCGATGCCGACCGGCTGGATCGCCTCGCGCCGCAGGCCGGGAATCTCGAAGGTGATCTTGCCGGTCACCGCGTGCTTGGCCGGATCGATGATCGAGACCGTGCCGCCGATCTCCGACGACACCCACAATTCGGAACCGTCGCGCTTGAACTCGGCAAAGCGCGGCCGCGCATCGACCAGCACATTGGCGACGATCTGGCGCGTCGCGGTGTCGATGAAATGCGCCATGTTGGTGGTCTCGGACGTATTGATCAGGATCTTGCCGTCCGGGCTGATCGCCATGCCCTCGGGCTCGACGCCGACCTGGATGTCGCCGAGGCGGGCGCGCTTCTCGAGATCGATGATCGTCACCGTATTGTCGTTCTCGTTGGCGACGTAGAGCATCTTGCCGGCGGCATCCTGGGTGAACAGTTCCGGATCGGGCCCGGAGGGCAGGGTGTCCACCACCTGCTTGCGTCGTGGTGTCGATCACCTGGATGGTGTCGTCGTCGCCGACCGCGACCATCACGAACTTGCCGTCCCGCGTGAACTCGATGCCGCGCGGCCGCTGACCGACCTTGATGGTGTTGGTGACGGTCCATTTGTCGGTATCGATGACGGACACCGTGTTGCCCTTCTCGTTCGACACATAGGCATCAAAGCCGAGGCGGGCGGCGCGGCGGCGAGCCAGATGGTCATTCCCGCAAGCAGGTAGCGACGCCACATCAGCGCGGTCTCCGTTTTCACTGCAGCTTGCATTTGGTTTCCGGCCGATCGACGCCGAGCGTATCGAGTTCCGAGACTTGATGCAGGAAACCTTCCTGCGGCGAAACCGAAACCACCATGCGCCCGTCGACCAGCAGGATCGGCTGGCGAAGCTGCAGGTTCCAGTCCCGCAAGGTCAGCCGCTTGCCCTTGAAGGCAGCAATGGAAAAGTCCGGTCCCTTGATGAAGTCGAATACCGCCTTTGCATCGCCGGAATTGGTGCGTGATGCCGCCTCGCCGATCATGCGCGCGGCGGTCCAGGCCTGCATGTCGCGTGCCGTCATGCGCCGCGAATTGAGTTTCATAAAGCGGTTCTGCATCTGGACCGCGCCCCACTGATCCTGCGCTGCGTCCCAACTGGTCGGCACCAGTCCCGCCGAGCCCGCGACCGGCCGCGGGTCCCAGGTGCGGTAGGGCAGATAGGCGGCGAACACCTCGCTTTCGTCGGCGGCGACCAGGACGTCATAGGCCGGCGCCTGCTGGGTGAACACCGGCATCTGCCGCTGGATCAGGGTGACACCGCTGTCGGTGCGCCGCGCGCCGCCGGTGTCCTCGAACGTTCGCTCCTGGACGATCTTGGCGCCAAAGCGCGCGGCGGCGCGCCGCAGCGCGTCGGCATAGAGCTTGTCGGTGTCGTGCGAGCCGGCCACCAGCAGCCAGCGCTTCCACTGTTTCCACACCAGGTACTGGGCGAGTGCGTCCGCCAGCATCGAACGGGTCGGCGCGACATGGATCACATTGGCGCGGCAATCCTCCTCGCGCAGCCGGTCGTCGATCGCGCCGGCGTTGAACAGCACGGTTCCGCGATCGCGCAGCGCGTCGGCGGCCTTTAGCAGTGCATCCGCGGGAAGATCGGCGATGATGAAGCCATTGTGCCCGGCGAGCGTGACCGCCGCCTTGGCGACATCGTCGCCCTCCTTGAGGCGAACCTCTTCGAGGGTAAAATGCTGATTGAGGAACTTTCCCGTGGTGTTGTTGTCCTCGATCGCGAGCCGCGCGCCGGCGATGCCGTCGTTATCCGAGGGCTGCTCGACCAGCGACAATTTCGATTTGACGCTGGTGTGGCCGAGATAGCCGATGTCGATCTCGGCTGGGTCGGCCGCGAGCGCGTGGCTGGCCACGACGCAGAAGCCGATCGCACCAACCAACCATCGGATCATGCATCCTCCCGACACGCCCCCTCGACTTGATCGACGATGGAGGGATTCTTTATTTGCAAGAACTCTTGGTGTGATTCATGACCGAATTGCCCGGGCTTGCAACCCCGCATTTTGTCGTTGGGCGGGCTTGCATTTCACGGTTCACGAAGATGAGAGCGCGCGCCGGCGGGCGCTCAATCTTTCAGCCGCGCGGCATGCCAGCGCAGATGGTCGCTCATGAAGGTGGAGATGAAATAATAGCTGTGGTCGTAGCCGGGCTGGCGGCGCAGTTTGAGGGGGATGTTCGCCTTCTCGCAGGCGCTTTGCAGCAGTTCCGGGCGAAGCTGTTCGGCGAGAAACGGATCGGCGTCGCCGTAATCGACCAGCAGATCGGGAAACCTTGCGCCGTCCTCGATCAGCGCCACCGCATCGTGCTTGCGCCATGTTTGCTTGTTGGCGCCGAGATAACCGCCCAGCGCCTTGATGCCCCATGGCACCTGCGAGGGGGCAACGATCGGCGAAAAAGCGCTGGCCGCCCGGTAGCGGGCGGGATTGCGCAGCGCCACGGTCAACGCGCCATGGCCGCCCATGGAGTGACCGACCACCGATTGCAGCTTGGGATCGACCGGAAAATTCGCCGCGACCAGTTCCGGCAGTTCTTCCGTGACATAGCTCCACATCCGGTAATGGTCCGAGAACGGCGCTTCCGTGGCGTCGACATAAAAGCCGGCGCCGAGGCCGAAATCATAGGCTTTGGCGGGATCGCCCGGCACATTGTCGCCGCGCGGACTGGTGTCGGGCGCAACGAAAATCAATCCCAATTCGGCACAGGCGCTGCGGAATTCGCCCTTTTCCGTCACGTTGGCATGGGTGCAGGTCAGGCCCGACAGATACCAGACCACCGGCAGCTTGGCGCCCTCCTGGTGCGGCGGCACATAGACCGAAAAAGTCATGTCGGTCTTGGTCTCGCGACTGGCGTGCCTGTAGACGCCCTGGACACCGCCATAGGATTTATTCAGCGAGACGGTCTGGATTGTCATGATTTCAAAACTCCGGCGCCGGGCGGCGTCATTTCAAGCTACGCCGCTCTCGATGGCGAGCCGTACCAGTTCGGCGGACGTTCGCACACCGAGCTTCTGGCGCATGATCGAGGACGTATTCGCAACCGTCTTATACGACGAATGTACCATCCACGCGATCTCGGAGAGACTTTTGCCGGCGCTGAGCAGGCGCAAAATCTCCATCTCGCGCGCCGTCAGTTTCGATAGCGGGCTCTTGGCAAGCGCGGGTCCGGCAAAAGCAATGCTGCGCGCGATCGCGGGCGGCAGGTACGTCCCGCCGTTGCCCACTTCGCGGATGGCCTCCATCAGGTCGTAGGGATCCCCGGTCTTGGAGACATAGCCCTTGGCGCCGATTTCGATCGCGCGCGCGGCGAAGATCGGATCGTCGTTCATGCTGAACATGATGATACGCGCCGATCCGTCGCGCGCCAGGATGCGCCGCGCCAGTTCAAACCCGGACACGGTCGGCAGGTTGATATCGATGACGCAAATATGGGGATACTTGGCGGCGAAAACCCGTTCGCCGGTTTCGGCGTCCGAAGCCTCCAGGATCACCATGTCCGGGTCGTTCGCGAACAATGCGCGACAGCCGGAAGCGACAATCGGATGATCATCGACGATCAGAACGCGCGTTGATTTGGCTTTCGCGGATGGTCTGCGCTGGCTTGCGATGTTGCGTTGCATCAGATTGACCTGCCGGCGACCCGTGGCCGCGATGCGCTCTCCGCCAATCATGCATCCCCGGCAAGATTGCTGTACGGTTCAATTAGATAGCCGCGTTTTCTGGATGTCAACGCTGCCCGTGATGAAGCCCCGCCGCAGCGCGGTACTGGATGAATATGATGTGGCAGAAACTGTCTTTACGTAGCCGGCTGAGCCTGCTGCTCGCGCTCGTTCTCGCGCTGGGTCTGGCCGTTAACATCACGCGGCTGGTGCTGGAGGCCGCACCTCGCGTTCAGGCGGAAGATCAAAGCGTCATCCGGCTGGCGCGCGAATTCATCGAAACCCTGGTCGTTGGCCTGAACGATACGCCCGACGCAGATGCGCGGCTTGACCGGATCGTCGGGGATCTCAACCGGCTGCGTCACGTCAGCATCACCCGGCAGAACGATGGGGCGAAAGCCGGACCCGCGACGGAGGACCGCGCCGGCGAAGATAGTGCAGCGGCTACCGTGCCCGGCTGGTTCGTGGCGCTCGTGCACCCGGAAAAGACGGCCGTGAATGTCCCGATTGTGATCAACGGCAAACCGGGATCGCTTTTGATCACCTCCCATCCCGACGACGAGATGGCCGAGATCTGGGACGGAATCGTCACTCAGGTTCAGGTCGGGTCGGCGATCGCGGTGGTTCTGTTTCTGATTACGATCATGGTGGTGAGCCGGGCACTGGCGCCGATCAAGACGCTGTCGGAGGCGATGACTCAAATCGAATCCGGCATTTATGACACCCGCGTGACACCCGATGGCCCGCCGGAACTCGCTGCCATCTGCAACAAGCTGAACCACCTGGCGGGAACATTGGGCGACGCCGTCGACGACAAGCGGCGGCTTGCCGAACGCGTGGTGTCGCTTCAGGACATCGAGCGCAAGGAGATCGCGCGCGAACTGCATGACGAGTTCGGGCCGTATCTCTTCGCCTTGCGGGCGCACGCCAGCGCGCTGACGCGGATTCCGGATTTGAGCGAACCGAACATGGACAGTTTGCGAAAGCACGGCGGCGCCATCCTGGAGCAGGTCAATGCCTTGCAGCAGTTCAACCGGCGGGTGCTTGAGAAATTGCGCCCCGCCGGACTGATCGAGCTTGGCCTTCGCGAAGCGCTCGGGGCTCTGTTGCGTCTATGGGGCGAGTCGCACCCCGACGTCGTGATCGAAACAGCGATTTCGCCTGAACTCGGCGAGCGCGGCGAGACCGCGGATCTAACGATCTACCGCACCATCCAGGAAGCCCTGACCAATGTCTTTCGCCACGCAGGTGCCACCTCCATCAACGTCACTGTCGAGCCAACCGAGCTGACCTCGGGAATGGCGGGCGCGAGCCGCGGCGGCGCCCTGGTGCGGGTGCGTGACAATGGCGGCGGATTGCGTCCGGATCACAAGCTGGGGCTCGGTCTCACCGGCATGCGCGAGCGTATATTGGCGCTGGGCGGAACGCTGACGGTTGCTTCCGGCGAGGGCGGCGTCACCGTGGAAGCCCTGGTTCCCAATGATTTGCGCGCGTAGTTCGGGAATTATTCCCGATCGATTCGGGACCTTTTGAAAGCGTCGTAACTTCCTCGAAGCGTTAGTATATTCCCGCAACTAACCGGCGGGGACACAGCCGGGATGGAATGGAACGAGGCAAAATGGGCGCGCGTTTCCTGTTGATCGGGACAGTATCGATCTGTCTGGTTCCCGGCAGTGACGGCGCGCGAGCCCAAAGCGCGACCGGGACGACCGAAGTTTTGCCCACCATCGAAGTGTCGGCGCCGAAGACGACCGTCAAACCCGGTCAAGCGCGAAATGTGCGCCGTGTCGCCCCAACGCCGCAGCGGGTCCAGGTCTACCCGACCGCGCCCACGGCCACCGCGGGCTCGGGCATGGACGTCGACAAGGTGCCGGCAGGCATCAACGCGCTCGGCGCGGCGCAAATCGCGCGCACCGGTTCGCTCAACATCGCCGATGCCCTGCAGCAGCAGGTGCCGGGCGTCGTCGTCAACGAAGTCAGCGGCAATCCGTTTCAGCCGAACGTGGAATTCCGCGGCTTCGTCGCTTCGCCGGTTTCCGGCACGCCGCAGGGACTTGCAGTCTACCAGAATGGCGTGCGCGTCAACGAAGCCTTCGGCGACACCGTCAATTGGGATCTGATTCCGACCGCGGCGATCAGGTCGGTCACCGTGGTTACCAACAATCCCGCCTTCGGCCTCAATGCGCTGGGTGGCGCGGTCAACGTGCTGATGAAGGACGGCTTCAACTACAAGGGCGCCGAGATCGACACCATGGGCGGTTCGTTCGGGCGGATCCAGAGTTCGGCGCAATGGGGCAAGCAGATCGACAATTTTGCGGTCTATGGCGCGCTCGAAGGATTGCACGACAGCGGCTTTCGCAATTTCTCGCCGTCGGATATCCGCCGCTTCTACGGCGATGTCGGCTATCGCTTCGAGGGCAACGAGTTTCACGTCAACATGGGCGTCGCCGACAACAAGTTCGGCGCGTCGGCGGCGGTGCCGGTTGAACTGCTGCAGCAATATTGGGGCGCGACCTACACCACGCCGCAGACGTCAAACAATCGCGTCGGCTATCTCAATTTCACAGGCAAGGTCGAGCCCACGCCGACCTGGACCATCGAAGCCGCCGCGCATGTGCGCGCGTTCGAGCACAACTCGGTGGACGCCAATCCTACCGCCACCCGGCCGTGCGATGCCGATCCGACGCTGCTTTGCTTTGGCGCCGCCGACCCTGTGACTGGCGTCCAACCGCCGGCCAACGGTCTGAATGGCGCCCAGCTCGCCAACCCGTTCCCCACCGGTGCCGTGCTCGGCTGAAATCGACCGCACGCAAACTCGCTCATTGTCGACAGGGGCGTCCTTGCAGGCCACCAACACCGAGCAGCTGTTCGGACACAATAATCATTTCGTGGTCGGCGCCAGTTTCGACTCCAGCGTCACCCGCTTCACCGCCAGCGCTGAATTGGGTACGATGGCGCCGAACTTCGTCATCACCGGCAACGGGATATTCCTCGGACAGTCCGGCGATCCCGTTTCGCTCGGCCCGGTCGCGCTTCGCACCACCAACCGCTATAGCGGGGTCTACGCGCTCGACACCTTCGACGTCACCGACAAGTTTTCGATCTCGGGCGGCGGCCGTTTCAATCTCGCTCAGATCGAACTCGAAGACCAGATCGGCTCCGCGCTCAACGGCAGCGACACATTCAAGCGCTTCAATCCGGTCATCGGCGGCACCTACAAGATCACGCCGGAGCTGACGGCCTATGCCGGCTATTCCGAGGCCAATCGCGCGCCGACGCCGCTGGAACTGGGCTGCGCCGATCCGACTCGTCCCTGCACGGTCGCGGCGTTTCTGGTCTCCGACCCGCCGCTGAAACAGGTGGTATCGCGCACCGTGGAGGCCGGCTTCCGCGGCACCAAGGAACTCGGCATCGGGACGCTGGGGTGGAAGCTCGGTGCTTTCCGAGCGACCAATAACGACGACATCCTCGCCATTCCAAGCCCGGTGCTGCAGGGCTTTGGTTATTTCCAGAACGTCGGCTCGACCCGCCGCCAGGGCATCGAGGCGCAGCTCACACTCACGTCGAAGACCCTGCAGCTCTATGCCAGCTACGCGCTGGTGGACGCGCGCTTCCTCGACGCCCTGCAGGTCGGCTCCAACAGCCCGTTTGCCGACCCTGTAACCGCAGACCGTCCAGATCCTGCCGGGCAACCGGATCCCGGCGATCCCGCGCGATCGGGTCAAGGCCGGCATCGACTATTTCGTCACCGACGCCCTCAAGGTCGGCGGCGATGCGCTGTTCGTCGGCAGTCAATATTTCGTCGGCGACGAATCCAACCAGGCGCAGCGGCTGCCGTCCTATACCGTCTTCAATGTCCATTCCTCGTATCAGATCAACAAGACGTTCCAGATCTACGGCCGCATCGATAACCTCTTCGACAATCGTTACGCGACCTTTGGTACCTTCTTCGATACCAACGCTCCAATTCCGAGTGCGGGCCCTCACCGACCCGCGCACGGTCAGCCCGGCGCGGCCGCGCGCCTTCTATGCGGGGCTGAAGGCGACGTTCTGAAATCGGCCGGGCCTCGACCTGAAGCAGAGTTTCCCGGCGTTATGCGACGGCCGGAAGCCGTGAAAATCCCGTTGCGGTTGTACAACACTTGCCGGAAAAAGCATGGCGGACGGGCTTTCCCTGTGGCGTTTTCCGGCGAGTTGATCAACCGTCAGGGATATTTCAGGCGTGACGGATTTCTGGGCCAATTGGGGGGCGCATGATCAGACATTTGAAATGGGCAGTCGCATCGATCATTGCCGTTGGCGGGCTCGGCGCGGCCTCCGCGGCCGACATGGCCCTCAAGGCTCCGCCGCTTCCGGTCGCTGTGGTCTATAGCTGGACCGGTTGCTATGTGGGCGCCAGCGGTGGCGGGCTATGGGCCCACAAGCGTTGGGTCGACAGCGATCCGCTCAGCACCACCTTCAACCAAACGCGCTTTGACCACACAACTAGCGGCGGGATGGCAGGCGGCCAGATCGGCTGCGATTATCAGACGGGCCGCTGGGTGTTCGGCATCGAGGGCAGCTATCATTGGGCCGATTCAAACGCGACGTCGATCGACCGGATCTTCAATACCGTGAGCGGTACGACCAATGTCAGCGGTCTCGGGACGATCACGGGTCGCGTCGGCTTCACCGTGTTCGACGGCAATAAAGGGTTGATCTACCTGCGAGGCGGCGCTGCATTCGAGCGCGACCGCTATTCGATCAACAATACGACAACTGGAACGCAATTGTTTACGGCCAGCGAGGATCGCACCGGCGGGCAGATTGGGGCCGGCTTCGAATATCTCTTCACCCCGAACCTCTCCGCCTTTGTCGAATACGACTATGTCGATATGGGCACCCGCGACGTCGGCTTTCTCTCGACGATCCGGAATTTCACCAACCCCTTCTCGATCCGCGAGCGCAAGGACGTCGTAAAGGCCGGATTGAACTGGCGGTTCAACATGGCGCAGCCTGTGGTCGCGAGATATTGAGTTTCTCCCGGAAGCCACGAACTCAAAGCCCCGGCAACGTCCGGGGCTTTTTCGTTGCGGAAAGAATGCGGGTTGCGCGCTATGGGCTGTGAACCGCGGCCCGTCTCCAGGCGATATAGCCGATCCATCCGAGGATCGCGGCGGCGACGATCCAGACCACGATGATGGCGATCATTCCCGCCCGGCTGACCGGACGCTGCCCGGCCTCGTCGGCCCTGGCGCGGCACTCGGCCATCACCTCGCCGGGGATCAGCGACACCACGAGCCAGATGCCGAGCGGCACGATGATCAAATCGTCGAGATAGCCGATGACCGGAATGAAGTCGGGAATGAGATCGATCGGCGACAGCGCATAGGCCGCTACCGCGACCGCAAGCCCCTTTGCGTACCACGGCACGCGCGGATCGCGCGAGGCGAGATAGATGGCGTGGCTGTCTCGCTTGAGGTTTTTCGCCCAGGTCTTGATACGAGAGAGCATCGGGTCGGTGGCTCGCAATGACGGCTCTTACGTTACGCGCCCAGCATGCGTTACCGCGCGGCGCGCACCCAGATCATAGAGCCGTGCCAGCGCATGCGTAACCGCCGTCCGCACGCGCGGATCGGCGCCGAGGTCGCCGAACACCGAATTCACCGCCAGCAGCGCCGGCGCGAGCCGGTCCGCGACCGGGCCGGTCGTCTGTGCGATCGCCGCAAGTTCCGCCGCGAGCGGATCGCGCACGTCGATTGTGCGCCCTTGCTCGTCCGTTGCCGGTGACGTAGCGCATCCAGCCGGCGACGGCGAGCGCATGGGTGTCGATCGGCAGACCTTTCGCGCCAGCCGGTCGCGCATGGTTCCGAGCAGCCGCTGCGGCAGTTTCTGCGATCCGTCCATGGCGATCTGCCAGGTGCGGTGCTGCAGCGCCGGATTCGAAAAGCGCTGCGAGCAGCGAAGCGCTGTAGGCACGCGAGATCGGTGCCGGTCGGGCATCGTCAGCGTCGCGCGCCGCGTCGTCCATCAGCCTGGCGGGCGAAGGCCGCAAAGTGAGCGTCGGCCATGGTCGCCGCGATGGTCTCGTAGCCGGCGAGATAGCCGAGATAGGCCAGCGCCGAATGGCTGGCGTTGAGCAGCCGCAGCTTCATGTGCTCGAACGGCGCCACGTCGGAGACGAGCTGCACGCCGGCGGCGGCGAAATCCGGCCGGCCGGCCGGAAAATTGTCTTCGATCACCCATTGCGTGAAAGGCTCGGTGACGACGGGCCACGCATCGGTCAGCCGCAGCGCCTAGCGCGACTGCGGCGCGGTCGGCGTCGGTCGTCTGCCGGCACGATCCGGTCCACCATCGTCGACGGGAAGGCGACTTCGCCGGCGATCCATCGGCCGAGTTCGGGCGAGCGCAAGCGCGGCGAACCGGTTGAGGATCCGCGCCGTGGTCGCGCCGTTGGCGGAAAGGTTGTCGCAGGAGAGCACCGTGAAGGGCGCGAGGCCTGCGGCTTTCCGGCGCGCCAGTGCGGCCACGATAAATCCCGCGCGCCGATCGCGGCGCATCCGGATTCTTCAAGGTCATGGACGATGTCGGGATGCGCGCTCGTCGAGTTCGCCGGTCTGCGGCGTGTGGCAATAGCCCTTCTCGGTGATCGTGAGCGAGACGATCCGCGTGGCCGGATCGGCCATTCGCGCGATCAGGCTGCGCGGGATTGTCCGGGGCGACCACCGTCTCGAGGATCGAGCCGACGACCGATGCGCGATGCCGGCGCCGGAACGGACGGCGACCGTATAAAGGCTATCCTGCGGGGCGAGCGCCTCGTGCGTATCCGGACTTCGCAGGCTGGCGCCGATGATGCCCCAATCCATGGCGCCCGGGGCCAGCAGGTCGTCGACCACAATCGCCTGATGCGCCCGATGGAAAGCGCCGATGCCGAGATGAACGATGCCCGGCGTGACCGCCGTACGGTCATAGGCCGGGCGGCGGACCTGGTCCGGAAGCCGGATCAAGGCTGGCGTTCGAGAGACGCAAAATCGCCCCCTGTCGCGATTGGAAAGCATGATTTTTGCCTTGTGGCTTGACACACCGCACTTTTCTCCGTCAATCCTTCGGTCAATTGGTAAGACCAATTTGCCGAATCGACGGCAAATCAGAGCCTGAAGGCAGGTCCAAAACCTGCCCATGGGAATCGTCTTCGGGGAGACACGGGTGCCGCTCGAAGCCGTCGAAGCGCGACGCCTTTATCGTCAGGTTGCCGATCAACTGCGTGCATTGATCGACAGCGGCGAATACGCCGTCGGCAGCCGGCTGCCGACCGAACGCGATCTCGCCGAACAATTGAAAGTCTCGCGGCCGACCGTGCGCGAAGCGCTGATCGCGCTGGAAGTCGAGGGCAGGGTCCGCATCCGCGTCGGCTCCGGAATCTATGTCAGCAGAACCGGCGGCACTCGCCTCGCTGTTGCCGACATCAGCCGTGATCGAAGGGCCGTTCGAACTCTTGCGGGCGCGCGAGTTCATCGAAGGTGCGATTGCCGAACAGGCGGCGCGGGTGGCGACGCCGGCCGATATCGAGCGCATCGACGCGTCGCTCGCGGCGATGGCGACGGTGCAGCATCCCGGCGAGCCGTCGATGATCCACGATCGTGCCTTTCATATCGCGATCGCGGGATGTCTCGACAATGCCGTGCTGGTCCGCGTCGTCGGCGAACTGTTCGATCAGCGCCTCAATCCCTACTTTGCCAAGCTCGCGCATTATTTCGAAAATCCGGACTCCTGGAACGCGGCACTCGCCGAGCATCGCCGATCCGCGAGGCCATCGCCGCGCGCGATCCGGACGCCGCGCGGCTGGCCATGCGCGACCATCTGGCGCGCTCGCAGGAGCGCTTCGCACAAAGTTTTGGGACCGAGGCTGGTTCGCCGTCGCGCGTTTTGGCCGGGAGCGGCTGAGCATTCGAACGCTTCGCCCAAATCCCGAAGCTGACCAGGTAAAAACAGATCTAACAAAGGGGAGGAAATTGCCGTGTTCAAGAAAATGACGATTGTACTTGCTGCTTCCGCCGCAGCGCTGATTGCCGCAACCAGCGCCGGCATGGCCCAGACCAAGCTGAAATGGGCCCACGTCTACGAAACCTCGGAGCCGTTCCATACCGCATCGGTCTGGGCCGCGCAGGAGATCAACAAGCGGACCAATGGCCGCTACCAGATCGACGTCTATCCGGCGTCGCAACTCGGCAAGGAAGCCGACATCAACCAGGGCCTGTCACTCGGCTCCGTCGACATCATCATTTCCGGATCGAGCTTTGCCGCCAAGAGCTATCCGCCGATCGGCGTGACCTATTATCCCTACACCTTCCGCGACGCCGATCATCTCCTGGCCTACACCAAGAGCGATGTCTTCAAGGAACTCGCCAAGGGGTATGAGGACAAGACCGGCCACCACATCGTCGCCGTCACCTATTACGGCGTTCGCCACACCACGTCGAACCGTCCGATCAAGACCTGTGCCGACATGAAGGGTCTCAAGATGCGGGTGCCCGACGTTCCCGCATATCTGGCGATGCCGCGCGCCTGCGGCGCCAATACGGCGCCGATCGCGTTCGCGGAAGTTTATCTCGCCCTGCAGAACGGCACCGTGGAAGCGCAGGAAAATCCGCTCACGACCATCGAGGCGAAGAAGTTCTACGAAGTCCAGAAGTACATCGTGCTGACCGGACATATCGTCGATCACCTCAACACCATCATCTCGGGTAATCTGTGGAAGAAGCTCTCGGAAGAGGATCGCAAGATCTTCACCGAAGTGGCGCAGGAGGCGGCGGCCAAGGCGACGGCGGAGATCAAGGTCAACGAGGCCAAGCTGGTTGATTTCTTCAAGCAGAAGGGCCTGACCGTCACCGAAGTCAACAAGGACGAATTCCGCGACGCGGTGCTGAAGAACGTCAGCTTCGAGAGTTTTGATTACCGGAAGTCCGATTGGGAACGTATCCAGGCGATCAAGTAACGCAGTTTGCTTCGGCCTCTTCCCGTCTCGGGGCGGGGAGAGACCAGGCGAATTCCAGCTCTGAAAGAGACCGACATGTCGACCGCTGAAGTCCACGCCCAGATCACGGCTGATGAAATCGCCCGCACCTTCGAGGAAGAGGCGGTGCCCAAGGTCGACCTCAGTCCCTACGCCTTCGAGGATTGGGTAGCGCTGGCGATCTTCTGGATCATGGCGCTTTGCGTCTTCCTGCAGTTCTTCACCCGCTATGTCCTCAACGACAGCTACGCCTGGACCGAGGAGATCGCGACCTATTGCCTGATCAGCGTCGTGTTCGTTGGCGCCGCGATGTGCGTGCGCCTGTCGCGCCATATCCAGGTCGATCTGGTGTTCCGATATCTGCCGCATTTGCCGGCGCGGGCGCTTTCCACGGTGATCGACCTCATCCGCATCGCTTTCTTCGGTTACACCATCACGCTGGTCTGGCAGTTCATCCAGGTGGTTTCCGACGAGCGGATGACGACGATCAAATTCTCCAAGGGTTTTGTCTATTACATCGTGCTGTTCGGCTTTGTCATGATGTTCGCCCGATCAATCCAGGTCGCCGTCGAGAACTGGCGGCGCGGCTATTCGATCCTGGAACGCCCCGGCGCATTCGACGGAACGGAGGGTTGATCCGATGCTGCTGCTGCTTGGCGCGTTTCTCATCCTGATGTTGCTCGGGCTGCCGGTCGCGATCGCGATGGCCACCTCGTCGCTGATCTACATTCTCGTCACCGGGATCACCCCCGACGTGACGCTGGCGCAGCGCATGATCGCCGGCGTCGAGAGTTTTCCGCTGCTGGCGGTGCCGTTCTTCATCCTTGCCGGTAATCTCATGAACATTGCCGGCGTCACCGGGCGCATCTATCGCTTCGCGGTGGCGCTGGTGGGCTGGATGCGCGGCGGTCTCGGCCACGTCAACATCATCGGCTCGGTGATCTTTTCCGGCATGTCGGGCACTGCGATCGCGGACGCCGCCGGCCTCGGCACCATCGAGATCAAGGCGATGCAGGACCACGGCTACTCCACCGAATTTTCGGTCGGCGTCACCGCGGCGTCGGCAACGCTGGGGCCCATCATTCCGCCGTCGCTGCCGTTCGTGATCTACGGGATGATGGCCAACGTCTCGATCGGCGCGCTGTTCCTCGGCGGCGTCATTCCGGGTGTGGTCATGACCTTGCTGATGATGATCACGGTCGCCTATTTCGCCCACAAGAACGGCTGGGGCAGCGACTCGCCGTTCTCCTGGTCGCAGCTCGGATCGGCAACGCTCGAAATCGCGATCGTGTTCGCCTTTCCGCTAGCCGTCTGGCTCATGGTGGTCGCCGGGCTCTCGACCAACTACGCCGTCGGGCTCGGTCTCGTGGCACTGTTGCTGGTCGACTGGTACTTCGATTTCTCGGCGGTGATGGCGTTGATGGCGCCGGTCATCCTGATCGGCGGCATGACGCTGGGTTGGTTCACACCGACGGAAGCCGCGGTCGCCGCCGTGATCTGGTCGCTGTTTCTCGGATTGGTGCGCTATCGCACCATGACGTTACGCACCGTCATCAAGGCGACCTTCGATACCATCGAGACCACGGCGTCGGTGCTGTTCATCGTCACGGCGGCCTCGATCTTCGCCTGGCTCCTGACCGTGTCGCAGGCCGCGCAGCTCCTGACCGATGGCATCCTCGGTCTGACCCACAACAAATGGGTGTTCCTGCTGCTCGCCAACATCCTGATCCTGTTCGTCGGCTGTTTCATCGACACCATCGCGGCGATCACCATTCTGGTGCCGATCCTGCTGCCGATCGTTCTGAAGCTCGGTATCGATCCGATCCATTTCGGCTTGATCATGACGCTGAACCTGATGATCGGGTTGCTGCATCCGCCGCTCGGCATGGTGCTGTTCGTACTCGCGCGCGTCGCCAAGCTTTCCGTCGAGCGCACGACGATTGCGATCCTGCCGTGGCTGGTGCCGCTGCTGCTGGCGCTCATCGCCATCACCTACATTCCGGAGCTGACGCTCTGGCTGCCGAAATATATGGGGCTTGTGAGATGACATCGATGGCTTTGGCGGCAACGCTGTTCGGCGCGGAAGATCTGCGCATGGTCGAGCGGCCGCTCGATCCTCTTGCTTCCGGCATGGTGCGGATCCGTTTCGGCGCGGGCGGCATCTGCGGCTCCGACATGCATTACTTCCGCCACGCCCGCACCGGCGATTTCGTCGTGACCTCGCCGCTCGTGCTCGGTCACGAGATTTCCGGCGAGATCATTGAGATCGAAGGCGGCGCCCCTGGATTGAAAATCGGCGATCGGGTCGCGGTCAATCCGTCGCGCTGGTGCGGCCATTGCAAGCCGTGCCGCGAGAACCGGCCCAATCTCTGCGAGAACATCTTCTTCATGGGCTCGGCCTCGAAGACGCCGCACATGCAGGGCGGCTTTGCGACGATCTTCGATGCGATCCCGGCGCAATGCGTCAAAGATCCCCGATCATGTGCCGTACCAGGCGGCGGCGCTGGCAGAACCTCTCGCGGTCTGTCTGCACGCGGTCGCGCGCGCCGGCGATATCAGGGGCAAAAGCGCGGTGCTGTTCGGGGCCGGGCCGATCGGCCTGCTCACCATGCTCGCCGCGCGCCGCGCCGGCATCTGCCGAAGTCACCGTCGTCGACATCGCCGCAGCACCGCTGGCATTCGCAAGCCGCCTTGGCGCGGATCACGTCGTCGATATCTCCGGTGGCGATGCCGCGTTGAAAGAGCAGGCGGCGGCGCGTCCGTTCGACGTGGCGTTCGAAGTTTCGGGGACGGCGGCGGGCCTTGCCGGCGCCATCGGCGTCGTCAGGCGCGGCGGCATCGTGATTCAGATCGGCAATTTGCCAGGCGGCCAAATTTCGATTCCGGCCAATGCCGTGATGGCCAAGGAGATCGACTTGAAGGGGTCGTTCCGCTTCGGGTCCGAGTTCGCGACCGCGGTCGAACTGATTTCCGACGGGAGCATCGATGTGATGGCGCTGGTGACCGCTGAGCGGCCGCTCGCCGTCGCGCCCGACGCCGTGCGGTTGGCGCTGGATCGTACCCAGAGCGTCAAGGTCGTGCTGACCGCGGCCTGATCCGTTGTTCGATAGCGTTGGCGTGCGCGGCGCGGTGGAGAATTTAAGATGATGCTGCAGGGATGGCGCTGGTACGGGCCCGACGATCCGGTGTCGCTCGACGATATCAGGCAGGCCGGCGCGACCGACGTCGTTACCGCCTTGCATCAGATACCGATCGGCGAAGTCTGGACCCGCGCCGCCGTCGAGCAGCGCAAAGAGATCATCGAGAACGGTCCGGCTGGCCGGTCGCCGCTGATCTGGTCGGTGGTCGAATCGATCCCGATACCTGACGATGTGAAACGGCTCGGTGGGCAAGCGGTGCATTCGATCGAGGCCTGGATCGAGAGCCTGAAGCGGTTGCCGCAGCGGGCATCAAGATCATCTGCTACAATTTCATGCCGGTCGTCGACTGGTGCCGCACCGATCTCGAATGGGAGTTGCCGAACGGCGCCCGCGCGATGCGTTTCGACCAGGACCGCTTCGCCGCGTTCGATCTGCACATCCTCAAACGGCCCGGCGCCGTCGCCGACTATTCGGCGGCCGCGCAGGCGAGGGCGAAAGCAGGTGTTCGAGGCGATGAGCCAGGCCGACATCGACTACATGGTGATGGTGGTCGCCAGCGCCCTGCCGGGATCGACCACCGAGCCGATGTCGATTCCGCAGTTCCGCGACAGGCTCGAACAATATCAGGGCATCACGGCGCAGGTGCTGCGCCAGCATCTGATCGAATTTCTGGCGCGCGTCGCCCCCGTCGCTGAGGAAGTCGGCGTGACGCTGACCTTGCACCCGGACGATCCGCCGCGCTCGCTGTTCGGCCTGCCGCGCATCGCCTCGTCGGCGGAAGACTATTCTGCGCTGTTCGATGCCGTGCCTTCGAAAGCGAACGGCATCTGCCTCTGCACCGGATCGCTCGGCGTGCGCGCGGAAAACGATCTGCCTGCAATGGCAAGACGTTCGCGCCGCGCATTGCCTTTGCGCATTTGCGTGCAACCAGGCGGGACGCGGACGGACTGTCCTTCGTCGAATCCGATCATCTCGACGGCGACGTCGACATGATCGCGGTTCTCAAGGCGCTGCTCGCGGAAAACCGGCGGCGGCCGGCCGGCGAGAAAATCGTGTTCCGGCCCGATCACGGCCACCGCATGCTCGACGATCTCAATGAGACCAAGCGGACCAACCCCGGCTATACCGCGATCGGCCGGCTGCGTGGTCTCGCCGAACTGCGCGGCGCCATCCGCGCCATCGAGCATGCCGGTTGAGAAGTCGATCGGTGCGAACGAAGTCGTGACGCAAATCGTCGAAGCGCTATCGGTCTTTGCCGGCGGCCTTGATCGCCAGCGAAAGACTGAGTTTGGTCTGTTCGGCGATATCCTCGACCAGTTCTTCGCGCGTGATGTGAGCCGCCTGCCCGGTGAGCAACCCCTGTTCGGCCAGCATCACCACGCCGTGCACCGCGGCCCAGATTTTCAGGGCGTGCTGTTCGCGTAACAATCCGACAGCCGGCGCTTCGAGGGCCTCCAAAGCGAGACCGAAGGTTTCCATCGCGGCGGTGTGAAGCTCGGTGCCCTTTGGCGCGCAGGCCATGGTGCGCGAGGCAAACATCAGCCGGTAAATGCCATTACGGCGAAGGCCGAAATCCAGCATGGCGAGCGCAAAGCACGACAGCTTCGAACGTTTCGATGGCGTTGCAATCGACGCGCGAAGGGTGGCGCTGAACTGGCGGAAGGCCTCGGCCGTCACCGCGGTCAGCAGCGTCTCGCGGTCGGCAAAATGCCGGTAGGGGGCCGGTTGCGAGACGCCGAGCTTCTTCGCCAGTGCGCTGATGCTGACGGCCTCGGGGCCGCCAAGTTCCACTTCCCCCAGCGCAGCCTGCACCAGGGCATCCCGGAGATCCCCATGGTGGTAGGTATTGAGCGCTTTACGGGCGGGGCGGGGCGACATTCAGTGTTATGATCTATAACTTTTGGCTTGACAGCACAACCGCGGACCGAATGTAATATAGTATAACTTCGGGCGAGCCGCCGACCGGCCCGCACCGTCCAATCGACACGAGGAAACGCGCGGCCGACTGTGCGCAACAAGGGAACACTCGCCATGTCCGGAAAGCTGAAAATCCGAGTCGACCAGGACAAGTGCCAGGGACATGCGCGCTGCAAATCGCTGGCGCCGGAACTGTTCGATCTCGACGAATTCGGTAACGCGCATGAAATCGGCGACGGCACCGTGCCCGCGGGGCTGGAGGACAAGGCCTGGCTCGCGCATTCCAATTGTCCGGAAATTGCGATCGAGATCACTGAGGAATGAACCGGCCTCACAACCCGGCAATCCGTCCAATATCGATCTGAGCGAACCAATCAGAGGAAATTCTCCGATGTCCGATTCTGCCAACGTGCTGCCCGAGCATCCTCCGGTAACCGACTGGGCCCGCGATTTCGACCACACCGACCCGCGCTGGACCGAAAATCCGTTTCCGATCTGGGACGAGTTGCGCGCGCATAGTCCGGTGGTCCACACCGACCGCTTTCTCGGCTGCTACATGCCGACCACCTACCAGGCGGTGAAGGAAATCGCCTACGACACCGAACATTTCTCCTCACGCCGCGTCATCGTCCGCGACGAGCGGCCGGAAGTGACGCGGAACGCCGCCCCGCCGATCACCTCCGATCCGCCGGAGCACAAGCCGGCCAAGCAATTGCTGCTGCCGCCTTTCACGCCGGATGCAATGAAGAAGCTGGAGCCGCGGGTCCGCGCGATCTGCAACGAGCTGATCGACGAGTTTATCGGCGACGGCAAGTGCGACGCCGCGGCGCGCTACACCAAGTACATTCCAGTGCGCGCCATCGCCCACATGCTCGGCATCCCCGAGCAGGACAGCGATCTCTTCATCAAATGGATCCACATGATCCTCGAGCTCAGCATCAAGGACGAGCGGATGCTGATGCAGGCGGTACAGGAGATGACCGCCTATTTCGCCGGCCACATCGAGGCGCGCAAGCAGCATCCGACCGACGATTTGATCACGACGCTGATGAACGCCAGGGACAAGGATGGCCAGCCGCTCGACGACGCTCATGTGCTGGGCTCGCTGCGGCTGCTGCTGATCGCCGGCATCGACACCACCTGGAGCGCGATCGGCGCCTCAATGTGGCATCTCGCCAAAACGCCGTCGGACCGCGAGCGCCTGATCGCGGAGCCGGAACTGATGCCGATCGCGATCGAGGAATTGCTGCGCGCCTATTCTCCGGTGACGATGGCGCGCGAGGTGATGAAGGAAACCACCATCAGCGGCTGCCCGGTCAAGCCCGGCAACATGGTGCTGCTGTCGTTCCCCGCCGCCAACCGCGATCCCTCTGTCTTCCCCGACGCCGACAAGGTCCTGATCGATCGCAAGGAGAACCGCCACGCCGCCTTCGGCCTCGGCATTCACCGCTGCGTCGGCTCCAATCTAGCGCGCATGGAGATGACGGTCGCGATCGAGGAATGGCTGAAGCGCATCCCCGACTTCCGGCTCGACCCGGCCGGCCAAGTGACATGGTCGCAAGGCACGGTGCGCGGGCCGCGGCAGCTGCCGGTGCTGTTCGGCAAGGCGAGCTGAACGCGTCTTGTCCGGCGCGGATCTTGAGTTCCAGCGGAATGACGACGCTGGCCTTGATCTGCACCGGCACTTCGTTCGGGCCGCGCACAAAGCAATTCGTTGCTTGCCGGCCTATCGTGAATCCGCTTCCCTCAATGGCATTACCGACACGGGTGTCGAGGGATCGGAACTGGCATATGACGACCGCAGCAATTCCCGATGCGAACGACAGAGCCAAGCCGTTGAGCCCGGCGATGCTCCGCGAGCTTTCCGCGCGTTCGGATCTGCAAGGCGCGGTGCGCACGGTGAGCCATTACGGTGCGATCGCCATCGTTGGCGCCCTGATCTGGCTCGTCACTTCGAGATATGGACTGGCGTGGGCGTTGCCGCTCATCGTCGTGCAAGCCTATTTCGTGGCCTTCCTGTTCATGCCCATGCACGAGACCGCCCACAAAACGGCGTTCCGGAGCCGCGCGCTCAACCTCGTCGTGGGCCATCTGTCGGCCTTGGTGATCGCACACCGCTACGAATATTATTGCCTGTTTCACTGGGACCATCATCGCTACACGCAGGATCCCGACAGGGATCCGGAGCTGATCGTTGGCCCCAAACCTTCCTCGGATACGCAACTGGCGATCGCCTATAGCGGTCTTGTCCAGATCGCCGGCCGTGAGTTGTTGATGCTTCGCCATGCCTTGACCGGCGAGGTTGCGCTGCCGTGGATCCCTGCGAACAAGCGCGACATCATCGTGCGGGAAGCGCGGCTCTATCTCGCCGGCTACGCGCTGCTGCTCGTCACCTCACTCGCGCTGTCCACCGCGATCCTGCTGTGGGTGTGGGTCATCCCCTTGCTCGTTGGCCAGATGATCCTGCGGCCTTACCTCTATGCGGAACACACCGGTTGCGAACGGACGCGCAGTGCCTTCGACAACACCCGCACCACCTACACCGGCATCGTCATGAAGTGGTTTGCGTGGAATATGCCCTATCACGTCGAGCACCACGCCTACCCATCGATCCCGTTTCATGCGCTGCCGCAGTTGAACCAGATCGTCGCCGACCGGATCGCCTTCCGCGGCCAGGGCTACCGGGCCGTGACGCGGGAAACCTGGGTCTGGTTTCGCGCGCGATACGTCCGAACCCGGGAGCGGTGAAGGATGGCCTTGTTGTAGGCGCGCCAATCCACTGATGTGGCGTAGCGATACGGAATGCGTCCGGAGGCATCGGATGGATTCGGTGCCATGTAGGACGATGAAGCGACTTCCGAATACGGAACCGGCGCCACGCTGGCGCATCCGGCCAAGACGATGCAGAGCGTCAGGATAGCCACGATCTCCAGGATCGCCCGGCGGTCCGCTCGCGACAGTGTGAACATCTCAAACTCCGGTTCAGATATGTTGAGTGGCGCCGGGCCGATACGATTTGAAATCGGAAGCGTCGCGGCGCGACTATTTGCCGGCTCGTGCCATCGTCGGCGGTTTCGGCTGGGCCGCTTGCGCCCACTGCTTGTCCGGCTTGGGGCCGTTGAGGTCGCCGGTCATGCCCACCAACTGCCCCGGCAGGGCATCCATGGTTTGAGTCCAGGTCTGCGTGGAACAAAGAACCGAGAGCAGGCAGCCCTTGACCTTCAGGTCCCGGGTCTCACGCCAGAGCGAGATGTCGTAAGACTTGCCGCTCTCCGCGTTGTAGATCTGGCCGTCAAAGCGCCCCGGGGAGCCTGGCTTCAAACCGAGGATCAATTGGTGACCGAGAACAGTTCGGTCCCTCTTTGCAGGATCCGAATTGTTGCGGTCCCTGACCGGTTGCCCTTTGGCATCGGCGGGCGCGTTCATCCAGACGATATAGCCGCAGACCTGCTCAAGCTTGGTTCCGCAGCGTTCGATCCGGACGCGGGCGCGGCCATCCTCGGTCAGCCAGGTGCCGCTCGGATCCGCTGGGCTTACGGCGTTGCCGGGTCCGACAACTGCCATTTGGCCCACCGCGACAGCGACGCGCACAACCATTCGCGAAATCAATTTCATCTGCCTCATCTCCAGTTTTCTCGCCGCACGAGGGCGCAAGAATCCACAAGCCCGCGGGCGGTTGCAGCGCCCGAAGTGCTCTACGCGATTAATCAAACGATATCGTACTATTATAGACTTCCGTTACCGGATGCAAGCGGATATGCAAGGTGTCGAATGGTTAAAACCGCGACGCCGCGCCGCAGGCCAAATCGGCCCCCGGAACCGCGCAGGGAATGCCTCGGAGAAAAAACATGAACGTTACCAAGACCAAGCCGGGCAGAAGTACGCGGCCACGCAGCGGCCGGCCGACCAAGGAACAGGCCGGGCAGATCACCGGGCACATCGTCGACGTGGCGACGCGGCTGTTCATGGAGTTCGAGCTTCGAGTCGATCAGCATCGATCTGATCGCGGCGACTGCCCGGATTTCGAAGCAGACGTTCTACACGCGCTTCGCTTCGAAAGAGGAGCTATACGCGGCGGTGATCCGGAAGTCGGTCGATAGTCTTCTGATGCGAGCCGCCGGTGAACCGGATCGAGCCGGCCCAATCGAGGCGACCCTGATCCGGATCGGTGTCGAGCTTTCCAGGCGCGCGCTCGCACCGGCAGCCGTCGCGCTCAACCGGCTCGTCACGTCCGAAACGCATCAATTCCCGCAATTGGCGCTCACGCTCCACGAGAGCGCTATCCACACGCGAGAGCTGATCGCCGACATTTTTTCCAACGCCATGCGCGAACGGCAGATACGACCGGCGGATGCCAGCTTTCTGGCTGAGCAGTTCCTGTACGCGGTGGTCGATGGCCACACCCGCTCGCTGATTCTCAGCGGCAAGACCGCCAGATCGGACAAGGAACTGCGCGAGCGGGTGGTTGCCGCGGTCGAACTGTTCCTGGACGGGTGCCGCGACCATCCGGCGCGGCGCAGCTAGACGAGCCCGGAATCTGCTGCGGGCGCGGGCTGTCGGCGCTGGCGCGACCATAGTTTCCGGGGCGAGTTCCGCTGCGGTGGCAATAAGTCATACTAATATGATAATGTCCTATACAGGAATTCCGAGATATGGCATGAAATCGTCCGCCAGCTTGATCTTGCCCCGAAGAGGCAGGACGGCGGTCCGCAACAGTTAGGGAGCGAAACCAGCCATGACTCTCAAGAAACTTCTTCCCGCAGCGCTCATCGCGCTTACTCCGGTAGTGGCAACCAGTGCCTTCGCCGCCGGTCTGACGGTCGGCTTCTCGCAGATCGGTTCGGAATCCGGCTGGCGCGCGGCCGAGACTTCCGTCTCCAAGAGCGAAGCCCAGAAGCGCAACATCACGCTCAAGATCGCCGACGCCCAGCAGAAGCAGGAGAACCAGATCAAGGCGATCCGCTCCTTTGTCGCGCAGGGCGTCGACGCCATTTTCCTCGCGCCCGTCGTTGCCACCGGCTGGGATGCGGTGCTCGACGAAGCCAAGGACGCCAAGATTCCGGTCATCCTGCTCGACCGCGACATCGAGACCGCGAACAAGTCGCTCTATCTGACCGCCGTCACCTCCGACAGCGTTCACGAAGGCGTGGTTGCCGGCGAATGGCTGGCCAAGAATGTCGGCAACAAGCCCTGCAACGTCGTCGAGCTGCAGGGCACCGTCGGCGCCAGCGTCGCCACCAACCGCAAGAAGGGGTTTGACGACGCGATCGCCAAGCACTCCAACATCAAGATGATCCGGAGCCAGACCGGCGACTTCACCCGCGCCAAGGGCAAGGAAGTCACCGAAAGCTTCCTCAAGGCCGAAAACGGCGGCAAGAACATCTGCGCGCTCTACGCCCATAACGACGACATGGCGGTCGGCGCCATCCAGGCGATCAAGGAAGCCGGCCTCAAGCCCGGCAAGGACATCCTGGTCGTCTCGATCGACGCGGTGCCCGATATCTTCAAGGCATTCATGGCCGGCGAGGCCAACGCGACCGTCGAGCTGACGCCGAACATGGCGGGCCCCGCCTTCGATGCGCTGATCGCCTACAAGGACAAGGGGACCGTGCCGCCGAAGTGGATCCAGACGGAATCGAAGCTCTACACCCCGACCGACGATCCGCAGAAGATCTATGACAGCAAGAAAGGCCTTGGCTACTGATTGAAGCCACGGACCTGGAACGGTCGGGCTTGCTGCCCGGCCGTTCTGATTGTTGCGCCGCTGCTCCGCGGTTTCAGTCTCTAGGCAAGAGTGTCTGACAAGAATGTCTGATATGGCTTCGCGTTCGGAACAAGCTCGTCCGTTGCTCGAAGTCGCGGGTTTGACCAAGAGTTTTCTGGGGCAACGCGCGCTCGACAGTGTCGATTTCACGCTGCGTGCCGGCGAGATCCACGCGCTGCTGGGCGAGAACGGCGCCGGCAAGTCGACGCTGATCAAGGCCGTCACCGGGGTCGTTCAGCGCGACGCCGGCACCGTCCGGCTCGATGGCGTCGAGATCATGCCGCGCTCGTCCGAGGAGGCGGTGAAAGCGGGCATCGCCACCGTCTATCAGGAGGTCAATCTCCTGCCCAATCTCACCGTCGCCGAAAACCTGTTCCTCGGCCGGCAACCGACCCGGTTCGGGCTGGTGCGCGACGGCGTCATGCGCCGGGACGCCGCCGCTCTCTTGCGCGGCTTCGGGCTCGCCATCGATGTCGGCGCGCCGCTCGGCGACTACTCGGTCGCCGTGCAGCATCTCGTGGCGATCGCGCGCGCGGTCGACATGTCGGCGCGCGTGCTGATCCTCGACGAGCCGACCGCGAGCCTCGATGCGCACGAAGTCGACATCCTGTTCGGGATCATGCGCCAGCTCGCCGGTCGCGGCATCGGCATCCTGTTCGTCACGCACTTCCTCGATCAGGTCTACGCCATCTCCGACCGCATCACCGTGCTGCGCAACGGCCGGCTGGTCGGCGAGCGGGAGACCTCGGCGCTGCCGCGGCTCGACCTCGTGCACATGATGCTGGGCCGAGAGCTCTCGGAGGTGACCGCCGATCGGGAGCACCGGCCGATCGACGATGCCAAGCCGCCATATGCGCGCTTTCAGGATGTTCGGCAAGCGGCGCTATCGTGGCGCCGTTCGATCTCGCCTTGCGGAGCGGGCAGGTGGTGGCGCTCGCCGGCCTGCTCGGCTCGGGCCGGACCGAGACGGCGCGGCATGGTGTTCGGTGCTGAGCGGGCCGACACCGGCACGGTCGAGGTCGACGGCGAAACGTCCGCGTCGGCTCGCCGCGCGAGGCCATCCGCCTCGGCTTCGGCTATTGCCCGGAAGAGCGCAAGACCGAGGGCATCGTCGCCGAACTTTCCGTGCGCGAGAACATCGTGCTGGCGCTTCAGGCCCGGCGCGGCTGGATGAAGCCGCTGTCGCGGCGGGAGCAGGATGAAATCGCGCGGCACTTCATCACGCTGCTGGACATCCGCCCCGCCGATCCGGAACGGCCGATCGGCTTGCTGTCGGGCGGCAACCAGCAGAAGGCGCTGCTGGCGCGCTGGCTCGCCACCAAGCCGCGCTTGCTGATCCTGGACGAGCCGACCCGCGGCATCGACGTCGGCGCCCATGCCGAGATCATCCGCCTGATCCGCCAGCTTTGCGCCGACGGGCTTGCGCTTCTGGTCATTTCCTCGGAGATCGAGGAGGTGGTGATCTATGCCGACAAGGTCGTCGTGATGCGCGACCGCGCGCACATTCACACCCTGAGCGGTGACGCGATCACGGTTCCCGCGGTGCTGTCGACCATCGCCGCCGAGACACAGCATGTGGCCTGAAGAAAGATGACCGTGATGTCGTTTCGCATGCCAAGGACCGGCACTCCGCAAATCCTGGCCTTTCTGGCGATCCTGCTGGCGGACCGGCTGGTCTCGCCGCAGTTCTTCGACATTCGCCTGCAGGACGGGCGCCTGTTCGGCAGTCTGGTCGATGTCTTCAATCGCGGCGCGCCGGTGGCGCTGCTGTCGCTCGGCATGGTGCTGGTGATCGCGACCCGCGGCATCGATCTGTCGGTCGGCGCGGTGATGGCGATCGCGGGCGCCGTCGCCGCCAGTCTGGTCGACAGCCACTCCGTGCCGCTGGCGCTTGGCGGCGGCGCTCGGCGTCGGACTGCTGTGCGGCCTGTGGAACGGCTTCCTGGTGGCGGTGCTCCGCATCCAGCCGATCGTCGCCACCCTGATCCTGATGGTCGCCGGCCGCGGCATCGCCCAGCTCATCACCGAGGGAAGGATCGTCACCTTTTCCTCGCCGTCGCTCGCCTGGTTCGGCAACGGATCGGTGCTCGGCGTGCCCACGCCGGTCGCCATCACGTTCGGCATGCTGCTTCTGACCTTGCTGCTGGTTCGAGGTACCGCGCTGGGCGTGCTGATCGAGGCGACCGGCGCCAATGCCCGCGCCAGCGAACTGGCCGGCATCGGCACCGCGGCGGTGACCATCGCCGCCTACGTCTGGTGCGGTCTTTGCGCGGCGGTCGCCGGCGTCATTTCCGCCGCCGACATCCTGGGCGCCGACGCCAACAATGCCGGTCTGTGGCTCGAGCTCGACGCCATCCTGGCCGTGGTGATCGGCGGCACCTCGCTGTTCGGCGGCCGCTTCAGCCTGATCCTCGCGGTGCTCGGCGCGCTGATCATCCAGGCCATGAACACCGGCATCCTGCTCAGCGGCTATCGTCCGGAGCTCAATCTGGTGGTGAAGGCCGTCGTCGTGATCGCGGTTCTGCTGCTGCAGTCGCCGCGCCTCGCCGGTCTCGGCACTGGCTCAACCGCAACAGGACGACCTGATGCGCCGTCTGCTTCCGGTTCTGGTCACCACCGCGGTGTTTGTCGTCGGGTTCATCCTCTGCTCGCTGCAGTTCCCGCACTTCGCCTCGACCCGGGTCGTCGCCAATCTTCTCACCGACAATGCCTTTCTCGGCATCGTTGCCGTCGGCATGACCTTCGTCATCATCTCCGGCGGCATCGACCTCTCGGTCGGCTCGGTGATCGGCTTCACCACGGTGTTCCTGGCGATCGCGATCGAGCGTCTGGGCATTCCGCCCGTCGTCGCCTTCGCCATGGTCCTGGTGATCTGCCGTGCTGTTCGGCGCGGCGATGGGCGCCGTGATTCACTATTTCGAGATGCCGCCCTTCATCGTCACGCTGGCCGGCATGTTTCTGGCGCGCGGCGCCGCCTTCCTGATGTCGACGGAATCGATCCCGATCAACGCGCCGCTCTATACCGATATCGGCTCGCTCACGATCCATCTGCCGGGCGGCGGCCGGCTGCCCCTGATCGCGATGATCATGCTCGCGGTGTTCGCCGTCGGCGCGGTGCTGCTGCATTTTACCCGGTTCGGCACCAACGTCTACGCGCTCGGCGGCAGCCGGCAGTCGACGGCGCTGATGGGCGTTCGCGTGGCGCCGACCATCATTCGGGTCTACATGCTGTCGAGCGTGCTGGCCGGCCTGTCGGGTATCGTGTTCTCGTTCTACACCGCCGCCGGCTACGCCTTGTCCGCCGTCGGCGTCGAGCTCGACACCATCGCCGCCGTGGTCATCGGCGGCACGCTGTTGACCGGCGGCGCCGGCTTCATGTTCGGGACCTTGATGGGGCTTCTGATCCAGGGCCTGATCCAGACCTACATCACCTTCGACGGCAATCTGTCGAGCTGGTGGACCAAGATCGTGACCGGTTTTCTGCTGTTTGCCTTCATCGCCTTCCAGCAAGTCCTGGTGCGGCTCGCCAAGCGGCCCGCCACCCTAACCGCGGGAGGAGCACCATGACCTCCCATCTCTTTGTGATTCCGCCGGGCCGCGGCCATTCCAGCCAGGTGGAAGTGACCCGGACGATCGGGATCGACATCATCGCCGGCCGCTATCCGGAAGGCACCGCTCTGCCGCGCGATGCGGAACTGACCGCGATGTTCGACGTCTCGCGAACCGTGCTGCGCGAAAGCGTCAAGACGCTGTCGGCCAAGGGACTGCTCAATTCCAAGGCGGGCGTCGGCACGCGGGTCAGGGAACGTTCGGCCTGGAACATGTTCGATCCCGACGTGCTCGGCTGGCACCTCGAGGCCGGGATCGACAAGCGGTTTCTTCGCGATCTCGCCGATATCCGCTTGCCGTGGAGCCGCGCGCCGCAGCGCTCGCCGCCGAGCGCTGGGCGGAGCGATGCGATCGCGATCCTGCGCGACAGCGTCGTCAAGATGCGCAGTTTTGCTTCGGACACCATCGAATTCGCCGATGCCGATCTTCGGCTGCATCTGGATGTCGCGACGATCTCGGCCAACCCGTTCATGCGTTCGATCGGCGCCGTGATCGAGGCGGCGTTGCGCGCATCGTTCCGGCTCAGCGCGCCGACCGAAGAACGCGAGCGCGAAATCACCATCGCCGCCCACGAGCGCATCGTCGATGGCATCGCCGACCGCGATGCCGAGGCGGCTGCCGCGGCGATGAGGGAAGTCATCTTCAACGGCCTGCGCCGGCATGGTGCGGCGGGTTGAACGCAAGAACGGAGAATGGACATGGCAAATTCCGCCGGCAGCCGACCCTACAAAGGCGTGTTTCCGGTCGTGCCGACGATGTTCGACGGCGACGGCCGGCTCGATCTCGACGGCCAGAAGCGCGCCGTCGACTTCATGATCGACGCCGGCTCGCACGGGCTCTGCATCCTCGCCAACTTCTCCGAGCAGTTCGTGCTGACCGACGACGAGCGCGACCAGGTGCTCGACGCGGTGCTGAGCATGTCGCCGGCCGCGTGCCGGTGATCGTCACGACCACGCATTTTGCCTCGCACATCTGCGCCGAACGCTCGCGGCGGGCGCGAGCAGGCGGGGGCTGCCATGGTGATGGTGATGCCGCCCTATCACGGCGCGACCATCCGGGTCGGGGAAGCCGCGATCTACGAGTTCTACCGCACCGTTTCGGACGCGATCTCGATCCCGATCATGATCCAGGACGCGCCGGTGGCCGGCACGCCGCTGTCGGCCGCCGTTCCTCGCCCGCATGGCGCGCGAGATGAAGAACATCGCCTACTTCAAGATCGAGACGCCGCAGGCCGCCGCCAAGCTGCGCGAGCTGATCGCGCTCGGCGGCGAGGCGATCGAGGGCCCGTGGGACGGCGAGGAGGCGATCACGCTGATGGCCGACCTCGACGCCGGCGCGACCGGCGCGATGACCGGCGGCGGCTATCCGGACGGCATCCGCCAGATCACCGATCCGTATTTCGCCGGCCGCCGCGACGAAGCGGTCGAGGCCTATCAACGCTGGCTGCCGCTGATCAACTACGAGAACCGCCAGTGCGGCCTCATCGCCTGCAAGGCGCTGATGAAGGAAGGCGGCGTCATCAAGCATGAGACCGTCCGCCTTCCGCTGCAGCCGCTTGCATCCGGCGACTCGGGCGGGCCTGATCGAGATCGCCCGCCGGCTCGATCCGCTCGTGCTGCGATGGGGCAGGTGAGCCGTGGCTGACCGCCATCCGCCTTGCCATCGTCGGTCTCGGCAAGATCGCCAGGGATCAGCACATCCCCGCGATCGCGGCACCGAGGGCATTGAGCTCGTCGCCATCGCCAGCCGCAACGCCTCGATCGACGGCGTCGCGCATTTCGCGACGCTCGACGAATTGCTCGCCGCCGCACCCGAGATCGATGCCGTGGCGCTCTGCACGCCGCCGCAAGTGCGCCACGCGCAGGCGGCGGCCGCGTTGCAGGCCGGCAAGCATGTGCTGCTCGAAAAACCGCCGGGCGCGACCGTCAGCGAATTGACGCCGCTGATCGCCGCAGCGCGGCAAACCGGGCGAACGCTGTTCGCGACCTGGCATTCCCGCTTTGCACCGGCGGTCGAGCCGGCGCGAGCCTTCCTCGCCGACCGGCAGATCAATTCGGTCGTGGTCGAATGGAAGGAAGACGTGAGAGTCTGGCATCCCGGTCAGGCCTGGATCTGGGAGCCCGGCGGGCTCGGCGTGTTCGATCCCGGCATCAACGCGCTCTCGATCCTGACCCGCATCCTGCCGCGGCCATTCTTTCTCACCCAGGCCGAACTGTCCTTTCCCGCACAATCGCGCGGCGCCGATCGCCGCCGATCTCGCCTTCTCCGATGACACCGGTTTGCCGATCCGGGCCGAATTCGACTTGCGCCAGACCGGTCCGCAGACCTGGGACATCCGCGTCGAGACCGACGCGGGGCGCCTGACGCTCTCTTCCGGCGGCAGCCGTCTTGCCCATGATGGCCGGATCCTGGTCGACGAGAAGCAGGCCGAATATCGCGGCATCTATCGGCGCTTCGTCGAACTGATCGCCAACGGCGTGTCCGATGTCGATCTGTCGCCGCTGGTCCATGTCGCCGACGCCTTCATGCTCGGGCGGCGCCGCGAGGTCGAACCATTTATCGAGGATTGACGTGACGCAGATGGACAAATCAGCGACGCCGAAGGTCGTGCGTGAAGTGTTCGGACATCTTCCGGACGGCACCGCGATCGAAATGGTGCGGCTGCGCGGCGACAATGGTTTCGAGGTGCGCCTCATCACCTATGGCGCGGCGCTGCAGTCGCTGCTTCGTGTCCGGATCGCGCCGGGCGCCTCGCCGACGTCGTGCTCGGCCACGATGATCTTGCGGGCTATCTCGCGGTTCGGCGCTTCCTCGGCGCCACCGTCGGACGCTACGCCAACCGGATCGCCAACGGCAGCTTCGAGCTGGACGGCCGCCGGTTTCAATTGCCCACCAACGATGGCGCCAATGCGCTGCATGGCGGGCTGGACGGCTTCGATCGCAAGCCACTGGACCGTCACGGCCGTGGGCGAAAACCCGGCGCCGTTCGTCACGCTGTCCTATCTCAGCCCGGACGGCGAGGAGGGCTATCCCGGCACGCTGAAGACCGAGATCACCTACCGCATTTCCGGCGCGAGCGAACTTTCGCTCGCGTTCTCGGCGGTGACCGACAAGCCGACCATCGTCAATCTGACCAATCACAGCTTCTTCAATCTCGCGGGCGTCGAGGCCGGCGGCGACATTCTCGATCACCGGCTGACGATCGCGGCGGATACATATTTGCCGGTGAGCGCGGCCGGCATTCCGCTCGGGCGCGCCCGAGCACGGTCGATGGCAACGCCGTTCGATTTTCGCAATCCGCATCGCGTCGGTGCCCGGCTTGCGCGACGCATATGAACAGGTTCAGATCCGGCAGGGCTACGATCACAATTTCTGCCTGCGCGGCGGTGCCACCGGCGAGCCGCGCTTTGCCGCGCGGCTCGAAGATCCGCGCTCCGGCCGCGTGCTCGAACTCTGGACCGATCAGCCGGGCGTGCAGTTCTATTCCGGCAATTTCCTCGACGGAACCGTGACCGGCAAATATGGCCGCGTCCACCGTCAGTCTGACGCGCTGTGCCTGGAGCCGCAGGTCTATCCCGATACGCCGAACCGTCCGGATTTTCCGTCGGCGCGGCTCGATCCCGGACAGACCTATCGCCACACCTCGCTCTATCGATTTTCCACGAACTGACGGCACAGAAGAAAGGGAGACCGCGTGGAAGAAGTCGGCACCACGATCCTGAGCGAGCAGCATTGCCATCTCGGCGAGGGCTGCACCTATGATCCGGCAACCGACACCGCCTGGTGGTTCGATATCCTCGAGCGCACCTTGTTTCAGGCCGATCTTGCATCCGGCGCGGTCACCGCGCATGCGCTTCCCGTGATGGCGAGCGTGCTTGCCGTCATCGACGATCGCGCGCCAGCTGCTCGCGACCGAAAACGGCCTCTATGTCCGCGATATCGCGGACGGCCGGCTCACACTGCATACGCCGCTCGAGGCCGACAATCGCGGTGACGCGATCCAACGATGGGCGGGTCCATCCCTGCGGTGCGCTCTGGATCGGCACCATGGGCCGCAAGGCGGAAGAGGGCGCGGGTGCGATCTATCGCTTTCATCGCGGCGAACTGCTGCGGCTCTATGCCGGCATCACCATCCCGAACGCGATCTGCTTTTCGCCCGACGGTGCGACGGCCTATTTCACCGACACCAGCGAGGGCATCCTGTATCGCGTCGCGGTCGATCCACGCGACCGCCATGCCGACCGGAGCTCCCGCGCCGCTGTATGACCACCGCGGCGGCGCGCGGCGGTCTCGACGGCGCCGTGGTCGATGCCGAGGGGCTGATCTGGAATGCGCGCTGGGGCGGCGGCTGCGTCGATGTCTACACGCCGGAAGGCGAGCGCGTTCGCACCATCCGCGTGCCGGCGAGGCAGCCGAGCTGTCCGGTCTTCGTCGGCGCGAATTTCGACCGGCTGCTGGTCACCTCGGCCTGGCAGGGCATGGACGAGCCGGCCCGCGCCGCCGATCCCGCACCATGGCCAAACCTTCCTTCTCGATGTCGGCGCACGGGGGCGGCCCGGAACCTCGCGTCAGGCTCGGTCCGACCTGATGGGCCGTCTCGCACCATCGCGCATGAGGATTTCATGACGCTTGCAGAACTGCAAGCCGTGACCGATCATCCGTCTCGTTTCCGTCGGCCACAATGGTGTCCGACGATGCGCCGGTACGCACTGGCGCCAAAGGTAAACCGCGACAAAGCGGCGATTGAGGCTCAACACCCTGGGAGTGAAACATGAAACTACTCAAATCTGTTCTTCCGCCATCGCGCTCGGCGTCGGTCGCGCCTTGCCGGATCCGGCGCTCGCGCAGGACAAGCCCACGGTCGGCATCGCCATGCCGACCAAATCCTCGGCGCGCTGGATCGACGACGGCAACAACATCGTCAAGGTGCTGAAGGAGCGCGGCTACAACACCGACCTGCAATATGCCGAAGACGATATTCCGAACCAGCTCTCCCAGATCGAGAACATGGTGACCAAGGGCGCCAAGGTGCTGGTGATCGCGGCGATCGACGGCACCACGCTTGTCCGACGTGCTCAAGCAGGCCAAGGACAAGGGCATCACCGTGATCGCCTACGACCGGCTGATCCGCGACACGCCCAACGTCGATTACTATGCGACCTTCGACAATTTCCAGGTCGGCGTGCTGCAGGCGCAGTCGATCGAGCAGGGGCTGGGGCTGAAGGAAGGCAAGGGTCCGTTCAACATCGAGCTGTTCGGCGGCTCGCCCGACGACAACAACGCCTACTTCTTCTACAACGGCGCGATGTCGGTGCTGCAGCCCTATATCGACAGCGGCAAGCTCGTGGTCGTCAGCAACCAGATGGGCATGGACAAGGTTTCGACGCTGCGCTGGGACGGCGCCACCGCGCAGGCCCGCATGGATAACCTGCTGAGCGCGTTCTACAGCAACAAGCGGGTCGATGCCGTGCTGTCGCCCTATGACGGTCTCTCGATCGGCATCATGTCGTCGCTGAAGGGCGTCGGCTACGGCAGCGGCAACAGCCGATGCCGATCGTCAGCGGCCAGGATGCGGAAGTGCCGTCGATCAAGTCGATGCTGCGCGGCGAGCAGTACTCCACCGATCTTCAAGGACACCCGCGATCTCGCCAAGGTCACCGTCGACATGGTCGACGCGGCGCTGAGCGGCAAGACCGTGACGGTGAACGACACCAAGACCTACAACAACGGCGTGAAGGTGGTGCCGTCCTATCTGCTCAAGCCGGTGGTCGTCGACAAGAGCCAACTGGGAGAAGGTCCTGATCGACGGCGGCTACTACAAGAAGGCGCAGTTCAACTGAGGTCTGTGGCGGGGGTGGTCGCGCAAAGACGCTCGGCCGCCGTCGGCTCTCCTGTTCCGGGAATTCCGATGACGGCACACTGCTCGAAATGCGCGGCATCAGCAAGAGCCTTCGCCGGCGTGAAGGCGCTGAACGACGTCAATTTCACCGTCGAGGCAGGGCGAGATCCATGCCCTCGTCGGCGAGAACGGCGCCGGCAAGTCGACGCTGATGAAGGTGCTGAGCGGCGTCTATCCCCACGGCAGCTATGACGGCAGCGATCATCTATGACGGCGAGGAGCGGCAGCTTCCGCGACATCAACGATTCCGAGGCGCTCGGCATCATCATCATCCATCAGGAACTGGCGCTGATCCCGCTGCTCTCGATCGCGGAGAACATCTTTCATCGCCAGTCCGCCGTCGCGGTTCGGCGTAATCGACCGTGACGCGGTCTATCGACGGCTCGCAGCAGTTGCTGGCCAAAGTCGGACTCAACGAAGCGCCGGACACGCTGGTCACCAATATCGGCGATCGGCAAGCAGCAATTGGTCGAGATCGCCAAGGCGCTGTCCAAAGAAGGTGCGCCTGCTGATTCTCGACGAACCGACCGCGAGCCTCAACGAAAGCGACAGCGCGGCGCTGCTCGATCTCCTGCTCGAGTTCCGCGCCCAGGGCATGTCCGCGATTCTGATCTCGCACAAGCTCAACGAGGTGGCGCGCGTCGCCGACCGCATCACCGTGCTGCGCGACGGCCGCACCGTCGACACACTGGATTGCGAGGCCGGCGCGGTCGAGGAGGATCGCATCATCCGCAAGATGGTGGATCGCGACCTCGAGCATCGCTTCCCGAAGCGCGAGCCTGACATCGGGGAGATCGTGTTCAAGGTCGAGAACTGGTCGGTCTATCATCCGCAGCACGCGGACCGACAGGTCATCAAGAATGTCGACTTCCAGGTCCGGCGCGGCGAGATCGTCGGCATCGCCGGCTTGATGGGCGCCGGGCGCACCGAATTCGCCATGAGCCTGTTCGGTCGTTCCTGGGGCCGCAAGATCACCGGCCGCGCCACGCTGCATGGTCGCGACGTCGATCTCTCGACCGTGAGCCGGGCCATCGACGCTGGGCTTGCCTATGTCACCGAAGACCGCAAGCAACTCGGCCTGCTGCTGGCCGACGACGTGCGCAAGAACATCACGCTTGCCAATCTCGGCAGTGTCGCGGCCGGCCGCGTCATCGACGATATCAAGGAGTTGCAGGTCGCGAATGAATATCGCAATCGCATGCGCATCCGCTGCTCCGACGTCTACCAGACCTCCGGCAACCTGTCCGGCGGCAACCAGCAAAAGGTGGTGCTGTCGAAATGGCTGTTCACCGATCCGGAAATCCTGATCCTGGACGAGCCGACCCGCGGTATCGACATCGGCGCCAAATACGAGATCTATTGCATCATCAACGAGCTGGCCGACGCCGGCAAGGCCGTCATCGTCATCTCGTCGGAAATGCCGGAGCTGCTCGGGATATGTGACCGTATCTGCGTCATGAACGAGGGCGCGTTTGTCGGTGAGTTCGATCGAGCCGAGGCGACGCAGGAAAAAATCATGCGTGTCATCGTTCGCAAGGGCGAACGGCTGGTTGATAGAAGCCTGGAAGAGAAGTTGTTGGGAGAGGCGCATCCATGAGCGACAAGACCGTAACGCTTCCCGAGGCGCCCAAGCACGCGGGCTTCCTCAAGGCCAATTTGCGCGAAAACGGCATGCTGTTGTCGCTGTTCGCGATCATGCTGTTCTTCGAGTTCGTCACCGACGGCACCCTGCTGCGCCCGCTCAATCTGACCAACCTGGTGCTGCAGAACAGCTATATCGTGATCATGGCGCTTGGTATGCTGCTCGTGATCGTCACCGGGCACATCGATCTTTCGGTCGGCTCGGTCGCGGGCTTCATCGGCGCGATCGCCGCGGTGCTGATGGTGCGCTATGGCGTGCATTTCATCCCGGCCGCCATCGTTTGCCTCGCGCTCGGTGCGCTGATCGGCGCGGCGCAGGGCTATTGGGTGGCCTATTTCAAGATTCCGTCCTTTATCGTTACGCTGGCGGGCATGCTGGTGTTCAAGGGGCTGGCGCTCGCCGTACTGCAGGGACAGTCCGTCGGACCGTTTTCGCCGACCTTCCAGAAACTCTCCTCCGGCTTCATTCCAGAGCTGTTTCCCGACGCCGGCGCGCTCTATCCGACCTCGCTCCTGATTGGCGCCGTGCTGGCGTTTGCGCTGGTCTATGTCAGCGTCAAGACCCGCGCCCGGCGCGCAAGCCACGGGGTCGAGGTCGAGCCTACCGGCTTCTTTGCGCTCAAGAACGCCATCCTGTTCGGTGTGATCATCTATTTCACCTATCTGATCGCCTCGCATCGCGGACTTCCCAACGTGCTGGTGATCATGATCGCGCTGATCGCGCTCTATGGCTTCGTCACCGCGCGCACCACCATCGGCCGGCAGATCTATGCGGTCGGCGGCAACGAGAAGGCGGCAAAGCTTTCCGGCATCAAGACCGAGCGGCTGACCTTCCTCACCTTCGTCAATATGGGCGTGCTGGCCGCGCTCGCCGGCCTCGTGTTCGCCGCACGGCTCAACACGGCGACGCCCAAAGCCGGGGCTGGCTTCGAGCTCGACGTCATCGCCGCCTGCTTCATTGGCGGGGCCTCGGCCTATGGCGGCGTCGGGCGCGTGGCAGGGGCCGTGATCGGCGCGCTGATCATGGGCGTGATGAACAACGGCATGTCGATCCTCGGCATCGGCATCGACTACCAGCAGGTGATCAAGGGATTGGTGCTGCTCGGCGCGGTGTGCCTTGATGTCTATAACCAGCGGCGCTGATACGATCGGGCAACGGGAGCCGTCAGTTCGTCGACAGCTTGTGGTATTCCTTGCCCGCCGCAAGCAGCAACGCCGTGGTATGGACCACCCAATCCACGCGCGATTTCTTCCAGGTCTGCCAGCCCTCCGGAAGCCGCTTTTGGACAAACACGCCATGAACCCGATCGAGCGCAAGCGCCGGTTCGCCTGCTATTTCCCTGGTGTCGGGATCATGGGTGAGGAATGCGAAGAGAAGACCGAACTCTCCGGCAGAACCGACCAGATTGTTCTCTCCCATCAGTTTTGTCAGTTTCTGTTCCAATAGTCCGGGGTTGTCGTTGGCCTCGGAGCTGGAACCGAATAGTTTCGAGGTCAGGGCGCTGGAAATGGCCCCGACGACGCCTGCCAGATCGCGGGCGAGCAACTCGGCGACGTTCGCGCTCGCGACCTTTGAATTCGGGTCCCGTTTCAGATTTTGCGCAATGAACTTGCCGACATCCGACCGTTTCAGGCAGTCGTCGGTGGCAAGCGTCGCCAGCCGATCGAAATCCGCCTCGCTCAGTCGCCCCGAGCCCAATGTCGTGGGGTCTCCTTGCAGAATGCCGCTGTGTCCGGGGTGAGAACCCTGCGAACCCGGCAGTTCAAGCGAGAACAGGCCCGCCGGCACCGGCGCATCAAGTGTGCTTCCCGAGCTATTGCGCATCAAGGCATGATTGCCGGCTGCAAAAAAGGCCAGGAGGTCGCCGAGATCGCCGCCGCCCTCGTTACCCAACCGCCTGACATCCTCGATATCAGCCAGCGGATTGTGGGGGGCACCCCTGACGCTGAGTAACTCCTGATGGACCAGGCTGCCAAGAAACGGGCAGGTGACTTTCGTCTCCACTATCTGGTCGCGGACCTGTGGATCGAGCGTCAATGCGCTTTCAGGCATGGATACCTCCGCTGCTTTGGCTTGTCGTACGCCTGGGCGTGGTCTTCGCGGCCTCAAGAATTGCTTCCGCGGCTTTTTCGGCGATCATGTAGACCGCGCAGGCGATGAAAAAGCCGGGGATGCGCGGAAAGATGGAAGCGTCGACGACGCGGAGGCCGCCCGTTCCGTGCACGCGGAAATCGCTGGAGACGACGCCGCCGGCATCTCGATGACCAATCGCACAAGTGCCACATGCGTGGTGTCCCCAGGCGTGCTCGCGAACGAATTGCCGCAATTGTTCGTCGTCTTGCAGGTCTGCTCCCGGCGTATCTTCGAGGCCAATCAGTCCGCAGTCCTGCAGCGTTTCCGTTAGTTTCCGAACGTGACGAATACCTTCGACGACCGCGGCAAGATCGTCGCCGTCTTGATCGGTCCCTTCCTCGAAGTAGTGAAAATCGATCTGCGGCGGATCGCAGGGATCGCTTGATGTCAGCGACACCGTACCGCCGCGATTATTGGTGTGGGCTTTCAGGAGCGCGAACGTGAGATCGTCATGGCTGTTGCGGATGATCTCGGAATAGCCGGAAAAATAACCCGAGAAGCGCGTCAGCAGCGCCATGACGAACAGGTCGGGGTTTGCCTGACGCGGGGTCGACCGTAAGGCGAAAGCGACCGCCGCACCGTTGGAAATATACATGCCACGGCCCGCGAGCCAGTCGCGGTAGACCGGGTCATCGGCTTCGAAGCGAGCATTCCGCAGGCAGTTCCACGGCCGCGAGGTCTGGTGAACAAGGCCGATTTCGTAACGGTCCTGCAGATTTCGGCCGACGTCCTCCAGCGGGACTTTTGCGTCGATCCCCAAAGCGGTGAGGGCGGCCGGCGGACCGATGCCTGATAGCATCAGCAGTTGCGGGCTATTGAAGGTTCCCCCGGCGAGAATGACTTCGCGCGCGACGCCGACGCGGCGTGGCACGCCGGGCTCGCCGGTGGCGTTCGGCGAGGCGCGATAGAGCGCTTTGCCTTTGAGAAATTCGACACCGACGGCGCATTTGCCGGCATCCAGCAGCACTTTAGTCGCAAGCGCGTCGAATTCGACGTCCAGTCCGTGTTTGTGCACGGCGGACGCGTTAGCTGACGCTCGAGCCCGATGCGCTGACCGCCGACGACGCGCGCGCGGTGCTGCGGCACGGCATCTCCAAGGACAAGCTCGCCGACGCGATCCACGTGGCGTCGGTGTTCAACATCTATGACCGGATGGCGGATACGTTCGGCTGGGACGTGCCGACCCAGGCCGCGTTCGACGCGTCGGCGAAGTTCCTGCTCAAGCGCGGCTACCGCTAACGGATCATCTTGCCGACCAGCCAGTCGGCGATCCGGTCCTCGAGCCGGGTGCCGTCGAGCCGGTCGATCTCCTGCACGCCGGTCGGCGAGGTCACGTTCACCTCGGTGAGGCAGTCGCCGATCACGTCGATGCCGACGAAGTAGAGCCCGTCGGCGCGACAGCGCGCGCCCACCTGCTTGCAGATCTCCTGGTCGCGCGGGGTCAGCGTGGTCTTCTCCGCGCGCCCGCCGGCGTGCAGGTTGCCGCGGGTCTCGTCGGCGCGCGGCACGCGCATCACCGCGCCCAGCGGCTCTCCGTCGAGCAGCAGGATCCGCTTGTCGCCCAGACGCGCCGCCGGCAGGTACTTCTGCGCCATGACCAGCTTGTGGCCGAGGTCGCTGATGCTCTCCAGGATCGCGTTGGTGTTGCGGTCGTCGGCGCGCACGTGGAACACGCCGTGGCCGCCGCACTGATCGAGCGGCTTGACCACCATCTCGCCGCCCTGCTCGGTCAAGAACGCGCGCAGCCGCTCGATCGAGCGGGTCACGCAGGTGGGCGCGATCAGCTGGGCGAAGTTGAAGATGTAGAGCTTCTCGTTGGCGTCGCGCAGCCCGCGCGGGTCGTTGGCTAAAAGGTGAGGCCGCGCGCGCGCTCGAGCAGCAGCGTGGCGAAGTAGTAGTCGAGATCGAACGGCGGATCCTTGCGCATGAACACCGCGCCGAACTCGCCGATCGACTTGCGCTGCTCGCGATCCCAGACCAGCGCCGGCCGCGCCGTGCGATCCGCCGTGGTCACCTGCGACGCGGTGGCGAACAGCTGGTCCCCGTCGAGCTCGAGCTGCTCGGGGCGGCAGATCCACACCGCCCCCCGCCGCTTCACCGCCTCGATGATCACGAGCGTGGTGTCGGTCTCCGGATTCAGCTGCGCCGGATGATCCATCACCACCAACAAGCTCATGCGGGCTCGCCTTCGGTCTCGTTGGGCTTGGTCGGAAGCAGGTGCTCGAGGCCGTGCTTACGCAGCCGGTAGTAGAGCGTGGAGCGGTTGATGCCGAGGGCGCGCGCCGCACCGGCGATGTTGCCCTGGTTGCGATCGATGGCGGCGACGATCTCGTTCTTCTCCTGCTCCTGCAGCCGCTGCTGCAGCGGCTTGCCGGCCAGCGAGCGCTGGCGAAGGCCCAGAAGTTCTTCGCGGTTTAGGATCGCAGCAGATGGCCGGCCTCGAAGACCTGTACCGAGAGATCATCCTCGACCACTACCGCTCGCCGCGGAACCGCGGCGAGCTCGCGGTCCCGCCCGCGCACAAGGTCGAGGGCTTCAACCCGTTGTGCGGCGACGAGGTCGTGCTCTACCTCGACGTCGATCCGGAAACCGACACCGTGCGCGACGTGAAGATCGCCGGGCCAGGGCTGTTCGATCAGCCAGGCGTCCACGTCGATGATGAGCGCGGCGGTGAAGGGCAAGCCGCTCGCCGAGGTCCGCCAGCTCATCCGCGCGTTCAAGGCGTTGATGTCGATCCACGAGTCGAAGCTCGAAGGCGAGGGCGGCGGCGACGGCAGCGACCTGGCCGCCGAGCTCGCCGGAGTCCGCCTGGGTGACCTCGAGGCGCTCCAGGGTGTCGTGAAGTTCCCGGTGCGCATCAAGTGCGCGACCTTGGCCTGGAACACCCTCCAGCAGGCCCTCGACGAAACTGCGCAGACGCAGGCGTGACGCGCCGCCGAGCCCGTTCGAGCCGCGCGCGAAGTGACGTCGGTCACAGACGGTCACGAGTTTCGTCGGTTTCCGGGAACCCGACCGCTAAACTGGACGTTGCACTGTCGTAGGTGACGGGCGGCTACGCTGGCCGTCTCAGAGCAGGAGGATCGACGTGGACCAGGCTGGGATCGTCACGATCATCGACGAGGCGCTCGAGCGCTTCGCGTCCCGGGATCTGATCGGCTCCTCGGAGGTCGTCGACTTTCTTCTCGACCTGCGTAGCGCCGTCGTCTCCGACGCCGCGCTCGCGGCGCTGATCGAATCCGAGACCGAACCCGCGCACTGACCCGTCGTCAGTGCGTCGCGTCACTGACCTCTCGGCGCGCATCGCGCGCCGACCCCGTCGCCGATTCGAGCGGTTGGTCCAGTACCATCCGACGCCGGTGGAACGCCTGACGAAACGCGACGAGACGCGCACGTCCGAAGAGATCGACCGTGCGACCCGTCTCGCTCAACGACGCGGAAGCTGGCGGCGCCGCGCGGTCGTGACGACGATCGTCGTCGTCGTGGTCGTCGGCGGGCGGCGTGGGCACGTACGCCGTCGTCGCGAACTCGCAGAACGCGTCCGGCGCGGCCGCGGCGAGCCCGACCAGCGTCGACCGCCGCGCCGAGCACGACCCGGCGCCACGACGACCACCACGACGCGCCGCACCACGACGACCACGACCATCCCGCCGGTCGAACAGCCGAAGGACCAGGTGCTGCCCGATCCCCGGGAACGGGATCCGCGAGCGGCAGCCGCGGGCCGTCCGTCTTCATCTACGAAGCCCGCATGAAGGCAGCTGCACTTCGATCCGGGCCCGGTCGACGGCGTCTTCGACCAGGACACGCAGTACGCGGTCATCGACGGTGCAGAAGTACTTCGGGCTCCCCCGCACCGGCGTCATCGACACGGGCGTCGACTTCGCGCTCACCCACTTCCGCTACACGCCCGGCCGAGCCGAACAGCGAGCCCGACCGGGTCGAGATCGACCTCGACAAGCAGGTGCTCACGCTCTACACGAACTGGCAGCCGCAACTGCTGACCACGACCTCGACCGGCAGCGGCGAGCACTTCTGCGGCGGCGTCGACGGTTGCCAGTACGCGATCACGCCGACCGGGCACTTCCACTTCTACGACCTCGATCAAGGGCTGGCAGAAGGGCAAGCTCGGAACGATGTGGAACCCGTACTACTTCAACGGCAGCGACGCGGTGCACGGCCTGGCATTCGGTGCCGCCTACCCCGCGTCGCACGGGTGCGCACGCATCCCGATGCACATCGCCGACTACTTCTACACGCTCGTGCACCAGGGTGAGTCGGTGTTCGTCTTCGGCACGCCGAAGCAAGGCCGGCAACGGTTACGTCGGCCCGATCGCCGGCACCGCGCCGCACCGCGCCCACCACCGTCGCGCCCACGACCGCGGCACCGACCACGGTCGCACCGACGACCACGCCGACGACGGTGAAGAAGCCGACCCCGACGACGATCAAGAGCACGGGCACGACGAAGCCGACGCCCGACCACGGTGGCGCACTAGGTCCGAGCGCTCGTGCGCCCGGACCACGATGCGACGGAGCCTGCGAGCTAGAAGCTGAAGGCGGCGAGGCCGATGATGGGCGCCGACGGCGGGTTGCTCGCCGAGGCTGCCGAGGAACGGCTTGTTCGAGAAGTCGAAGATGCCGCCGTCGGACGCCGCCATCAGGTAGCCGTTGCCGAACGCGACCAGACCGTCGACCGGCCGTGTTCGAGGTGCGCGCCGCCCATCGAACCGCGGAACGGCGCGCTGAACGCGAACACGCCACCGTCGGACGCGACGAACCAGTAGCCCTTGCCGTCGGCGGTCGGCGAGATACCGACGATCGGCTTGTTCAGGTGCAGGTTGCCGGTCGAGCCGTGGAACTGCGCGTCGCCGAAGCTGAAGATGCCGCCGTCGGAACCGACCATGTAGTAGCCCTTGCCCGCTCGGCGTCGCGACCGACGCGACGATCGGGCCGTTCAGGTGCGCGCCCGACATGTCGCCGAAGAAGCTCGCGTTGCCGAACGGGAACGCGCGGCCCTGGTTCGTGAACAACCAGTAGCCCGCCGTCGTTCGGCGTCGCCGAGATCGTGCTGACGAACTCGCCGCCGCCGAGCGCGGCGACGCCGCCGAAGAACGTCGGCGCGTGCCGTACGTGAACACGTGGCCGGCGCCGGTCGACGACCCAGTAGCCCTTGCCGTCGCGCGCGGGGCGCCATCGCCGTGGCGTCCGGCGACGAGACCCGGGAACCCGACCGCGCCGCCGAACGGGTACACGTGCCCGTCGGCGCCGAGCATCCAGTACCCGTTCTTGCCCGAGCTCGCCTGGACGTTCGTCGACCGGCGGCTCGAGCCCGACTGTCCGGCGCGTCAGTCGGATGGCGGTCGGCGACGTCGACGGCTCGGTCGTCGAAGTAGTCCATGGAGACCCCGAACCGGACCGTGCCGAAGTGCGGGAGGCAACCCGCGGCGGGCGTTGATCGCGGTACCCGACCTCGGCGACGTACGCGCCGGGTCGCGTTGCAGATCAGGTTCGGTGCCCTGGTCGTCGCCGACCAGCGCCGCCGACAACGCCGGCGACGTCCGTCGTCGACATGATCGCGACGTAGTCGAGGTTTCCGTCGTGGTTGATGTCGACCGCCCAGACGACGGTCGCGCCGTCCGCCAGTGTCGAGCCGGGTCGTCGGTCGTCGGGATCGCGCCGACCGCGACTTGACGGTCGCGGCGAACGACGTGCCCGACGCGTTCTGCGCCATGCCCGACGCCGGTCAGGTCGCCGTGCGGGAAGTCCGGCGTCGCCGGTGGCGTCGTGCACGGTGATCGTCGGGCGACGGGAATGCGCGAGCGGGCTCGCGCCGAGCCGCGCGCCGAGCGTCGCCGCGCTGCGGCCGCGCGCGAGCCCGCGACGACTGAGTGACGGTCGTCCGAGCTGGTCGCGCCCGGACGGCGGACTCGAGCCGGGGCCGCGCCCGACCGCAATCGCAGCCGGTCACGCCGCTCAACGACAAAGAAGCAACGACGACCGCCGTGCGAGGATCCGCGCCCGCTTCACTCCGCCCCCTCACATGAAAGAGAGGCGAACGGTAACGCCTGCACACGGCACAGACGCCAGAGAGTGTTGCGACCGCGAATTCGTACCGCGTCGCGGCAAGTTGCGGGCTCACCGCAACGCGCAATCGTGATGCGACGGCGCGGACTGCTACGCGAGCGGGTCGGCGAACGGGTTCGAGCCGATCGTCGGGATCACCGAACGGATCGGCCGTCGGCCGGCCGGCCGACGGTGAGATCGTCGATGCCGAGCTCGGCCGCGATCCCCTCGTAGCCCGTGCGCTCGAGCTCGTCGGCGAGCTCGGGTCCGCCGCTCTTGACGATGCGACCGGCGAGGAACACGTGCACGCGATCGGGCCGCAGCTCGGCGAGCAGCCGCGCGTAGTGCGTGATCGCGAGCACGCCGACCTGGCGCGTCCTTGGCGAGCGCGTAGACGCGCGCGGGCGACGTCGCGCAGCGCGTCGACGTCGAGACCGGAGTCGATCTCGTCGAGCACCGCGAACTTCGGTTCGAGCACCGCGAGCTGCACCGTCTCGGCGCGCTTCTTCTCGCCGCCGGAGAACTCGGTGTTGACGCCGCGGCCGAGGAGCTCGTCGGGCACGCCGAGCGGTGCGCGCCTCGGCGGCGATGCGCTCGTGCAGATCGGCGCGCGTCGCGCCGCGCGCTTCCAACGCCGCGCCGACGACGGCCTCGAGCGGCACGCCCGGCACCTCGACCGGATACTGCATCGCGAGGAACAGCCCGCGTTGCGCGCGCTGCCAGGTCGGCAGCCCGAGGAGCTCGTCGCCGTCGATCGTGACCGAACCGCGCGTCACCTCGTACTCGCCGCTGCCCATGAGCGCGTGCGACAGCGTCGACTTGCCCGAACCGTTCGGGCCCATCAGCGCGTGCACCTCGCCGGTGCGGACCTCGAGGTCGACGCCGCGCAGGATCTCGTGCCGCGCCGACCGTCGCGTGCAGATCGGCGATGCGCAGCACGTGGTCGCCGGTCCGTTCGAGCGTCACGGCAGCACCACCGAGACGTCGTCGCCGTCGACCTGGACCGCGTAGACGGGGACCGGCTGCGTCGCGGGCAGCGTCTGCGGCTCGCCGGTGATCAAGCGAGAACGTCGAGCCGTGCTTCGGGCACTCGATCTCGAGCTCGTCCTCCCACACGTCGCCCTCGGAGAGCGAGTAGTCGGCGTGCGAGCACCGGTCGCCGATCGCGTAGAAGTCGTCGCCGATGCGCACGACGGCGATGCGATGCCCGTCGACGTCGAAGCGGCCCGCGGTACCGGGCGCGATGTCGTCGACGTCGCGCAGAGCCGCACGAGTGTACCCATCATCGCCTCGCCCGCGCGTGCTCGAGCTTGTCGACGACCGAACGGCGCAGGCCGCTGCGTGAGCGCGCCGACCGGGAGCCGCTCGAACACGTCGTCGAAGAATCCGAGCACGATCAGTCGCTCGGCCTCCTCGGGCGGGATGCCGCGCGACTCGAGGTAGTAGAGCTGCTCGTCGTCGATCGGGCCGACCGTCGACGCGTGCGAGCAGCGCACGTCGTTGGCCTCGATCTCGAGGTTCGGGATCGACTCCGCGCTCGCGCCCTCGGTGAGCACGAGGTTGCGGTTCGTCTGCGACGCGTTCGCCTTCTTCGCGGTCGGCGCGCAGGCGGACGAGGCCCGAGTACACCGATCGGGCGGTGTCCTCGACCGCGCCCTTGAACAACAGGTCGCTGCGCGTGTTCGGCGCGTCGTGGTCCTGCAGCGTGCGGAAGTCGAGCATCTGCTCGCCGTCGCCGAAGTACACCGCGAGCTGGTCGCTCTCGGCGCCCTGACCCGTGAGCAGCGCTTCGCTGCGCAGGCGGGCGTAGTCGCCGCCGAGCGCGACCGCCGACGTGCGCAGCGTTGCGTCGCGGCCGACGTGCGCGCGCTGGCAACCCGAGGTGCCACGTGCGCGAGCCGTGCTCCTGCACCGTGAGGTAGCGGAGGTGCGCGTTGTCGTCGACGAGCAGCTCGGTGACCGCGTCGACGAGATGATCGGTCTGCGGCGAGCCGAAGCGGTCGAGCACCGTGGCCTGCGCGCCTTCGCCCAGCGACACGAGCGTGTGCGGGAACGAGGCGCGGCCGTCGCCCTCGCACCAGTGCAGCACGAGGATCGGATCCTCGACGACGACGCCCGCGGGAACGTGCACGAACGCGCCGCCGGCGAGGAAGGCGTCGTGCAGGACCGTGAACGCGTCTTCGGACGCGCTCGACGCGCGCCCGAGCAGCTCGCGGACGAGGTCGTCCTCGCACGTCGCGATGCCGCAGGCGCGCACGCCCTTGGCCTCGAGCGCGGGATCGAGCTCGTGGTGCACGACCCGGCCGTCGCGCACGACGATCATGCCCGCGTGCTTGCCCGCCTCCGCGGCCCACGGACCGCCGCCGGGCGCGCGCTCGTCGCCGGCCGCGCCGAGCTCCTCGGGCGCGAACGGGCGGTAGCGATCGAGATCGAGCTGGTCGATGCGCGAGTAGCGCCAGATCTCCTCCGCCGGCGTCGGCCACGTGACCTCGGCGAGTCGTTCGACCGCCGCGAGCCGCCGCTGCGACCAACCAGTCCGGGCCGCCGAGCGCGCGCGCCGCGTCGGCCGTGAACGCAGCGTCATCTCCTAACCGACCGCGCCTTCCATGTTCAGCTCGATGAGCCGCGACAGCTCGACCGCGTACTCCATCGGGAGCGTCTTCGTGATCGGCTCGATGAAACCGTTCACGATCATCGCGGTGGCCTGCTGCTCGCTCAGCCCGCGGCTCTGGAGGTAGAAGAGCTGGTCGTCGCCGACCTTCGAGACGGTGGCCTCGTGGCCGATGCGCGCGTCCTTCTCTTCGATCTCCATGTACGGGTAGGTGTCGCTGCGCGACTCCTCGTCGAGGATCAGCGCGTCGCAGCGCACGTGGCTCTTCACGTTGTGCGCGCCCTCTTCGACCCGCACGAGACCGCGGTAGGTGGTGCGCCCGCCGTCCTTGCTGATCGACTTCGAGTCGATGATCGACGTGGTCTCGGGCGCGGCGTGCGTCATCTTGGCGCCCGCGTCCTGGTGCTGACCCTTGCCCGCGTACGCGACCGACAGCACTTCGCCGTGCGCCTTCGGGCCGGTCATCACGACCGCCGGGTACTTCATCGTGAGCTTCGAACCGAGGTTGCCGTCGATCCACTCGACGGTCGCCTCGGTCTCCGCCCGGGCGCGCTTGGTGACGAGGTTGTAGACGTTCGGCGACCAGTTCTGGATCGTCGTGTAGCGAATGCGCGCGCCGGGCTTGGCGATGAGCTCGACCACGGCCGAGTGCAACGAGTCGTTCGTGTACACCGGCGCCGAGCAACCCTCGACGTAGTGCACCGACGCGCCCTCGTCGGCGATGATCAACGTGCGCTCGAACTGGCCCGCGCTCTCCGCGTTGATGCGGAAGTACGCCTGCAGCGGCATGTCGACGTGCACGCCCGGCGGCACGTAGATGAACGAGCCGCCCGACCACACCGCGGAGTTCAGCGCCGCGAACTTGTTGTCGCCGGGCGGGATGACCGTGCCGAAGTACTTCTGCACGATCTCGGGGTAGTCGATGAGCGCCTGGTCCATGCTCGTGAAGAGGATGCCCTTGCGCTCCAGGTCTTCACGGTTCTTGTGGTACACGACCTCGGAGTCGTACTGGCTCGTGACGCCGGCGAGGAACTTGCGCTCGGCTTCGGGGATGCCGAGCTTCTCGTAGGTGGCCTTCATCTCCTCCGGGAGCATGTCCCAGTCGGAGACGGCGCCGTCGTGCTTCGGCTTCAAGTAGTAGTAGATGTCGTCGAAGTCGATCGTCGGCATGTTCTTCGAGAACCACTCGAGCATCGGCTTGCGCTCGAAGCGCTTCAACGCGTTGAGCCGGAACTTCGTCATCCACTCCGGCTCGGACTTGTGGTACGAGATGTCGCGGACGACCTGCTCGTTCAGGCCCTTCTTCGGGCGTGACGGCATAGCTCTCGGTGTCGTGCCAGCCGAGCTTGTACTTGCCCAGATCGATGCCCTGAACGGCCATCGGCACACGCCTCCTCGAGGCCGGTCCTCAGATCCCGATCGGCTCCGGGTGCCAGGCGGATGCCCGGCCCGGCGACCGGGCAATTAACACTACGGCCATAGTAACAATCCCGGCGGGCCCGGACCAAGCCCGGCCCTCGGGGTCACGGTTCGGGGCGCGGTCAGGGCTTGGCGGTGGTCGTGGTCGTGTCCGGCAGGCGTCGTGGTCGACGTCGTGATCGCCCGACTTCGCCGAGCGCGGCCTGCACGTCGGCCTGCGCCTGCGGCGTTGTGCGCCTGGTAGCCCGCGAGGTCCTTGGTGGCCAACGAGGCCTCGGGCCGCGGCGAACTGGTCGGTCGCGGCTTGCAGGAGCTGCGCTGACGGTCGCGGTCGGCGGCGGCGACGTCGTCGGCGGTTCCGGGCACCGTCGTTGTCGTCGTGGTCGTTCCGGTTCCCGGCCGGTGGGCGTCGTGACCGGCGTGCTCGACGTGTTGCACGGGTTGGTGCGGTTCTGCGAGGCCTGCAGCCGCGTCGGCGTGTTGCTGACGAGCGCGGTCACCGCGTCGGTGATGTCGCAGCCGAGCACCGCGTGTTGACCGACCGCGGCCGCGACCGCGAGATAGCGCGGGAAGGTCGTGGTGCCCTCGCCGAGGATCCAGACCGGCCGGACGTACATGATCGTGTTGCCGATCGGTATCAGCTGCACGTTGCCCTGGATCACGCGCGAGCCCGAGCTGCCGAGCAGCGTGAACTGGCTGCTGATGAACTGATCCGACTGGATGAGCGTCGCGGCCTGGCCGGGCGACGGCGCCGACGTGTTCGGGACCTGGTACACGCACGAGCTTGCCGTAGTTGTCGCCGTCGGATTCGCGCGAACATGAACGCCGACAGGATGCCGCCCTTCAGGCGCGGCGTGAACGATCGCTCGAGCACGAACTGCTGGGGCGACGCCGGTTTGCCGGGCTCGTGTCGGTAACGCCATCGTGAGATAGAGCGGATCGATCGGGCTGCCCGACGGCGGCGAGCGTCGTGTTGCGCCCGCCGTTGTTGCCGCTCGCGACCGCGGACGCGACCGGCGCCGCGCTCGACGTGTCGGGGCTCGGCGCGACGTCCCAGATCGCCTGCTTGTTGAAGTACTGCACCGGATCGGTGATGTGGTACAGCGCGTACTGCTCGGTCTGCGCGCTGAAGATGTCCTCCGGGTAGCGCATGTGCGCCGCGCAGCTCGGCCGGCATCGTGCTGATGTCCTGGAACAGCTCGGGGAACGCCTTGCGGTACGTCTTGATGATCGGGTCGGTCGGGTCGACGACGTAGAAGTGCACGGTGCCGTCGTACGCGTCGACGGTGACCTTCACCGAGTTGCGCACGTAGTTGAAGTCGGTGTCGAGGCCGCTGCCCGGCAGGCTCCTGCGGGTGGATCGACTGCGAGTACGGGTAGTCGTTGGTGGTCGTGTACGCGTCGAGCACCCACTGGATGCGGCCGTCGACGACGACCGGATACGGGTCGGAGTCGAACTTGAGGAACGGCGCGATCGTCTGCACGCGCTGCTGCGACGTCGCGGATGTAGATGACGCGCGAGTTGTTCGTGACCTGGCCCGAGACCAAGAGGTTCCAGTCGCCGAAGCGCAGCGCGAGCGCGGCCTTGCGCAGGAAGCTCGAGACCTTGACGCCGGCCGCGCCCTGGTACGTGGTGGCCTTGGTGCTGCCGGCTGCTCGTCGCCTCCTGCTCGGCGACCTTGGTGTCGACGATCGCGTAGCCGCCGAGGCCCTCGCCGAAGTACACGCCGGTGTACGTCGGGTCGAGCTTGCCTGCAGCTCGCCGGTGGGCGGGATCCCCGAGAGCACGTAGCTCGGCTGGTCGGTGTTGACCTCGTTGGCGGCGGCCGCGACCGCGCCGTAGCCGTGCGTGTACACGAGGTGCTGGCTCGTCCACGAGTTGTCGGGCAGGTGCGCGAGGTCGAGCTCGCGCACCGACGCGAGGATCGGCTTCGAGCTCTCGTCGCCGATCTTGTAGCGATCGACGTCGACGTCGGTGAACGCGTAGAAGGGCGTGATCTCCTGCGTGACCTTGAACGCGTCCTGCGCGGGCAGCGGGTCGTAGAGCCGCGCGTTGTCGAGCGTCGGCTTCGGCCGCGGTCGTGGCCTTCGGGTCGAGCGTCGGCGTCGTAGTTGAACGTCTTCGTCGAGATGTTCGATAGCCCGAACGCGTCGCGTGTCGCCGCGATGTTGCGCATGATGTACGGCTGCTTCCTTCGTGAGCTCGTTCGGCTGCACCTGGAACTTCTGGATGACCGCCGGGATAGATCGTGCCGACGACGATCGAGATGAAGCCCCACAGCCCGACCGCGATGATCGGGAACACCCAACCCCGGCGCCAGATGTTGACGATGAACAGACCCGCGGCCGCGATCGAGATGACGATCAGCAGGCGCAGCGCGGGCAGGTGCGCGTGCACGTCGGTGTAGGTGGCGCCGTCGACGAAGCCGTTCCTCGACTTCGTCAGCGCGAACTGCGCCAGGTAGTACTGATACGTCTTCGTGAGCGCCATCAGGCCGAGCAGCACCGACAGGTGCACCTTGACCTGCGGCGTCACCCGCTGGAACGGGCTCTGCAGCCGGATGCCGCCGTTCAGGTAGTGGAACACCGCCGACACGATGAGCACGACGAGCAGCGCCGCGAAGATCCAGCCCGCCGACGAACTGCAGGAACGGCAGCCGGAACACGTAGAACGAGATGTCCTTGTGGAACTGCGGATCCTTGATGCCGAACGACGTCGAGTTCGAGAACAGGATCCAGTTCTGCCACTGCGCCGAGACGCCGATGCCCATGATCAGCGAGAAGAACAGCGCGACGAGCACGCGGACGCGGCCCGGCGTACGGGCGCGACGTAGCCGCGGTAGCGCTCGATGATCTCGTCCTCGGGACCGGTGCCGCGATAGCGCGGCGCGATCCGGTCGGCGACGATCAGGTTGACGAGCATCACGACGAAGAAGATCGACGGAGAAGATGAACGCCGGAACGATCTTCGCCGACAACAGCGAGCGCCACGTGTGCGCGAAGCCGACGTCCTTGAACCAGAGGTAGTCGGTGTAGAAGCGGGCGAGCCCGCGGAGGCTCAGCAGCAGGATGACGAGGACGACCGCGGCGACGATCAGCCAGCCCCGCAGGCCGAACGGACGTCGACGGCCCTCGACCGGCGCAACTCGCATCCGGCGGATAGTAGGTCACGGGTACCGCCCGAGCGCGGGCGCGGAGCGTCCGTCCTCGCGCTTCGTGCGGTCGCTCCGGCTACTGACCTTCGAGCAAGCCCGCCGGGAACGAGCAGGCACTTGCACCCGGGATGCGCAGGTGGGAAGGCCTGACCGGTCGGGAACTGCTTGCCCTTCACCGTCGGCTCGAGCGCGTTGTCGTCGCAGTCGGAACAGCGGCCTTCCTCGAACGGGATCCACCACAACACCGCCTCGTCGGGGACCGCGTCGTACACGCCGCGCGTCCATGCCGACGCGAGCACCTCGCCGAGCGTTCGCTCGAGCGACTGGTTCTTCCACTCGCGGTAGCGGGCGCCGATGCGCTCGACGAGACCGCCGGTGTCGCCCTCGTCGCCGGAGTCGATCGCGACCGTCAGCCGTTCGCGCAGCGGCACGATGACCGCCTCGGCGGCCTCGGCCGCGAGGTCGTCGCTCGCGGCTCTCGGCCGTCGGCCGCCCGCCGCGACGTCCGGCCCGCGCCGTAGGCGCGGTCGAGCGCGTCGCGCAGCACCTTCGCCCACGCCGTCGCGCGCCGCGTCGGCGTCGCCGAGCACCTGCTGCGGCGCTCGGGCGGCCCTTGTGGCGCCGGACCGAGTCGAGCAGCGCGTTCTGGTCGTCCTGGGCCCGGCGCTTGGCCCGCTTCGACAACGGCCGGCAGCAGCGGATCGATCGCCTTCGCCGCGCCGGGTGCGCCACTCGTCGGCGCGTCCGACCGCGGACCGGTCGGCGCCGCCGGGCGGCACGGGCCGCGCGCTCGGCGGCGTCGGCGTCGACCGCCACCGGCGCCGGCGGCGGCCGGCGTCGTCGTGGCCGGCGCGCAGCCGCGCGCGAACAGCGTGTCGACGTCGGCCAGCGCGCGGTCGCGACATCGGTCTCGTCGGCGGTCGTCGCGCTCGGATCCGGCGCTCGGCACGAGCTGGACGTGCTCGACGCGCGTCGACCGACTTCGCCGTCGGCCGCGTCGGCGCCGGCTCGGACCGTCGCGCGCCGTGCGTCGACGGCGCGCCGTCGCCGTCGCCGTCGAGCTTCTCGATCTCGGCCGCGATCTCGGCCGCGACGTCGATCGGCTCGCTGCTCGACGCGGACCGCTCGACCGCGGCGCGCGCCTCGACCTGCGCGAGCGCTTCGGTCGCGTCGAGGAACGTGCGCTTGACGGTGCGGTACGCGTCGAGCAGATGATCGCGGCCGTCGCGCAACGCCTCGATCTGCCCGTTCAGCAGCGCGCGCCGGCGCACGAGATCGCCGAGCACGCGCTCGCGCGCCGACTTCGCCTCGTCGAGCATCTCGCGGCCTTGACGCCGCGCGCTCGTCGAGGATCGCCTCCGCTTCGGCCTTCGCCGCGTCGAGCGTCGGCGGCCGCGCGCGCTTCGGCCGCGCGCGACGAGCTCGGCGGTCTTCGCCTCGGCCTCCGCGGTGCGCGACGCGAGCAGCTCGGCGGCCTCGGCCGCGCGTGCGCTCCGCGGCGGCGTGCGCCTCCTCGACCAGCCGCGCGCGCGCGCTCCTCGGCCTTCTTGCGGATGTCGTCGCTCGCCTCGCGCGCCGAGCGCAGGAGCCGGGCCGTCTCCTCGCCCAGCGCGTCGAGCAGCTCCTGTTCCGACAGCGGACGCGGGGTGCGGACCTGCTCCTCGAGCGCGTCGATCGCGGCCTCGAGCTCGTGCTCGTGGCCGCGGCCGGCGGCGAGCTCCTCGGAGACCCGCTTCAAGAAGGCGCGGACCTCGGTCTCGCTGAAGCCGCGCACGCCCTTGGCGAACGAGCGGTTCGCGACCTCGTCGGCCGACAGCCGCGGCGTGCTCGAGATCACTCGTTGGCGACGGTCGGACTCGTTCATCGGAACCCCCATACCCCCAACGCGAGGGATGCCGTGTGTCCGCCTGCGGCCATGTTAATCGCGCGTCGCGAAGAAATCGCCCCCGCGTCAGTGCCGTCGGGCGTCAGGCCGCGATCGTCGTCGAGGTCGTCGGGAGCGTCGTGCGTCACACGGCGTCGCCACCGTTGTCGCGCAGCACCTTCAGCGCTTGCGCGAAGGTCGACACCGGGACGACCTTGATCTTGCTGCCGGCGCGCTTCGCGGCGCGCGCCAGGTCGGCCTTGCACGCCGCGAGATCGGGCGGCGGGTCGCTCGGCGAGCACTGCGGAACGATGAACAGCGTCACGCCCGCGGCGCGCGCGGCGACCGCCTTCTGATCGATGCCGCCGATCTCGCCGACGTTGCCGGTCGGCGTCGATCGTGCCGGTCACCGCGACGTTCGCGCCGCCGGTGAGGTTGCCGGGCGTGAGGTCGTCGAGGATCGCGAGCGTCATCGCCAGACCGGCCGACGGTCCGCCGATGCCGGTGGTGTCGACGCTGACCTTCACCGGGAACGTGAAGCGCGGCGACACCGACCGACGCCGATGACCTTGCGACCCTGCTCCTGGGCGACCGCCGACGTCGCACCGTCATCGCGCTTGCCGTCGCGCGATGATGTCGAGCGTCGACGCTGTCGCCGACCGGTGCTTCGCATGATCGCGCGGTGAGATCGCTCGGCGTCGGTGATCGTCTTGCCGTCGGCCGTGAGGATGACGTCGCCCCAGTTGCAGCACCTTGATCGCGGGCAGGTCCGGTGCGAGGTCGCTGCACGATCAGACCCGGCGTCGACGGCGACCTTGTAGCCCGCGGCCTGCGAGCGCGACCACGGTCGCCGCGGTCTTGGCGTCGGCCATCTGCTGCAGACCTTGGTCGTTCTGCTGCGTCGGCGAGAGCTTGCCCGGGTTGACCGCGGCGTCCTTGCACGAGGTCGATGTCGGAATCGAGACGGGCGCGCACGTACTGCCAGACGTTCACGTGGTACCGGCCTCGCGCACGAACAGCAGACGAATGTCGCCGCGGTCGCTCGGGTACGCGCGTGCGCGCCCGTCGACCTGGACGCGCGCTGCGGCAGCGACAGCGCCTCGCCGGGCGCGATCGTCGTGTACGGGACGCGGATCGACGAAGCCCGGCGATCACCACCGGCGAGCGACCACGATCGCGAGGCCGATGAGCACGCCGGCGAGCCACGAGACCCGGCGCCCGCGGCCGGGGCGACGGTCGGGTTCCGGCCCGGCGGGAATCCGGGCCGGCGCCGATCAGTAGCGCCGTTCCTTCGGTGTCCATTCCTTCAGCTCTGGGCGCCGGGCGCCGACCGAAGGAGGAGAGAACACGCGCGAGACCGAGGAGAGGCGACGTGTCCATTGCCCAACAGATTGCCACGCCGACCCCCGATCCCAAGGCGCGGCGACCGTCGGCTCCGCTGCAGACCGGCACCCGCCGCGCCGGCCCGGCGTACACGGCTCGGTGCGGATCCTCGGTCTGGTCGCGATCACCGCGCTCGGCGCCGCGCTGCTCGCCGGCGCCGTCGGCGTCGGCGCTCATGATGGTCGCCTCGAGCCTCGGTGGCTGAGCGGCGAGTCGTGCGCACGCGAGCCCGCATCGGATCGGCCCAGTATCTGCAGGGCCGGTGTCGCCCCGTCCTCGACACCGACCCCGGAGAGCATTGATGCGACGGCCGGCCGGCATCGACGCCCGGCCCGGGCCGGCGGCCGACCGGTCCGTCAAGACTGGATCGGCAAACGAGCGCCGCGGCTGTAGGCAATCGCCCAGAGATGGCCACGGGCCTCAGCGGCCGAGGCGCCGTAGCGTTCGAGTGCCGTGGACACGAGCGCCGCGCGCCGCCGCGGTCGCGGTCGAGACCGACGCGCACGGAGCTCGCAGCACGCGTGCTCCGACGATCCCGACGCGCGCGTACGCGCGGTCGCGATCGCCGCGCTCGTTCGCACCGCGCCGCGCCGTACGACGCGCCCGATCTGGCAGCAGCGCGGCGCACGACACGGACGCACGCGTACGGCGCCGCGCGGCCGAGGTCGCGCCGAAGCTCGGACGGCGCGGCGACCTGTTCGGTGCCTCGTCGAACTGCTGGGCGACGACGACGCGTGGGTCGCCGAGGCCGCCGCGTACGCGCTCGGCGAACATCCGCGCCCGTCCGCGACCGGCGATCGCGGCGCTCGTGAACGCCGCCACGACACATGCGATCCGCTCGTCCGCGAAGCCGCGGTCGCCGCGCTCGGCGCGCAAGGTGATCCGCGACGCTCCCCACCGTCCTCGCCGCGTGCGACGACAAGCCCGCGATCCGCCGGCGCGCCGTCCTGCGCGCTCGCCGCGTTCGAAGGCGACGACGGTCGAGGCGCGGCTACACGCCGCGTCGGAACGACACCGACTGGCAGGTGCGCCAAGCCGCGGAGGATCTCCTCGCGTCAGTCCAGAACGCGCGCGCGCCTACTCCATGAACAGGTCGCGGAGGCTGTCGAAGCTCTCGAGACATCGACCCGCGCCGAGCACGACGCATTCGAGGGGCGCGTCGACGAGGTGCACGGGCAGATCGGTCTCCTCGCTGATGCGCTTGTCGAGCCCGCGCAACATGCCACCGCCGCCGACGAGATGCACACCGTTCAAGATGAGGTCCTGCGCGAGCTCGGGCGGCGTCCGCGCGAGGCACGCGATGACCGCGTCGCAGATCGCGCGGAGCTGCTCTTCGATCGCGCTGCGCACCTCTTCGGGCACGAGCATGATCGTCTTCGGGAGTCCCGACATCAGGTCGCGGCCGCGGACCTCTGCCTTGAATTCGTCGTCGACCGAGTACGCCGATCCGATCGCGAGCTTGATCTCCTCCGCGGTGCGCTCCCCGATCGCGATGCCGTACTCGCGCCGGACGTACGCCTGGATCGCGGCGTCCATGTCGAACGAGCCGACGCGCAACGCTTCGAGCGCGACGATCCCGCCGAGCGAGATCACCGCGATCTCGGTCGTGCCACCACCGATGTCGATCACCATGTTGCCCATGGGCTCGTGGATGGGTAGCCCTGCGCCGATCGCGGCCGCCATGGGCTGTTCGAGGAGATGCGTCTGCGCGGAACCGGCGCGGCGCGCCGCTTCGAGCACTGCGCGTTTTCTCGACGTGCGTGATCGCCGAAGGAACGCAGATGAAGCACCCACGCGCCCTCGACATCCGGTTCACGCCCGCCCGCTGGAACAGCAGGCGAATCATCCGCTGGGTGATGTCGAAGTCGGTGATCGCACCGCCGCGCAACGGGCGCACCGCCACGATGTAACCGGGCGTACGACCGATCATCTGCCACGCCTCGTGCCCCATCGCGAGCACGTCTTGAGTGCGGCTGTTCAGCGCAATGACGGTCGGCTCGTTGAGGATGATGCCGTTGCCGCGCGTATACGAGGGTGTTCGCCGTGCCCAGGTCGATCGCGAGGTCGCGCGGCAGCTCAGCTCGCCTCTCACTCCGACCGACGCTGGCGGCGCGCCGGCGTGTCGGGTGCGAGCGCACGCAGGTTGCGCTCGAACTCGTCGATGCTGTGTTCCATGGAGTTCGGGCGCCGGTTGCGCAACAACACGACCGTGATGCCCACGATGCTGCCGACGATGGCAATCAGGAGGAATGCCATTCAGCGCTCCGGCAGTCGCGGTGGCGGACCGCGGCGCCGGATTTCCCTGCGAGACGCGGATGTCGTGCTGTTCGACGGCCCAGTCGGAGCCACCCGACCAGTGCTCCTGCTTCCAGATCGGCGCCGACTCCTTCAGCGTGTCGATCGCGAACTCGGCCGCGGTGAAGGCCACGCCGCGATGCGCAGCCGAAACCACCACGAAGACCGACGCCTCGGAAAGCTGCGAGCTCCCCGACCCGGCACAAGCAGCGCGATCCGGGCGAGCTCGGGCCAGCGGCGGCGCATCTCGGCGGCGATCTCGGTGAGCGCCCGAACCGCGGGACCTTCGTAGGCCTCGTACGTCATGGCGACGACGCCGGGTCGACCCTCGGCGTGATCGCGGACCACGCCCGCGAACGTCACGACCGCACCGGCCGACGGAACGGTCGCCCACTCGGCCGTGAGCCGGTCGGTAGGGGTTCGTCGGTGAGCGCGACCCAGTCGCGCGCGTCGGGGATCGGCCGGGGCACGGCGACGAGTCTACGGAACGTCCCTGGTCGCACGCCTGCCCGCGGTCGCGCAACGAGGACTCGTCGGTACACTTGCTCGGCGATGGGGCCAGGCAACAGCCATGACGACGAGCCCCCCGACGAGGCCCGAGACGAGGACGCCGACGAGGAGCGAGCGGGTCCCCGCGCTCCCCTTCCCGACCCGCTCGACCGGGTCTGGCTGCATCCCACCGAGCTCTCCCGATTGGGCGCCGCGCCTCGCGCCCTCGGTCCCCGGACCCCCGGGCGGCTCCACCCGGCACCGGTCCCTCCCGTGGCTCGCGCCCCTGCTCGCGGGCGCGGCCGGCGCGCTGCTCACCGTCACCGTCTTGGCCCTGACCGGCTCGTTCGATCGATCATCCGACTCCCACGGCATCGCCGCCGTCGACGACTCGACGACGATCCCGGCGGCCACGATCGCCGACACCCTCACGCGGTTGAGCCCGTCGGTCGTTGCGGTGTTCGCCCGCGACGCCCAGGGCTCGCGGCGCGGCTCAGGAGTCTGCGTCCGCCACGGTTCGCAGTTGCTGACGAGCACGCGTGCGTCGGCAGCGCGACCACGGTGAAGGTCGTGACCTCGGACGGGCACGAGCACACGGCCCGCGTCGCCGGACGCGACCCCGTCACCAATCTCGTGCTCCTCGACCTGCAGGACGACGCCGACCTCCCGGCGGCGCAGCTCGCCGATCACCCGCCCGCGGCGGGATCTTCGGTCTGGGTCCTCGGCGCGCCGGCGGCGGGGAGCAAAGCGCCGTGGATGAGCGGCGGAATGGCCTCGTCGAACAACGCTTTGGTCGTGAGCGACCTCGGTCCGACAACGGGCAACCTGCTCGAAACCGACGCGCAGAGCAATACGTCGGTCGAGGGCGGTGCGCTCGTGGATCGCTCGGGCTCGGTCGCCGGCATCGTCCTCGGTCACGTGAACGGCAGCGCCACGACGTACGCAGTCTCGATCGACGTCGCGGTCTCGGTCGCGGATCAGCTCGACGCGACCGGAGTCGCGCAGCACGGGACGTTGGGAATCGGCGGGGTCGACACCCCGCTCGGACCGATGGTCAAGACGATGACGAGCAACGCACCCGCGGCGCGCGCGGGTGTGCACGTGCGGGATCTCGTCGAGGCGATCAACGGCCGCGCGGTCGAATCGATCGGCGACGTGACCGCGCTCGTCCAGAGCCTCGATCCGGGCCGATGGGTCGTGATGGATCTGCGCCGGGGGAAGAAGGCGCTCGAAGTTCGGGTCCAGCTCGGCGCCATGGCGGGCTGAGTCGAGGGAGTCGCGGAGTTCGCGAGCATGAGACCCATGACGACGGACGAGCACGAGCTGGACGATCTCGACCGCGAGCTACTGAACGCCGTCCAGTGGGACTTTCCGCTGGAGGCCCGCCCGTTCGCGGTGCTCGCGGAACGCCTCGGCGTCGACGAACCGACCGTCCGGGCCCGCGTCGCCAAGGTGAAAGAGAACGGCGTGCTGCGCCAACTGTCGGCGATCTTCGACACGCGCGCGCTCGGTTACTCGTCTGCGCTCGTCGCGGCGAAGGTCGACCCCGACCACATCGACGAAGCCGCGGCGATCATCAGCGAACACCCGGGTGTGAGCCACAACTACAAGCGCAACCACGACTACAACCTCTGGTACACGGTCGCGGTTCCGCCCGGCGATTCGCTGCAGGAACACATCGACGTGTTGCACCGCGAGTCGGGTTCGCGCTCACGCGCACGTTGCCGACGATCACGCTCTACAAGATCGGCGTGAAGCTCGACATGACCGGCAAGTCGGCGGCCAACGCGAAGGCCGAAGTGCTCGAGCACGAACGACCCGAGCGTAAAGCCGAGATGCCGGCGCCGGATCTCTCGGAGCTCGAGCACGCGACGATCCGCGTCGTGCAGCACGACCTTGCCAACGTCGAGCGCCCCTTCGCCGTCTACGCGGAACAGATCGGCCTGGGCGCGACCGAAGACGACGTGCTCAACGTCTTGCGCTCACTGAAGGAACGCAAGCTGATGCGGCGCTTCGCCGCTGTGATGAACCACCGCAGCGCGGGCTTCAAGGCCAATGCGATGGGTGTGTGGGCGGTCCCCGAGGACAAGCTCGGCGACATCGGACCGCAGATGGCCGGCTTCGCGGCGGTGTCGCACTGCTACCGGCGCCCGACCTATGACGACTGGCCGTACAGCGTCTTCACGATGGTGCACGGCCGCACCGCGTGACTGCGAAGCGACGATCGACGCCATCCGCACGGAGACCGGCGTCGACGAGTACTGCCTCCTGTGGTCGGTGAAGGAGTACAAGAAGGTGCGACTCGAGTACTTCACGCCCGAGTGGGACACCTGGTACGCCAAGCACGCGACGCCGGCGTAAACCCCCCGCCGGCTAATGGCCGCGGCGCCGGGTCAGCCACCACGTGCCGAGCGTGGCGCCCACCGATACCGCACCCGCGCCCGCGAGCCACGGGAGCAAGGTGCGATCGGGCGCGCTGGTGGCGAGGAGGAGCGCCTCGTCGTTGGAATGCCGCGGTTTCCACCCCGGCTCTTCAGCCGGTCGTTCGCGACCACGAACGGATACATCAGATACGGCACCAGCGCAGGCGGCGCGTCTCCGAGTCCCGTCGACCAGCTCAGCGCGAGGACACGCGTCGCGAGTGAGAGCGGGAGTGCCGGTAGTCGTCCACCCGGTATGAGCGCGCCGGCTTCTTCGTACGCGAGCCACCGTCGGCCGCGACCGTCGAACGCGCCGTCGAGATCGAGTGCGGTCGCGAGCTCGAGCGCGGCGGCCGCGTCATCTACGTGGACAACTTGCACCGGCGGCGCGGCGCCGCGTACGCGGACCGGCGCGTGACCGGTGGCAACCGCGGTGAAGAGCGAGTGCGCGCCACCACCGACAATGGGCGCGATGCGCAGCCGGGTCGCGACACGCGACCGGGAGCACCGCTCGCCCACTGCGCGAGGATCCGCTCGCATTCGCCGTCGACGATCGCGGGCGTGTACGCGGGGCTCGGTCGCAGTGGCGCGTCCTCGGTGATCGGTACCGGATTGTTCGCCCACGCGCCGGTAGACCGCGGTGCTCGAGGGCCGAACGATCTTCTTCACCCCGGCGCGCCGCTCGCGGCCTCGATGACGCGGCGCGTGCCGTCGACGTTCACGCGCGTGAACAGTGCATCGTCGGGCTGCGGACCGATCGAGGCCGCGAGGTGCACGATCGCCGGGTCACGTCGCGCAGGTAGGGCGACAGGTCGGTACCCAACACGTCGACCCGGTGGAACTCGAGCTTCGCGCGCGGCGGGCCGGGTCGAGGACGTCGAGCCCGACGATCCGGTCGATGTGCGGGCTGGCGTCGAGCAACGGCAGCAGCCGCTGCCCGAGGAAGCCCGAGACACCGGTGACCGCGACGACGATTTCATCGACCATGCTCCATAGACTGGCGTAGTGAGCGACGTTCCCCAAATGGGCGGGGATCCCAACCCGTTCGGCCTCGATCTGAACAAGATCATGCGCATGCTGCAGTCGCCGGGACCGGTCAACATGGAGGTCGCGCGAGACGGCCGAGTCGATGGCGAAGGCCGACCTGGAAACCGGTGTGCAGAGCGACGAGCCCGCGATCGGCGACGAGTCGCGCGCGTTCGACGACGTCGTGCGGGCGGTTCAGCTCATGGTCAGCGAGACCACCGGCATGTCGGCCGCGCTGACGGTACCGACGCGCACCGTCGATCGATCGACCTGGTCGAGCCTCACGCTGACCGGTCTCGAGCCGGTGCTCGGTGCACTGGCCGCCGCGCTCGCCCGCACCGACACCGACGCGACCGAGCCCGACGCAACCCAGGCGTCCTCAGCCAGTTCTCGCCCGACATGTTGTTCGCAATGATGATGCCGCTGCTCCTCGGGGGTTGGGCCGGATCGATGATCGGTCTCCTCTCGCACCGAGCCCTCGGCCAGTACGACCTGCCGCTCCCGCTCGCCGGCCCGCCGAACCTGCTCTTCATCTCGCGCAACGTCGACGCGTTCGCAGAGCAGTGGTCACTCCCGCTCGATGAGCTCCGTTACGCACTTGCGTTGCGCGAAGTAGTGCACGGCGCGCAGCGCGCGGTGCCGTGGGTACGTGAACGGCTGCTTCGCCTCGCGTCCGACTACGTGGGCGCGTACGAGGTGCAAACCGACGCGATGGAGAGCCAACTCGGCAACTTCGACCCCGCCGATCTGAACTCGATGGAAGCGCTCGCGGGCCTCACCGATCCCGACGTGTTGCTGGGCGCGATGCGCAGCGAGCGCCAGGTCCCGTTGCTTGCAGAGCTGCAACGGTTCGTGTCGGTGCTCGAGGGTTACACCGACGTGGTCGTGGAATCGATCGGCGAACGCATGGTGTCGTCGCACGGTCGACTCGACGAAGCGTTGCGGCGCCACCGGCTCGAACGTGGCGACGCCACCGGATTCGTCGATCGGCTCCTCGGCTTGGAGCTCGACCGCGGCCACTACGACGTCGGCGTCGCCTTCTGTCGCGGCGTGATGGAGCGCAGCGACGGGAACTTCGATCAGCTCAACCGCATCTGGTCGGACGAGTCGATGGTGCCGACGGAGGCCGAGTTGGTCGCGCCCGGACTCTGGCTGCCGCGCATCGACCTCCCTGCATCGTGAAAGGCCGATCGTCGTGAACATCGGCGTGATCGGCGCAGGGGTCATGGGCGGCGGGATCGCGCAGGTGTGCGCGCTCGCGGGCGACGACGTGGTGTGTTACGACATCGCGCCGGCCGCGCTCGAAGAAGCGCGAATGCACGTCACCACTGGTCGGTTCGGGCTCGACAGTGCAGTGGCCCGCGCCAAGGTGACGCGCGCGGAGGCCGACGCCGCTTTGGCTCGCATCTCGTTCTCGGAATCCTTCGACGCGGCCGCGACGACCGACCTCGTCATCGAAGCGGTGCCCGAGCGGCTCGACCTCAAGGTCCGCGTGTTCCGCGACCTCGATCGCGTCGCGCCGCCGGAAACGATCCTCGCATCGAACACGTCGGGGCTGCCGATCGCAGCGCTCGCGGCCTCGACCGATCGTCCTGACCGGGTCATCGGTTGGCACTGGGCGTCACCCGCGCCGGTGATGAAGCTCGCCGAGATCGTCGTCACCCCCGCGACCAGCGAGGAGACGATCGCGACCGTCACCGACGCCGCAACCCGGTGCGGGAAGCACCCGATCGTCGTCAAGGACAACCCGATGGAATGGGGATTCGTCGCGAACCGCGTCTACTTCGCGATGGTCCGCGAAGCGCAACGCGTCGTCGACGAAGGATCGCGACCCGCGCCGAGGTCGACCAGTTGATGATGGACTGTTTCCGGTGGCCGAGCGGACCGTTCGGGATGGTCGAGGGCGCCGGTTCCGGCTGGACGTAGAACCCTCGACGCTAGAAAAACGAGAGCAGCGGCGTGGGGCGCGGAGTCGCGAGAACATCGCGTCGGCGAGCGTCAGGAGTTCCCGGGCTGCGGACCTCGACCCGGCCCGCGGCGGCGAGCTCGCTCCAGCGGTTCCCGCCGAGCACGCACATGCCGAGAACGTCCGAATCGCAAACGAGGTCGGGGCCTTCGGTCGTGGCCGCGCAGCTCGCGCCGTCGGCGCCCGACTCGATTGCGACCGTCGCGGTCGTACCGTCGGGCGCGTGGGTGGCGATCACAACCCGGCCCGGCACCGCGTACGTGCGCGCCTGCAGCACCGCGAGCGGATCGAGCGGCGCGAGCCACAGGTGATCGTTGACGTAGTCGACGCGAACCCAACGACCGTCGACGACGACATGGCGTAGTGGGTCGTCGATAGGTACGTTCGACGCGACGATCGTGCCGATGAGATCGACGCCGAATACGAAGCGCCACAACTGGAT
>CAVTYA010000042.1:0-7408 GCA_963738765.1 uncultured Alphaproteobacteria bacterium | reverse complement strand
GTTGAAGTTCAAATCCTATGCGCGCGATAGCATGCTTCCGCATTTATATCGCTTTGAAGCATGCAGGTTGACGATCGACCAGATCGATCGTGCCACCGCGCTGCGAAACGCCTTGTTCGGCGAGCGCAATGACAGCAATGACGACCAGATCATGAGGGCCATCGAATGATCAAGCGCTCGCCCATCCTGTCCGATCAGCTGTGCGACATTCAGGGAATGCTGAACAGCGGCTTCGGCTGGCTTACCGAGAGCCGCTTCTGGTTGCTGACCATCCGTGACGGGCAAGAGCATCAGGCCCGGGCATGGCTCGCCAAGCTCGTCCGAAGCGGTTTGGTGGTCAGCGCCAAACGCGTCAGGGATCGGAAGAAAAATGAACGGACCCCCATTACAGAAGCCGTGGCGATCGCCTTCAGCTATTCTCGACTCGCGAAGCTCGGCTTCAGGGAAACAAGCAAGCACCCATTTCCGACCCCGTTTCGCAGCGGCATGGGAAGCCCCTTGCGGGAATCATTGTTGAGAGACATCCCGCGCCAGCAATGGCGGTGGTCGGACGTCGAAGGATGCGAAGACCGCCAGACCGTACTGTCGTCGTCGCCAACTGGCGGTTGCCAGACGCGGCGCAGCAAATGCCGCTTCCTGACCCGGATACAGATTGCATCACGACCGTTAAAACCGCCCCGGCTCCTTCAAGGACGGCAAGCTGCACGAGCCGTTTCGGTTTTCGCGACGGCATCGCGCAACCTGTGATCCGCGGCCTCAAGCAAGAGGACGGTGACAATCCGAAGCGGTCAGACAGGAAGCCGGTGCAATGTACGAAGACCGTCTCGTCGACCCCGGAGAATTCGTTCTGCGGCTACCGCAACGGATATGACGAGCTCACCTATTGTCCCGACGTGGAGCATTGGACCGAGTTCGGCCGGGCCACCCATCCCGGCGGTCGTTTCACGCTGAACGGAAGCTACCTGGCTGTGCGTCAGATCCAGCAGGACGTGGATGCCTTTAATGCACTTGCAGCAGCAAGCCCCCCACAGGGTGGCCCGGCAATCTGCGAAAAGCTGATGGGTCGTTCGAAGAATGGCCTGCCGCTATCGTGGACGGGCGACCGAAACACGCCGGTGTCGGATTCCAGGGCCGACGCATTTCGTTATCAGGTTGAGGACGCGAACGGCTTCATGTGCCCGCAGGGCGCTCATATCCGCAGAGTGAATTCACGGGACTCCCTTGGTGTCGATGTGAAATCGGGCATCACGTCGTCCAAGCTGCACAGATTGCTTCGCCGTGGACGACCCTATCGCGAGGAGACCGGGGACAAGGACAAGCCCAAGCAAGGCTTGTTCTTCATCGCATGCAATGCGGATCTCGAGCGGCAGTTCGAGTTCATTCACCAGCGATGGATGCGTAACCTCCACTTCGGGAATCTCCATGATGAGGACGATCCCGTCGTGGGTTCGCCGGCGCTGCCCAAGAAGTTCACCATTCCGGGATTGCCGAGTGGCGAGGAAGTGTCCCTGGCGGCGCTGACCCAAACGCTGGGAGGAGGCTACTTCTTCCTTCCGGGAATCAAGGCGCTCGAATTCATCGTGGCGCATGGTGCCGGCGCGCCCGCCACCGCCCCGGCTTGAGCCGCGGGAGTCGGAGGACTTAAACAACGCTGGCCCTCTTTGACATGCTGCTTGGCTACCAAGGCGCTCCGGCGATGGCGTGCCTAGTAAAACCGGTGGAAATGATGGATCGGTCCGTGGCCGTGGCCGACCGCGAAGCGATCGGCGGCCGCGATCGCGGCGCTGACCCAGGCCTTGGCGTTGCGCACCGCGGTTTCCAGGTCCTCGCCCTTGGCAAGGCCGGCGGCGATGGCCGAGGACAGCGAGCATCCGGTGCCGTGGGTGTTTTTGGTGGCGATGCGCGGCGCCGGCAGCGCGATGGTGCCGCTGGCGGTGACGAGATAGTCGATGCTCTCGGCGCCCTGCCCGTGCCCGCCCTTGATCAGCACCGCCGGACAGCCCATCGCCAGCAGCCGCCTGCCCTGGCGCTCGATCGCGGCCTCGCTCGCGGCGACCGGCTCGTCCAGCAACGCGGCGGCCTCCGGCAGGTTCGGCGTGATCAGCGCGGCGCGCGGAATGAGCTTTGTCCGCAACGCCTCGACGGCGTCGGCCGCCAGCAGCGCGATCGCCCGAGGTCGCGACCATCACCGGATCGAGCACGACATGCTTCGGCGACCAGCGCGTCAAGCCCTGCGGCGATGGCGTCGATGGTCGCAAGCTGCGCCACCATGCCGATCTTGACGGCCTCGACGTCGAGATCGCTGAAAACCGCATCGATCTGCGCGGTGACGAACTCGGCCGGCACCGGATGGATGCCGGTGACGCCGCGTCGTGTTCTGCGCGGTCAGCGCCGTGATCACGGAGGCGCCGTAGACGCCGAGCGCGGCAAAGCGTCTTGAGGTCGGCCTGGATGCCGGCGCCGCCGGACGAATCCGAGCCGGCGATGGTGAGCGCGATCGGCGTCGTCATCGCCCTGCCCGCGCGAAATTGAGGCTGTCGCGTCAGAAGCATGTCCTGTCCTAGCGCGGCGTGTTATTGCCAGCAAGTTCTTGAACGCTATATTGAACCCGCCGAATAAGACGCCCTTTCGGAGACGACAGCGATGGTTCCCTTCTTCGTCCAGTTCAAATGCAAGCTCGGCCAGTCCTACGCCGTCGCCAACGCGCTCGCCGAGGCCGAGATCGCCTCCGAGATCTACTCCACCGCGGGCGACTACGACCTGCTGGTCAAGTTCTACGTCGACAACGACACCGACATCGGCCATTTCGTCAACGAGAAGGTGCAGGTCATTCCCGGCATCCAGGACACCCATACCATCATCACCTTCAAGGCGTTCGGCACGGGCTAGCGCGAGCGCCCCGCCATCGAAACCGGAGTGCCGATCCTGCCCGAACTGACAGTGACTTTTGAGCGGCTGAAAGCCTTCATTGGCGAAGCCATGGTCAAGCTCGGCCTGCCGGAGTCCGACGCCATGACGGTCGCGGCCCTGATGGCGGAGGCCGACCTGCAGGGCTCGGACGGCCACGGCGTGAGCCGGCTGCCGCAATATGCCCGCCGCATCAGGGCCGGCGGCTTCAACGTCAGGCCCAACATCCAGGTGGTGCGCGAGCAGGCCTCCACCGCGCTGGTGAACGGCGACAACGGCATGGGCCACCTCGTCATGAAGCGCGCCGCCGAGATCGCGATCGAAAAGGCGCGCACCACCGGCATCGCCTGGGTCAACTCGCAATACAGCAACCATGCCGGCCCCGCCTCGCTCTACGCGACCATGCCGCTCGCGCACGACATGATCGGGCTCTATTTCGCGGTCGGCAACGCCAACCACCTGCCGCCCTGGGGCGGCCTCGACATGCTGCTGTCGACCAATCCGATCGCGGCCGCCATACCGGCCGGCGAGGAGAAGCCGATCGTGCTCGACATGGCGACGACGGTTGCCGCCTACGGCAAGGTAAAGACAAAAGCGCTGCGCGGCGAGATGATGCCGGAGGGCTGGATGATCGATCGCGAGGGCAAGCCCCTGACCGATCCGAAGCGCGCCGACGAAGGCATGCTGCTGCCGCTCGGCGGCATGGAGGCCGGCTACAAGGGCTATGGGCTCGCCATGATCATCGGCCTGCTCGCCGGCACGCTCGGCGGTGCGGCGATGGGGCGCGACGTGATCGACTTCAACCATGACGACGACAGCGTCACCAACACCGGTCAGGCGATCGCGGCCATCAACATTGCCGCCTTCGGTGACGTCGCCGCCTTCAAGGCGAGCGTCGATGCGCTGGTGCGCGATTTTCGCGGCAGCGAGCGGATCAAAGGCGTCGAGCGGATCTACGTGCCGGGCGAGCGCAGCCATGCCACGCGGGCGGCGCGGGCGCGCGACGGCATCCCGATCGCGCCGGCGCTGCTGCGCGGGCTGGACCAGGTCGCCGGCGACCTCGGAATTGCAAAACTTGCATAACTAAAGCGTTTTCAAGCGAAGTGGACACCGGTTCGCGTGAAGAAAACGCGTCAGATAAGGGATATAGAGCCTCGGTTCTGATTCCATCGGAACCGAGGCTCTGACCGGGTTCAGGCCGCACGCTCCGCCGCCAGCGTGCCGGCAAATTGCGGATAGGTCTCGGCGAGCTCGCCCATGACGCGGCCGCGCAACAGCGCCAGCGTTTCAGCGTCGGGTTCGGGCGTGGTCGGAACATCAGCCGGCGCTTCATAGTCGAAACCGGTATTGGCCCGCACGTCGGCGGCGGATACGCCGCGATGCACGCTGCGCAACCGGAAACGCTTTTGCGATTTGTCGAAATCGAACAGCGCCAGCCCCGTCAGCAGCGCGTAGGGTCCGCCATTGCGGACGATGCCTTCGCTGGTGCCGGGCGCGCTGACGAAATCGACCTTGTCGACAAACACGCGCGGCGAATGCTCCTCGCGAAACAGGATCACGCGCGGCACGACGTAATACAGGAAGGCCGAGCCGAACGAGCCCGGCCAGCGGACGTCGTTTTTCGGATAGTCGCCGGTCCCGACCAGGTTGATATTGCCCTGGCCGTCGATCTGGCCGCCGCCCAGAAAGAACGCATCGACACGGCCCTGCGCGGCGCAATCGAACAATTCGACCGCGCCGTTGGTGAAGAAATTGTGCTCGCGCGAGCCGAGCACGACGATGCGCACCCGCTCCAGGCCGCGCGCTTCGTTGCGCGCCCGCAGCAGCATGGCGCCGGCCGCGGGGATCGGCGAGGAAGCGCCGACGGCGACCAGCTGCACGCCCGTGAGCAGATCGGCAATGGTCGCGATCAGGATTTCGCGCCGGCTTGCCGCCGCAACGCTCACGCCACCGCCTCGAGGTGCCGCGCAAAACCGTCCATATAGGCGGCAAAGCCTTCCACCGATTTGGCCATGCGGGCGTAGCGCGCGATCTCGGCGTCATCGGCCGGATATTCGCCCCACAGCCCGAGCGGCCACGCCCCGCGCCGGGCCTGCGCGATCGCCGTGACGTAGAGCGCGGGCAGCACGCCGGCGGCGGAATTTTCGTCTTTCAGCAGCGACGTCTCGCTGATGCGCTCCACCGTGACCAGGGTCGTTTTCGCGGCATAGGCCATGGTGGCGAGCTCGGTCTGGCGGCCGATCCGGACATTGCCGAAGCGGTCGGCTTCGGGCGCATGGAACAGCGCGACATCGGGCCGGATCGCGGGCACGACGACGATCGGATCATCGGTCGCGAACGGATTGTCGATGACCTTCCAGTCGGGCCGTACCTTCATCAGATCGCTGCCGATGATGCCGCGGATGGGCATGAACGGTACGCCCTTCTGGCCCGCGACGAGACCAGCCAGCAGCGCCGGACAGGTGGCGTCCATCAGGCGGAAGGCGCCGGCGCGCACGCCATCGGAAAAGCGCGGCGCGCCTCCCGCCTCGCCCAGCGTCACCGCGCTGGTTTCGATCGACCCGACCAGCCCCTCGCCGATCAGCATGTCGGCCTGGATGCCGCTGATGGGCACGCAAACCAGATGGAGATTTTCTGGACGCCTGGCGATGATCGCCGCGGTCGCAGCCATGGCGACGCCGGCGTGGTCGGTCGGAATGGCCAGCGACATGCCGTCGTGCAGGTTCGCCACCAGCTTCTCAAGGGAAACGATTTCTCCCATGGCATCCTCCTGCGCGGGCTCCCGACTTTTTCGGACGGCTGTCCGGCTCGCGGGAAATTGGAGGAGAGACTAACTCCTAATCGCGGCGACTGTCACCTGAGCCGGGGCGCGGGATACGCCGGGATCACGACTTGTCGCCGCTCTTCGCCGCCTTCTTCGGCCGCGGCGGTCCCTCCACCGGCGGCAGCGACTTGAGATATTCGGCGATCGCCGCGCGGTCCTCCGGGCTCAATTGCGAGGTGTTCTTGATCACGCGCGCCATCGAGCCGCCGGCGGTGTCGCCGTCGGGCAGTCTCGCCGGTTTCGAGGAAATAGGCGATGTCCTTTTCGCTCCAGTCGCCCAGTCCCTTTTGCGTGATGTTCGGCACCCAGCCCTCGCCTTCCGGATTGGGCCCGCCGGCGAAGCGCTGCGCCGCGACGATGCCGCCGAGGAAATTGCGCGGGCTGTGACACTCGGCGCAATGGCCGAGGCTGTTGACCAGATAGGCGCCGCGATTCCACGCCGGCGAACGCGCCGGATCCGGCGTGAACGGCTTGCCGTCCATGAACAGCCATTTCCAGATGCCGATGTTGCGCCGGATATTGAATGGAAACGGCACGTCGTGATCGCGCACCTTGCCCGGCACCGGCGTCAAGCGTTTTCAGATAGGCGAAGAGGTCGCGGACGTCGTCGGCCTTGGCATGCGCGTAGGACGTATAGGGAAAGGCCGGAAAGTAATGAGTGCCGGCCGGCGAAATCCCCTGCGTCACCGCGCGGACGAAATCGGCCTCGGTCCAGCGCCCGATGCCGTCGGCCGGATCGGGCGAGATGTTCGGCGCGTAGAAGGTCCCGAACGGCGACGGTGATCGCAAGGCCGCCGCCGAGCCTCAGTGCGATCGGGCTGGCCGGGCACGGCATGGCAGGAGGAACATCCGCCGGCGTTGAAGGTTGTCAGCCCGTTCGCGAGATTGGGCGTATAGGCCGGCTCGGTAACCGCCAGCACGACCGGGGGAGCCGTCAGCCACCAGATAAACGCCGAAAGCGGCGGCGCCAGCACAGAACCGAACTCAGGAAAATTCGTCGCAGCATTCACCGATCCGTCACCGACCGTCTTAAATTAACGGCTATTATGGCGATTATTCAGCCATTGCGCTGCCTGAAAATTTGAGGCATTTAAGCCGCGTTCGGGAATAAATCCGAAATCGCTTTGTTTTGAAAGTGACACCATCACTCTAAACGTCAACAGGGAGAGAACCATGTCAAAGACCAGGACCATGCTTGCCACGCTCGCGCTGGGCAGCGACCATTGCCTTCGCCGGACCCGCCTTCGCCGAGAAGATGAAGGCAACCCTCGACGGCAAGTCCGAAGTGCCCGCCAACACCAGCGCCGGCACCGGCACCGCCGACATCGACTACGACGCCGCCACCAAGAAGCTGAGCTGGAAGCTGACCTATTCGGGGCTCTCCGGCCCTGCGACCGCCGCGCATTTCCATGGACCGGCCGAGCCGGCGACAACGCCGGCGTCGCGGTTCGCGATCCCCAATGCCACCACCAGCCCGGTCGAAGGCAGCGCCACGCTGACCGACGCCCAGGCCGCCGACCTGATGGCCGGCAAGTACTACGTCAACGTCCACACCGCGGCCAATCCGGGCGGCGAAATCCGCGGTCAGGTGACGAAGTAAGTTTGTAATTTTTTGGTATCTGCGAAGCCAGGTTTGTCGCAGCGGCGCTTCGCAACATTGCAGGATCATCACGATCG
>CAVTYA010000041.1:0-248501 GCA_963738765.1 uncultured Alphaproteobacteria bacterium | reverse complement strand
GCACGCGCTCCATGTTGTTGGCAATGCGCGCAGCAATCAGACTGTCCGGCATCGCCTGGCCTGGCGGATCCATGTATTTCTCGGTTAGGCGCATGCGGCGCTCACCGTTCATGGATGTGAGGTTCGCTTCGCCCGAGGTCGCTGCCGGCAGCCAGACGTGGCAGGCCTCACCGATCTTCGTCGGCACGATATCGACATCGACCGCAAACAACCCGCCCTTCTTGATGGCATCCCCGATCGCCTTGACCATCGCGTCGCGATCTCCATAGGGCGCGGTCATCATGGCGTCCTTCACGATGTCGGTGCGCTTCTTGTAATTCTGCTTGAACTTGAAGGCGTTCAGCGTCGTCTTGTAATGGTCGCACGCCCAGATGTGATGCACGCCGCCCTTGCCTTCCATCAGCAGCTTGTCGACATAGGCAGCTGGACGACCGACATGCGCGTCTGAGGGCCGCGAATAGCCTTCCTGATGCCCGCCCATCCGGACGCAGCCGCCGCCGGGCCGGCCGACGTTGCCGGTGGCGAGCGCGACGTTCACCAGCGCGCCGTTGGTGCGGTAGTTGTCGTTGCCCCAGATGAGGCCCTTTTCGTAAGCGAACATCGTGCGCCGGCGGGCGTTTCCCGCCTTCGGCTGCGCGATCCATTCCGCCGACTTGCGGATCTGGTCCGCCGACAGGCCGGTAATCTTGGCCGCATCATCGAGCGAGACCTTGTTGGCGGCGCGCATCTTGTCGAAGTCGATGGTCGAGGCGTCGATGAAGGCCTTGTCGATCCAGCCCTTGTCGGCGATGTAGGTCATCCAGGCGTTGAACAGCGCGAGGTCGGTGCCGGAATTGATCGCGAGATGCATCACGTTGTCCTTGCCGGCCTCGACCTCGCAGGCGTTGACCGTCACGGTGCGGCGCGGATCGACGATGATGATCCGGCCTTGCTCGACGCGGCTCGGATCCGAACTCCGCCTTCTTCTTGTCGACCGAGGTGCCGCGCAGGTTCGGGATCCAGTGGTTGAGGAAGTAGTTGGTCTGGGTCTCGAGCGCATTGGTGCCGACCGCGACGATCGTGTCGGCCAGTTCGGCGTCTTCGTAGCAATTGTTGAGTTCGCCGACGCCCATGTCGCGCGTGGCATGGACTTCGGAATTGTAGGCCGGCCGGTTGTGGATCCGGATGTTCTTGACCTTCATGGCCCCGAAATAGAGCTTGCCGGTGCCCCAGGTATTTTCGTAGCCGCCGCCGGCGCCGCCGTGGTCGAAGGCCGAAACGAACAGTCCGTCTTCGCCCATGTCGTTGATCACGGCGACCGTGACGCGCGCGACCAGATCGAGCGCATCGTCCCAGCTCGTCGGCTGCATCTGACCGTAGCGCCAGACCATCGGATCGGTCAGCCGCTGCAAGCTGGGTGTTGCGTTGCTGCGAGTAGCTCATCTCGGCCATGCGGGCGCCGCGGATCGAGCCGAGGCCCGGAATTCACGACGCACTCGTGGTCCGGCTTGATGACGATGTGCACGTCCTGGCCGTTCTGGCTGACGATGTTGTACATCGAGGGCGCGTACCAGGCGTCGGTCTCGGCGGGTTGCTGCTTGGCACAGATCGACGTTGAACTTGTTCTCCGCCGGCGCGGCGCCGCCCTGCTTGTTGGTCGGCCACGTGTAGGCCTTGTAGCCGCAGCCGACGATGCAGTAGTGGCAAGTGACGTTGTGTTCCTTGGCGTCCTTCGGAATGATCGGCAAGCGGTCGATCTGGCGCTTGTAGGCCATGTTGTTCTCCCCTCAGAGCACGTTCGACAGACGGCCGTAGAGCAGTTCGTCCACGCCTTCGGCGTAGATGTCGCCCTTGTCGTCGACGCGCAGCACGTATTGCGGGAAGATTTTGGGTCGGCGTGGCCCCATACCTGCTGGCCGCCCGCTCGCAGTCGAAGCGCGAGTAATGGCCGGGGCAGTTCATGGTCCGGTCGTCGGCGTTGTAGCTCGAGCGGAAAGCCCTTGTGCGGGCAGGTGGTCGAGAAGCCGACGATATCGCCGTCGGCGCCGACGCCGCCCGGCACCTTCTTGCCGAGCTTGAGCAGCACGCCCGGCGCGTCGGCGTCCGGATAGCTGACGTTCAGCGGCTCGTTGACCTTGAGGTCGGCGACGTTGGCGAGGCGATTGGAGGGATAGTCGACCCGCGCCGCTGCAGGCGCGGCTTTCGCCTGGCGGGACGATTGAGGTAACGGCGGCGCCGGCGGCGGCCAGGCCGGCTCCGCTCATGAACTTACGGCGGCCGACATCGACCATCCGATCGCAAGCGCGACATGGCAGTAACTCCTCGGTGCGCGCCAGTACGCCTACTGGCGATGTTTCCTCGGAACGGCCGGTACGCCTACCGACCGGAGCGCTCGCTTCATTGAAGTCGCAGGTTAAAGTCAATCGATACGACATGTCGAGACGTCTCGACATATCCAATAATCGAAACGTGGTGGCTTGTCATCAGTCCTTTGGGGTATGAGGTGATCAGATTGAGCTAATTCCGAGGGCGGATCGATGCGAAAATCGATGCTGGCGGTCGCGAGTCACGCAAGCACCATGCACTGGGGCGGCTCCCCTAACGCGACGCCCACGCAATTTCGGCGCTCGCCGCACTAGCGCAACCAACCCGGCTCGCGATTTTTCGGCTGCTGGTGAAAGCATGAGCCGATCGGAATCACCGCCGGCGTTATCGCGGACACGATTGGCGCACCGCACAATACCCTCTCGACCCATCTCGCCATTCTCGTGCGGGCCGGCCTCCTGCGCTCCTCGCGTGAGGGTCGCACGATCATCTACCGGTCGGACGTCGAAGGCATGCGATCCGTGATCGCGTTTCTGGTCGACGACTGCTGCGACGGGCATCCGGAGCTCTGCAATCTGGTCGCGGCCGACGCCGTGGCCTGTTGCGCACCGGCGCCGGCGAAGACGCGGTCGGCGAAAAAGGCGATTAAGCGCAAGGGCTGATCGCATAACGTGGACGCAGTGGGGACTGGCGGCTCAAACCGTCGCAGGCGCCGCCCCTGCAATGTTGGTTTGGCTTCGTAGGCCACAAGCTCGGCGGGCCAAGCGGATTTTTGCTGCAGATCGCCGCGAGACGGAAGCGGAAGCCAACCGCGGCTTCGGTCGACTTGGCCGTGATCAACGTCATAATGGACCGTAGCGGGCGCAATCCGGATGTTCGCAACCGGATTTATCGTCCACGCTCTGCAACAAATCAGCTGAACGGAGATCGGCAGCCCAGACCTGGTCAGGACGAACCCCATTACGAGTGCGACCAATCCTTGTGTGGAGCTGCTTGCCGAACACCGATTACTTGCAATGCCACAAATCAGTGGGTCTTCCGACCCTCGGCGCGGGTCGCGGCTGTCTGTTCTTTGGCGACGGCTAAATCCAGCAGCTCGCGAGCTTCCTTGGGCAACCCGGCGCGGGCCAGCCTCTCGATCGCCATCAACTGCATTAATAGTCCGTTGATATCGCCGCAGGGGTCGCGCCGCATCCGTTGCCTGATGCGCTCCTCGTCCGCTCGGTAGCGCGGCACCAGGGCAGCGCTACTGTGGACACCACGCACGCATGGCGCAGCGAAACTGATCTATCATAGCCGGGTTCGCGTCGCATAACGGCCTCTCGGCTCCGCGCGCGGCAGCCGCGGGACACCACCTTTGCCGAAAAACTCGTCCGAGCTTCGCCAGTCCGGGCTGTCAATATCGCCGGCCGCGCGCAACAGTCGCCCAGTAGGTGCTTCGCATTCGCTTGATTACCGGCGCGCCGGCCTTCATCAGCTTCGCCAGCGTTCCGTCAACCAGCCAGCGCTGGCGCCGGGTGCGAAGCGATCGCGGATTTCCGATAGGCCGGTGGGCAGCATTCCAGCGCGGACCTGGTCGCCTCGGCGTAGAAGAACGCCGACACCATCAGGCGATCATCAAGCCGGGGTTTGCCAGGGCGGCCAACGCTGGGCGGCAACAGCGGCTCGAAGCTTCCGCCATTCGCGGATGTGGATCATGGGCAGGTTCGGCATGGGTTAACCTCGATCGATACCGGGTTAGGTGGCGGTGAGCCTAGTTCCGTTCCGGGAAAGATTGGAATGAGGGGCCGATTAAGGTTGCGATGAGCGTGCCGCTTTGGTTGGTACTACAGGGATTTTTCGACCCGCCCGCTCTAGTTGAACAAATTAGATATGCTTCATTTTAGGTTGTTGAACCACGGATGCGACGCATCGGTTGGCCAGCCGTTCTCGTCACAGCCGCGCTTCGGTTTGCCTTGCGCCTCGGCAATCTCACGGTTGGTTTCGATCGTGTGATGCGGCACGCATAGCGCCTGATGGTTCTGCGGTTCATATGCCAGCGACCAGGCTGCCTGCAGTCGTTTTCTGTGATGGACATGGCATGCGCCAGGACCGATCAGCACTTCGGTACAGCCTGGCGCCTGGCAGACATAGCCAGCCACGTGCATTGCCTGCTTACGCGAGACTTTCCATTGCCGGCTGTTGTAGATTTTCATCGCCAGCGTGACCCTGCCGGCGTGCATGCGGTCATGCTGCCTGGTTCGGGCCATCGGTTACTCCAAACGCCTTCAGGCATCGGGCAATCAGTGCCTTGGCGTCGTGGCGGCTCATGTCGGGCTCGAGCGTGTCCATCAAGGCGCGCAAGCTGGCGGAGACCAGCGCGGTGTCGCCTAGCAACGAAATCTCCATGATCGCCGCAAGCTGACCGCGGACGCTGTCCCAGTGTGCCTGATCCGCCTCGATCCCGGCCTCGATACGGCGGTCCTTTTTCAATTCAAAATCAATGATGTCTGGCATTCTGTTCCTCCGTCTCAGGATCTACGTTGAGCAGGACTTCACAGTCGCAGTGGCCGCCATACTGGCAGAAAAACTCGAGCGTTCCTTCAATATCAATGCCGCCGAGCTCAGCCAACACCGCTTCGGTATATCGATGCTTTGAGCCGCCGCGGCCATCGTTGCCGCAGCGCCAGGTATCCGCCGGCATTCCGTCAGTCAGGGTATTCCCAGGCAACCTGACAAACAGGCTCCAGCGTGGGCTTTCGGGTGTCAGAATTTCAAGCGTCACGGCTTACCTCCTTCGTTGCCGGTGTCCGGCCGGCTGGCGTTACCTGCGCCACACCTCAGCGTTATCAGGCCGCATGGAGTACGCTTTCACGATCTCTCCTGCTCGACAATCACCTTGGCCATGTCAGAAGTCTCGGCGGCGCCGATGACGAACGCGGTGCTGTTGTTGAACTTGACCGCCGTCCATCCCTCCTCGCGTTTCTCCACAGAGAAACCCGTGGGGGTCTCGTAGGTGTGCTCGCAGATGTAGGCCTCGTCGTCATTGCGGTGCCACTGGATCATGTCTCTTCTCCCAAGCTTCAAGTTGGTTGCCGGCGACCGGCCGGTGCGGAACTCATCCGGGTGACAGGTCCGACAGGTTCTCCTGATTATCGACGTCACGCGCGCGCGCGCGTGACGGGGATAACCGGAATACCTGTCGAACCTGTCACCCGCCCTGTCCCTGCTCATTGCTTTCTGACGACGATGCGAGCGAAACCGCGGTGGCCCGTGTCGCGATTCCCGCCGCTTTTCGTAGCCGCGATCCTCGAGCATGCCCGACAGCGCCATGGTGCTCCCAGGCTTGATGTTGCGTTCTTCGCACCAGCCTTTCCATGAAGCGAACAGCGCGCTCATGCGCGTGAAGGCGCGATCGTCCGCATCCTCAATGGCGTCTTCCAGCCACTCGCCGAAGCGTGTCCTGGCTCCGGAAGTATTCGTCGGTGGCGTCGCGGACGCAGGCGGGCGGCGCGAGCCCGTCCCGCTGCCACTGCAGGCAGCCGTCGAGGCACCAGCGCAGGATCGCCGCGCGCTCGCCCCACAGCTTCTCGGCCAGTGCAGGATCACGCTCGCCAGGCGGTATCCGGACGGTGAACGGCACCAGCAGCAAGCGGCGCCGCATCGCTTCGTCGACGAGCCGAGGCGTGGCTTGTGGTTGCCGGCAATGAACAGCTTGAAGGTCGGCGCAAAGTCGAAAAAGTCCTGCCGCATGAACCGCGCCGTCAGCCTGTCACCACCTGTCAGGGCCTTGATCCTGACTTCGTCCCAGCGGCGCCCCTTCTGCGTCTCCTGCGCGACAACCAGGCGAGCGCCGCGCAGCTTGGCCAGATCGGTCGGGTGGCGCTCGGTGCTGCTGGCGATGAACGTCGCCATGTCGGCGACGGTCGCGTAGTCGCCGAAGATGCGGGCGATGGTGTTGATAAATGTGCTCTTGCCGTTCGCGCCTGTGCCATAGGCGAAGACGAACGCGTGCTCGGTCGTGAGGCCGGTGCAGCAATATCCAATGTAGCGCTGCAGAAAGTCCTGCAGTTCGGCATCGCCGGCCGTGATGCGATCGAGAAATGCGCTCCATTGCGGGTGAGGTGTACCGAGAGGCGCGGCGCTGCAGGCCGTTGTCTTGGTCATGTAGTCGAGCGGATCCGGTGTGCCGGCCAGTCCGGTGGCCAGATCGTAGGTCGCAGCCGGGACCTTGTCGCCGTCGCCCGCCGTGACGAGCTGGAGCGGGTTCCGTCCCATTGCTCGACCGTTGCAGCGAGACGGCGATCGGCGCGGGCGAGCTGCACCACTGCGGCAACGGTCTTGGCCGCCATCACGGCGGCCGGCTTGTCGAATTCGAGCGCGACTTCCCGACAGATCGCCCGGGCCCGATCGAACGCGTGCAGGGTGGTGTCGAAGATCCAGCGCGCGCCGTCGTATAGGAGCCAGCGCGACCAGGCGGCAACATAACGGGAATCGTTGGCATGCCGCTCCGCATAGGCGAGCGCGAGCGCGTCTTCCGAGTTGGGCGGAAGCTCGCCGGCGTCCTGCAAGTTGGCCAGCTGGATGATGTTGTCAGCCATTGCCGCGCCTCCGCAGTTCCTTGCCGGCGATCGAGTTGACGATCTGCTCGACTTCCGCAGTCGGCAGCGGCGGCGTGCAATTGGAGGCGTTCCAGGCCTGCAGCAGGCCGAGCGTGACAAAGGCATTGACGTGATGGCGCAGCAGATGGCCGGCGAGTTTTGCCAGGCTGCAGTTGCGGGCGCCTTCGCCGACACCCTCGATCAGCGTGCGCCATTCCGGGGATGGTGTCGTGCCTGACGGCGACACCATTCTGCTTGGCCAGCAGCCAGCCGGGCGCGTCCGCGATGCGGTTCGCGCTGTCGACGCTCCAGCTATAGCGGCGGCCGCTTGGATGGATGCTCGGCGGGCACAGCACGTAGCCGCCGTCGCCGCGTACGTCGATATGCGGCCCGATCTTGCCGGCGGAATTGCGCACCGGTTGCTGCGGCCATCTGAAATAGACGTGCCGGCCGCGAGCGGTGATAACTTCGACGGTGGCGGGCAAGGCGCCGATGCTCCGCCTCGAGCCGGCGCAGCGCGGCCTCGGCGTCGAGACCGTCGACGTCGAGGACGAAAATGCCGGACGCCGCGCCGGTGGCGATGGCAATGTTGTTGTCGGGCTGTTGCTGCCACCAGGCCTCGGATGATGTCGGGGTCCGTGGTGGCGTCCTTGAGGCCGTTGGCCGTGGCCGGCCGCTTGTCGCGCGGCCGGCACGGGAAGACGTGAAATCCTTTTGCCGCGAGTTGCAATGCTGTGCGGATCACGGCGCGCTCCTCTAGAACGGGATATCGTCGTCCATGTCGTCGTTCCGGCAGTGGCCGCCGCGGCCGCCTTTGCCTTCGGCTTCTGCTGCTTCTCTTTTTGCCGCGGCGCGCGGATCCGGATGCAGTCGACAACGCTGCCCTTCAGCGGCGTCGTGGTCCGGATAGAGCTCGATAGCGATGGCCGCGCCAGTCGTCGGTGTCGTCACCGGCGATGCCGGCGACGCTGTCCCAGTTGGTCATGTTGAGCGGCAGCGGCTTTGTGCCGCCGCGGAAGTACAGGACGGTTTTTTCCTCCGCGTCGTCGCCGCTGCCGAGCGTCTTCCTGCGGCGCCCGCTCGATCTCGACAACAAGCGGTTTGCCGGCCAGGTCGGCTGCTTTCAGAAAGCGGGACGGGAACACTTCGTGTCGTTTGGCCATGTGCAGTTTCCTTTTGGTTCAGGTTGGGGACGGGTCAGGGCTGGTAGGGCTCACCTTCTCGATCGTGAGCACGTCGCGATGGCAGGCGGTGCAGATGAAAAGGACGTGGCTGCCGGCGAGTAGCTCGATGGCGTTGGCGTGCTGCACGTGCTGGCAGTGCGGGCACGCCACGGGTGCGAGCCAGATCCTGTGGCTGCCGGCGTAGGCCGTGGTCGCGGCTGGTTTGGGCATGGTTTCGGCTCCTCTCTCCTGGTTGAAGATCGAGGCCGGCCTTGCGAACGGGGCGCGAAAACCGCACATAGGTGCACGTTCCACCGCACCCGACATGCCCGGCTCACGTCTGCATTCGCGCAGGCGGGCCGGGTTTATGCGGTGGCGGAAAAAAACGTCTCGCGCAGCTTCTCAATCTCAGCCGGCGGAATGCGGCGCACGCCGTTGATAGTAACGGCAACCACCTCTTTGCGGTCGACCGCCCGCCTCAACGTGTATTCTGACATCTGCAATTCTGCGGCCGCAGCCGGGATGCTCAAACCGCCGCCGATATTGCGGCGCGTGGGCGTCCGTTTGTCATTCATGACGTCGACCCTCCAAGCGAAGCAGCCCCTCCGCCAAAGAAGGTATCTCTACGCTTTTGAGGCCGTCAACACGTAGTTTGACAAAATTGGAGCCTTGAGCGATAAATACTGCACCTAACTCAAGGTGCCTCAAGACAATGCCAGAACTACCGCTTGTTTTTCAGGGGACGCGATGGCCCGTGCGGACGAGGCCGTTGGCCAACCACGGTCGCCGTGCTGACGCCGGACGGCTCGCCACCCGGTCGAGCGCGACTTTGTCAGCCTCACCACATCGGGTGAGGGCGGAAGCTGGACGCCGACCAACACCGACGGCACCTGGCGCGACCTTGCCGAACTCGACCTTGGCAGCGTCCCGGCTGCGACGCGTTTGTGCGACGGCGAGGTGACCCCTCGCGTCCGGATAAATCCAGCAACACCGAGCAAGGTGGCGTGCACTCTCAGCACCAGCCTCTGGTTTTACCTCGCCGAGGCCCTGCGCGCCGTCGCCTCGGCATGGGAGCCGCCTGGCGAGGACGGCATCAGCCGTGTCACCACTGACACGGCGCCGGCTAGCCGCGAGCCGATTTCTGGATTTTTCGACCGGGTGCCAGGCGCGAAAGGAACTTACAGTCGTTCGCGGCGTGCGTCGAGGGAGCCTTTGGCCTCGCCCTGCTACCGCCAGCCCGGCCGCATTTCTAGTCGCCTCGGCAGCCGCCGCGTTGCAGCGCCGCGCCGACATGCGCCGCTGCCGGCATTGCCAAAGCTGGTTTGAAGTTACCCGCCGCGACGTTCGCTTCTGCTCAGCGTCCTGCCGCGCCACGCATCACAAAACCGAAAAGGAAACTTCACATGGCGAGCATCCGAAAGAAAATCAGTCCGAGCGGCCAGGCGATCTGGCAAAGCCGGTGGCGCGAGCCGGGACCAAACGGAAAAGGCCGGCAGCGGACAAAGAACTTCCCGAACGCAAAGGACGCAAAGGCGCACGCGGCAAAGGTCGAGCAGGAGATCGAGCGTCGCGGCGTCGGTGATCCCGATCGGCAGACCACCGCCAAATTCCTGCACGGCTGGATCGCCCTGCTCGAGCAGCGCGGCGAGCATTCACCATCCACCATTGACGGCTACCGGCGGAACATCGGGCTTGCCGAGCGCGAGGTCGGTCATATCCCGCTAGCCAAACTCTCGGCAGCCGATCTTGATCGCGCCTATGCGACCCTGCTCGCCAGCGGTGGCACGGTGCCGGCGGGACCAAAGCCTCAAAGTGAGCGCAAGCCGCGGCCGCTCAAGGCACAAACGGTGCTGCACGTCCACCGCGTTGTGTTCTCCGCTTTGGAGCAGGCCAGAAAATGGAAATTGATCGGCGAAAACCCCGCCAGGGATGCCACCGCGCCCTCGCCGGCCAAGGCGCCGGTGCGCGCCTTTACGGCGACCGAGGTGCAGCGCCTGCTTGCCGCCGCGGCGGGGGATCGCGTCGTGGCCACGGTCGTCAGCCTGCTGCTGGTAACCGGCATCCGCCGCAGCGAACTGCTCGGCCTGGCATGGGACGCCGTCGATCTCGACGCGGGCACCATCGCGATCCGGCGCGCTGTCATCCAGGTCAGGAATGCGCCGGTATTGCGCGAACAACCCAAGACTGAGGCCGGCTGGCGCGTCATCGGGTTGTCGGCCGGCGTGGTCGACTTGCTGCGCACGCAAAAGACGCATGTGCTCGAAACCGCGCTGGCGTGGGGTAAGGGTTACCAGCGCGATCCCTTTTTCCGTTTCCCCGGCTGGGCCGGCGCCGCCATGCTGCCGATGGATATGACCATTCGACTGCGCCAGGTGATGCGGCAAGCCAAGGTCGCCGACCGGCAGCCGGCCCATGGCTGGCGGCACACCTCGGCAACGCTGTTGATCCACTCCGGTGAGAACGTGAAAACGGTGCAGACCAGGTTGGGCCACTCGACACCGGCGATCACGATGGCCCTGTACGTTCACCCGACCGAGGAAGCCGACCGCTCGGCCGCCGAGTATCTCGGTTCGCTGCTGCCGCCGGTATCGAAATGATCGCCAACGAGAGCCGCAAGCGCAAGCCCAGGCCCTTGTCATGGCGGACCCGACAATACGCCCTGCACCTCGCGCTGATCGTGCGCCGCCGGGGCAACGTGCTGACTTTGTACGAGCGTTATGGCGACCGGGCAAAGATCGGCGCCTTTCGAACGTGGTCGGCCGTCGAGCGAGCGATCGACCTTTACGGAGACGCCTTCCTGACAGCTTCCGGGGCCACAACGGGGCCACACCAGAAGCGTCCCAGGAGTAAAAACGTCACTAAAGGCAACTCAAGCTAGACCAAGGTGACTGCGGAAAAGTGTAGATTTCATAATGCGTTAGCTTCATATCTATCAAAGTAACTTCAGGCGCCTAAACCGTTTAGTGCGGTCTTGAAAACCGGCGTGCCTGCAAGGGTACCGTGGGTTCGAATCCCACCCCTTCCGCCAAACGTGGCGGATGTCCACCATTCCGTCGCCGGATCTTAATGGACGCCAAGCGGGCCTTCCGAGAAACCGGAGCCGAAGGACGGGCCAACCTCCCGCGCGATTCCAGCCCCTGGGTAGAACCCGGGGAAATATCCCGGCGTGTCATAGTAAAACTGGTAGTCCGGCTGCAGGCCGGGCCTCGGACGCGGCGCGCATCGGCAGGCCGACAGTTCGACTGGGTAGCTCCGTTGATGGGACGCAGAGGACGCAGACTTTGCCATCGGAGCTGCTGCTAAGGAGGCATCGGTCAAGCTCAGTAAACCGATCGAGGCGAACATCGCGGCAGCGAGAATACGACGTCGTGCAGACATGACGTGCTCCTGTTCCATGCGAGTTGACGCACAGTCGAGCGGGAAGCCGCAGGTTCAGCCGCCCCTTCGCAAGGACCGACGGGATCGGCCATGCCTCTTTCCGCAGGGCTGGATCACCAAACTAGCACATTGCGTCAGCGGGCGCTCCGGCGGGGCTCGCTTTATTTGGAACCAACGGTCGCCGCGGATCGGTGTTTTACTACCGTCCGGCAGCCGGCGCCGACTGCGGATCCCGGGTTCTCCATATGCCTGGCGGGTCACCGAACTCGCCGACGAACCACCGTGTGAACGAACTCAGCTGGGTGTACCCCAGCAGCTCGGCGATGCGGGTCAAGGAGTAGGAACGACTTGAAAGATAACGTTCGGCAAGTTCGCGCCGGACGCCGTTGAGCAATTCTGAAAATTCCGCGCCGTCGGCCGCCAACTTGCGCTGCAGCGTCCGCTCGTGGAGGCCGAGGCTGCTCGCCACACGTGATATCGACGCGTTGCCCAGCGGCAACAACATGTAGATCGATTTTCGCACCTCGTGCGCCATCGAAGTCTGTCCGACGTCATGCATCAAATCGACAAACTGCGCCGCATATTGCGCGAGCTTTGGGTCGACCACCGCGTTCGGCCGATGCAAATCGGCCCTCAGCAGCGTAAGTCCGTTGAACTCGCTCTCGAACTCGATGCGGTCGCCAAAAACCTTGCGATGAAGCGCGACGTGCTTGGGGCGGACATGGGTAAAATGTGCGCTGATCGGTCGCCACCGCGGACCAAGAACGGAATGAAACAGCCGTGACAGGATTCCGACGGCGAGTTCGTACGATTGAATCTTCGGCGCGTCGAAGTCGACGACCAGTTCTTCCTTCACCACCGCGACGTCGCGCGCTTCTTCGACATGCATCAACAGCGCTGCGTTGAGCAGGTTGCGGTATCGCACCATGGTGTCGAGCACATCCGACAAAGTGGATTGGTGAGACACCAGGAGACCGACAATGCCGAGATCAGACACCCGTCGCTGGTCGGCCATTCGCAATCCAAAATCGGAGCAGCCCAATTCATCGGCCGTGGCCTCCAGCAGGCCGGCGACCCGCCTGACCGATATGCGCATTTCTGCGTCCCTGAGCGCTCTGGCATCGATGCGGAAGCGCCGCATCATCTTCAAGGGATCAATTCCGACCTGCCGGGCAACGTCGGCATAATTCGCGAGCGATGCAGACCGAATTGTTTCAGGCATCCCCGTATTCTAACGGCCCATACCTTGTCGTCAAATGGCAAGTATGTGTCGCCAATTGACAAGCGTGGTCCGGATTTCCCGAACATAGTTCTTCCCAACAGAGACGCAGGACGCAACCGGCGCGAGGGGGGGAGGGAATGCGGGATTCTGCCTGACCGGCGGAACGGCTGACTGCGCCCCCTTTGCAGGAAACCAGAGGGGAACTTGATCATGATAAACTTGAAAACGACGGCTAACTCGGGGATATCTCTCGCCGGCCGCAGCCTTGTCGGTTTGCTGTCATCGGCCGCGATGGTCCTTGCCTTCCATGGGACAGCAAGCGCCGCCGACGCGCCACCAATCCCGAACGATGCGCCTCCGATCACAAAGGCGCCGCCGCCGGCGGTGGCCCCTCTTCCCGGCCATTACAAAATCGGCGAGATCGATCTGTCGGTTTCGGGAGTGGCGACCCTCGGCACGGCGGTCCGCACCACCGGCCGCGATGCGATCCTCGTTCCGCCGCAGAATGGCCATGCAATCGGCATCCCCGGCAAGGCGGTCGGCGGCGCCAATGCCGATGACGGAAATCTCAACTGGGATAGCGGAAAGCCCGTATCAACCGTCGCAAAGACGTTCGTCACCGTCGACGCGAACTACAGAGAGAAGGTCGGCGTCTTCCTGCGCGGGATGACGTGGTATGACTACACGCTCGCGAACCAGGGCGTGCCGTGGGGCAATACTTCCGGCGGCTATCTTTCGGGGAACCCGCTCAGCCAAAACGGCTGGGACTCTCGCGCCCGCTCTTTCGGCTTCGCGCCGCAGGAAGCCTATGCCTACGTGAAACACAGGGCCGGAGACGCTGCGTTCGAAGGCCGCGTCGGCGACATTCTGGTCCCGTGGGGACTTCCGACCATGATTCCCGGCGGCTTCGTGACTGCCGTGAACGCCATCGATTTTGCCGCGCTGAATCGCCCCGGCGTCCAGCCCGAAGAAATATTCGCACCGACACCCGGCGCCTGGGGACGGATCGCCCTGTTCGACCGTGCAACGCTCGAGGCGTTTACGCTCTTTACGGCCCCCCGCAGTACCTTGCCCGGATGCGGCACGCTGTATACCGCGGCGGACTGGGTTGCGCCTGGTTGCAACAGGGTCGTGTTCGGCCCCAGCGCCGACCCGGTGGCGCTGGCTACCGGTTTTGATATCGGCCGCGATCCAACTCCTTCCAATCACGACGCCCAGTTCGGCGTCGGCGGCTCGTACACCATCAGGGAAATCGGCACCCGGTTTGGCGCGTATTATTCGCACGTCGACTACTCGATCCCGACGGCGGCCGTCGTTACCTCGATGAGAGTCGCTCCGCTGTTCATCCCGAACGCCGCGGGCAATCCCACCTATTTTGAGCGGTACGCTCCCGGTGTCGACAGCTTTGCGCTGAACTTCACCACACAGATCAAGGGAACGACGCTCTACGGCGAATATGTCTACAAGCCGAACGCGCCGATCCAGTATAATGCCGCGGATGTTCTCAACGCCCTGCTCTCGCCCGTCGCGCCGACGCAGTTGCGTGCGCTGTTTGCGGCGGCAGCTCCCGGTTCGGTCATCAACGCTTACGACCGCCTGCAGGTCGGCAACCTGACGCTCGGCGGCCGGCAGGTCTTGCCTGGCGTGTTCGGAGCCAAGGCGCTTGTGCTCGGCGGCGAATTCGCCGCAAAGTCTGTCTACGATCTGCCGGACCCGAATGTCCGCCGCTACGGCCGCGTTGACGTCTTCGGACTTGGCCCGGTTTCCGGCTTCCCCGGCGGGGGATGTACCGCCGCTACCCCCGCCTATCAATGCAGCCTGGACGGCTACGTGAGTTCGCTCGCCATGGGCTATCGTCTGACCTCGTCGCTGCAATACGAAAACGCGTTTGTGTCAGGATTGACCATCACGCCGACAGTCGGCATCAGTCATGACGTCAAGGGCTGGTCCTATGACGGCGTGTTCAGCCAGGATCGCGTCCTGTTGAACCTCAAGCTGCGGGCCGAATACGGCAAGAAGTACTTCTTCGATGTAGCCTGGAACCCGGCCCTGCAGGTCGGCCCCTACGACGCCTTGAGGGACCGCCAGATCGTGACATTCGCGGCCGGAATGAAGTTCTGACGCAGCGGGAAACCGGCGAAGCCCGAGGTCGGGCGTCGCCGGAGAAGTGCCTCGATGTCGGGACGGTCGGGGATCTTCGTCGTGACGCCACGGCCTTCCAGGAGGTCGCGGCCGATCTCGCGCTGCATCGTCACGGTCGACATGGCAAATGTCCGCTTCTCTAATCGGCCATTCGGGGTCAAGCACTTTCAGGCTCTCCACCTATGCGGTGTCGATGTCACTCGCGGGCTCGTGCTTCTCTTCGGAATCGGCACCTGGGCCCTTCCATCATGGGATCCGAGGACGAGGCGGAACAATCTTTTGGACGGCCTTGCCGTCAGTGTGACGGTAGGTCCAAGCGGACATACGAACTCACCTCATCCATCGTCCCGCGAGGGACATCTTTCCACCGCTCGGTGGAGCTCGAGTTTTCCTCCTATCGGGTTTGATCCTGGCTGGCGTTCATGCTGCTGCCGCGGCTTGCTCCCGGGTCCACCGGAACTCGGTGCCATCAACCCAGATGCGGTGCATAATCACGGCCAGCCGGCGGGCCAGAGCCACGATCGCCTTTTTCATCCCCCGGCGCCTGGCGATCTGCATGGCCCACGCCTTGAGCCATGACCATTTTTTTGAATGCATCATGCTCTGAGCTGCTTCGTAGAGCATCGTCCGCATCATCTCATCGCCACAGCGCGATATTTTGCCGCTCCAATCGATCTCGCCTGATTGATACCTGGAGCTGGTCAGCCCAAACACCGCCCCGACTGACTTGGATTTGCGGAACCGGGCAGGCACATCGACGGTCGCGCGATAGGTTAGCGCCACCACGGGGCCGACACCGGGGGTCGTCATCAGGCGCCGGCAAACCTCATCCTCCCGGACGATCGCCAGCAAGCGACGGTGCAGGATAACGATCTGTTCACGGAGCACCCGCCGGACGATGAGCAGCGGCTCCACCAGTACCGCCAAGTCGGGGATATTCTCGACAAGCTCCTGGATGCGGGCCTCGAACCTCACCTTGCCAACCATTCCGACCTTGAGGCCGAAGTTGCGCAACGTACCTCGCAGATCGTTCTCGATGGCGATAGCCTTCGACTGCAGAAGCTTGCGATGGGTCAGCAGCATTCGCAGTTTTTGACTGCGGAGCGTCTTCACATGTACCGGACGGTACAGTCCCACCCGGATCATCTGAGCGATGCCGCGCGCGTCGTTGCGGTCGGTCTTGTTGATCTGCGCCTTCAGCACCGCCTGCATGTGCCGCGTCTCGACACAGACCACTGGCAAGCCTGCTTCCGCAAGCCCACTGAAAAGCCATTGCGACAGCGGCCCGGCTTCCAGTCCGATCCGCTTGAAGCGGTAGATGGGGTTCCCCAGAACCTTCAGCAGGGCTGCAGGTTCGCTCGCTACCTTCACTTCCTTCACGATCCTGCCCGTATCATCCACAATGCAGATGCTGGTCTCCTTGACCGATACGTCCAATCCACCAAAATGGTCCATGCTGCGCTTCTCCTTCTGCTGCTTGAGGTCGTCACCAAGGACCTCGTTTTCACCATCAGCCTGAAGCGCAACACCCAAAATCTTCAGCTATCCACAAGCTGGGCCGGCCGATTACACCATCTTTCGGAGAAAATGAACTCCGGCACGGACATCCCTGCAGAGCCGCGATTGACCCAAAACCGGCAGTCGGGAACATGGCTTGGCAGTTGGACCAACCTAGCCCGACGTCGCACCCAGCGTTGATCCACATCAACATCACCTGTCCTTTTGCCACTCCCAATATCGGTGGCCGCGCCTGAAGCGGCTCCATCACCTTTCGGTTCGCTTGCGACAAGGAGGATCACCATGCATCGGACGAAGAGCCTCTCGACCAAGTCAGTGACAGTTGCGGGAATTGCGGCCAGCCTCATGTTGGGGTTTGCAGGTGTGACTCTCAGTCCAGCACCGGCCAGCGCCGTCGTTTACTGCCAGTACGTTGAATATCCGCACGGTTGCGTGGCGAGGGCCGGCGTGGTGCTCAGGCCTCGTCCGGTGGCGCGCGCTGCGGTCCGTCATAACGCCGGTGGCAATATGAATGGCGGCGTCAATCGCGTTGGGGCGCGGCGGTAAAACACTTGTTTGCGGGTCACGACCTTGGCGCGGGCGGACGGCAAGCCAGGTTCGTGATCCGTTTACATTCTTGTCATCAGCAGTTCTTCCGCTCTCGGAGAACGAAAGCCTGCTTATGGCAACTTTGAGACATGCCGACGGGCGGTGACGATGTCTCTTCTCAGGGGTAAAGCGGAAGTCCTCGGTACGCGGTCAAACCGATACGACTGACCCGATACGAATTTCAACGCCCAGGATCACTCGACCATCCGCTCCTCGTAGCGGGTCGCAGCAGCCCTCAAGCCCTAAAAAACGGTTTGTCTCCCTGGACGGTGACTTGCAGGCCGTAGCGGCGATGCGGGAAATAGTCGAACAAGGCGTGATGCTGAGTGGCGCGATTGTCCCAGAACGCGACCGAATTGGGCTGCCAATGGAACCGGCAGATGAACTCCGGCGTCTCGCAATGGCGATACAACATCTGCAACATCGCGTCGCTCTCGTGCGGCTTGAGCTGGATGATCCGGGTCGTAAAACCCTGATTGACGAACAGAGCCTTTCGACCAGTGACCGGATGCGTTCGCACCACCGGGTGAACGGATCGCGGAAAAGTCACATCGTTGCGATCGGCGTTTTTCGCGCGATAGCGATGCACCTTGGCGCTGTCGTGGATAGCCGTCATGCTCTCCAGCATCTGCCGGATCGGCGGCGAGAGCGCATCGAACGCGGCGTACATGTTGGAAAACATGGTGTCGCCGCCGCCATCCGGAGGCACGCGGTGCATGTGGAGTATCGAGCCCAGCGGCGGTTCTTCGTCGCAGGACACGTCGCTGTGCCAGTCCTCGCCGGCGACATGCTTCGTCGTCTCGTCGGCCTTGATCACCAGGACTTCCGGATGACCGTCCAATTCCTGCGGCGCGTTCGGATGAATGTGCAGCTCGCCGAAGCGCCGCCCGAACGCCTTGTGCTGTTCCACCGTCATCGTCTGGTCGCGGAAGAAGATCACGAGATTTTCCATCAGGGCGTCGTGAACCTCCTGGAACTGCTGGTTGCCCAGATCCCTGGAGAGATCTACCCCGAAAATCTCTGCGCCGATGACGGGATTGAGCTTGCGAACCTGGATCGTTTGATAAGCCATGAGCGTCCATCCCCATTTCTTGCAGGCCAGCAGCATCACCGGCGCCCCGTCGTGCTGCGCGACAAACGCTGCTGACGGGGCCGAACAGGCCGCTCGCTTTAAGTCCGAGGAATACGAGCGGCCGGTTATCAGCCTGACGGAACCCGGAGAGCCCGCGCTGCGGCGCGAAGGATCAAGCGAAAGCTTCCTGCGAGGCCGGCGCAGCCGTGGAGTTATCGATCCGCCGGACGTCGGTCTGGTAACCCTTCCGCGCCATCAGGAACGCCGCGGCCGCGACGATGCAGGCAAGCGGTGTCAACGCGAGTGCGTTCTCCAGTCCAACCGCGTCGGACAACATGCCGCCGACAAACGGGCCGGCCGCAAGGCCGAACAGATTCTGCACCAGTGACAGGACCGAGGCCCCGGTCGAGCGGACACCGGGGTGAATGACGTCGATCACGATGGCCGCGGCCGGGCCGACCGTGCAGGTCGCAAGGAAGCCTCCGAGCACGATCAGCCGGAACTGGGCGGCTTGCGTCAGCACCACGCCAGCATGTCCGCTACCGAACGCGAACATCAGCGTGACCATCGACAGGAGACTCATGACTGCGACGGCGGTGAATTTGCCGTTCTGGTAACGGGCACCGGCGCGGTCGGCAATGGCGCCCAGCACAAGACTGCCTACGGCGCCGGCAAGTACCACAACCGCGGCCTGGATTCCGGCCTTGTCGGGGCTGATGCCGTAAACACGATTGAGAAAGCTCGGCAACCAGGCCCAGAGCGCCGACAATGCGATCAATTGCGCGGCGGCGCCGATGCAGACCCAGCGCACCGTCACCGAGCCGACGATCGAGCGGATCATGTCCTTCTTTGTCGACGCTTCAGCGGTATTGGTGATCGAGGTATCGACCGTTTGGTAATCACGCACGCGCAGATACATCAGTGCGAGAAACAGGCCGGGAATGCCGACGACACCGAACGCTGCTTGCCAGCCAAAGTGTGTGGCGATGACGCCACCCAGAACGACGCCAAGCACCGAGCCGACGGATGCCGAAGCGAATAATCCTCCCAGCAACCCGCCGCGCATCCGCTGCGGAAAATGAGCGGAGACCATTGCTGCACCAACCGAACCATATCCGGCTTCGCCCAAGCCAACCAGGGCCCGCGCGAGCAGTAACTGAACGTAACTCCGCGCGAACATGCAGGACATGCAGGCGATGCTCCACAGCACCGCCATGGCGACGATGCTTTTCACGCGGCTGAACCGGTCGGCGATCCAGGCCACGGGAACGCCGAACACGGCGACCGTAACGGAAATGATCGAGACCAGGAAGCCAAGCTCCTTGTCGGACAAATGCCATTCCGCCTTCAGGAACGGAAACATCGACACGATGACCTGCCGATCGACATAGTCGAAAATCATCAGCGCGATCGTCATGCCATATGCGAACCAGGCAGCTTTGCGTCCGAGCAGAAATCCGTTTGCGTCCGGTCCGCGCGTGTTAATGATGTTCATCAGCGTTTCCTCGACGTCGATTGTGAAGTGAAGGGATCAAGGCACCAGCACTGTTGCGCCGGTGGTCTTGCGTGATTCCAATGCCAGGTGGGCTTCCGCTGCGTCCGCAAGCGCGAAGGTCTGCCTGGGTTCGGCAACGATCTTTCCGGCGCGGACGAGCTCGAACAGTTCCTTTGCCATGTCCAGCATGTGCGCTCGCGGGGTCGCGTAATGGATCATCGCCGGACGGGTCACCCAGATTGAACCCTTGACCGCGAGCAATTGCGAAGTCGATCACGACCGCACCGGACGTGGTGCCGTTGCTGACAAGCGTTCCGCGCACCTGCAGGCTGTCCAGCGAGGCCATCAGCGTGTCCTTGCCGACCAAGTCGTAGACGACCGGAACGCCCTTGCCGCCGGTGATTTCGCGGACGCGCTTGGCAACGTCCTCGCGCGAGGTGACGATGGTGTGGGCGCAGCCGTTGGCCTTTGCGATCGCGGCCTTCTCGTCCGTGCTCACGGTGCCGATCATGGTGACACCGAGCGCGCGGGCCCACTGGCAGGCGATCAGGCCGACGCCGCCGGCCGCCGCGTGATAGAGAATTGTCTCGCCGCCCTTCAGCGGGTAGACCTGTCTGAACAGATATTGCGCCGTCATGCCCTTCATCATCAGCGTCGAGGCGGCGCGGTCCGAAACGCCGTCGGGCAACGGGATGAGCACGTTGGCCGGCATGACGCGGACGTCCGAATAGGCACCCTGCGGCCCGAGCAGATAGCCGACGCGATCGCCGGCCTTGATGTCGGTTACCCCCGGTCCAATCGCCTCGACCACGCCGACGGCGTCGGAGCCGAGACCGTTCGGCAGCGGCAGCGGGTAACGTCCGGTACGAAAGTAAATGTCGATGAAATTGACGGCAACATAGGTGTGACGCACCCTCGCCTCGCCGGGTCCGGGTTCACCGACCTCGACCTGCTCCAGGCGAAGTACTTCAGGACCGCCGATCCGATTGATGCGAACTGCTCGAGCCACGATGAAACCTCCTGCTATGCCGTGATAAGTTGCTTCAGCCAACAGGAAGACGCAGACGTCTCGAGCTCCCTGATCAAACTGTCGGCCTGAGGCCAGTCGCCATAGCCGGATGCGGGATTGAGATGTCCGACCTCACCGAGGTCGATCAGCTTGCTGCCCCAACTCCGTGCAAATTCTGCTACCCGCTCATAGCGGGCGAGCGGATCGTTGCGGCTCGCCGCCACGATACTGCGGAATGGCAACGCATCGCGCGGCACCGGCAGCCAGCCGCCGGCGCCGAGCGCTGCCATCGAAGGATAGCCTTCCGGCATCGGCAGATCGAAATCCGCCGGCGTCGCCAGCAGCGCGCCCCGCAGCTGGCGCTGCGTCTGCCGCGCCCAATGCAAGGTCGCGATCACGCCGCCGGAGTGCGCGACAACGATGATCGGGCCGTCAATACTGGCCGCGGCCTCCTCGATTGCCACCACTCGCTCCCGGCAATCGAGGTTGCTGCGTCCCATCGGGACGACCGTCCGGACCCGTGGCAGGCGCGAGGCCAGCAGCGTCTGCCAATGCTGCGAGACGTGGTCTCGCAACCCGGGCACGATCAGGACTGTCGCCTCGCGCGCCGACATGGTCACTCAGCCGCCTGCTGCAAAACGGATGCGGTCTTGCGGTTCGGCGCGAAGCCATTCTTCGCCAGCGTCTCTTCGGTGCTGTTGTAGAATGTGTCGATCTTGAGGATCTTCTTGGCCTCCTTGCCGTTGGCGACCTCACGGCCGACCTCGCGCGAGATGCGGACGAGCTGCTCGATCTGCTTCACCGTGCCCATTTTGCTCTTGCGGTCCTGGGTCCACAGATTGTCCTCGATGCCGCAACGGACATGCAAACCCATCGCGATCGCCATCATGTTGATGGGCAACACGTTCAGCATGGAGGCCTCGAGCGTGATCATGGCGCCGTCGGGCGCGGCACGCAGGAAGTTCGCCAGGTTGTAGATATTCGGCGCGTCCATCCCGCCACCGATCGCGACCCAGTTCATCACCAGAGGCCCCTTGTAGATGCCGCGGCGGATCATCCGCTCGACCGTCTCGAAGCTGTTGATGTTGTAGAACTGGAACGCGCTCTGAATGCCCTTGGCCGACAGCCGCTTGACATGCTCTTCGGCCCAGGTCGGGCCTCCCGGCACGATCATCTCGCGGAATGCATTGAACAACGCTGGTTCCGCCAGCGAGGTGCCGGCATAATCGGCGGGATCCATTTGCTCGAAAATGTTCATTTGGGCCGTGTTGACCGTAACCGTCACCTGATCCGGCTTCGGCGACAGTTCGGCGAGCATGTGGCGGGTGTCGTCCGACAGCCATTTGGCGGCATCACCCTCGCTCTCCGGCGCGAACGAAATCGAACCGCCGACCTGCAGCACCATGTCCGGCACGGCGACGCGCAATCGCGCCAGCAGCTCGTTGAATTTCGAGAGCCGCTTCGAGCCCTTGCCATCGGCTTCGCGGACGTGAACGTGCAATACCGTCGCGCCGGCGTTGTAGCAGTCGACCGCCTTCTGGACCTGATCGTCCATGGTAACCGCGATGTCCTCCGGGAAATCGGAAGGAATCCATTCCGGGCCGTAGGGAGCCGCGGTGATCACCAGCTTGTCCTGGTTGTACGGGTAGAGAGCGCCGTCGAGGAAGTTCATGATCGTATCCTTTTCGATGAAGTCGGATTGGGGGTCAGAAGGTTGCGTCGCCCTTGATGCCTGCGCGTTCCATCTTTCGATGGCAGGGCGGGTAATCCATCACGGCGTAGTGCTGGGTCGCGCGGTTGTCCCAGAACGCGATCGAGTTCGGCTTCCAGCGCCAGCGCACCTGGTATTCCGGGATCTGCGCCTGGGCGATGAGATACTGCAGCAGTTGGGCTGCGCCCGGCGCGTAATCCTGTCCATAACGGACGTTTGCCGCGGTGTGGTAGTTTGTGAAATGCGTCGTGAAGCCATTGACGAAGAGGATCTTCTCTTTGGTTTCCGGATGCGTTCGCACGACCGGATGCTCGGCGTCCGGAAACTGTGCCTTCAGCGCCAGGCGTTTTTCGATCGGCATGGCGGCGCCAAATGTCGCCTCGATACTGTGGCGCGCGCGAAGGCCGGCGATCTGGGTCTTGATGTGTTCCGGCAGCTTTTCATAAGCGAGCGCCATGTTGGTCCACATGGTGTCACCGCCGACCTCGGGGCATTCCACGCAGCGCAGCACGCAGCCGAACGGCGGCTTTTCGCGCCAGCTGGCATCGGAGTGCCAGGCGTTCTCGTAGCGGTCGTTGGGCGCGTCCGGCGATTTGTAAATGCGAACCAGACCGGGATGATCGGGATCGCTGCCGGCCACCGGATGATCCTCGAGCTCGCCGAAATAACGAGCGAAGGCGATGTGCTCGGCGCGCGTAATGTCCTGATCGCGGAAGAACAATACCTTGTGGGTCAGCAACAACCACCGGATTCCTTCCATCAGTTCCGGATCGCGCGACGCCGCGCCAAGGTTGATGTTGCTGATCTCCGCGCCGATCGAACAGGTCAACGGCTCGACCTTCGGGGTCGCCTTCAATACCGCCGGCGCCACGGGCGAAGCCTTGTCGGCCCGCTGTGCAATGGTCGTCATGGCACGTCCTCCCCTGTTGTTGTTGCGCGCCGCGGCCCCTGGAGGGGGCGCAATGCGATGACCCCAATCTAGTGGAGGAGACGCCCGCCGGGTTTGACCTATTGGGACAGCTAGTTTAACATCTTGGGACATTGGACCCCGGACGACCGCATTGCCCCGTCTGATCCGCAGTGCCGTGCTGAGCAATTACGTCGAGGTCGCCCGATCGGTCGGCCTCGATCCCTACCGCATGGTTTCCGAGTTCCGCCTGCCGCCCGCCTGCCTGACCGACCCCGAGATCAAGGTAGCGGCGGCGGCGGTGGGGCGGCTGCTCGAGGAGTCGGCGCGACGCTCGGGCAAGTTTGATTTTGGGCTGCGGCTGGCCGATCAGCGCACTGTCGCCAATCTCGGCCCGCTCGCGCTGCTTGTGCGCGAGCAGCCGACGATCCGCAAGGCGATCGATGTGCTGGTCGGCTACATGTTCCTGCACAGCGAGTCCCTTCTGCTCAACATGAAGGAGCAGAATGGAGAGCTCATCCTCCATTTGGCCATTGACGTCGATCGTCCAGTGCCGATCCGCCAGGGCGTCGAACTCGGGATCGGTTTCCTTCATCGCTGTTTTCAACAATTGTTCCGCGCGCACTGGAAACCCCGGCTGATCTGCTTCACCCATGCGGCGCCCCCGACGCAGCAGATGCACCGGAAATTCTTCGGCACCGATGTGGCCTTCGGTCAGGACTTCAACGGGATCGTCTGCCCGTCGCACGGTATCGACGCCGCCGTCCCCGCGGCGGACGCGAAGATCATCCAGCATGTGCAGCAGTACCTCGACACGCTGGCAGCGCGCCGCAACGTCACGATGAGCGCCAGCGTGCGCGAATGCATTTATACCATGCTGCCCTCGGGCCTGTGCTCGGCCGATTCCGTTGCGGCACGCCTCGGCGTCGACCGCCGCACGGTGCACCGGCATCTGGCGCGCGAGGGCAAGACGTTCTCTTCGTTGATGGATTCCGTGCGCGCTGAATTGGTCACGCGTTACGTCGACAATCGCGACCGTCCGCTGGCGTCCGTTGCAGAATTGCTCGGCTTTTCCGCTCTCAGCGCGTTCTCGCGGTGGTTTCGCGCTCAGTTCGGCTGCAGTGTCTCGGAATGGCGAGCTAACCCGGCAGCCTCGAAGCAAACTGGAGCGGTTCGCAGAGTGAGAGCTGCCTCCGGATAGCCGCGGACGACGGTTGTCCCGATATGTAAAGTCCGCTGTCCCATAGGGTCAAACGTCAAGTTCGGGCCACCGGTATATCCGTCTCCATGATCGGCGCAGGCAGCACCGGTCGATGATGAGGAGGCGGCAGGGATGATCGTATGCTCATGCAACGTCTTCAGCGACGCCCAGGTCAGGTCCGCGATCGTGAACGTCGCGCAGCGGCCGCGCATGAGCCGCGTCTATGCGTCGCTCGGCTGCGCCGCCAAATGCGGTGGCTGCGCCCATACCATCAAGAAGATCATCGATGAAGCTGGAGACTGCTCTACGTACAGCGGTTGTGGGGTTCCAGCTTTGGAGTAAGGGGGTAAATCATGACAAGCTCGTCACTCCGCCGTTCTCGGTGAAAGGCACGGATCGCAACGATCTTTCCACGAACGATCGCTCCGATTTGACAATTCCCCGCGGGGAAAAGCTTTCGCGCGCGTCCGCGCTTGGATAAGCTGGGCCATGCAAGCATCCATCTGGATAGGAATTTTCATTGGCTCCACAATCGGTGGGTTTATCCCCGAGCTTTGGGGTGGCGACATGATCTCCTATTCGGGAGTGCTGCTCAGCGGGGTCGGCGCCTTCGTGGGACTGTGGCTCGGGGCGCGCGCGTCGAGATGAAAAGGCCAATAGCGGCCAATTGTGGTCGCGCAGTTCGTTTGCAAGGCTTGCGGGCATCGCAGCGCCGATGTCCGGCCGGATTTCAGCTCGGCTAAGAAGCGGCCCGGCGCGCGGTGTGAGTTCTCGACGACGCGCGTCGGGCCCTGACCATCCCCTTGGCCCGCTAGGCATGGCCGAGATCGAACGTGCGGGCAATTCGTGGCAAAAACCCGCCGGCGCAGGCTTTGTACACAGACGGAGAATGTCTCGGAGATCGCGTGGCCGCCTCAAGTCCGCGCCGCCTCGTGCGCGCGTTGGCCGCTTCAATTTCGTTGATAAATTCAGAACGCGCCACATTCACCCGGCCAGCATCGCGTCAGGCGAGTTTTGGATAAGTCGCCTTGTCGAAGAAGCTGGAGCCCGCGACGTACTTGCGCACCGCCGACATGTCCGGCTTCTCCTCGCCCTCGCCGCCGGATTCAAACGTCAGTTCAAGTTGAACCCCGCTCGGATCGTAGACGAACAACTGCCATAGCGACGTGCCGGGCACGATGAACTCGCGCCAGTCGAGTCCGGCCGCCTTGAACCGCGAAACATAGGAACGGTAGCCCGAGCACGACAGCGAGACGTGATCGATCGCGGCTGTTCCCGCGGGCGCCTTGCCTTCCGGGCCGAGTGCCGGCCCGCCGGCATAGACGTGCAGGATCGCAAGCCCGCCCGGTTGCGTGCAACCGAGCCAGGCCCCCGGATACCCGAAATCCGGCCGCTGGAAGTCGCGCAATCCGATGATGGCGGTGTAGAATTTCCGTGTCGCCGCCAGATCCTCGGTCTTGATCGCGATGTGATAAAGGCCGTGGACCGTTGCGAGCGGCAGTTCCGCAGCTGTACTCATTGCGCGTCTCTCCTCAATTCGATGTTTCCGTCCAGGGGCAATCCGACATTCCGATAGAGCGCCTTCAGCCGGTTCTGGAACGAAGCGTCATTCTTGTGCGCGGTCCCCTTCACGGGATCGGCGCCCTCCAGCATCGTGTCGGTGGCTTCGAGCGAAAAATCCATGACGAAACGCATGCGGTCCTTCCGCAATGTTTCGACATCGGCCAGCCAGCCAGCGACGTCGCGGCTCCCACGATTATAGCGCTGCATGATCAGCATCGCCGCATTGGCGGCATCTTCGAGCGCCTGGGTTGCGCCCTGCCCCAACGTCGGCACCATGCCGTGCGCGGCGTCGCCGAGATAGAGCACGTTGCAACCGGCGGCGCGGTAGAGCAGTTCGTGTTCCTGCATCCGCGCCCAATGCGTCTCGGTCGCGTTCGCGCAGATGGTGTCGATCAGCCAGCGTGCCTGCGCACTCGGCGGCGCGCTGTGCGGCGTATAGGCCGCGCGCAGCGCATCGGGTGTTTTCGAATGCTCGGCGATCTGCCCGTCCGGCAGAATCGGAAACGTGCCGGCGACATAGATGTGCCCTGATGGCACCCGGAACGACAGCAGACGATTAGGTCCGTTGAACCATTGCTCGTAATCGTCGATCAGGCCGTCCGATGTGTCCGGCACCAGCAGCCGAAAGATCGCAACGCCGGTCTGCCGCACCGCCGGTTCACCCGAGATCGCACGCCGTACCCCCGAGTATCGCCCGTCGGCCGCGATCAGCAGGTCGATCCCATCCAGCCGATGCGCCTTGCCATCCCTGCTCCACGAAACCGATGTTTTGGCGGGATCAATCGGATCACGGTCGATGTCGGTGATCTCGCAGCCGTAGGAGACGCAATCGCCCGCGGCTTCGCGCAGCACGCGATAGAGCTCCGACCAGCGAATCCGCCAACCCGGCCCGTCCGCAACATTCGCCAGCGGTAGATCGAACAGCACGCTGCCGTCGGTGAGCGATATCCGCCAGTTGCGCCAGACATAGCTGGCCTCGGTGATGCGCTCGGCCAGTTCCGGATCGATTGCGTTAAGCGCTTTGACGGCGTTCGGGCCGATATTGAGTCCGGTGCCGGCTTCGGAATGGTCATCGCGCGACACCCGCTCGAGGCCGACCACTTCGACATCCCCGAGCAGCGCGAGCCGGCGCGCCATCACGCATCCCGCCACGCCTGCGCCCACGATGACGATTCGCATCAGGCGCGGCCTTTCGTCTGGGAGGCAATCACCGCAATCAGGCCGCCGCCATCGGGGCCTTGATGTTCGGCGCCGCCGGACACGAAAATCCGTCCGTCGCCGACCACGCCGGCGACCAATCCGGCGACCGCGCCGCGGATATGGCGCTGCGCATTGATGTCGGTGTCATCGAGCATGGTATGGCGATTGCCGCGAATCCGGCCGCGCCGGTCCGGCTCGCATTTGACCAGCACGGTCGCGATCCGCGCCGCATCGGCAGCGGAGACCTGTGGGGTAGCCGCGATGCCGAGATCGGCCAGCACATCGACGACCGCGCCGATGTCGAGCGCGTCGGTCATTGGCCGGTGCGCAATGCGCAGCGGACCGGACCAGCGTGGGCTGTTGCCGAGCACGATGACCTCGTTGCTCTCGACCTCGACGCCGGAAGAAATGCTCGCGCGCGGCGACTGGATGGCAAAATCGCCCAGCAGCGAAGCGTCATCGAAGCCGGACGGTTTCAGCTCGTCGAGCGCGACCGCCACCCCGAAGGCGCCGGCGGCGCGCGCATAAGCCATGGATTTGTTGGGGTCGTTGGTCAGCGGCGTTTTGCCGGCGGCGATCGCCGCCGCGGCACGGGCGACCGTGACACAGGGGCATTTGACCTGCACGAAATGCACGTCATCCAATCGTTCAATCCCGGCATTGGCGATCGCGGCACGGACCGCATTGGCGACGCTGTCAACATGCGCGCGCCGGCCGACATTTTCGGCCGAGACCGGCTCGCTGAGCGCGGTGCCGATCGCGAGCGACGATCCCGCGCCCGGCGTCGCCTCGCCCTCACCCGCACAAAATACACTGTAATGCGGGCTCATGACTCCTTCCGTCCCGCCGGACAGCACGCAGGGGATTTCGTGGATCAATTGTTCCGCGGGCTTCTTCAGATGCCGCGATAGCAGTGCCATCAAGGTCTGGGTGAAGTAGCCGCGGGTAAAGTCGTTGACGCCGCCATTGCCCTCGGTCTTGCCGATGATGGCCACTACCTCGGCCGCGCGCACGGTCCCATCCGTAATCAGGCGATCCAGCTCGGAGAGATCTCCGGGATGCGCCATCGACAGTCTGAAAACTTGCGCCGACCTCACGGGACCCTCACGCTTCGTGTCAATTCAAACAGCCGGCTCGGGCTCAGCGGAATCTCCAGCAGCTCGACCTTCTGGCGCTTGAGATCCAGCGCATCCTCGATCGCCTGCGCGAACAGCGGACCGACCGGGATAGCTCCGGCTTCGCCCGCCCCCTTGATCCCCAGCGGGTTCAGCGGCGACGGCGTCATCGTATGGTCAAGCTCCATGCGCGGAACCTGCAGCGCGGTCGGCAGCAGATAGTCGGCCAGCGAGGCGTTGAGAAGCTGGCCCTGGTCGTCGAACGACAGCTTTTCGTAGAACGCGTTGCCGATGCCCTGGGCGACGCCGCCGTGGATCTGGCCGGCCAGGATCATCGGGTTGATCACCGTCCCGCAATCATGAACCACGACATATTTCAGAATCTTCAAGTCGAACGTCTGCGGATCGAGTTCGACGATCATGGCATGCACACCATTGGCGGTCGCGCCGCTCGGCGGCCCGAAATACTGCGTCGACTCCAGCCCCGGCTCGGTGCCGGGCTTGACCGCGCCGCGCATCGGATTGGCGCGTTGCGCGAGCTCTCCAAGCCGAATGAATTTTTCGGGGATGCCTGTGATCGACACCTTGCCGCCTTCGAGGACGAGGTCGTCCTCCGAACATTCGAACAGGTCGCTGGCGAGCTTCAGTGCCTTCTGCCGGACCACGCGCGAGGCTTCGTTGACCGCATTGCCGGCAACGACCGCGCCACGGCTGGCGAATGTTCCAGCGCCCCAATAGAACCGATCGGTATCGCCGGTGACGATATCGACCTCGGTAACGTCGACACCAAGCTGGTCGGCAACGATCTGCGCAAAGCTGGTAAAATGCCCCTGCCCCTGGGTGCCGATCCCGGTTGCGACGTTGACCTTGCCGTTGGCCTGCACCTGGACTTTTGCGCCCTCATAGGGACCGATGCCGGTGCCTTCGACATAGCAGGCGACGCCGATGCCGACATGGCGGCCTTTTGCACGAAGCTTTGGCTGTTCGTGTTGGGTGAATTCAGCATAGCCAATGGCTTCGAGCGCCTTGTCGAGCACCGGCTCGTAATTGCCGCTGTCGTATTCGAGCGGCTGAAAATCCTGGAAGATGATCTCGTTCCGGTACGGAAACGCATCCGGCGGAATGAGATTGCGGCGCCTGATTTCCGCGGGGTCGATCTTCAGTTCGTGCGCGGCCAGATCGAGCAGCCGCTCGATCACGAACACGCCATGCTGGCGCCCGGCGCCGCGGTAGGGCGTCACGATCGGCAGATTGGTGAAGACGGCCGTGAAGGTCGAGTCATAGGCCGGTACCACATAGGGACCGAGCAACGTGCACTGGCTGTTGATCGGCACAGTCAGGCCATAGGGATCATACGCGCCGGTGTCGTGCAAAAACACGTCCTTGATGCCGAGAATGCGGCCGTCGCGCGCGATCGCCATCTCCGCATCGTGAATCTGCCCCCGCTCATGGGTGGTCGCGAAAAAATGCTCCAGCCGGTCTTCGATCCATTTCACCGGACGGTTGAGCCGCATCGAGATCCACGGCAGCACGACCTCTTCCGGATAGAACATCATGATCTTCGGACCAAAACCACCGCCGACGAAGGGCGCGATCACACGCACCTGCCGTTCGCCGAGGCCGAGCATGGCGGCGAGGCCGTTGCGAACGAAAACGGGCGCCTGGGTGGTGTCCCAGATCGTCATCTGGTCGCCGCGGGCGTTCCATTGCGCGACCACGCCGCGGGTCTCGATCGGTGACGAAATGCCGTGCTCGTAGCGAAACCGGCGCTTGAGGATCAGATCGGCCTTCGCAGCCGCGCTGCGATAGTCGCCCTTGCTCTGCCGGACATGCGCTGCAATGTTGGATCCGAGATCGTCATGCACAAGAGGTGCTGCGGCGCCGAGCCCCTTTTCGATATCGACCACCGCCGGCAGGATTTCGAGATCGACGTCGATGTCGTCGAGTGCGTCCTCGGCGATGTAGCGGCTCTCGGCCACGATCACGGCCAGCGGCTCGCCGACGTGGCGAACTTTTTCCTTCGCCAGCGGAACCTGCGTTCTCGCGTTGAAAATAATTCCCGATATTGGCGGCGGCGGCACCAGCAACGGTCCGGGCTGCCAATAAACGCCAAGATCGGCGGCGGTGTAGACTGCCACCACGCCAGGACGTTTCAGCGCCCGCGAGACGTCGATATTTTTGAGCCGGGCATGCGCCACCTGGCTGCGCAGGAAGGCCACGTGCAACAAGCCGGGCAGTTCAACGTCGTCGATGAACAGCCCCTGCCCGGTCAGAAGTTTTCGATCCTCATTGCGTTTGACCGGCGCGCCGAAAAAACGGGTCGTCATGGCCGGGCCGCCTGCATCGCTTGCGCGGCCGCCAGCATGGCATCGACGATATTCTGGTAGCCCGTGCAGCGGCACAGATTGCCGGACAGCGCTTCGCGCACCTCGCCTTCCGACGGCTGTGGATTTTCCTGCAGGAACGCGGTCATGGTCATTAAAATGCCCGGCGTGCAATAGCCGCATTGCAGCCCGTGATGATCGTGCATTGCCTGCTGCACCGGATGCAATTCGCCTGCCGGCGTCGCGAGACCTTCGACAGTCGAAAGTTCATGCCCATTGACCTGGACCGCCAGCATCAGGCAGGAACGGACCGGCGCACCGTCCAGCAGGACGGTACAGGCGCCGCACACGCCGTGTTCGCAGCCGACATGGGTTCCGGCAAGCAACAGGTCGTGGCGCAGGAAATCGCTCAGCAGCGTGCGGGACTCGACGCCGCGCCGGTACGACACTCCGTTGACCGAAAGCTCGATGTCGTGCCGGTCAGGCTCCATGACCGGCCCGCTGGAGCGCGACGGCGAGCGCGCGCTGCGTCAAAACCCCGGCGATATGCCGTTGATAATCCGCAGTGCCGTGGACATTGCCGGATGGTTCGATCATCCCCTGGACCTCTACGGCGGCCGCTTCGAAGGCTTCGTCCGTGCAGGCCTGCCCGGCAAGGCCAGTCAAGGCATCGCTGGCGTCCACCGGGGTTTCGCCGACACCGCAAAGCGCCAGCCTCGCCCCAGCGCACCGCCCGTCTTCGTCGAGGGTCACGATGGCTGCCACACCGGCCAGGGCAAAATCGCCGCGGCGGCGGGCCACTTCCATAAAGCATGTGCCGGTACGCGGCACCGGCGCCGGAAACGCGATCGCGACCAGTATTTCATCCACCTGAATGTCGGTCGTGAGCAACCCCTGGAAAAACTCGGATGCTGCGACCTCCCGCTCCCCGGAGGACGATTTGAGCCGCATTCGCCCCTCCATCGCGACGGTGAGCGCCGGAAGCTCGGACGCCGGGTCGGCATGCGACAGGTTTCCGCCGATCGTTCCCCGGTTCCGGATTTGCGGATGCGCAATATGGGGCAGCGCGTCGGCGAACAGCGGACAGGATTTAAGCAAGCCGGAGTCGCGTTCGAGGTCGCGGTAGCGGGTCAGCGCACCGATGCGGATACCCTCGCTGCCGGTCTGATCGACCCCGGCCAAGTCCTTCAGGCCGTTGATGTCGATCAGTACGGACGGCCGCGCCAGGCGGAAGTTCATGGCCGGAATCAGGCTTTGTCCGCCGGCGAGAAACCGGGCTTCGTCGCCATGTTCGGCCTTGAGCGACAGCGCGTGATCCAGCGAAGAAGCTGCAATGTATTTAAATGGAGCAGGCTTCATAACGCTCGCTTGAGGCGGCATCCGCTTTGGCTTGAAAAGACACCATAAAGTATCTGCCGACCGGCGATGCCTGTCAAAAGCCGCCACGCCAAAACAGCGCAAGAACTGCATGGATAAGCAGCGAATTCCTGCTTATTATTCTCTCCGCGTGCATAAACAATGGGCGCGCCTCTTTTAGCAGCTTTTGCCACTATCCCTGACATGGCATCGCGTCAGCCGAGCATGTCAATTGTCAGTGAACCGACGATCAGGCATCGCCCGGACGAGAACGTGTCATCCTTTTCTCCTGCAACTTCAATTCCTTCACCGGCGTCCTCGCCGGCGCGACTGGTCGTCGATGCGCAAAACATCTCGCTCACCTTCGAGACCGCGGACGGCCGGGTCGATGCGCTTTCCAATGTCAGCCTTGAGATCGCCGAAGGTGAGTTCGTGTCCTTTATCGGCCCGTCCGGCTGCGGCAAGACCACGATGCTGCGTGTGATCGCCGATCTGCAGCAACCGTCCTCCGGCACGCTCCTGGTCAACGGCATGAGCGCGGAGAATGCGCGGCTAGCGCGCAGCTATGGCTACGTATTTCAGGCGCCGGCGCTGTTTCCGTGGCGCACCATCGAGAAGAACCTGAAGCTGCCGCTGGAGATCATGGGTTTTTCGGAAGCCGACCAGCAGCAGCGGGTGGAGCGTTATCTTTCGCTGGTCAATTTGACCGGCTTCGAGCGCAAATTTCCCTGGCAGCTGTCGGGCGGCATGCAGCAACGGGTGTCGATTGCGCGCGCGCTGTCGTTCGATCCGGCGATGTTGCTGATGGACGAGCCGTTCGGCGCGCTCGACGAGATCGTGCGCGACCATCTCAACGAGCAGCTTCTGCAACTGTGGAAGTCGACCGAAAAGACGGTGCTGTTCGTCACCCATTCGATTCCCGAGGCGGTCTTCCTGTCGACCAAGATCGTGGTGATGTCGCCGCGTCCCGGCCGCATCATCGATATCATCGATTGCGATTTTCCGCGCGACCGCTCGCTGGAGATCCGCGAGACGCCGGAATTTCTCAAAATCGCGCAACGCGTCCGCTCTGGCCTGCGCGCGGGACATTCCTATGACGAGTAGCTCGCTCGCCTTGCCGGTGCGGGCGACGGCGACATTTGCCCGCCATCCCCTGGTCGAGCGCTACGCGCCGCTGGCGACGACGATCCTGGCGCTCGTCGCGATCTGGTACGTCGCGGCGGTGGCGATGAACTGGACGCTGGTCCGCGACGGCTTTGAGCGCGAGGAAACCCCCTACACCGTCACCGACGTCCTGTCCGGGACCATGAGCGCCGAACGCCCGCTATTGCCGGCGCCGCATCAGGTCGTGGCCGCGTTCCTCGACGGCGTCTTTGGCTATCCGCCGCTGGCGCCGCGCAGCCTGGTCTATCATTCGCTGGTGACGCTGTCGGCGACCTTGCTCGGATTCGTGCTCGGCGCTCTGTTCGGCATCCTGCTCGCTCTGATGATCGTGCACAGCCGGGTGCTGGAACGCAGCCTGCTGCCCTGGATCATCTGCTCGCAAATGGTGCCGGTGCTGGCGCTGGCGCCGATCTTTGTCGTCGTGCTCGGCGCGCTTGGATTGCATGGATTGCTGCCGAAATCGATCATCTCGGCCTATCTGTGCTTTTTTCCGGTCGCGATCGGAATGGTGAAGGGATTTACCTCGCCCGATCCGCTGCAGATCGAACTGATGCGGACGTGGTCGGCAAGTCAGCGCCAGATGCTCTGGAAGTTGCGCTGGCCCGCGGCGATCCCCTATCTCTTCACCAGTCTCAAAGTCGCCATCACGATTTCGCTGGTCGGCGCCATCGTCGCCGAACTGCCGACGGGTGCGGAAGCAGGTATCGGCGCGCGGCTTTTGGCCGGCTCCTATTACGGGCAGACGGTCCAGCTTTGGGCGGCGCTGGTCGCCTCCGCCGTGCTCTCGTCCGGGCTGATCGGCCTCGTCGGCCTGATCGAGCGCGGCGTTGCCCGGCGCATGGGAGCGCATTGATGGACCCGCGCAAGCTCAGGCTCGGTCTCCTGGTATCCGCCGGTGCCATTCTGATGGCCTTTCTGCTTCCGCTGGCGCCGCTGGCAAAGCCGTTGCTGTCACATCCCATTTGGCAGGCCGCCGCCGGCGCCGGGGTGCTGTTCGTGCTGGCGGCCTGGATCGCCGATGACCGGTCCGCGGCGGTCGGCGTCGGCGGGGTGATTCTGTCCGGCGCGACCTCGCTGGTCCTGCTGCATGATCCTGACATCGCAGGCTCGGCGCGGATCGGCTTCTGGCTGCTCGTGATGGCCAGCTGGCTCGCGGCGGCCACCTGCGTGATCAACCTCGCAGCCCAGCGTCCGATCCGGACCGGGCGGCGGAAACTGCTCAATCTGCTGGTCCCGTTGCTGTTCGGCGCCACCGTTTTCTATCTCTGGGAAGTCGCCGTTCGCGGCTTTGGCGTACCGCCGGTGCTGTTGCCGTCCCCGAGTGCAGCCGCGGTCAGATTTGCGGCATCGCTGCCGACGCTGACCGAGGATTTCGTCCAGACCTTCATTCGAGGTGTGCTGGTCGGTTACGCGATCGGCTGCGGCGCAGGGCTGTTGGTCGCCATTTTGGCGCACCGGTTCGCGTTTCTCGGGCGCGGCCTGTTGCCGCTTGGCAATTTCTTCTCGGCGCTGCCGCTGGTCGGCATCGCCCCGATCATGGTGATGTGGTTCGGCTTCGACTGGCCGTCCAAAGCCGCCGTGGTGGCGCTGGTGACCTTCTTCCCGATGCTGGTGAACGCCCTGGCCGGGCTGTCGGCGTCCGGGCACATCGAGCGCGACCTGATGCGCTCCTATGCCGCGACCTACCCGCAGAGCCTGACCAGGCTATATCTGCCGGCGGCGCTGCCATTCATCTTCAACGCACTGAAGATCAACGCCACCCTGGCCCTGATTGGCGCGATCGTTGCAGAGTTCTTCGGGACACCGACGCAGGGTATCGGGTTTCGCATCTCCACCGAGGCGGGACGCATGGCCATCGACATGGTCTGGGCGGAAATCGCCCTCGCTGCCCTCGCCGGAATGGCTTTCTACGGACTTGTCACGCTGGCCGAACGCGCGACAACTTTTTGGCACCCGTCGTATCGGACCTAGGTCGGCAAGGTCTTGGGATTTGGAGTTTTTCATGAAGCACAGTTTGGCATTGGCCGCAGGCCTGACATTTGGTCTGGCGTTTTCGAGCGCGCAGGCCGCCGATCCCGTCACCATCCAGCTCAAATGGGTCTCGCAAGCCCAGTTCGCCGGCTACTTCGTCGCCAAGGACAAGGGCTTCTATAAAGACGCCGGACTGGACGTCACGATCAAGCCGGGTGGCCCGGACGTCGCCCCGCCGCAGGTGATCGCCGGCGGCGGCGCCGATGTCGTCGTCGACTGGATGCCGTCGGCGCTGGCGTCGCGCGAAAAGGGCGTGCCGCTGGTCAACATCTCCCAGACCTTCAAGAAGTCCGGGTTGGAACTGACCTGTCGCGCCGACACCGGCATCAAGAAGCCGGTCGACCTCAAGGACAAGACCGTCGGCATCTGGTACGGCGGCAACGAATATCCGTTCCTGTCCTGGATGTCGAAGCTCGGCTACAAGCCCGACGGCTCAAAGGGCGGCGTCAAGGTGATCAAGCAGGGCTTTAACGTCGATCCTATCCTGCAGAAGCAGGCGGATTGCGTCTCCACCATGACTTACAACGAGTACTGGCAGGTGATCGATGGCGGCTACAAGCCGAGCCAACTCGTGGTCTTCAAATATGAGGACGAGGGCGTCGCCACGCTCGAAGACGGTCTCTGGGTGCTGGAGAAGAACCTGAAGGATCCGGCTTTCGTCACCAAGATGGCAAAGTTCGTCAAGGCGTCGATGAAGGGCTGGGAGTACGCCAAGACCCATCCGGATGAGGCCGTGAAGATCATCCTTGCCGGTGACTCCACCGGCGCCAAGACCGAGAAGGACCAGAAGCGGATGATGGGCGAAATCGCAAAACTGCTCGGCGATTCCGACGGCAAGCTCGACGTCAAGGACTACGAGCGGACGGTCGCGACCCTGATGGCGGGCGGCTCCGATCCCGTGATCACCAAGAAGCCGGAAGGCGCTTATTCCTTCGCGGTCTATGACGCGATGAAGAAGTAGTTCCATTCCGATCAGAGGGCGGGATCCCGCTCCCGCCCTCATTTTCAAGGCGTCGGCCGCCGCCCGGTTTTTACTTGTTTAGAGAGATCGTGAACATGAAATGGATGACCAAGACCGCCGCACTGATCGGCCTGCTTGCAGGCCTTGCAGCCATGCCCGGACAGTCGCTGGCGCAGGACAAGGTTTCGGTCGGCGTGTTCCCGGTGAGTTCGTCCCTGCCCTACTTCGTGGCGCTCGACCTTGGATTCTTCAAGGAGCAGAACATCGAGCCTGAGATGACGAAGCTGATGGGCGGGCCGTCCAACGTCGCCGCCATGATGACCAACCAGATCGAAGTGTCGGTGGTCCTGGTGATGCTCGAAGGCCTCAATGCCAACGTCAAGAAGCCCGGCGTCGCCATGTATATCGGCCTCAACAGCCAGACCAAGGTCTGGAAGATGGAGCAGTTCGTCGTTCGCAACGGTTTTCCGGCCAATTCGATCGCCGATCTCAAGGGCGCCAAGCTGATGTCCGCGCCGGGGCCGGCCAACCTCAATACCGCCAAGGCCATCCTCGCCAAGAACGGTCTCAAGGAAGGCGACTACACCATCGATCAGCTCGACATGGGCCAGCACGTCAACGCGATGACGGCCGGCACGTTCGATGGCGGCTACACGCTGGAGCCCAATGCGTCGATGATGATCAAGGCCGGCGTCGCGCGGTCGCTCGAGGCCGGCGTGATATCAAAATATATTCTGGGCAGCGAAACCGCCGATGCCTATGCCGCGGGCTGCGCGATGACCTCCGACTTCATCCGGAAGCGGCCGGAGGTGGCAAAGCGTTTTGCGGCCGCATGGGCCAAGGCCATCGCGTTCATCAATGCGAACCCCGACGAGGCCCGCAAGCACCTCGCCAAAAACACTTTTACGCCGGACAACGTGGTCGACATGGTGTCGATGCTTGGCTACGTCATGGCCGGCGACATGAACCCGAAACAGCTTGCGGACTTTCAGGCATTCGCCGATTTCGGTACCTCGATCGGCGTGGTACCCGAAAAAGTCGACGTGACAAAATTCCTCCAGAAGTTTTGAGGAGCAGGTGGCAAACCCAGCCCTGATGAACGTCGCAACTGGGCCAGCCAGCGTCCCTGACGAGTTCCATCGGACCGCGCCGCACGTCACCATCCGCGGTTTAAGCAAGCACTACAACGACGCCACGATCTACGATCGGTTCGACTTCGATATTCCCCGCGGCAAGCTGATTTCGGTGTTCGGCCCCAACGGCTGCGGCAAGAGCACCCTCATCAACATGATCGCAGGGCTTGTCCCGGCGGACGCGGGCGAAGTGCTGTTCGACGGCCGCCCCCTAAGCGGAATCCGCTTCGGTTACGTATTCCAGAACTACCGCGAAGCGCTGTTTCCCTGGCTGCGCGCGTTCGACAACATCGCCTATCCCTTGAAGCTGATGGGCATCGCGGCGCCCGAGCGCAACCAGCGCGTCGAAAAGCTGATCGCCCATCTCGGGGTCAAGATCGACCTTGCGCTGTATCCCTATCAGCTCTCCGGCGGCCAGCAGCAGCTGGTCTCGATCATGCGGGCGCTGATCATCGAGCCGGAAATCCTGTTCCTCGACGAGCCGTTCTCGGCGCTCGACTACGAGATGACCCTGTTCATGCGCGACCAGCTGCAGCGTGTGTTCACCGAGACGAAAACGACCACCGTGCTGGTGTCACATGATCTCGAGGAAGCGGTGTACCTGTCCGATTATATCCTGCTGCTGTCGCGGCATCCGGCGCGCGTGGTCGAGTTCGTGCCCTACGACGCGCCGCGGCCGCGAACCGACAAGACCATGACGGAGCCGGACTTCATCGCCACCAAGGCGCATTGCCTGAAACTGTTTCAGCGCGAGGTGCACCGCGGATGAGCAAAGCCAAGGCGCTTTTGCCGCTGGTCGGCGTCGCCCTCCTTTTGGCGGTCTGGACCCTCGTGACCTGGCTGAAGCTGGTCGATCCCGTGCTGCTGCCGTCGCCGCTAGCGACGTTCCGGACGCTGTGGCTGGGCATGGCCGACGGCAAGCTCGGTGTCGATTTCCTCAAGACGGTGATGCGGACGATCTACTCGACCGCGATTGCCGCCGCGATCGCGATCCCGCTCGGGCTCCTGCTCGGCTCATCGGAAAAGCTCTATCGTTCGGTGGAATTTCTGATCGACTTCTTCCGCTCGACGCCGGCGTCCGCGATGTTTCCGCTGTTCCTGGTGCTGTTCGGCGTCGGTGACCGGACCAAGATTTCGGTGGCCGCCTTCGGCGCGGCGCTGGTGATCCTGTTCAACGTCGCCTATGGCGTCATGAATGCGCGAAAGACGCGGCTGCTCGCCGCCAAGGTGATGGGTGCTTCCCGGCTACGCGTGCTGTTCGACGTGATGCTCAAGGAATCGCTGCCGCAAACCTTCGTCGGCCTACGCAACGGCGTGTCGCTGGCGCTTGTCATCATCGTCGTGGCGGAGATGTTCATCGGCTCGACCGACGGGCTCGGCCAGCGCGTGTTCGAAGCTCAGCAGCTGTTCGATATGCCCGGCATGTATGCCGCGATCTTTGCGGCCGGCGCGCTCGGTTACACGCTCAACCTGCTGTTCCTGCTGATCGAGCGCCGCTTCGTGCACTGGGCGGGGCGATGATTTACGCAGGCTCGTGATCGCGCTGCCATTCTTCGGTGTCCGCCAGCCGCGTCCAATATTGCGCAAAACTCTGCAGACGCCGCGCCTCGTTGGCGTCCTTTTCGGTCCGGGCCTGTTGAGCGGCCTCGGCCGCCCATTTCCTTAGCTCTGATTGATCCGACATATCCGCCTCGTACATCCCGCCATGTTGGTTGGTGTCGAGCGAACCAGCCAAGTTCATCGTTTTTGAGGCCGAACACGTCCTTGTGTTCGCACAATCGCGTTCGCTGGCACCGGCAATCAGTGGCTGACCCGCCAGATCGTTCCATTGCCATCGTCCGAGACCAGCAACGCGCCGTCATGCGTCACTGCGACGCCGACCGGGCGACCCCAAACCTCGGAATTGTTGACGACGAAGCCGGTGAGGAAGTCTTCGTACGCGCCGGTCGGAACGCCGTCTTTCAGCCGAATACGAACGACCTTGTAGCCGGTTCGGTTGGCCCGGTTCCACGACCCGTGCTCGGCTGCAAAGGCGTCGCCACGATATTCGGCAGGGAACTGGCTTCCATCGTAGAATGTCATGCCGAGCGAGGCCGAGTGGGCCTGCAGCAACACGTCGGGGATCGTGACCTTGTCTTTCAGGTCGGCGCGTTCCCCGGCATGCCGCGGATCCTGGTTGCCGCCGATGTAGAACCATGGCCATCCATAAAAGGCGTTCTCGCGAACCCGGGTTACATAGTCGGGCACGAGGTTGTCGCCGAGGCCGTCGCGCTCGTTGGTCGAACACCACGGCGTAGCCGTCTGCGGCTGGATTGCGAGGCCCACGCAGTTACGAATTCCGGTGGCAAAGATCTTCCGGTTTTTGCCGTCGGGATCGAACGCCAGCACCGCCGCACGATCTGTCTCGTCGCCCCAGCTTGCGCCGGGCGCGTGGGCGCGGCTCCAGACTTCGAGACCGCCCGGCGGCCGGCCCAGGCCTTCGCCGGCATTGCCTTCCGAGCCGACCGAGACCAGCATGCGCTTGCCGTCGGGCGTGAAGACGATGTCGCGGGTCGAATGGCCGCCAGTCGGCAGCTTCGCCACCACCGTTTCGGGCTTGCCCGACGCCTTGAGATCACCGGAACGATAGGCAAACCGAACGATGCTGTCGGTGTTGGCGACGTACACCCAATGCGGCTCGTCGCCATCAGGGAAGAACGCAATTCCGAACGGCTCGGTGAGCCCGCTCGCGAAGATTTCGCGGGTTTGCCGTTTCGAAACGCCATTTGGCACGCGCAAAACCCGAATACGGCCCGCCCGTGTTTCGGCGACAAACACATCGCCGTTTGGCGCCGTCCTGATGATACGTGGACCGCTCAGCCCATCGGCGAACAGCTCCACCTTGAACCCCGGCGGAACTTGCGGCTTAGCCGTGGCGGGCCTGGCGACGACGCGGGACATGTTGGCGGCCGAGGGCGTCGCGCCCGGCTTCGGCAGGTCTTCCGGCCTGATCAGACGCATGGTGCCGGGCTTGTCGCGCTGCCAGTCGCCGAAGGCGTCTTGCCCCCGGAGTGTTGCTGGCTGGGCATTCAACGGGCCCGTCGCAGACAGCATAAGCGAGAATGTCGCAACGGCAGCGCGGATGTGTGGTGTGGTGATCATGCCATTCCTTGGGAGTGAGCACGGCTGGTCCGGAGCAAACAACGGCCTCTATCCTAGAGCGTCCTTTTGCCGCTCCGCGATCACGTTGTTTTCCGGAGAATCGACCGCGGCGATGCCACGCGCGATCACCATTTTACCGCTTGGGCCCGTGGCTATGACACGCCGGAAGTTGTAATCAATTTCAATGACATCGATCGGATATTCCCTTCGCAATCACCGCTTCGGAGCAGCCCCTTTGAATATTCTTCGCCGCGCCCTCGCCGTCGCCCTGCTTGCGTACGCCGCGCAGGCTTTCACCGGCACCGCAATGGCGCAAAGCGCGATCGCCGCCGCCGTCGCAAAACCGGTGTCGCTGCCGGATATCGCGATCGGCTCTGCGAAGGCACCGATCACCATCACCGAATACGCCTCGATGAGCTGCCCGCATTGCGCGGCGTTCGGCGAGAACGTGTTCCCGATGCTGCGGTCGAGATATATCGACACCGGCAAGGTGCGGTTCGTGTTCCGCGAGTTTCCGCTCGACATCAAGGCCGCGGCGGCCTCGATGCTGGCGCGCTGCATCGCCAAGGACAATTCCGAAAAATACCTCGGCGCTGTCGAGATCCTGTTCAAGCAGCAGGACCGCTTGATGGATCAGACCAAGGACACGCTGAAATTCATCGGCAAGCTGAACGGGATGAGCGAACAGGAAGTCGAGACCTGCGAGAAGGATCAGGCGCTGCTCGACAAGCTCGCCGCCGACCAACGATACGCACTGGAGGCCTTGAAGGTGGATTCGACGCCGACCTTCTTCGTCAATGGCGAACGGCTCAAGGGCTCGATGTCGTTCGAGGAACTGGAAGAGCGGATCAGGCCGCTGTTGAAGAAATAACGGCGGCCACGGCCCCTGCCTCTCCCCTTGTTCTGCGCGGCGCCGTCGCCGATGATGGCGCCAACAAGCATATCCGGGGGAGAGCGCCATGGCGGCCTTTTGGCGACTATTGTTCGCATCAATGTTGTTGCTGTGCGGTGTCGCGACAGCCTCGGCGCAAAATTATCCAAACCGGCCGGTGCGCGTGGTGGTTGGGTTCCCGGCCGGCGGGCCGACGGATGCCATCGCGCGCATGGTGTCACAAAAACTCTCCGATGCGCTCGGCCAGCAGTTCTTTGTGGAGAATATCGGCGGCGCCGGTGGCAACACCGCAGCCGGCCAGGTCGCCCACGCCACCGCTGACGGCTACACCATCATGGCGATCAGCACCGGGTTCATGGTCAATCCCAGCCTCTACGCCAGGGTACCCTACGATGCGGTGAAGGATTTTGTCCCGGTGACACTGGTCGCGGCCTCCCCGAACGTGGTGGTGGTCAACCCGTCGGTGCTGGCCAAATCGCTGCCGGAACTGGTGCAGCTCATTCGCGACAATCCCGGCAAATACAGCTTTGCGGGTCCCGGCGTCGGCTCGACGCCGCATCTCGGCGGCGAGTTGTTCCGGCTGGCGTTCAATCTTGACCTGGTGCACGTGCCGTTTACGGGTGCTGCCCCGGCAGTCCAGGCAACGGTCGGCGGGCATACGCCGATCGCCTTCACGGCGCTGCCGTCGTCAATCTCGGCGATCCAGTCCGGGCAAGTGCGCGCGATCGGTGTGGCGGCAAAGGAGCGCGCGGCAGGAATACCTGACGTGCCGACCTTCGCCGAACAGGGCATCAGGGATCAGGATGCCGACACCCTCACCGGCATCGTTGCGCCGGCGGGGACCCCGAAAGCGATCGTCGACCTGCTTTATCGCGAGATCGCCAAGGCCGTCGCGCAGCCGGACCTGAAGGAGCGCCTCGCGGTGCTCGGTTTCACGCCGGTGGCGAATACGCCGGATGATTTCGGCGCGCGCATCAAGCTGGAGATGGACAAGTGGGGCAAGGTCGTACGCGATGCCAAGCTGAGGATCGAGTAATCTTCGCCACGCGCGGCGTCCTCAGTTCGATTGCTTCGGAACGTCGATGAAGGTCAGGCCGATCCGGTTTTTCTGGATCCAGGCGATGCGGCATTCGCGAACGATCGAGGAGTTCCTTCGCCATCACGAGGCGAAACTGCTGCGGCACGAAGGCGGGATTCTCGACATCGATCGCCGCACCCTCGACCGAAATGTTCCGTACCACGCAACGCATCACCGAGCCGCCCGACGAGACGTAGGCGGGTTCTTCGATTTCGGTCCGCGGATGCTTTCGTTTCTCTTCCATCCACCTCGGTCCTAAAGCGGCGAGATTAGCGGCAAAACCTTAAATAAGTGGGACGGGTTCGCTGCCCTGTCCCCGGGGAAGTCGGGATCAAAGCACGGGCCCATGGTTGGTTGCAGTACGTGACCTTTGCGTTGTGCAGGGCAGTATGGCGTTTCCCTGTTGGCTCGGCGCAGATGTGATCCGCGTCTGCCCGGGCTTGCCGTTCGCGGCATCGACAGGATAGCCTTCGCTGCATCGGCGGTGCGCAGGCGCGACGCCCGCTCAAAAAAATGAACATGCGCCAAGGGGAAACGCCATGTTCGAGATACTCGATCGACCGGACGAGTCTGACCGGCAACCAGATCAAGATCCTCGCTGCCGCCATCATCGGCGACGCGCTCGAATTCTTCGACTACTTCCTGATCGGCTTCGTGCTCGCCTTCCTGATCGGGCCGTGGAAGCTCACCTTCGGTCAGTCGGCGACGGTGCTGATGAGTTCCGGCATCGGCGCCATCATCGGCGCCTATGTCTGGGGCTGGCTTGCCGATCGCATCGGCCGCCGCGTGGTGTTCATCGGCACCGTGCTGAACTTCTCGATCGCGACTGGCCTGCTCTATTTCACGCCCGACAATGGCTGGATCTATCTCGACGATCATGCGCTTCTTCGTCGGCACCGGCGTCGGCGGGCTCTATTGCGTGGACCTGCCGCTGGTGCAGGAGTTCATGCCCTCCTCCAAGCGCGGCTGGGTCGGCGGGCTCGTGACCTGCGTCATCCCGCTCGGCGTCGGCCTCGGCGCCGTGATGGGCGCTTTCATGGGCAGCGACCAGTGGCGGCTGCTGTTTGCGATCGGCGTGCTGCCGGCGCTGCTGGTCCTGCTGGTCCGCCTCTGGGTTCCGGAATCGCCGCGCTGGCTGTGCCGCCAGGGCCGCTACGAAGAGGCCCGCAAGTCGCTGGCCTGGGCGCTGCAGATGGAACCATCCACCCTGCCGCTGCCGACCGCCGCCGACGCCGGTCCGATCGTCAAGTCGAGCTGGCTCGATCTGTTCAAATATCCGCGCAGCCTGATCGTCTCCTGGCTCGGCAATGCCGGCGCCCAGACCGGCGTCTACGGCATCACGCTGTGGGCGCCGTCGCTGTTCGTGCTGCTGTTGAAGGTGACGCCGCAGCAAGCCGCCAAGATGATGATCCTGCTCAGCGTGTTCGGCTTCATCGGCCGCCTCTCCTTCTCCTACTTCTCGGAGCTGCTGGGACGGCGCAACGCCGGCGGCCTGCTGGGCCTCGGCGCCGGGGTGCTGACCATCGTCGCCGGCTACAATTACGACGCGACGCTGATTGGCGTGTCGGCGTTCTGGCTGATCCTGGCCGCGGCCTCCTTCTTCGCCGATGGCGGATTTGCCATCGTCGGGCCCTATGCGGCCGAAGTCTGGCCGTCGCATCTTCGGACCACCGGCATGGGCTCGGCCTATGGCTTTGGCGGCATCGGCAAGATCATCGGACCGGTCGGCCTCGCCTTGATCGTCGGTTCCAACAACTATCTCAAGCCCGACGTGCCGCTGACGCAGATTCCGACGGCCTTCGTCTATCTCGGCTGCTGGTTCCTGATGGCGGGGGCGGTGTATTATTTCCTCGGCATTGAGACCAGGGGCAAGTCGATCGAGCAGATCGACAAGGAACTGGCCGACGGGCTCGATCTGTCAACGGCCAGAGTTCGGCAGGCCTAGGCTTGAATATGTCGATCGCCACTTCTGCCGATCTTGCGGGCGACCAGCGCGTGATCGCCCGCGCCGAGGCCGTTCGTCCCGAGGTCGCTGCGGCCTCCAATGAAATCGAGACAACGCGCCGGCTGCCGCCGGCGCTGCTCGACAAGCTGCACGACGCGGGGCTGTTTCGCCTGTTGTTGCCCCGCTCGTCCAACGGCATCGAAACCGATCCGGTCACCTTCTTCCACGTCATCGAAACCATCGCCCGCGCCGACGCCTCGACGGCATGGTGCCTGAGCCAGGCCGGCGGCTGCGCGATGTCGGCGGCCTATCTCGACCTGCCGGTGGCGCACGCGATCTTCGGCGATCCGCGCGCCGTGTTGGCCTGGGGCCCCGGCCCCAAGGTCAAGGCGGTCGAGTGCGACGGCGGCTATCGGGTGACGGGCGTGTGGTCGTTCGCCTCCGGCGGGCGGCACGCGACCTGGCTCGGCGCGCATTGTCCGATCTATGCAGCCGACGGCACGCCGAAGCGCGAGGCCAATGGCGAGCCGCTGGAGCGCACCATGCTGGTGCGGTCAGAGGATGTGGCGTGGACCGACATCTGGAACACGGTCGGCCTGCGCGGCACCGCCAGCGACCAGTTCGCGCTCAACGACTTCTTCGTTCGATCGGATCATTCGATCACCCGCGAATTCGACCGGGAATGCCGCGAGAGCGGGCCGCTCTATCGCATGGGCACCGACACCTGCTACCAGGTCGGCTTTGCCGGCGTCGCCTGCGGTATTGCCCGCAGCGCGCTCGACAATTTCGTCGATTTGGCGCGCAACAAGGTGCCGCGCGGTACCAAAAGCACGCTCCGCGACAACGCCGTGGTGCAGTCCAACCTGGCCCAGGCCGAAGTCAACCTTCGCGCCGCGCGCGGCTTTGTGCTGCAGTCGATGGCCGACATCTGGAAAGATCTGTGCGCCGGCGCCAGCATCACGATCGCGCAGCGCATCACCGTCCGCATGGCTGCCACCCATGCCATCCACAAGGCGCGCGAGGCGGTCGACTTCGCCTATAATGCCGCGGGTGCCACCGCGATCTTCGAGGAGCATCCGCTGGAGCGCCGTTTTCGCGACATTCACACCGTGACCCAGCAACTGCAGGGCCAACTCAGGCATTTTGAAACCGTCGGCGCCTGGATGCTGGGCGTCGAGGCCGACCTCAGCTTCGTCTAACCCTACTTTCGTGCAAGGAGAACAACCATGCCACTCGGCGGACTGCAGCACTACACCATCGAACCCCAGGACCTCGAGCGCACCAAGAATTTCTACTGCGACGTGCTGGGCCTGGAGAATGGCGATCGTCCGCCGCTCGACTTTCCCGGCTACTGGCTCTATTCCGGCGGCGTCGCCACCGTGCATCTGATGGGCACGCGCAAGCCGCGCGAAGGCATCGTGGTGCGCGGCACCGAGAAGAAATACGAGGACACCGGCCGGCTCGACCACATCGCCTTTGCCGCTACCGATGTCGACGGCGTGCGCAAGCGGCTGCAGAACCAGAACGTCAAATTCCGCGAAAGCATCGTGCCGCGCACCGGCGACACGCAATTCTTCATGTACGATCCCGATGGGGTCGGCGTGGAGCTGAATTTCCCGAAGGCGTAGCGCATTTTTCGCGCCCCGGTCCTGCCGCGCCTTTGACATAAATTCGGCCAGCCCCGTGCTGGCCGAACCCATTTTGTGATGCTCTCGAGCCAAAGCGCGTATGATGTTCCGGCGCAACACTCAAGATGAAAGATCGGCGTTCCCGACAAGGCCGCCAGTCGGCCATCACTCGGGCGCGAATCGGTCAGGGTTTCTTCACCATTGCGTGACGAATTAGACGAGCCGCGCCGCTGCGGCAGGATAGCCGGGTGCCGCGCCTTCAACCTACCCCAGGGCATGCGTGCCCGGCTATTCGTCGCGGCGCGCCGTAGCCCTGATGGTATCAATCCAGCCCGCGTTCGTGGCTGAGACGGACCATTTCCTCGATGAAGATCTGCTTCTGCTTGTCGTCGAGGCTCGCGAATAGCGGCTCGGCCGCATCGGCGACGTTGCGCTGATCGACCGCGCGATCGTTGAGGAACTGGGCCTCGTTGCGCATCTGCTCGATGATGTCGTCGGGCGGATCGCGCTTGGCGCGCGCGATGCGCAGATTGAGGCGATCGGCGCCGTTATGGCCGAGATAGTGCATCGCACTGTTGAAGCCGGCCCAGTTCTTCTCCTGCTCGGGCGTCAGATTCAATTCGGTCTTGATCCGGTCGATATTGGCATCGCTGTTGGCGACGATCTGTTCGGCCGTCAGTTGCGGCGCGCCGTTCCTGGGTCAGGACCGCGGCTGCTTGGCCCCCTTGGCGCCCTTGGCCGCCTTGGCGGTTTTCGCAGCGTCGCCTGGCTTGGCGTCTTTCGCCGCCGGCGTCTGTCCTGCGGCGCCTGCCCATTCTTGCCGCCGCCGGTCAGAACGCCGGTAACCCCGGTGACGACGCCGACCACGCCGCCGATCGCGCCGCCCAGGACGCCGCCGACCGGTCCGGCGGCCTTGTTGCCCTCACGGGCTCCCTTCTCGACGCCCTGAACCACCTGCGCGTCGGCCATCCGATGGCGCGCCGAGAAGCATGATGGCGGCCACCCCAAGCGCGACGCATAGCTTCGACCGCGCACGCAGCGTCGGTATCGGGCTGGTCATTCCTTCAGTCTCCTCTTGGTCGATCAAAACCTGTCGGCTTGGCGCTTGCGACGGCGTAAGGGCCTGCCGCCGAATCCGGATTTTATCGTTTTCGCGCCGCGCAAGTCTACCGCGCCACGCCGCCGTCATCCATATGACGAAACGTTCGCAGCAAAACGACGTTAGGCCGGTGGCGAGAACCTGCGGCGCAATCGCACACCCCCGGCCGCACGGGCGCAGATACAGCCCGTGTGCGGCGCAATATCTTCGTGACGGAAACCGCGAGCAGCTTGCAACGCAGGCCACGATTCCCTCTGCCTCCATTTTGCACACAACATTAGTTCTAGAGCAGCGAACGCCTGATTTCTCGACAGACGCCGGCAATTCTGCTCTGATCGCCGACAACGAAATCTCCGCGACGCGCTGTCAATTCGCGGCCGCGAGCAGAACAACAAAAGCGAGATTTTACTTCAGGTCCGATTGGCTCACCAGGGAGGGAAACGCCATGTCACGGAAGAAGCTGTCTCGACGACAATTCGTAGCCGCTACCGCGCTGTCATCCGCGGCGCTGATCACCGCGCCCTACGTTCGCGGCGCACACGCCGCCGGCAAGCTCACGATGGGCTTCTGGGACCACTGGGTGCCCGGCGCCAACAAGGCCTCTACCGACCTCGTCAACGAATGGGCCGACAAGGAAAAGGTCGAGGTTTCGATCGACTACATCACCAGCAACGGCAGGAAGAACGAAATCACGATCGCCGCCGAAGCGCAGGCGAAGTCCGGTCACGACATCCTGGCGATGGCGACCTGGTGGCCGCACGCGCAGGCCGAGCTGCTCGAGCCGATGAACGACGTCGTCGAGCCGCTCATCAAGCAAAACGGCGACGTCAACGGCACCGTGCAATATCTCGGCAAGGCCGGCGACAAATGGCTCGGCGTTCCCGCCTGCATCGGCAGCCAGATCAAGGGTCCCTGCTCGCGCATCGACCTGATGAAGAAGTACGCCGGCATCGACGTGCAGGAGATGTATCCGGCCGGCAGCCCGCCCAAAGCGGACAACTGGACCACGGACACCTTCCTCAAGGCGGCCGAGGCCTGCCACAAGGGCGGCTTCCCGTTCGGCATCGGTCTCGGTGAGACCAGCGACTCCGTCGATACCGCCGGCGCGATCTTCCTGTCCTTTGGCGCCGAGGTCGTCGACGCCAAGGGCAACGTCACCGTCAAGAACGATAACGTGCGGCAGGCGCTCGAATACTACAAGAAGCTGATGGCGTTCCTGCCGCCCGACGCGCCGGCGTGGGACGATGCCTCCAACAACAAGTGGCTGGTCTCGGGCAAGGGCGCGTTGATCATGAATCCGCCGAGCGCCTGGGCGGTCGCCAAGCGCGACGCGCCGCGATATCGCCGAGCAATGCTGGACGCACGGCTTCCCGGCGGGCCCGAAGGGCCGCTTCGCGCCGTTCCTGCCCTACTTCTGGAGCGTCTGGAATTTCTCCAAGAACAAGGAGGCGGCCAAGAGCCTGCTGACCCATCTGTCGCAGCCGGCCGTCGATCGAGAAACTGGTCGCGGCGAGCGGCGGCTACGATCTGCCGGCGTTCGAGAAGCTCACCACGCTGAAGACGTGGGCCGAGGAAGGGCCGCCGAAGGGCACGCTGCTACCACTATCCCAATCCGTACAACCACCAGAAGCTGTCGATCGCGGCATCGCCGGCGCCGCCGAAGATCGCCCAGCAGATCTACGCCCAGGCGACCCTGACCAAGATGTGCGTGCGCTTCTACCAGGGCGAAGCCATGGAGAAGACGCTGGCCTGGGCGGAAGGCGAACTCGAAGGCTTCATGCGCAGCTGAGGCGCGGACCTGGCCGCAGCGGCCACGCCGATCGCGTGGCAGCTGCGGCGAGGATTCGCAGCGACCGGGTTGCATCGACACGACGGACGGCCGGCCGCGATGCCGGCTCTCTTGATGGGTCCGAAAGACCTGACCGGCTCCTCTGAAACCGCGAGGAAGACGCATCATGGTTGATGTCGCATTTCAGCCGAACAGCGTCGCCGGTAACGCGAGCAACGCGAAAGCGCGCCAGTTTGCGCACCGCGCTCAAGCGCAAGTCGACCGCGGCCTTTCTGATGACGCTGCCGCTGATCCTGCTGATCGGCATTCTGGTGATCTATCCGGCGTTCTATTCGCTGCATCTGGCGACCCTGAACAAGTCGATGCAGCACTTCGTCGGCCTCGGCAATTTCGAATTCCTGTTCAAGCGCGAAACCTTCTGGCTGGTGGTCAAGCAGTCCTGCATCTTCGCGATCACGGCCGTGATCTTCAAGGCGCTGATCGGCTTCATCGTCGCGCATTTCGTCCACAACATTCCTGCCAAGGGGCAGCGCAAATGGCGCGGCATGCTGCTGGTGCCGTGGGTGATTCCGCCGGCGATGAGCACGCTGGCCTGGCTGTGGCTGTTCGATCCGTCCTACAGCGCGTTCAACTATACGCTTTCATTTTTCGGCATCGGGCCGATCCCGTGGACCGGCGACGCCGACTGGGCGCGTTTCTCGGTCATCCTGGTCAACGTCTGGTTCGGCGCGCCGTTCTTCATGATCATGTATCTGGCGGCGCTGAAATCGGTGCCCGAGCAGCTCTATGAGGCCGCCGCGATCGACGGCGCCAACTGGTGGCAGCGCATCTGGTACGTGACGCTGCCGATGATGCGCAACATCATCGCGATCACGACGCTGTTCTCGCTGATCGTGACCTTCGCCAATTTCGACATCGTGCGGATCCTGACCGCCGGCGGTCCGCTCGACCACACCCATATGTTCGCGACCTGGGCGTTCCGCGTCGGCATCGAGGGCAGCGACATCCCGCTCGGCGCCAGCGTGTCGCTGTTCATGTTCCCGATCCTCGCGATCGCGGCGATCTTCATCCTGCGCGATATCAACAAACGCGGGAATGAAGCCTGATGACGCACCGCTCGCAATCGACAAGGCCGCGCCGACCCGCAAGGTCAAACTATGGCAGCATGAGCCGCGACCGCACCTGGGCGCTGCGCTGGTCGTACTTCTTCCTCACGCTGTTCGCGATCTTCTCGCTGGTGCCGCCGATCTACATGCTGATCACCTCGCTCAAGAGCAGCGCCGAGATTTCGGCGGCGACCAATCCGTGGTGGGTCTTTCATCCGACGCTTGGTAACTACATCGAGCTGCTGACCTCGAACCAGTACCTGACGTTCTTCCGCAACTCCGCGATGGTCTCGATCTTCGTGGTCACCATCACCATGCTGATCAGCGTGCCCGCGGCGTTCGCGCTGTCGCGCATGCGGTTCTGGGGCTCGGCGACGCTCGCGACCGGCGTGTTTCTGACCTATCTCATTCCGGACACGCTGCTGTTCCTGCCGCTGTTCAAGATGTTCGCGGTGTTCGACGACTGGACCGGCATCCAGCTGATCAACCACTGGTACGTGCTGCTGATCGTCTATCCGACGCTGACGGTGCCGTTCTGCACCTGGATCATGATCGGCTATTTCGCGTCGATCCCGAAGGAGCTCGACGAAGCCGCCATCATCGACGGCGCCTCCTGGTTCCAGACGCTGACGCGGATCTTCATTCCGGTGGCGCTGCCGGGCATGATCGCCGCGACCATCTTCGCCTTCACCGTGTCGTGGGCGCAGTTCCTCTATCCGCTCGTGTTCACGACCTCGACCGACCAACTGGTGCTGCCGGTCGGCATCATCACCACCCTGATCAAGGGCGACGTCTTCAACTGGGGCCAGATCATGACCGGCGCGCTGCTCGGCGCCGCGCCGCCGCTGATCATCTACGCCTTCCTGATGGACTACTACATTGCCGGCCTGACCGCCGGTGCGACAAAGGGTTGAACTCATGGCTGACGTGACGTTGCGTAAGGTGGTCAAGACGCTACGACGACGTCGAGGCGGTGCGCGGCATCGATCTCGACATCGCCGACCATGAGTTCGTCGTGCTGGTGGGCCCGTCGGGCTGCGGCAAGTCGACCACGCTGCGGATGATCGCGGGGCTGGAGGACATCACCGACGGCGACATCATGATCGGCGGCGACGTCGTCAACGACGTGCCGCCGAAGGACCGCGACATCGCGATGGTGTTCCAGAACTACGCGCTGTACCCGCACATGACGGTCGCCGAGAACATGTCGTTCGGGCTGCGCCTGAAACGCTATCCGAAGGCCGAGATCAAGACCCGGATCGACGAAGCCGCGCGCATGCTCGACATCGTCGAACTGGTCGATCGCAAGCCGAAGCAACTATCCGGCGGCCAGCGCCAGCGCGTCGCGATGGGCCGCGCCATCGTGCGTAACCCGAAAGTGTTTCTGTTCGACGAACCGCTGTCCAACCTCGACGCCAAGCTGCGGGTCCAGATGCGGATCGAGATCAAGAAGGTGCACCAGAAGGTCCGCACCACCACGGTCTACGTCACCCACGATCAGGTCGAGGCGATGACGCTGGCCGACCGGGTCGTGGTGATGAATCATGGCCGCATCGAACAGATCGGCACGCCGAACGAACTCTACCACAAGCCGGCGACGCGCTTTGTCGCCAGCTTCATCGGCTCGCCGGCGATGAATTTCATCCCCTGCCGGCTCGAGGATGTCGGCGGCAAGCTGAACATCCGGATCACCGACCGCATCGCCTTCCCGCTGCCGCCCGCCCGCGCCGCCCGCTACCAGGGCGTCTCGCGGACCGACAAATTGCTACTGGGGGTCCGGCCCGAACACATCACCGAGGCCAAGCCGCATTCGGAGCCGGGTATCGAGCCGTTCGACGCCGTGCTCGATGTCACCGAGCCGATGGGCATGGAGACGCTGATCTATTTCACGCTCGAGGGCGCCCAGATCTGCGGCCGGGTCAACCCCAACGCCGGCGCGCGCGATGGCGCCCCGCTCCGATTGGCTGTGGACCTCAACAACATGCACCTGCTAAATGAGGTGACCGGCGTCGTCCTTTGACGGCGCGTAGCTTAATAAGAAAAGGCCAAGGGCAGGAATGGCGACCAACAAGAAGAAAATTTTCGTCACCGAATCGATGTCGCAGCACGGACGAGCCCTCCTCCACGCGCGGGACGATATCGAACTCGTCGAATTTCCCAACATGATTTCCGCGAGGGATTTCGAGGCCATGCTGAAACAGCAGGCCCCGGTCCATGGCGTGGCGCTGGGCGGCACCCGGTTCGGCGAGCCCGAACTCGAGGCGTCCGGTGACATGAAGGTGGTGACGCGGATCGGCGTCGGCTTCGACGCCGTCGACGTCCCGGCGCTGAGCCGCCGCAAGGTGCCGCTGATGGTGGCGGGCACCGCCAACTCGCCGTCGGTCGCCGAACAGGCGCTGTTCATGATGCTGACACTGGCCAAACGCGCGGTGGAAATGCATTCGCTCGTCAGGGACGACAAATGGGCCGCCCGGCTCGGCATGCTGCCCTACGATCTGTTCGGCAAGACCGTTCTGATCGTCGGTTTCGGCCGCATCGGCACCCGCACCGCCAAGCGATGCCTGGCGATGGAAATGAACGTGCTGATCTTTGATCCCTACAAATCCGCGGCCGACATCAAGGCGGCCGGCTGCGAGCCGGTCGCCGATCTCGATGAGGCATTGCCGCGCGCCGATTTCGTCAGCATTCACTGCCCGAAGAATCCCGAGACCGTCGGCATGTTCAATGCCGCGCGGCTGAAACGGATGAAACCGACGGCGTACCTCATCAACACCGCACGCGGCGGTATCGTCGATGAAGGCGCGCTATACGACGCGCTGGTATCGAAAGAGCTTGCCGGCGCCGGCCTCGACGTTTTCGCGCAGGAGCCGCCACCCGCCGGCCAATCGCTGCTGGCGCTTCCCAACGTCATCCTGGCGCCGCACGTCGCCGGCGTCACCGTGGAAGCCGTGGACCGGATGAGCGAGCAGACCGCACGCAATATCCTGAGCGTGCTCGACGGCGAACCGCTGCGCCAGAATGTGATCAATCAGGACGTACTCGGCTGATCCTTTGGGATTAACGGTTCTCGGCGTGACCGATCGATGATCGGCTCGCTCATCGGAGTTTGCACATGGCTTTCAAGGAATACGGCAACTATGACGCGGTCGGCCTGGCCGAACTCGTCCGCAGCAAACAGGTCTTGGCGGCCGACCTGCTCGACGAGGCGATTGCCCGCACGGCAAAGGTCGATCCGCAGATCAACGCGGTCGTCGTCAAGCATTACGACTACGCCGAACGCCAGATCCAGAAAGGGCTTCCCGCCGGCCCGTTCAGCGGCGTGCCGTTTCTCCTGAAGGATCTCGATCTGCTGGAGGGCACGCGGACGACGTCGGGCGCGACTATCCTGAACGATTTTGTCGCCGATCACAGCGGCACCCTCGCCCAGCGCTTTCTTGCGACCGGCGTCTCGATTTTCGGCAAAAGCTCCAGCCCGGAATTCGGCCTGATGCCGACCACCGAGTCCCGCCTGCACGGACCGACCCGCAATCCCTGGAATCTCGCGCACTCCTCCGGCGGCTCGTCCGGTGGTGCGGCCGCAGCGGTTGCCGCGCGCATCCTGCCCGTGGCGCATGCCAGCGACGGCGGCGGTTCGATCCGTATCCCCGCCTCCGCCTGCGGCGTGTTCGGAATGAAGCCGACCCGTGCGCGCAATCCGCTCGGTCCCGATCGCGGCGAAGGCTGGGGCGGATTTTCCTGCGGCCATGTCGTCAGCATCAGCGTGCGCGACAGCGCCGCGATGATGGACGCGATCCACGGGCCGGAACCGTCGAGCCCCTATGTCGCGCCGCCGCCGGAGCGGCCGTTTGCGGAGGAAGTCGGCCGCGATCCCGGCAAGCTTCGCATCGCCTTCACCGACAAATCGCCCTATGGCGATGCCATCGATCCCGAAATCGCGGCCACGGTTCGCGACGTCGCCGGCCTGCTCGCCGGCCTTGGCCATCACGTCGAGGAGCGCGCGCCACCGCTCGCCGCCGATCCGGCGGCCGTGATGGCCACGATCGTGGGCGGCAACACCGCGCTGACGGTGCGGCTGATCGAGCAGCGGCTCGGCCGCGCCGATGACCGAGCATGATCTCGGAGATCCTGACGCTGGCGAGCTGCCCACAACGCGCAAAATACCATCGGCGACCGACTATGTCGCCGCCCAGCTCGCGGCCTTCCAGATTTCGCGCGGGCTCGCGACCTTCTTCGAGACTTGCGACGTCTTCCTGTGCCCGACGCTGTGTTCGCCGCCGCTGCGGCATCGGCGAACTCAACACGATGTCCGCAGATCTGTCGCATATCGCGCCGATCCTGCGCCGCTACATGCCGGCGACCGCGATGTTCAACATGTCCGGCCAGCCCGCGATGTCGGTGCCGCTGGCCTGGAACAAGGCCGGATTGCCGCTCGGCATGATGTTTTCGGCCAAATTCGGCGATGAGGCCACCTTATTCCGCCTGGCAGGCCAGCTTGAGCAGGCGCGGCCCTGGAAGAGACAGATTGCCGCCGGTATCTGCTAAGTCGGCCTAAAACGCTGAGACAAAACTCAGCCTTATTCGGAAGCGAGGACAGGAGTATCCGCGCTGGCAACGGGACACCGGTTCCGCTGACGGACGTTCGATTCCGGAGGCCGAATTGTGAGCCAAAGCGACCCGACCGATAATGCGCTGGCGGCGATTGCCAGCATTCTCGATCAGCCGGAAACCCGCCGCGAGCCGGAGAGCCGGTCGCGAGGAACAACAGTCTGTCCCGCCTCCTCTGCCGACTCGTCGAGACGCAAGCTCCCATCCAGCCCGCGCGCCGTCGAGGACCCCATCGAGCCCACCCGTCGAGATCAGCGCCGATCGAGGCGCACGGCTATTCCAAGGTCGGGCCCGGGCCGATGGCGGCGATCCGTTTCAAATGGACGGTGCGCGCGGATCAACGGCGACTATTATGTCGACGAGACCATCGGCGAGAATTCCGTCCCGCTCGTCACCGGGCCGATGAGCCGGGATGCCGCGGTCCAGATGGTTCGACGATCGCGAAAGCGACGCGCGACTGCGCTTCGAGCAGCTGAAGAGCGAAATGAGCGGACGCGGCGCCGCCGCCAATCTGGTGCGCAAGGACGGCGGCGAGGCTAGCGGTCCCGGCCTGCTCTCGGGTTTGCCCTCAGGCTTCTCTTGTCAGGTTTCTCGGCGGACCCAGAAAATCCTTCTTCGCGAGATCGACGCCGGCGTGGCGCAGGATGTCGTAGGCCGTCGTGACGTGAAAGAAGAATTGCGGGACGCTGAACGTCAGCAGCAGCGATCGTCCGGTGAATGTTCGCTCGCTACCGTTCTTGAAGGTGAACGACGACCTCCTTGTCGGCTGCGCCATCGATCTCCGCTGCGCGGCAGACCCTGAACGAAATCGATCGCCGCGGCGATCCGCGACTTCAGCTCGGCGATATCGGGCTCGGAATCCCCGGAAGCGTGCGAGGTTCACGGCCGGCCAGCAGCGCGCAGGCAATCACCGCATGGCGGTTGGCCTCGCCGACCTGCTGCCGCAGGCTGTACATGTTGGGATAGAGCCGCATGTTGAGCAGAACCGCAGGATCGATCTTGCGCGCGCTCGGCATGGGCCGATCGCATGGTCGAGCAGCGCGGACAGATTGCCGAGATACGGCACGAAGATGCCGACCGAGGCGTCGTAGAGTGAGATGGTCACGATTTCGGTTTCTCCGGCTGGCTCCAGGCCGGCATCTGGTCTAAATCCTTGCGCCATCGCAAGTGCGCAATGACGAATTGGCTCGGCGGAGAAAGACGTGATGTTTCGAATTTTGCCGAGCCTGGTCGATGGCGGTCTGGTGGCGGTCTCCGCGCACGCCCAGCAGCCAGCCGCAGCTCCTCCCGCCTCGACGACATCATCAAGCGCGGCACGCTGCGCGTCGGCATGACCGGCGACTATCTGCCGTTCACCTATCTCGACAAGGCGACCTCGAAATTCCGCGGCTTCGACGTCGACATGGCCGAGGCGCTCGGCAAGGCGCTCGGCGTCAAGGTCGAGTATGTCGCAGACCGCCTGGCCGCAGCTGATGAAGGATTTCGAGGCCGACAATTTCGACATCGCGATGGGCGGCGTCTCGATCACGCTCGACCGGCAGAAGAAGGGAATGTTCTCCACGCCGATCATGCGCGAGGGCAAGACCCCGATCGCGCGCTGCGCCGACAAGGGCAAATACGAGACCATTGCCGATATCGACAAAGCCGGGCACGCGCGTGATCGTCAATCCCGGCGGCACCAACGAGCGCTTCGCCCGCGCCAACGTCAAGAACGCCGAGATCAAGGTCTTCGACGACAACGTCACGATCTTCGACGAGATCGCCAAGGGCAATGCCGACCTGATGATGACGGACTCATCCGAGACGCGGTACCAGCAGAAGCTGCATGCCGGCGTGCTCTGCGCGGTGCATCCGGACAAGCCGTTCGACTTCGCCGAAAAGGCCTACTGGCTGCAGCGCGACGTCGCGCTGAAGGCCTTCGTCGATCAGTGGCTGCATATCGCCACCGAAGACGGCAGCTTCAAGAAGATCTATGCCGCCTGGTTCGAATAGTCGCAGCGAAAAGACGGCGTCAAACGCGGCGGAAATTGACCGCCTGTCCGGCCCTAACTAGACTGGCCGCCGGCACCTTTGAACCAAAGCCGCTCGACTACGACTTATAATTTGAAAGTGATCTAGGATCACGTTTCGTGACGCTGCTGAAGCCTAGCTTCGCCCGACGGGGATTCCCTGCTCAGGAGGTCATGATGAAGAAGCTTCTCGCTATCGCCGCGCTATTGCTGGCGAGCACCGCCGCGCAGGCCCAGTACACCTTCGAATATGGCGGCCGCACCATTCGCGTCGATCCGGATCGCGGCACCGTTTCGATTCCCGGCGTCTACGACAATACCGGCCGGCGAGGAAAGCGTTCGCGCAACGAGGACGGCGACCGTTCGCGCAAACAGGCTCCGCAGCAGGCCAAGACCGACCCACAGGCGCCACCGGCCGCAGCTGCCGCGCCGCCGCCCGCACCGGCGGAGCAGGCCCCCGCTCCTGCAGCCGCCGTCGCAGCTCCCGCCGCGCCCGTCCGCCCGGGAGCAACTGAACCCACCGACCACGACCGCCGCCGTCGCACCGGCCGATACCGCGCTGGCGCCCGCCCCGCCGCCTGCACCCGCGGCCATCGCACCGGCGCCGCAAGTTCAACAGGAACCCGCGCCGGCTCCAAAACCCGCGCCTGCCGTCGCCGCGGTGACGCCAGCGCCAGCACCGCCGCTCCGGCCGCTCGCGCAAGCAGCGAACTCGCCGCTCGGCGTCTGGCTGACGGAAGAGAAGGAAGGCAAGGTCCGGATCGAACAATGCGGCGCCAATCTCTGCGGCTATTCCGTCGACAAGAAATCGAACCAGAATGGCGAGCAGGTTCTGATCAACATGAAGCCCGGCAAGGACAAATGGAGCGGCCGGATTCTCGATCCGAACACCGGCAGCACCTATGATTCCACGATCGCGCTGAAAGGCTCCGACACCCTGCGCGTCCAGGGCTGCGCCTTCGGCGGCGTGTTCTGCGGCGGCCAGACCTGGACGAGGGCAAACTAAATCCCCGGTTCTGATTGAATCAGAGCCAACCCGGGGCGAGATTCCACCCGATCAAGAAACCTATGCCGCCTTGTTGTCGGCCGCGTTTTTGCGGCGGAACGTCTCGCTGTCGCGCTTCAGCGCGATGGTGTCCTGTCCGGCCTCGAAGATGGCGAACCCGCCTGCTTCCAGTCTTTGCGCGAGGTCGGCAGCGTCCTGTTTTGCCATGCTTTCGGTTTCGTAAATGACGAGCTTGGTCGAAAGCTTCGCAAAGTCGAATTGGGAAAGGATGACGTGGTCAAATCCCTCCGCGTCGACCACGATGATATCGGGATCGCGATGGGCGGCGCGATCGAGCAGATCGGCAACCGTGACGCACTGAACTTCGCTGGCACGTATATAGGTCTCGATATCGGCGATCTGGTCGCCGAATTTTTCGATCTGCTCGCGTGACAGCGTGCCGACGCCGTGCGCCCAGCCGGGCAGCCGGCCGCTGCTGCAGTCGAGCGTGTACATGGTCATGGCGCCGCGGCTCGCCGCCACCGCGTATTGCAGGAACACCATGCCCGGGAAGTCGCGATAGGTGCGTTGCAGTTCGCGAAAATAGTTCGCCTGCGGCTCGACGAACGTACCCGTCAGCTTGTGGCGGAAGATCGCAAGATTCAGCGGATCGGAAAGATAGCCGTCATTGGCGCCTATTTGCAGAAAGGTACGCGCGCCGTCGTTAAGAACGACATCTTCGACCAAAACCTCGACCGGCCGCCGGACATAGCCGCCCAGCCGGTAGGCGATATTGCGAATGTTCGATTTCTGGCGTGCCGATAAATTGCGTGCCGCGAGCGATCTGATCATCGGTCGTATCCTTTTGGGCAAGGGCTGTGTCATCGCGAGACAGCCGGCGTCCTCAAGGATGGAGGATTGCGAAGAGCGTGCCATCGATTGAACGTTGGCGGGCCGGCCGGCGTCACGTCGCGCCGACACCCCTCGGCGTTCACGCCGAAACGGCAGCCTTGGGCACTTGTGTGACAACCATCACAGTTCCACTGGAACCGGTATGCGACGTTGCCCCCGTTGAAACAAAAGGGGCACGTCATGGGACAGTTTCGCAAATTTACGACCGCTTCCGTCCTGCTGCTGGCGGGAGTGGCGATCGTCACATCCGCCGCCGCCGCGACTTATGATGGCGAATGGAACGTGCAGATCGCATCCTCGAGCACGGCGTGCAGCGGCGGCACGTCGGTCTCGATCGGCATCAACAACGGCCAGGTCGCCTCGAACAACGCCATGGTGACGGCGTCAGGCCGCGTCGCCGATGCCGGCATCATCAGTGTGACCCTGGCGAGCGGCATCAAGCGCGCAGTCGGCTCCGGCCGCCTCTCGGGCACATCAGGATCCGGCACCTGGCGCGGCGCCATGTGCTCGGGCACCTGGACCGCGCAGCGGATTTAACACCGGCTTCTCGTGTCCCGGACGCGGTGCAGCGCTCTTTGCGCTGCAGCGTCCGGGGAAGGCAAATACGACTAACCGAGCTTTGCGGAATATTCCGCGTCGGTCACATGCTCCATCCAGGTCACGTGGTTTCCGTCCAGCGATTCCTGCATCGCGACGTGGGTCATGGCATTGGTCGGCGACGCGCCGTGCCAATGCTTCTCGCCCGGCGGAATCCAGACCACGTCGCCGGGCCGGATTTCGCGGATCGGGCCGCCCTTGGTCTGAACCCGGCCGACGCCCGAGATCACGTAGAGCGTCTGGCCGAGCGGATGGGTGTGCCAGGCCGTGCGCGCGCCGGGCTCGAAGGAGACGCGAGTTGCAGACCAATCCGCGCCGGCGCTGCGGTGGTGATGATCGGATCCTGCCAGACCGTGCCGGTGAAACATTCTGGCGGCGCGCGGCGCGTCGGCCGCGAGCCGGCGAGATGAATATCCATGGGGTTACCTCCTTTGTTGATGTTGTTTCTTGGTTGATGTTATTTCTTCGTAGCGGCGTAGCGCGCCTTGGTCTCGGCGTTCATCGGATAGAGGCCGGGCAGCGCCGCGCCGTTGTTCACCTCGTTGACGATCCAGGCTTCCATCCGCTCCTGCTCGGCGCCTTCGGCCAGAACGTGGTCGAGCAACGCCTGCGGGATCAGCACCGCGCCGTCCTGGTCGGCGACGACGATATCGTTCGGAAACACCGCAACGCCGCCGCAGCCGATCGGCTCGCCCCAGCCGACGAAGGTCAGCCCGGCGACCGAAGGCGGCGCGGCATAGCCGTCGCACCAGACCGGCAGGCCGGTGCCGAGCACGCCCTCGAGATCGCGCACCACGCCATCGGTGATCAGCGCCGCGACGCCGCGCTTGACCATGCGCGCGCAGAGAATATCGCCGAAGATGCCGGCATCGGTGACGCCCATGGCGTCGACCACGGCGATGCAGCCGTCCGGCATCGCCTCGATCGCGGTGCGCGTCGAAATCGGCGACGACCAGGATTCCGGCGTCGCCAGATCCTCGCGCGCGGGCACGAAGCGCAGCGTGAAGGCCGGTCCGACCAGCCGCGGCTGGCCCGGCCGCAGCGGCCTGCGTGCCGCGCATCCAGACGTTTCGCAGCCCCTTCTTGAGCAGAACCGTGGTGATGGTGGCGGTGGACACGCGCGACAGGGTCGCGATCGCTTCAGGGGTCAGGGACATCGGAAGGCAGGCTCCGGTGGCGGAATGAATGGCGCGCGCATCTTGCGGGGCGCGGGCATCGCGTCAAGGCCATGCGTGGTCAGCGTGCGATCATCAACAACTTATCGCAGGCATGCGATTAATTTATTGAAGTTGCTGGCTGATTTTGCACGAAGCGAATTCCACTGCGAACGCAAAACACGGCTAGAGCGTGATTATCGCGATGAGTCACTGAGGCCATGGCCGCGACCTCTCCCCCACCCCGCCTTTTGCCGAGTGGCGACAGCGCCATCACGGTGGAATTCAGCCGCAACATCGACGACGACGCCAACCGGCGGGTGCTGGCGCTCGATCGCGCGCTGGCGGACGCGCCGATCGCCGGCGTGACCGAGACCGTGCCGACCTATCGGTCGCTGCTGGTGCATTACGATCCCGTGCAGATCGGTTTCGACGCGCTCGGCGAGCAACTGCTCGCGCTGGCGCAACGGCCGGTTCCCTGCCGCGGCAAAAGCCCGGCGCTGGCGCATTCCGGTGGTCTATGGCGGCGAGCACGGCATCGATCTCGAGGACGTCGCCAAAACGCTCAACACCACGCCGGACGACATCGTGGCGCGGCACATCGCCGGCGACTACCGCGTCGCCATGATCGGCTTTACGCCGGGCTGGTCCTATCTCAGCGGGCTAGCGCCATTCCTTGCAGATGCCGCGGCGGCAGAACCCGCGCCTGCTGACGCCGGCCGGCACGATCTCGATCGGCGGCGTGCAGACCGGCGTGCAATGCCTCGCCGGCCCGAGCGGCTGGCATCTGCTCGGGACGCACCGCGGTGCGGACCTACCAGCTGCACCGCGATCCGACCTTTCTGCTGGAGCCCGGCGATGCCATCACCTTTGTGCCGGTCGATGCCAAGACCTTTGCCGAGCAGGATCGTGCCGCGGAAGCCGGCGAGATCGTCGCCGAATTGATCGCGTCATGAGCAAGCTCGTCATCGCATCAATCGGTCCGGCAAGTTCCGTACAGGACGGCGGACGGCCTGGCGCGCAGCGCTACGGCCTGACGCCGAGCGGCGCGATGGATCGGCTGGCGCTGGCGGCCGCGAACAGGCTGGTCGGAAACGCGCTGTTCGCCGCAGCCGTCGAGATCGGCCCGTTCGGCGCGACCTTCACGGCGCGCGACGGCGCGGTCCGCGTCGCGCTGTCGGGCGCGCCGCGCAATGCCGACATTGCCGGACGCGCCGTTGCCTTCGACACATCGATGACGCTGGCCGACGGCGAGACCCTGACGCTCGGCTTTGCCCGCGGCGGCTCGTTCAGCTATCTCGCGATCGAAGGCGGCATGCAGGGCGAGCCGATGTTCGGCAGCCTGGCCGTGAACGCGCGCGCCGGTCTCGGCAGTCCCTACCCGCGCCCGCTGCAGGCCGGCGACGAATTGCAGACCGCACGCCGCCAGCGGCGCGGCCGAGCGCCGGATCGAGCTGCCGGCGCCGTCTGACGGGCCGATCCGCGTCGTGATGGGCCCGCAGGACGACGAATTCGCCGACGACACCAAGAAGCTGTTCCTCGACAGCGAATGGAAGATCTCGGCGACCAGCGACCGCATGGGCTACCGGCTCGAAGGGCCCGTCATCAAGCATCTGCACGGCCACAACATCGTCTCCGACGGCACCGTGAACGGCAGCATCCAGGTGCCCGGCAACGGCGCGCCGATCGTGCTGATGCCGGACCGCGGCACCAGCGGCGGCTATCCCAAGATCGCGACCGTGATATCGGCCGATCTCGGCCGGTTCGCGCAGATCCCGGCCGGCCGCGCGTTTCGCTTCAAGGCGGTCAGCATGGCCGAGGCGCAGGCCGAGGCTGCGCAAATTCGCGAATCTGCTGCGCACCCTGCCCGACCGGCTGCGCGATATCGAAAGCTTTGATCTCAACATCGAGGCGCTGCACGATGCCAATGTCGCCGGCAGCGCCGTCAGCGCCGTCGATGCCGGGACCTGGCACGTCGTATCGCCGGCGACATATTGGGGCCGGACTGACAATCCGACTTCAGCTTCACTCAGAAGCGGACCGACCATCATGACAACCATCGACCTCAACTGCGATCTCGGCGAAAGTTTTGGCGCCTGGGAGATGGGCAATGACGCCGCCATGATCGAGCTTGCGACCTCGGTCAACGTCGCCTGCGGCTTTCATGCCGGCGACGCCGACATCATGCGCAAGACGGTGGAACTGGCGAAGGCGCGCGGCGTCAGCGTCGGCGCGCATCCTGGCTATCGCGACCTGCACGGCTTCGGCCGCCGGCCGATCCCCGGCCTGAAGTCGTCCGAGATCGAGAACCTGGTCGCCTACCAGATCGGCGCGCTTGCAGGCGATCGCGACCGCGGCGGGCCACAAGGTCACCCACGTCAAGGCGCATGGCGCGCTCTCCAACGTCGCCTGCGAGGACGACATGACCGCGAAGGCGATCGCCAGCGCGATCAAGGCGGTCGATCCCAATCTGATCTTCGTGGTGCTCGCCAATTCGAAACTGGTGCAGGCCGGCGAAGCCGCCAATCTGCCGATGGTGCACGAGGTGTTCGCCGATCGCGCCTATGAAGACGACGGCTCGCTGGTGTCGCGCAACAAGCCCGGCGCGGTGCTGCACGACGCCAAGCAGATCGCCGATCGCGTGGTGCGGATGGTGCAGGACGGCGCGGTGGTCTCGGTCACCGGCAAGGTCATCAAGATGCGCACCGACACGGTCTGCATCCACGGCGACACGCCGGGCGCAGTCGATATCGCGCGCGGCGTGCGGCAGGCGTTGAAGGATGCGGGGATCGCGGTGGCGCCGTTCAAGACGGCGGCGCGTTGAGGGGCGCGGCTAAAGCATGATGGGTTGGAGTTGAATCGATTCGCCGTGAGCGCCAGCACAGCCGATCCGGATGCTCTGGAGGGTCCAAACACAAAATCGCGAAAACAACCCCATGCAAAGTAGAATGGCACGCGAAAAAAGGCTCGATGTCGCAACCCAACCTAATCCAATCACGTCTTAGAACGGGTGAACCGACAGCGTGCCGAACACGACGGCCGCGATGAGTGCGAGCGCACTGTAGAGCGCAGCGGTATGGAACCCGGCCCCGGTCCGGCGGGACAGCGAGCGCGCGTAAAGGTGCAGGCGGGCTTCCGCCGATAGTTCGCGCATGGTCGATCTCCAACGCCCCATTTGAGGCGATATGGAATATCGTTCGCGCCAGGATTCAAGCGGGCCGCGAAAATAACGATGCGATGCTGCGGTGGACTCGCGTTTGAGTGAAAAATTCTCTCGCGCGGAATCTCGCGAGAATTTTATTCGGCGCGATTTGAGGTAAGCGGAACCCGAACTTTTTGTTTTTGCGCGTTTTCTTCACGCGAACCGGTTCCCACTTCGCTTGAAAACGCTTTAGTACACGTCCTGCTGGAACCGGCCCTTCTTCTTGAGTTCCGCGACGAAGGCGACCGCCTCGTCGGTCGAGCGGGCGCCGAACTGGGCGACGATATCGACCAGCGCGCGTTCGACATCCTTGGCCATCCGCTTGGCGTCGCCGCAGATGTAGATGTTGGCGCCTTCGGCGAGCCACGTCCACACTTCGCGGCCGACCTCGCGCATGCGATCCTGCACGTAGAACTTCTTGTCGCCGTCGCGCGACCACGCCAGCGACAGCCGCGTCAGCAGGCCCGAGGTCTTCATGGCGTTGAGTTCGTCGGCATAGAAGAAATCGCAATCGCTGCGCTGATGGCCGAAGAACAGCCAGTTCTTGCCGGGCGCGCCGGTGGCCCGGCGATCGTGCAGGAAGGCGCGGAACGGCGCGATGCCGGTGCCGGGACCGATCATGATGATCGGCGTCTTCGGGTCCTCCGGCAGCGCGAAGCCATGGGCCTTCTGCACATAGACCTTGACCTCGTCGCCGGGCTGGATGCGCTCGGCGAGGAAGGTCGAGGCCAAACCAAGCCGCTTGCGCTTGCCGATGACGTAGCGCACGCAATCGACCGTCAGCGACAGTTTTCCGGGCGTCGCATTGTGCGACGACGAGATCGAATAAAGCCGCGGCTGCAATGGCTCCAGCGCCTCGACGAAGGCCTCCGGGTGCGGCCGTACGTTGGAGAATTTCTGCAGCACCGCCATCACGTCGAGCGTAGCGGCATCGCCGTCGGGATCCTCGCCCTGCGCCAGCGCCCGCGCCTTCTCGCGCTGCGCGCCGCCGGTGAGATAGGAGATCAGTTCGAACAGCGAATCCGGCGCCGGCGACAGCGAGACGTCGTCGAGCAAGCACCTCGCGCAGCGTCTTGCCGCTGACTTCGGTGGTGTGCGACGCGCCGAGCAGCGCGATGATCTGGTCGACAGTGCCGAGATCGTTGCGGGCAAAGATGCCGAAGGAATCGCCGACGACATAGTCGAGACCGCAGCCCGACAGATCGAACTCGATGTGCCAGGTTTCCTTTTCCGACTTGCCTTTGTTGAGCAGCCGCCGGCCGACAGGAATTTTGCCGGCGCCGGATTGTCGCGCGAGCGGCCGGGCTCGGCGACGCCCGCGGGCACTGCCGCGGGCGCGGCAGCCGGAGCCGACGACGGGGCTGCCGGCGCCTTGTCCAGTTCCTCGTTCAGCGCCTTCAGCATCCGCGCGGTTTCCTTGCCGCCGGGGACGCAGAGATTGAGCCGCGCCTCGCTCCTGGCTGCGATCGCATCGGAATAGTCGTTGCAATTGTAGCCGCACTGGCCGCAATCCTGCTGCGCCATCGCCGCCATCATGCGCCGCCGCAACGGGCGGCCTTCGGCGAGCTTCATGCGATCGGCGATCGGCATGGTCTGGTCGTGCCATGGCGCTTCGCCGTCATCGCCGTCGCCGGCGGGACCTTGCATGACAGCGGCGCCCTGCTCGGCCGACAATGGCGTCGCGCCGTCGGACAACAGACCGGCAAAGAAGCCGTTCAGCCATGAGCGCTGCGCCTCCGAGAACGGCGCGCTCGAGGGAATGATCTCGATCTTCGGCGGAGGCGTGATCTGGTTCATGCGGACACCTCGGCGTCGGCGAGCTTGCGCAGCGTCTCGCCGTCATGGCGGCGCGCAAAGGACAGAAACGTTTCGTCCGGCGACGCGCGATGCGCGAGATAGGCTTTCAGCAGCCGCTCGACCGTCTGTGGCGCATCCTCGGCCTTGAGGTCGTGATAGACCTCCTGCCCGACATCGGCGTTCGGGCCAAAGCCGCCGCCGGCGAACAGATGATAGCCCTCGACGGGATCGACATCCTCGCCGACTCGACCTTGGCCGCGATCAGGCCGATATCGCTGATGTAGTGCTGCGCGCAGGAATGGTGGCAGCCGGTGACATGGATGTTGAGCGGCGTCTCGATGTTGACGCGCGGCTCGCACCAGTCGCCGATCTCGGCCGCGTGCTTCTTGGTGTTGGATGCAGCGAACCGGCAGCCGGCATTGCCGGTACAGGCGATCAGCCCGGCGCGGATTTGCGACGCCTCGACCGCGAGCCCGATCTGCCTGATCGCGGCGATTGCGCGTTCGACATTCGCGTCGCGCACGCCCGGGATCAATAGATTCTGCCAGACCGTCAGGCGAATATCGCCATCGCCGAGATCCTGCGCGATTTTGGCCAGCCCGCGCATCTGCTCACAGGTCACCTTGCCAAGTGGCAGCGACACGCCGATCCAGTTCAGCCCTTCCTGCTTCTGCTTGTGCACGCCGATATGCGCCATGCGATCGAACGCCGGACGCGGCAGCAGCGCTTCCGAGGGCACGCGCTTGAAAGGTTGTCCGAGCCGCTCCTCGACGAGCGCGAGAAACTTGTCGTGCCCCATGCCATCGAGCACATACTTCAGCCGCGCCTTGTTGCGGTTGGTGCGGTCGCCGAGATCGATGAAGACGCGGACGATGGCGTCCGCCACCTTGGTGGCATCGGCCGGCTTGACGATGATGTCGGAGTATTTGGCGAAATCCTTGTGACCGGTGATGCCGCCGACGCCGAAGCGGAACCAGATGCCGGGCTCGACGCCAAAACCGTCCTTCACCTCGACGGCGGTAAACGCGATGTCGTTGGTCTCCTCCAGCACCGCGATCTTGCCGGCGCCGTCGAAGGCGACGTTGAACTTGCGCGGCAGGCCGTACAGCGAGCGGTCGTTGAGGATGTGATAGTGCCACTCGCGGGCATATTCGCGGGTGTCGAGCAGTTCCTGCGGATCGATCCCGGCGGTCGGCGTGCCCGTGACGTTGCGGATGTTGTCGGCGCCGGAGCCGCGCGAGCACAGGCCGAGATCCTGAATGCCCTCGATCAGCGCGACGGCGTGCTTCGGCGGAATTTCGCGGACCTGCAGATTGGCGCGCGTGGTGACGTGGCAGAACGGCCCGCACAGCCGCTCGGCGAGATCGGCCATTCCGGCGAACTGCCAATGCTTGAGGATGCCGTTCGGAATCCGCAAGCCGGCACATGTAGGAATCCTGCGCCGGCGCGACGTAGAACAGGCCGTAATAGCGCCAGCGGAAATTATCCGCCGGCGACTGGCGGCGCGTTGTCGAGCGCCTGCTGCTTCAGCCGCGGATAGGCATCGAACGGATGCTCGTCGCGCTTGAACTTTTCCTGGTCGGCGAGTTTCTTGCCCGAGGCGATGACCTTGTCCTGCGCCTTGATATGCGCGGCATCGGGTCCGGTCGGCTCGGCATTGGCCTTGCCGGCACTGCCGCCAAGGCCGCGCCCGACCCGGCTGATCTGCAGGCCGGTGGTAAAACCTTCGAGATAGCGCTTCTGCTCGTCGGTAAAGTCGACGGAGACGAGTTTCGATTTTCATGGTGGCGACGAAGCTCCTGCGGCCACGTTCGGTGGCTCCAACGGGAATGGAACGACCGCCTGGAACTCGAGCTCAGCTTCCGGCGCCGAGCTCGATTCCAGGAACGGTCCGACCAGCCTCGTTGCTGCGGAAATCCATCTTGGACGTAGGCCAGCAGGCATCTGCGACGGCTGGCCGCACTGCAACATACAAGTTGCGTGCCAGCCCGAATTCTTATAAAATATCGATTATATTTCAACTAGTTGCGAAAAAGTAATGGAACCCTGAACCGGGCTTCACAACTATTTCCGGGCAGATCTGCCCAAAAATTAGCCCACTGCGGATGATGCCTAACACGACAGCAGCGAACAGCGCTCAGGGCTTCCAGTGGCCGATCCTGAATGCCGCCAGATGCCCGGCGATGTCGTCCGGGTCGAAGGCCGGACCGGCGAACGCGCCGATGGCGTCGGCGGCGCTAGCGGCCTCCCGGGTGCCCGACCGCCGCGTCGTAAAGGTCGGGCCTGAACACCGCCATGGCGGTCTTGAGCGCGTCCGGCCGAAGCGCGGTCTGCCCCCAGCGCACCATCTGGGCGTAGAGCCAGGCGGCCTGCGCGGGATCCGGCCGCGCCGCGCCCTCTCGCCCGACCAGCAAATAGCGGCTGCTTTCGCGCAAGCTGCCGTCGGGCGAAATCTTCAGGCGGCCATCGAGGGTACGCTGGATCACCTCGGCGTCGACGCCGATCCGCTCCGGTGCGCCAGGATGCGCGCCGCCTCGGCGCGGTTCTGCGGCTCCTCGATGAACTCGGCGCGCGCGAACTGCGCCCGCACCAGCGCGGCCACGACATCCGGATTTTTCTCCGACCAGTCCTGCCGGACCGCCAGCACCTTTTCCGCCGCGCGGACCAGGATGTCGGAGACGAAATGCAGGATGTGGCCGACGCCGAGATCGACCGCGATCGAATTCCAGGGCGCGCCGACGCAGAACGCGTCGACATGTCCGTTGGCGAGGCTGTCCACCATGTAGGGCGGCGGCAGCACCACGAGCCGGACGTCCTCGTCCGGATCGACTCCGCCGGCCGCCATCCAGAACCGCAACTGATAATTGTGGGTCGAGAACGGAAACGTCATGCCGAAGGTCAGCGGCTCGGCGCCGCTTTTGCGGCGCTTGGCGACGACGCGCGTTAAGCGCCTGCGCGGTCGCCATCGGATCGAAGCGGTCGCCCTCGATTTCGCCCATGATCGCGGCATGCAGCGCCGGCGACACCGTGATGGCGTTGCCGTTGAGCCCGAGATTGAACGGCGCCACGATCGGCACCTTGACGTGGCCGAGCCCGAGGCTCGAGGCGATCGCGACCGGCGCCAGCAGATGCGCCGCATCGAACAGGCCGATGTTGAGCTTGTCGCGAACATTCGACCACGACACTTCCCGCACCAGCGTGACATCGAGCCCTTCGGCCGCGGTAAATCCCTTGTCGACGGCGACGATCAGCGCCGCGGCGTCGACCAGCGGGATAAAACCTATGCGCAGCGGTCCGGTCATTTCAGCAACTCCGACGCGGTCAGGATCGACTGGGCGATCTCGCCGATCTTCTTTTTCTCGCGCATCGCAGTCGAGCGCATCAGCACATAGGCCTCGTCTTCGGTGAGGCCCTTCAACTTCATCAGGATACCCTTGGCGCGGTCGATCACCTTGCGTTCCTCGAGCGCGGATTTGGTGCGATCCAGTTCATCCTGCAGTTTTGCGAACGCATTGAAGCGCGAGACGCAGAGGTCGAGGATCGGCTTGATCCGTTCCTTCTTCAGGCCATCGACGATATAGGCGGAGACGCCGGCGTCGACGGAGGCCTGGATCGAGGCGGCATCGCTCTGGTCGACGAACATCGCGATCGGCCGGCGCACGGCGCGGCTGACCTGGAACATTTGTTCCAGCACGTCACGGCTGGGGTTTTCGAGGTCGATCAGGATGATATCGGGGTCGAGCGCATAGATCCGCGCCAGCAGGCTCTGCATTTCGCTGATATGGACGACGCCGGTAAAGCCCGCCTCCCGCAACCCCTCTTCCAGGATTGCAGCACGGATCGGGCTTTCGTCGACTATGACGATTTTAGGAGACAACTCAGCGCTCATCGACCACTCACCACCCGGCAAAGGCATCCATAGCACGCCGATGGCCGGCGCAAAGCGTTGTAATTATGGGCAATTCGGACTAGCTCCTGCCGATCAATCAGGCAGAACCAGATATGCAGCAGGCCGCCGCGCCGAAAGTCAGCTTTGTCTCCTTGGGATGCCCCAAGGCGCTGGTGGATTCCGAGCGCATCATCACGCGCCTGCGCGCGGAAGGCTATGAACTCGCCCGCAAGCACGACGGCGCCGATATCGTCATCGTCAACACCTGCGGCTTCCTCGACAGCGCCAAGCAGGAATCGCTCGGCGCCATCGGCGAGGCCATGGCCGCAGAACGGCAAGGTGATCGTCACCGGCTGCATGGGCGCGGAACCCGAACAGATCGAGGCGGCCTATCCCGGCGTGCTCTCGATCACCGGCCCGCAGCAATATGAGAGCGTGCTGGACGCCGTGCACCGCGCGCTGCCGCCGGTGCATAATCCGCACCTCGATCTGGTGCCGCCGCAGGGCATCAAGCTGACGCCGCGCCACTATGCCTACTTGAAGATTTCCGAAGGCTGCAACAACCGCTGCAGCTTCTGCATCATCCCGAAACTGCGCGGCGATCTGGTGTCGCGTCCGGCCAATGACGTGCTGCGCGAGGCCGAAAAGCTGGTCGCCGCCGGCGTCAAGGAACTGCTGGTCATCTCGCAGGACACCTCAGCCTATGGCGTCGATATCAAATATGCCGACAGCCCGTGGAAGGACCGCCAGGTCCGCGCCAAATTCTTCGATCTCGCAAAAGAGCTCGGCGAACTCGGCGCCTGGGTCCGGCTGCAATATGTCTACCCCTACCCGCATGTCGACGAAGTCATCGGCCTGATGACCGAGGGCAAGGTTCTGCCCTATCTCGACATCCCCTTCCAGCATGCGAGCCCGGAAGTCCTCAAGGCGATGAAGCGCCCGGCCGCGCAGGAAAAGACGCTGGCGCGGATCAAGAAGTGGCGCGAGCAATGTCCTGATTTGACGCTGCGCTCGACCTTCATCGTCGGCTTCCCCGGCGAGACCGATTCCGATTTTGCCTATCTGCTCGACTGGCTCGAGGAAGCCGAGATCGACCGTCTCGGCTGCTTCAAATACGAGCCGGTCGCCGGCGCCGCGTCGAACGCGATCGGCAATGCCGTGCCCGACGAGATCAAGCAGGAGCGCTGGAATGCGCTGATGGCGCGGCAGCAGAAGATTTCGGCGCGCCGGCTGAAGCGCAAGGTCGGCACGCGGCAGCAGATCATCATCGACGAAGTCGGCCCGACCGTCTCGAAAGGCCGCTCCAAGGCCGACGCGCCGCGAGATCGACGGCGCGGTCTATCTCTCGAGCCGCCGTCCGCTGAAGCGTCGGCGAAATCGTCACCGCAAAAATCGAGCGCGCGGACGAGTACGACCTGCACGGCAGCGTCGCCGGATTCTAACGCGCTTGACAGCGCCTGCCGTCCGGCTGTATGGCCCTGCGCCATGATCCCGAACCGGACCAACCGCCGCGCCACTTTCCGTCGTCGCTCCAGCGACGATGATGGGTTGCGCCGTGTCCGACGACAACGCTGATCAACTAGTTCAGCAACGTTTTCGAGAAGGCCGCACCCGCAAAGTGCGGCCTTCTTGCGTTTCGGCCCGCCTCTCAACCCAACCGCAGGAGTTCGACATGACCAACGCCACCCATCCGTATCGACGCGCTGATGAACATCACCGCGCGCCCGCCGACCGTCTTCGTCCGGGGCGAAGGCTCCTATCTGTGGGACGACACCGGCAAGCGCTATCTCGATTTCATGCAGGGCTGGGCGGTCAATTGCCTCGGCCATTCGCCCGCCGTCGTCGCCGATGCGCTCGCGGCGCAGGCAAAGCTGCTGCTGACGCCGAGCCCGGCGTTCTACAACGGGCCGAGCCTGAAGCTGGCGAAGGCGCTGGTCGCGAACAGCTGCTTCGACCAGGTGTTCTTTGCCAATTCCGGCGCCGAAGCCAATGAAGGCGCGATCAAGCTCGCGCGCAAATACGGCGCGCTGCACAAGGGCGGCGCGTATGAGATCATCACCTTCGACGGCGGCTTTCACGGCCGCACGCTGGCGACCATGTCGGCATCGGGCAAGAAGGCGTTCGAGCCGCTGTTCGAGCCGAAGGTGTCGGGCTTTCCCAAGGCGCAGCTCAACGATCTCGATTCCGTCAAGCGGCTGATCTCCGACAAGACCGTCGCCGTGATGCTGGAGCCGATCCAGGGCGAAGCCGGCGTCTGGCCCGCGACCGATCAATTCCTGCAGGAATTGCGCGCGCTGACCAAGGCAGCACGGCCTGCTGCTGATCGTCGACGAGATCCAGACCGGCATGGGCCGCACCGGAAAGCTGTTCCACTACGAGCACGCCGGCATCGAGCCCGACATCATGACGCTCGGCAAGGGCATCGGCGGCGGCGTGCCGCTGGCGGCGTTGCTCGCGACCGAACACGCGTCCTGCTTCGAACATGGCGACCAGGGCGGCACCTTCAACGGCAATCCGCTGATGTGCGCGGCGGGGCTTGCGGTGCTCGAACAGGTCGCCGCGCCGGAGTTCCTGAAATCGGTCGCCGATGCCGGGCTGTTTCTGGAAAGCGAATTGCAGCGGCTGTCGGCGCGGCACGGTCTCGGCGAAGTCCGCGGCCGCGGCCTGCTGCTGGCGCTCGATCTCAAGCTGCCGATCGGCGCCTCGATCGTCGCGCAGGCGTTTGCGGACGGCGTGCTGCTGAACTCGCCGCAGCCGGACGCGCTGCGCTTCATGCCGGCGCTCAACGTCACGCGGGAGGAGATCGCCGAGATGATCGAATGCCTCGATGCGATCCTGACCAAGGCGGGCGCGGCGCGACGGGTGGCGTAGCCCGCGTCGAGTCGGCTGGGCGAGCGTGCCCGCGCACGAATTGAGCCGGGCACGACGCTTCGCGCACCACGGAATGCGCTACGGCTGCAAAATCGACGCACCCGTCGTCGCCCGGCTCTCCAGATCGATATGCGCCTTCGCGGCGTCCTTCAGCGCGTAGGCGTGATTGATCGGCACGTGCAGCTTGCCGTTGATGACGGCGGCGAACAGCGTGTCGGCGCCTTCGAGCAATTCCGAGCGCTTGCCGATATAGTCGTTGAGCTTCGGCCGGGTCGCAAACAGCGAGCCGTGATTGTTGAGTTCGGCGATCGAGAACGGCGGCACCGGGCCGGAGGCGTTGCCGAAGCTGACGAACATGCCGCGCGGCCTCAGGCAGGACAGCGAGCCCGGAAACGTGGTCTTGCCGACGCCGTCATAGACGACGTCGCAGAGTTCGTTGCGGCTGATCTGCTTGACCCGCGCGACGAAATCCTCCTCGTTGTAGAGGATGACGTGATCGCAGCCATTGGCGAGCGCGAGATCGGCCTTGGCCTTGGAGCCGACGGTGCCGATGACATGGGCGCCGAGCGCCCTGCGCCCACTGGCAGGCCAGCAAGCCGATGCCGCCGGCGGCGGCGTGGATCAGCACCCGATGATGCGGCTCGACCTTGAAGGTCTTGTGCAGGAGATACCAGACCGTCAGCCCCTTCAGCATCAGCACCGCGCCCTGCTCGTAGGTGATGTGGTCGGGCAGCTTGACCAGCTTGTCCGCAGGGATGTTCGCGCTCGGTGGCGTAGGCGCCGAGATTGAGGTAATAGGCGACGCGGTCGCCGGGATGAAAATTGGTCACGCCCGGCCCGACCGCGACCACCTCGCCGGCGGCTTCGTTGCCGGCGATGAACGGCAGCCCGGCGCCTTGTAGAGGCCGGTGCGGTAATACACGTCGATGAAATTCAGGCCGACGGCGTGCTGGCGGATGCGGACCTCGCCGGGTCCCGGCGCGGCACCTCGACGGCCTCGTAAACCAGGGCTTCCGGGCCCCCCACCTTGTGCACGCGCACGGCCTTGGTCATGTCGATGTCTCCCTTGGCATTCGTTGCGAGTGCAAGCGAAAGCCATCGAGGCCGCGTTGTCAACTCGACCGGTCGAAACCCGGCTAGTTCGACGGCCTTTTTGCGGTTGCGCTTGGCCAGCACGTTGAACAACTCGACCGCGGCCGAAAACGCGATGGCAAAATAGATGTAGCCGCGCGGAATGTGGAATTTGAAACCGTCCGCCACCAGCGCGACGCCGATCAGCACCAGAAACGCCAGCGCCAGCATCTTGGTGGTCGGATGCTCCGCCACGAATCGCGCGACCGGGCCCGACGACACGTACATGATGACGCAGGCGATCACGACCGCCGCGATCATGATCTCGAGATCCTGCGCCATGCCGATCGCGGTGATGATCGAATCCAGCGAGAACACCATGTCGATGATGATGATCTGGACGATCACCCAGAAGAACGCGCTGGCTTTCGGCGCCGCGTCGGCTCCGTCGTCGCGCGCTTCGACCTCGGCGTGAATTTCGTGGGTCGCCTTGGCGATCAGGAACAGCCCGCCGCCGATCAGGATGATGTCGCGCCACGAAAGCGCGATGCTCTTCACGGTGAGCACCGGCTCGGTCAGCCCGATCAGCCAGACCAGCAGGCTGAGCAGCAGGATGCGGAACACCAGCGCCAGCAGCAGGCCGATCTGGCGCGCGCGCTTGGCCTGCGCGGGCGGAATGCGCGAGACGATCACCGACAGGAAGATGACGTTGTCGATGCCGAGCACGATCTCGAGCGCCGTCAGGGTCAGCAGCGCCGCCCAGGCTTCCGCGCTGGTCAAGAGTTCGATCATGCCTTGAACGACTTGCAATGCCGGATCACCGCATCGCTGCCGACGACATAGGCGGCGATGGCGCAGAGCCCGGCGATGATGGGCGCGCCGACATCGAAATCGCGCGCCAGCGTGTACATCGCGAGCACGCCCAGGCGGCCATCAGCGACAAGCGTCAGCCAGCGCAGGCGCACCACGCGGACCGGATGCAGGACGTGGAACGGCACAAATGTCAGCACGATCAGGACCGCGATGGCAACGCTCGACAGCACCGGCGGCGAGTGCAGCAGGAACAGATAGAACGCCGCCGCATTCCACAGCGCCGGAAAGCCGCGAAAATGATTGTCGGCGGCTTTCATGCGCGATCGGCGAAATAGAGCGCGCCGGAGACCACGATGCCGATGCCGAGCAGCGGCGCCGCCAGCGGCAGCAACAGGCCGCTCGCCGTGATCGCATAGGCCGGCACGAAGACATAGGTGACGAAATCGACCACGAGGTCGAGCACCTCGCCCGACCAGTTCGGCTGCAGCCGCACGACATCGAGCCGTCGCGCGATCGGACCGTCGATCGCGTCGATGATCAGCGCGACGCCGAGCCAGCCGAACATGCCGGCCCAGTGCTCGCGCACGGCCTCCAGCATCGCGAGCAGGGCGACGCCCGCGCCCAGCGCCGTGAAGATGTGCACGGAGAATGCGGCCGCGCGCATTCGGCTCGATGCCGGAGGTGAAATCTGGCTGGCTGGTCTGGTCCATTGTCCGGGCAGTGCTATCAGGAATCGCGCTGATTTGCATATCCGGCGCTTGCGGCGTTCCGCCGCGTAAATCCAGTCAAGGAAACATTAGGCCGGTTAGCTGGCTTGAAAATGCCGCCGGGAACGTCAATTGTCCCGATATGAACGATGCATCGCCAGTTTATGACGTCGCCGTGATCGGCGGCGGACCGGCCGGATTGCCGCCGCCATCGCGCTGGCGGAGACCGGCGCGAGGACCGCCCTGATCGCCCGCCGCGCGCCCTATGCCGACAATCGCACCACCGCGCTGCTCGGCGGCTCCGTCGATTTTCTCGAACGCCTCGACGTCTGGCCGCGCTGCCAGGACAAGGCCGCGGCGCTGCAGACCATGCGCCTGGTCGACGACACCGGCCGGCTGATCCGCGCGCCGGAGGTGCGGTTTTCATCCGGCGAAATCGGCCTCGAGCAGTTCGGCTACAACATCGACAACCGCTCGCTGATGGCTGCGCTGGAAGCAGCGCGCCGCCGAGCTTTCCAGCCTGACGCGGTTCGACGACGAGGCCGAAACCATCGATCCGCGAAGACGCTGATGTTGCGATCCGGACCGGCCAGGGACAGGCGCTCGCCGCGCGGCTTGTGGTCGGCGCCGACGGACGGCAATCGCTGTCCCGCGAGGCCGCCGGCATCGCGGTCAAACGCCGCGACCTGCATCAGTCGGCGCTGACCTTCAACATCGGCCATTCGCGGCCGCACCAAAATATCTCGACCGAGTTTCATACGCCGCACGGTCCCTGCGTGTTCGTGCCCCTGCCCGGCAACCGCTGCAGCGTGGTGTGGGTTTCGTCGCCGAAGGAAGCCGAACGGCTGATGGCGCTGAGCGACGACGAATTGTCAGATGCCGCCGAGAAGCAGTCGCATTCCATTCTCGGCGGTGTCCGGGTCGAGCCCGGGCGGCATCTGTTTCCGCTCGCGATCGAGAGCCCCAGGCAGTTCGCCAAAGACCGCATCGCGCTGGTCGGCGAAGCCGCCCATGTGCTGCCGCCGATCGGCGCGCAGGGCCTCAACATGGGACTGCGCGATGCCGCCGATATCGCCGATATCGTGGGTAAGGCGATGTCGATCGGCGAAGACCCCGGCTCGCCGCAGGTGCTGGCGCGCTATCAATCCGCGCGGCGCGCCGACGTCGCGAGCCGAACCTTTGCGATCGATATCGCCAACCGCTCGCTGCTCAGCGATTTCCTGCCGATGCAATCGCTGCGCGCCGCCGGCCTGCACCTGATCGGCTCGATCGGCCCGCTGCGGCGTCTCGCCATGCGCGAAGGGCTGGCGCCGTCGTGGCGGCGTAGCAAAGCGTTTTCAAGCGAAAGCCTGCCCCGGACTTGATCCGGGTGGACACCGGTTCGCATTAAGAAAACGCGTCAAAAAGAATCTTTACGGAAACACCAGCCGTCCGCTCTGAATCAACCACATCACGCTGGTCAGCGTGACGACGGACGCGAACGTCCCGATCAGGACCGCGACCGACGCCGGTTCGATCCAGGTCTCGTTCTGCCGGGCGATCACGAACACGTTCAACGCCGGCGGCAGCGACGCCATCAGCACCGCGGTCGCCGCCCATGGCTGCGCGAACGGACCGAACAGCAGCATCAGTCCGAACACGATCAGCGGATGGATCAGAAGCTTGATCGCGATCACGCCGGGCACTTCCCAGGGCACGCGGTCGAACGGGCGCAGCGCCACCGTCACGCCGAGCACGAACAGCGCCATCGGCGCCGCGGCGTTCTGCAGAAACAGCAGCGTATTGTCGATCGCAACCGGCAGATGAAGATGCAGCGCTGCGGCCAGCGCGCCGGCGCAGGCCGACATGATCAGCGGATTGAGCACGATCTGGCGCGCCACCACGCCGAACGCGTGCAACAGCGAGGGATGATCGCGGTCGGTCAACTCGATCAGCAGCGGCACGATCGAAAACAGAAAGATGCTGTCGCAGCAGAAAATCAGCGCGGTCGGCGCCGCAGCCTTGGTGCCGAGCACGGCCAGCGCCAGACCCGGCCCCATATAGCCGATATTGCCGTAGCCGCCGGAAAGCCCCGCGATGGTGGCCTTGCGCAGCGAAAGCTCGCCAACGACCCGGCCCAGCGACCATGGCGAGGACGAAGGCGCTCATGGTCGCGAGCGTGGTCGCAATCAGGAATGGCGGGTTGTTGAGTTCCGCAAACGGCGTCTTCGACATGATGCCGAACAAAAGCGCCGGCAGCGAAACATACAGCAGGAAGAAGTTCATCCAGGCGAGCCCCGCTTCCGGCAGCCCTTTGGCCTTGCCGCAGGCAAAGCCGATGAAGATCATGCCGAAATAAGGCAGCGCCAGATTGAGAATGTCGGTCATGCCGGAAGCGTCTTTTCTTTAGTGTTTTCCGGGCCGTGGCGCCGTATCCGACGGCCCGGCCCAAAGGTTAATTCGACCTTTTGCCCCTAGCATCGGCCACAATCATGGTCTATTCGACGAGACATGATCAAAGCGCGCACCGCCAAATTTCAGATCGGTCAGATCGTCCGCCACCGGATGTTCTCGTTCCGGGGCGTGATTTTCGACATCGATCCGGAATTCAACAACACCGAGGAATGGTGGTTGTCGATCCCCGAGGAGGTTCGGCCGCACAAGGATCAGCCGTTCTATCATCTGCTCGCGGAGAATTCAGAGTCCGAATACGTCGCCTACGTCTCCGAGCAGAATTTGCTGCCGGACGATTCCGGCGAGCCGATCCGGCATTCCCAGGTCGCCGAGATCTTCGTGAAGGACAAATCGGGCGGCTACCGGCCGCGCAATCCGTCGCTGAACTGATTTCGCTCCTGCCTGCAATCCCCGGTTTGCTTTCCGGCAACGAAAAAGGCGCCCGATCCGGGCGCCTTTTGTTTGTCGGTAAGCCTGCCGCTTACTTCGCGGCCGGATTGGCCGCAGCGCCGGCTGCCGGCGGCTGGGTCGCCTCGAGCTTCTTGCGCTGTTCTTCCGCCCGCTTCTGCAATTCTTCCTGCAGCTTCTTCTGGGTTTCCTCGAACACCTTCGGATCGGTCGGCGGACCGTCATAGGCCTTGGCGAACTCGGCCAGCGGCAGCGGCAGCGTCAGCGGCGCGCCGTTGGAGTTGATCGCCTGCACCACGAGATTCTGGCCCTTCTTCATGTTGGCCAGCAATTCCGGGGTCACTTCGTAGTCCGACATGCAGCCGTTGGCGAAGCAGATCACATAGGGGCTCTGCGCCGGCGGGTTGTTGTCGACGATGACGCGGGTGCCGTGGACGAGCTGCATGCCGAGCGGCAGCGTCACGCGCAGGATCTTCTTCGGCTCGCCTTCGGGCTCGATGATGACGGCGGCGATGACCGGCTGGCCGGACTCGATGCGGCCATCCTTGCCGGTGAAGCAGACCTGCTTGGCGTCGGCGTCCTGGCCCTTGAGGCAGAACTTGGTCCAGGGCGCGTAGATCAGCTGAACCTGCTGATCCTGGGGCTGCTGGGCGCCTGCGGCGGGCGCGCCGGCCGTAGCCGGCGGCGGCGCAGCCTGGGCAGCCGGTGCGGGCGCCGGAGCCGGCGCGGCCTTGGGGGCAGCCCTGGGGGCTGCCTTGGCTTTCGGCGCAGCCGGGGTTTGGGCCTGCGCAGCCGAGCCGAGCAACGTGGCGGACAGTGCCGTCGCCGCCAACAAGGCGAAAACCCGCCCACGCGGCCGAACCAGCGCGGCCAAGATACGAAAATTCATTGCGGAAAACCCTTTCTGAACGGGAGCGCCCGAAACCGCTGCAGGCGCCGACACCTAGCCGTTTGGGCGGCTGTCTCCTTGTCAATTGAGGCGGATACGTGACAGGCGCTGCCGCCCTGGTCAATTGCACGCCTTCAATACAGCGGCGCGCGAAAAGATCAATGCCGACAAGCATCTTTGATGCCGACTTCGCGGCGGATGCCAACGCCTATGGTAAAGCTTGGCTGTGGACCATTTCGAATCAAATCCGCGCGTGGTGATGACCGCCTTTAGACGTATCCGCCTTCGAGCCATCGCCTGCGTCGCGGTCGCGCTCGGCCTGTGGCCGGTGGCGGGCGCCCGCGAGGTACGGGCCGGCGAAAGCTATGCGATCGCCATGCACGGCGCTCCGGCACTGCCGGCCGATTTCAGCCACATGCCCTATGCCAATCCCGACGCGCCGAAGGGCGGCCGGCTGGTGGAGGGCCTGCTCGGGACCTTCGACAGCCTCAACCCCCTGATCGTCCGGGGCGCCGCCGTGCAGCAGATCCGGGGCTCTCATTCGAACGAGGCCTGGTGCTCGAGAGCCTGATGGCACGGGGCAATGACGAGGCCTTCACGCTGTACGGACTGCTGGCAAAGACCGTGGAGACCGACGACGCCAGGAGTTACGTCACCTTCCATCTCGATCCGAGGGCGCGGTTCTCCGACGGAAAGCCGGTCACGGCCGACGACGTGCTGTTTTCATGGGCACTGCTGCGCGACAACGGCCGTCCCAATCACCGTCAATACTATGCCAAGGTCGCGAAAGCCGAAGCGCTCGATCCGCTGACGGTACGGTTCGACTTCGGCGGCGCTCCCGACCGCGAACTGCCGCTGATCCTGGGTCTGATGCCGGTATTGCCCCGGCATGCCATCGATGCGTCAACCTTCGAGGAGACCTCGATGACGGCGCCGATGGGCTCCGGCCCCTACCGCGTCACCGCCGTCAGGCCCGGCGCCAGCGTGACGCTGACGCGCAATCCCGACTATTGGGGACGCGACCTGCCGGTCAATCGCGGCCTGTGGAATTTCGACGAGATCCGGCTCGATTTCTATCGCGAGGCCAACGGCCAATTCGAGGCTTTCAAGCGCGGCCTGTATGATTTTCGCGTCGAGACCGAGCCGCTGCGCTGGCACGACGGTTATGATTTTCCGGCTGTCCATAACGGCGAGGTGATCCGCGAGGCGATCAAGATCGGGATGCCGCAGCCGTCGGAGTTCCTGGTGTTCAACACCCGCCGGCCGGTATTTTCCGACATCCGCGTGCGCCAGGCGCTGACGCTGCTGTTCGATTTCGAATGGATCAACCGCAACTATTTTTTCGGGCTCTATGCGCGCTCGGCCGGCTTCTTTGCCGGTTCCGAACTGTCGGCCTATGGCCGCCCCGCCGACGAACGCGAGCGTGAACTCCTGAAGCCGTTCATGTCGCATATTCCTGCCAACATTCTCGACGGCAGCTACCGTCTGCCGGTCACCGACGGCTCCGGCCGCGATCGCACGACGCTGCGCAGTGCGCTGAAATTGCTGTCGGAGGCCGGCTACGATCTCGACGGCACGGTGTTGCGCCAGCGTGCGACCAAAACGCCCCTCACCTTCGAAATCCTGGTGACGACCCGCGATCAGGAGCGGATCGCGCTCGCCTACGCGCGCGACCTCAAGCGCGCCGGCATCGAGATCAGCGTACGCGCGGTCGACGCGGTTCAGTTCGATCAGCGCCGGCTCGGCTACGAGTTCGACATGATCCAGAACCGCTGGGACCAGTCGCTGTCGCCCGGCAACGAGCAGTCCTTCTACTGGGGCAGCGAGGCCGCCGACATCACGGGCACCCGGAACTACATGGGCGCCAAGGACCCTGCGATCGACGCCATGATCGCGGCCCTGCTGGAGGCGCGCGAGCGGCCGGCCTTCGTTTCGGCGGTACGGGCGCTGGACCGGGCCTTGATGTCGGGCTTCTACGCTATCCCGCTGTTTAACGTGCAAGAGCAATGGATCGCGCGCTGGAATCGGATAGAACGGCCTGCGACCACGGCGTTATCGGGCTATCTGCCGGAAACGTGGTGGCGGAAGGCGGACCCGGAACCGAAATGATGCAACCGAAGTTGACGCCGTGACCCAGCCAACTGCTTCGCCAACGCTCGACGGATTGTTCAAACGCGTTTTGGCGCGGCAACCGGACGCGCTGGCGCTGATCGATCCGCCCAACAAGGCCCGCATCACTGGCCAGACGCCGAAGCGCCTCACCTTTGCGCAGGCCGATCGCGCGATCTCGGCGCTGGCGGCGCATTTCATCGAATCGGGATTGCCGGCCAATTCCGTCATCGCAGTCCAACTGCCCAATACGATCGAATTCGTGCTGACCGTGCTGGCCGCCCATCGCGCCGGTCTGGTGGTCGCGGTGCTTCCGCTGCTCTGGCGGCAGGCCGAATTGACCATGGCGCTCAACCGCACCGCGGCGCGCGCCATCGTGACCACCAGCAAGGTCGACGGCATCGTCTATGCCGATCTCGCCATGAACGCCGCCGCCGAAGCATTCTCGATCCGCCATGTCTGCGGCTTCGGCAGCGATCTGCCCGAGGGCATGGCGTCGCTCGACCATGCCATCCTCCGGGAGTCGCCGACGACGCGCGCGGTCATCCAGGACGGCCGCAAGGCGGCGCTGATCTCCTTCGACGTTACCGCCGACGGTTTCCGGGCGGTGCCGCGCGCCCATCTCGGCCTGATCGCCGGCGGTCTGGCGCTGTCGCTCGAAAGCGACGTGCCGCAGGGCGCGACCGTGCTGTCGGCATTTGCGCCGACGTCGTTTGCCGGCCTCGCCTCGTCGCTCGTGGTCTGGCTGCTGTCCGGCGGCACGCTGGTGCTGCATCATCCGTTCGACGAGGAGGTGCTGGAACAGCAGATCAACGAGCATGGCTGCGACACGCTGATTGCGCCGGCGCAACTGGCGCTGCGGCTGGACGAACTCGATATTGCCCAGCGCCTGCCGAGCTTGCGCCACGTCATCGGCCTGTGGCGGACGCCGGAACAGGTCGCCTCCAGCGCGTCCTGGGCCGCGCAACAGGCGACACTGACCGATGTCTATCTGTTCGGCGAAGCCGGATTGTTCGGCGCGCGCCGCATCGCCGAGGACGGCTCGCCCGCCCTGATCATGCCCGGGCCGCATGGCGCGCCGCGCGATTTGCCGGGCTCGTCGATCGCGGGCGAGATCCTGCTGACGCCGCAGGGCACGCTCGGGCTTGCGCGGGCCGATGGTGCCGGTCGCGGCCTATGCGCCGTCGCCGCCGCCGAGCGACTCCCTGATTGCGCCGCAGCCGCGCGACTATCGTCGATACCGACTATGCCGCGCGGCTCGATCGCGCCACCGGCGCGATCTGCATCACCGCGCCGCCCTCGGGCATCATGGCGGTCGGTGGCTACCGTTTCCTGGCGCAGGACCTGCAGGAATGGGCGCGGCGGCTCGGACAGGGCGCGCTGCTGACGGCACTGCCCGACCGCCTGAGCGGCCACCGGCTGGCCGGACGCGCCCAGGACAATGCCCGCGCCCGCGAAGCGCTCGCAGAACTCGGCCTTAACCCCTTGATGGTCGAAGCGTTTCGCGATCGGACGCCCTCGACGTGAAGCGTGATCCCTGCGTCCGCGTTGACGCTGCATTAAGCCTCGCAAACTAGGATCGCACACTCCGTCATGCGTCGATCCGAGTTTTCAGATGTCCCAGCAAGGCCCGATCCTCGTCGTCTCGACCGCCGAACGGCCGTCCTTTGCCGCCGCGCTCGACTGACGCAAGACTGTTTCCGGTGATCGAGACCGAATGGGCGGATGCCGGGCGGGCGGTCGAACAGGTGCAGCCGGCCGCCGTCCTCGCCGCGATAGCCGGGGGTGATGAAACAGGCTTGGCCGCGCTGGCCGAGACAGATCGCGGCGCGGCAACCCTATCTGCCGCTGATCGCGATCGATCCCCGGATCCGGCTGCCCGACAACGCCATTCCGTTTTTTCAGGCGCAAGGCCATTTCGATCGCCTGATTGCGCGCCTGCGCGCCGCGCTGCGGGTCCGGACGCTGCATGCCACCGTGATGCGCCGGCTAGGCCATGATGCGGATCGCTGCCATCGGATATCGATCCGTCAGCGACGCCACCGTGCTGCTGATCGGCCGCGGCGCCGCCTATCCCGCGCTCTCGGTTGCGCTCGGCGAGCGGATGGGCGTGGTCGGCGCGCTCAGCATCGAGGCCGCGGCAAAACATCTCAACACCCGCGACATCGACGGCATCGTGCTCGGCGAAGGTTTTAGCCCGCGCGTGATCGATGCCTTCCTCACCGTGCTGGCCGAGGACGCCCGCTTCCGCAACCTGCCGGTCGTGGTGACCACCGACGATCTGGCGCCGACCTACGATCTGCCCAACCTCGAAATCGATCTCAGGCGAGTCCGGCGCGGATCGCCGACATTGCCTTGCCGCTGATCCGCCAGCACGCGTTCGAAGCGCATCTGAGCCGGACGCTGCGCGCGATCGACGCCGATGGCCTGCTCGATCCGCGGACCGGCCTGCTGACGCCGACGGCCTTCGATCGCGACTTCGCAACGGCCGTCTATCAGACCCAGCAGCGCGGCGGCGGACTTGTCGGTGGCGCGCTTTGCCTTCGATCCCGCGCACCCGCGCGCGCAGTTCGACGGCGCGCGGATCATCAGCCGCCTGATGCGGCAGATGGATTTCGGCGCTGTGCACGACGACGGATCGGTCATCGTCGTGTTCGCCGAGACCGATCTGCAAACCGCGCACGTGATCGCGCGGCGGCTCTCCAGCGTGATGCGCCATACCAGCCACGGCAAACGCGACGCACGCGCCGAGCCAACCGTGACGCGTCGCGACGCTAATGCCGAACGATACGGCGAAATCGCTGCTGGCGCGGCTTGATGACGAAGCGCGTCGCGCTGCATCCTGATTGTTCCTAAATTAAGTTCAGGAACATTCGTTCCGTCCTCGCATTGTAGAGCAGCAATTCTGCACTGGAGGACAACATGAAGAAAATTGCACTGATCACCGCTTCGCTCGCCCTGCTCGCGGCCCGGCATTCGCCGAAGACGCCAAGACCACCGGCACCGCGCCGGCCGAAGCCAAATTCTCGACGGTGTCGAAGGACGAGATGTTCTCGTCGAAGCTGAAGGGCCTCAACGTCTATAACCAGAAGGATGAATCGGTCGGCGAGATCACCGATCTCGCGATCAAGAACCATCAGGTCGACGCGCTGATCCTGTCGGTCGGCGGCTTCCTCGGCATGGGCGAGCACTATGTCGCGGTGTCGCCGTCATCGGTCAACGTTCGCTACGACAGCAAGAACGACAAGTGGCTGGCGTCGATGAACACGACCAAGGAAGCGCTGAAGGCCGCGCCGGAGTTCAAATATCCGAAGTAAGCGCGATGCGTTTGGTTGAGTGAGAGCGGCCGTCGGCAGCAATGCCGGCGGCTGTTTGCGTTAGTTTCCGTCATTGCGAGCGAAGCGAAGCAATCGCATGCCCACCGTCGCACGAGAAAGAATGGATTGCTTCGCTTCGCTCGCAATGACGCGGGTACGATCGGCACTACGCCGCCTTCTTGTCTCTCCGCGAGATTGGCGAGCTGCCGCAAGATCTCCGTCGTCCCCATCAGCCGCTCTTCCGGCGTCTTCCATTCCTGGAAGAACACCACCTTCATGTCCGGCCGCACCTTCGCGGCCTGGCCGTGCTGGCGGATGAAGAACACCAGCCGATCCGGCTGCGCGAACTTGTTGTCGCGGAAGGTGATGACCGCGCCCTTCGGTCCGGCATCGACCTTCTCGACATTGGCCCGGCGGCAATAGGCCTTGATCGCGGCGACCTTGAACAGATAGCGCACTTCGTCCGGCAGCACGCCGAAGCGGTCGCGCAGTTCGGCGGCGAAATTGTCGATCTCCTCGTCGGTGTCGAGATCGGCGAGGCGCCGATACAGCGACAGCCGCACCGAGAGATCGGCGACATAATCCTCGGGGATCAGCACCGGCATGCCGATGGTGATCTGCGGCGACCAGCGATCGGCGGCGGGCTCGACCACGCCGGCCTTGAGGTTGAGGATCGCCTCCTCCAGCATCGATTGGTAGAGCTCGAAGCCGACTTCCTTGATGTGGCCGGACTGCTCCTCGCCGAGCAGATTGCCGGCGCCGCGGATATCGAGATCGTGCGAGGCGAGCTGGAAGCCGGCGCCCAGCGTTTCCAGCGACTGCAGCACCTTCAGCCGCCGCTCGGCCTGCGCCGTGATCTTCTGCTGCGCCGGCAGCGTGAACAGCGCATAGGCGCGCAGCTTCGAGCGCCCGACCCGGCCGCGCAGCTGATAGAGCTGCGCCAGGCCGAACATGTCGGCGCGGTGCACGATCAGCGTGTTGGCGGTGGGAATATCGAGGCCGGATTCGATGATCGTGGTCGAGAGCAGGATGTCGTATTTGCCGTCGTAGAACGCCGACATGATGTCCTCGATCACGGTCGGCGGCATCTGGCCGTGCGCGACCGCGACCTTCATCTCCGGCACGTTCTTGTCGAGGAAATCCTTGACGCTGGCGAGGTCCTCGATCCGCGGCACCACATAGAACGCCTGCCCGCCGCGATAGCGTTCGCGCAGCAGCGCCTCGCGGATCATCAGGGGATCGTGCGGCGCCACGAAGGTGCGGACCGCAAGGCGATCGACCGGTGGCGAAGCGATGATCGAGAGATCGCGCACGCCGGTCAGCGCCAGCTGCAGCGTGCGCGGGATCGGCGTGGCGCTCAGCGTCAGCACGTGGACCTGGGCGCGCAACTGCTTCAGCCGTTCCTTGTGGCTGACGCCGAAATGCTGCTCCTCGTCGACGATCAGAAGGCCGAGGTCCCTGAACTTGATCGCCTTGCCGAGCAGCGCATGGGTGCCGACCACGATATCGACCTTGCCGTCGGTGAGGCCTTTCTTGACCTGCGTCAGCTCCTTGGTCGCGACCAGGCGCGAGGCCTGCGCGACATTGACCGGAAAACCGCGGAAACGTTCGGTAAAAGTCTTGCTGTGCTGCCGCGCCAGCAGCGTGGTCGGCACCACGACCGCGACCTGCTTGCCGTCGAGCGCGACCGCGAACGCCGCGCGCAGCGCCACCTCGGTCTTGCCGAAGCCGACGTCGCCGCAGATCAGCCGGTCCATCGGCCGGCCGCTTTCGAGGTCCTTCAGCGTGGCGTTGATGGCGCCGAGCTGGTCCTCGGTCTCTTCATAGGGGAAGCGCGCGCAGAACTCGTCATAGACATGCGGCTGCACCGGCATCTTCGGCGCTTCGTGCAGATGCCGCTCGGCCGCGATCTTGATCAACTCGCCCGCGATCTCGCGGATGCGGTTCTTGAGCTTCGCCTTGCGCGCCTGCCAGCCGCTGCCGCCGAGCCGGTCCAGTTCGACATTGGCGTGGTCGGAGCCGTAGCGCGACAGCAGTTCGATGTTCTCGACCGGCAGGAACAGTTTTGTCTCGGCGGCGTAGTGCAGTTCGAGACAGTCATGCGGCGCGCCGGCGACTTCCAGCGTCTGCAGGCCGACGAAGCGGCCGATGCCGTGCTCGACGTGAACCACGAGATCGCCGGCCGCAAGGCTGGTCACTTCCGAGATGAAATTGTCGAGCTTGCGGGTCGCCTTGCGCGGCCGCACCAGGCGGTCGCCGAGGATGTCCTGCTCGCTGATCACGGCGACATCGTCGGTCTCGAAGCCGGATTCCATGCCGACCACCGCCAGCATGGCCTCGTTGCGCGGCGTCGCCTGCACGGTGCGCCAGGTGTTGACGCTGGTGAGGTTGAGTAGCTTGTGATCCCTGCAGCATGCTGCCCATGCGGTCGCGCGAGCCTTCGCTCCACAGCGCGATCACCACCTTCTTGCGCTGCGCCTGCAAGCGCCCCGACATGCGCGACCACGGCTTCGAACACGTTGACGGTGCTGTCGGCGCGTTCGGGCGTGAAATTGCGTCCCTGCCGCGCGCCGGCATCGAACACATCGGCGACGCCGTCCGGCACCGCGAACGGCGTCAGCCGCGCCAGCGCGGCTTCGCCGAGCCGTTCCGTCCATTCGTCTTCGGTCAGATAGAGCCGGTCGGGCGGCAACGGCTTGTAGATCGCGCCGCCGCCGGGATGCTCCAGCGCCTCGCGCCGGGCCTCGTAGTAATCGGCGATCTGCTTGAAGCGCTCGCGCGCGGCGTCCTCGCTCTGCGGCTCGATCGCGACGGCCGCGCCGTCGAGATAGTCGAACAGCGTGTCCATCCGCTCCTGGAACAGCGGCAGCCAGTGTTCCATGCCGGGATGGCGGCGGCCTTCGCTGACCGCTTCGTACAGCAGATCGTCGCGCTCCGGCGCGCCGAAGGTCGCGACATAGCCCATGCGGAAGCGGCGGATGGTCTCGGTGACCAACTGGAATTCCGAGATCGGCACCAGGTCGAGCGCGCGCATGTCGAGCAGCGTGCGCTGGGTCTCGGCGTCGAAGGTGCGGATCGATTCGAGGCTGATCGCCGAAGAAATCGAACCGCACCGGCTGGTCGAGCCCGGCCGGAAACAAATCGAGGATGCCGCCGCGCACCGCATATTCGCCGGGCTCGCGCACGGTGGACGAGCGGTTGTAGCCATTGTGCTCCAGCCAGGCGACGATGGAGTCCATCGGCACGACATGGCCGGGCGCGACCGACAGCGCCTGCGCCGCGACCATTTCGCGCGCCGGCACGCGCTGCACGACGGCGTTGACCGTGGTCAGCACGATCAGCGGCTTGTCGCTGCCCTTGAGCCGCGAAAGCCGCGCCAGCGTCGTCAACCGTTGCGCCAGGATGCCGCCATGCGGCGATACCCGGTCATAGGGCTGGCAGTCCCAGGCCGGGAACTGCATCACCGGCAGATCGGGGGCAAAGAATTCCAGCGCGCGCGCCAGTTGCTGCATGCGCGGGCCGTCGCGGCAGACCACCGCAAGGCTGACCGCCGATGGCTTTGGCTTTGCCGCCACCGCGCGCGCGAGATCCGAAATGACGAGCCCTTCGGCGCCTTCGGCGACATTGGCAAACGTCAGCGCGCGGCCGGGGGCCAGCAAGCGCGGCGGGCGATTTAACCGGAGATTTCATGCGTCGTGATCCACGGCGCGGAACGCCTTGATGCGATCGAACAGCGCGCCGGCATATTCCGGCGCCAGCGGCTTGTCGCCGGTCAGCGCGGCATAGAGATCGGGATCGGGCAACTCGATCAGGCGCTCGAGTTCGGCCAATTCGCCATCGGACAGGTTTGCGATCTCGGCATCGGCAAAGCGGCCGAGGATGAGGTCCATCTCGCGGGTGCCGCGATGCCAGCAGCGAAACAAAAGCCGCTTGCGGCGGTCGTCGAGGCCGTCGCTCGATCGTGTCGATCCCGTCATTTTCTCTAATCCATCCGAACGCCAAAAGCCCGGACGTGCCGGGCGGGGTTGATATAGCGATGGTTCGCGTGAATGTCAGCACCTGATCGCGAGCATCAATTGATCGAAAAAAGACGTGGATGCCCGGCATAAAGCCGGGCATGACGGACAATAACGGTTTTAGGCTTTCCTGATGCGCCCTGCTCTGCTCAATCCGCTGTTTGCACCGGTCACGACCCTTCCCGGCGTCGGGCCGAAGCAGGACAAGCTGCTGCGCTATCTGCTCAGCCGCGACGAGACGCCGCGGCTGGTCGATCTGCTGCTGCATCTGCCGGCGAGCGTGATCGACCGCCGGGCGCGGCCAAAAATCCGCGACGCGGCGGTGGGAACCATGGTGACGCTGGAGGTCACGGTCGACCGCCACCGGCCGCCGCCGCCGCGCAATGCCCGCGCGCCGCATCTGGTCTATGCCAGCGACGAGACCGGCGACGTGGTGCTGACCTATTTTCGCGCCAAGCCCGGCTATGTCGACAAGCTGCTGCCGGTCGGCGCCAAGCGCTACGTCTCCGGGACGCTGCAGATGTATGACGGCATCCCGCAGATCGTGCATCCCGACCGCGTCATCGACGAGGAAGGCTTTGCAAAACTCACGGGCATCGATCCCGTCTATCCCCTGACCGAAGGCCTGGCATTGGGCTCGCTACGCCGCGCAATCGCGCAGGCGCTGCTAAAACTGCCGGAATTGCCGGAGTGGATCAGCCCGGACGTGGTCCGCCGCTGCCAATTTCCGCCGATCAAGGAAGCGCTGAACCGCGTCCATGTCCCGGTTGACCTCACGGACATCCTGCCCGACGGCCCGTTCTGGTCGCGGCTTGCGTTCGACGAATTGCTGGCCGGCCAACTGGCGCTGGCGCTGATCCGCGCGCAATTGCGGCGGCCGGCCGGCGACCGCCACGCCGGCGACGGGCATCTGCGCCGAAAGATCATCGACGCGCTGCCCTATGCGCTGACCGGTTCGCAGCGCGAGGCGGTGGCCGCGATCACCGAGGATCTGCGTCAGCCGGTGCGGATGCTGCGGCTGCTGCAGGGCGACGTCGGATCCGGCAAGACGGTCGTGGCGCTGCTGGCTGCTGCCGCCGTGACCGAGGTAGGCAAACAGGCCGCCCTGATGGCGCCGACGGAAATTCTGGCGCGCCAGCACATCAAGACCATCACGCCGCTGGCCGAGCGCGCGGGCTTGCGGGTAGCGATCCTCACCGGGCGCGAAAAGGGCAAGGAGAGGAAGCGAGATTTTGGCGCGGCTGGAAGCCGGCGAGATCGATCTGCTGGTCGGCACGCACGCGCTGATCCAGGACGACGTGATCTTCAAGGCGCTGGCGCTGGCGGTCGTCGACGAGCAGCATCGTTTTGGCGTGCGCGAACGGCTGGCGCTGACCTCCAAGGGCGAGGCCGTCGACGTCCTGGTGCTGAGCGCGACGCCAATCCCGCGCACGCTGGTGCTGACCTATTTCGGCGACATGGACGTCTCCGAATTGCGCGAGAAACCGGCCGGCCGGCAAGCGATCGATACCCGCACCATCCCTGCAAGCCGCATCGAAGAAGTGATCGAGGGCGTCGGCCGAGCAGTGAAAGCGGGCAAGCTGGTCTACTGGATCTGCCCGCTGGTGGAAGAATCCGAGGCCGAAGGCACCGAACATCTCACCAACGCCACCGAGCGGTTCGAGTCCCTGCAACAGCGGTTCGGCGATCGCGTCGGCCTCGTCCATGGCCAGATGAAGGGCACCGAAAAGGACCGCGTGATGGCGCAGTTCGCCGCGCACGAAATCGGTCTTTTGGTCGCAACCACCGTGGTCGAGGTCGGTGTCGACGTTCCCGCCGCCAGCATCATGGTGATCGAGAACGCCGAACGGTTTGGGCTCGCGCAATTGCATCAATTGCGCGGCCGGATCGGCCGCGGCTCGGAGGCCTCGACCTGCCTGTTGCTCTACAAGGAGCCGCTCGGCGAAATGTCCAAGGCGCGGCTCAAGGTGATCCGCGAAACCACCGACGGATTCCGGATCGCCGAGGAGGATCTGAAGCTGCGCGGCGAAGGCGACGTGCTCGGGATCCGGCAGAGCGGCCTGCCCGGCTACCGCATCGCGCGTTCCGAAGTACACGGCCAGTACATCACCCAGGCGCGCGACGACGCGCTGCGCATCCTGAAGGACAATCCGAAGCTGAAGGGCGAACAAGGCGACGCGCTGCGGTGTTTGCTTTATCTGTACGAACGCGACGAAGCGATACCGTTGATTGGGGCGGGGTGAACTCCCACAACCGTCGTTCCGGGATGCGCCTCTTGGCGCAGGCCCGGAATCCATACTCCCGGATCGTGGTTATGGATTCCGGGTTCGCGTCTTCGACGCGCCCCGGAATGACGGCGTTGCTCTACTCCACCTTCACCGGCACCGGTTGCAGCGAGGCTGCATTCGCCACTCGCGCGGCATTCGCGGTCGCAGCCAGCGCCGCGATCTTCTTCTGCGGATCGGAGCCGGGCTGCACTACGCCGGCAGACATGATCAGGGTCGCGGCGTCTTCGGCGCTCATGTCGATCTCGATGATCTTGCTCTTGGGCACATAGAAGAAGAAGCCCGTGGTCGGGTTCGGCGCGCAGGGCAGGAACACCGAGATGTGCTCCTCCTGGCCGGGCAGGCTGTTGGCGATCTCCACGCTCGGCGCCTGCGAGATCAGCACGATCGACCACATCCCCGGCGAGGGAAACTCGACCATGCCGACGCGGCGAAAACTCGATCCGTTGCCGGAGAACAGCGTCTCGAACACCTGCTTCAACCCGCGATAGATCGCGCGCACCGCCGGAATCCGGCCGAGCAGCCGTTCGCCGAGATCGACCAGCGTCCGCCCGATCAGATTGGCGGTGAGGAAGCCCAGCAGCGTCAGCGCGATCACGGCGACGATCAGCCCCGAACCGGGCAGCCCGAACGGCAGATAGGTTTCCGGCCGGTAGGCGATCGGCACGAACGGGCGCACCAGACCGTCGACCCAGGTCACGAACCACCAGGTCAGGTAAAAGGTGATGGCGATCGGTCCGGCGACCACGAGGCCCGTCAGGAAATAGTTGCGGAAACGGGCCATAAGGCCGCGCGGGGCATCCGGGGGTAACTCGCTCGGGGGCACGGTCGGCGGCAGTTCTTGGCGGTTCATTGCGGTTCCAGGTCGATAAACAACGCCGGACTAGCGGCCGATGTCCATGTTGGGCGCGATCGGACGCAAAACCGGGGTCCCCTTTTGCTGATCGCTCCCCATTCCAGCTAAGCCATCCTAGCAGGTTTTTGAAGACCTGCGGCGGCGGCGGGCACGGCTTGCGACTATTCAACCGTGACCGATTTGGCCAGATTTCGCGGCTGGTCGACGTCGGTGCCCATCACCACGGCGGTATGATAGGCCAGCAATTGCACGGGGATGGCATAGACCATCGGCGTAAAGGTCGCGGCCATGTCGGGCAGCACGATCGTGACAAGGGATTCGATGGTCGCCTCCGCCGCTCCCTTGGCGTCCGTCATCAGGATGATACCGCCGCCACGGGCGGCCACTTCCTGCATGTTGGAGACGGTCTTTTCGAACACCCGGTCGTAGGGCGCGATCACCACCACCGGCATGTTCTCGTCGATCAGCGCGATCGGCCCGTGCTTGAGTTCGCCCGCGGCGTAGCCCTCTGCGTGGATGTAGGAGATTTCCTTCAGCTTTAGCGCGCCTTCCAGCGCCAGCGGATAACTGGTGCCACGACCGAGATAGAGCACGTCTTTTGACTTCGCGATCTCGCGCGCCAGTTTTTCGATTTGCGGTTCGGTGGTCAGCGCCGCCGCCATCAGCCGCGGAATTTCAACCAGGCCGTGGACCAGCTTGGTCTCGTCCGCGTCCGACAATTCGCCCCTCGCCTTGCCGGCGGCAACCGCAAGTGCTGCCAGCACCATCAACTGGCAGGTGAAGGCTTTGGTGGAGGCAACGCCGATCTCCGGACCCGCCAAAGTCTGCAGCACGGTCTCGCTCTCGCGCGCAATCGTCGAGGTCGCGACGTTCACGACCGAGAGCGTGTGGACGCCCTGGGATTTGGCGTAGCGCAACGCCGCCAGCGTGTCGGCGGTCTCGCCGGATTGCGAAATGAAGATCGCAAGGTCACCTTTGCGCAGCGGCGCTTCGCGGTAGCGGAATTCCGAGGCGACATCGAGTTCGACCGGCACCCGCGCCAGCCGCTCGAACCAGTACTTGGCGACGTAACCCGCATAGCTTGCGGTGCCGCAGGCGGTGATCGAGATCCGCTGGATATCCTTGAAGTCGAACGGCAGCTTGACCGGCATCATCACGCGATCGGTCGCCATGTCGACGTAGCGCGCCAGCGTATGGCCGACCACTTCCGGCTGCTCGTGGATTTCCTTGGCCATGAAGTGGCGGTAATTGGCCTTGTCGACCAGGAAGGACGACGCGCCCGATTTCAGCACTTCGCGATTGGCCACCACGCCGTGCTCGTCATAGATCACGCTCACTTCGCGCGACAGCACCACCCAGTCGCCGTCCTCGAGATAGCTGATGGTGTCGGTGAACGGCGCCAGCGCGATGGCGTCGGAGCCGAGATACATTTCGCCGTCGCCATGGCCGACCGCGAGCGGCGAACCCTTGCGGGCGCCGATCATCAGATCGTTGTGGCCCTTGAAGACGAATGCCAGCGCGAACGCGCCGCGCAGCCGCGGCAGCGACGCCTTCACCGCTTCCTGCGGCGAAGCGCCCTTCAGCAGATAGGAATTGACGAGATGAACGACCGTCTCGGTATCGGTCTCGCTGGAGAATTTCGCGCCTTCCTTTTCCAGTTCGGCGCGCAACTCGCGAAAGTTCTCGATGATGCCATTGTGGACGACGGCGACGTTCTCGGTCGCATGCGGATGGGCGTTGCTTTCGGTCGGCTTGCCGTGGGTGGCCCAGCGGGTATGCCCAATCCCGGTATGGCCGGCGAGCGGCTCGGCCAGCAGCCGCTTTTCGAGATTTTTGAGTTTGCCCTCGGCGCGGCGGCGTTCGAGGTGATCGCCTTCCAGCGTGGCGACACCCGCCGAATTGTAACCGCGATATTCAAGCCGTTTGAGCGAATCCACCAACTGCTCTGCGACCGGAGCGTTACCGAGAATGCCGACAATGCCGCACATGCGGTTTGATATCCCCAAATCGTCGAAAAATTGCCGAACCAGCGCCACGTTCCCTTAACGGGAAACGCGGATGTCGAGATACTCAATAATTATTGCGGATTGAGACAGTCTTAAGCGGAAAGCTTAACGAGGCCGCTGATTAACCGCCTTTCGGCTTCTTGCTCCGCATCTTCATCTCGCGGTAGCGCTTCGCCCCGCCCTCGCGGTTGTTCTGCGGGCTGCGCTCGACGGCCATCGCGTCGTCGGGCACGTCCTTGGTGATGACCGAGCCCGAACCGATATAGGCGCCGTTGCCGATCTTCACCGGCGCCACCAACGAGGAATTGGTGCCGACAAAGGCGGCCTCGCCAATGATGGTCCTGTGCTTGGAGAAGCCGTCGTAATTGCAGGTGATGGTGCCGGCGCCGAGATTGGAATTGGCGCCGACATGGGCGTCGCCGACATAGGACAAATGATTGACCTTGACGCCGGATTCCAGCTTCGCGGCTTTGATCTCGACGAAATTACCGATCCGCGAACCTTCACCCAGCGACGTCCCGGGCCGCAGCCGTGCGTAGGGACCGACGGAGGCGTGCCTGCCAATCGAGGCCTGCACGATGTGCGAGAAGGAATGGATCACCGCGCCGTCACCAATACTGACGCCGGGGCCGATCACCACGAACGGTTCGATCGTGACGTCGCTGCCGAACGTGGTGTCGGCCGCGAGATAGACGGTTTCCGGCGCGATCAGCGTCACGCCGGCATCGAGGGCGGCCTTGCGCAACCGCGCCTGCATCACCGCTTCGGCTTCGGCGAGCTGGGCTTTTGTGTTGATGCCGCGCACTTCATCCTCGCTGGTTTCAATCACGACGGCCTCCCATCCCAATTCCCTGACGATGCCGACCGCATCGGGCAGATAATATTCGCCCTTGCTGTTGGCGTTGCCGATCTTGTCGATGATTTCGAGCGCCCTGTGGCCGTCAAACGCCATCACGCCGGCGTTGCACAGCGTAACCTTGCGTTCTCCGGCACTGGCGTCGGCATGCTCGCGGATCGCCACCAGATGGTCGCCTTCAACCAGCAGCCGGCCGTAACCGGTCGGATCGGCGGCCTGGAAGCCGAGCACGGCAAGGGCTGCGCCGTCTTTCAGGGGCGCGCGCAGACGCTCGAATGTCTCGGCAGAAATCAGCGGCGTATCGCCGAACACGACCAGCAGATCGTCGGCGCCGCAGGCGATGGCCTCGCGCGCGGCCAGCACCGCATGCGCGGTGCCGAGGCGCTCGCGCTGGATGAAGGTCTTGGCATCGGAACGCACCCGCGCGGCTTCGTCGGCGACCGCCTTGTGATCCGGTCCGACCACGACCGCGAGCGCGGCGCCCGCCCCGTGCGGGGCAGCGTCCAGCACATGCGCCAGCAGCGATTGGCCGGCCACCGGATGCAATACCTTCGGCAGCGAGGACCGCATCCGCGTGCCCTCACCGGCCGCGAGCACCACCGTCAGGCTGGATCGATCCGTCATTCAAAATCCCTTGCAAATCCCTTGTTCAAATCCTCAGGGGCGTCGGGCCCATTGCGCCCGGCGCCGTCTTTAATTGTTTTCCCGGGGAGATGAAACCGATTCGCGGCCCCGGGGACGCCCGGATTCAATTGCGGGACCCAATTCCTGTTAATGTTTGTTCCGTGATTCGGCAGGCCTCGAGGAGGGCCACAGACGTTTTGGCCAAAGATCCCGACAATCTGGCGCGCAGCTTCGACACCGAAAACACCGGCGGCTTGCTGAGCGGTTTTTTGGCCGAGGAAGACGAACTCGACCGCCGCGCGCTGTGGCGAATCGGGTCGTGGGGCGTCGGCGCGGTGGGCGCCGTGATCGTAGCCGTGCTCGCCAACCAGACCTCGATCGGGTGGCGGCGCGAGCAGATGGCGGCCCTCGATCTGACGCGGCAGGCCCAGCAAGCCCAGCTGGTCGCCCGCGACAGCCAGAACGAGACCCGGCGGCTGGCCTCCGCGATCGACACGCTCAGCGGCGACCGCGACCGGCTGTATTCCCGCGTCACCTCGCTGGAACAGGGCCTCGACTCCGTGACCGGCACGATCGCGCGGCAGGCGGCCCCTGCGGCCTCTTCGACGGCGGCCGAACCACCAGCGGCGGCGCCAAGCCCGGCGCCTGTTCCGGCGGTGGCGCCGGTCGCGTCAACCCAGCCCGCGGGCGCAAGCGCCGACAAGCCCGCCACTGTCGAAAAGCCTGAAGTCACCGACACGGGCGCGGCGATGGTTTCAACGGTTGCCAAGAACCCGCCGAAGAAGACTGACACCGCCAAATCCGAACCGGCCAAATCTGATCTTGCCAAATCCGATCTTGCCAAGCCCGATCCTGCGAAGGCCGACGCGGCCAAGACCGACCTGCCGAAGGCCGACAGCGCGAATACCGAAGCCGCCAAGCTGGATACGCCAAAGCCTGCCGCCGCGACCGTGACGCCATCTACCCCGCTGGTGGCCTCGAAATCGATCATGGCGCCGCCCGATCCCTCGGCCACAAAACTGATCGAACCGATGCAGCCGCCGAGCGTGATAACGGCCGCGCCGATTTCGGAAGTGGTCGCGTCGGCGCCGCCGGCCGACGACGCCGAGCCCGACGAGGCCACGACGCCGAAGGTCGCGCTCCAGCGCACCGAGTTCGGGGTCGATCTCGGCAGCGCCAATTCGCTTCCCGGCCTGCGGGCGCTGTGGCGCGGGCTGCTGAAATCGCGATCCAATGCGCCGCTGGCCGCCTTGCGCCCGATCATCGTGGTCAAGGAAGGCAGCAACGGCCTTGGGATGCAGCTTCGGCTGGTGGCCGGCCCGCTCAACGACGCCGGCGCCGCCGCCAGGATCTGCGCGGTTTTGACCGAAAACAAACGCAACTGCGAGACTGCGGTGTTTGACGGTCAGCGGCTCTCGCTAAAGGGCGACGATCCGCAGCCGGCTTCAACGGCCAAACCCGCGCCGCGCCGCCGTGGCGGCGGCAAGCACGCCGCCGCGGTCGCGGTCGAGGAGCCGCCAAAGAAGCCGGAACCGTCCACGACATCGACGATCTCGTCATGGTTCGGCAAAAAGGGACAATAATATTTGATCGCAAGGCGTTGCGGCCGGATTCTCACCTGATTTCGCGCGCTACGTATCAGCTTCGCCTTGTCCCGCCGGTCATTCCCGAGCATATAATCGCCCATCATGGGTCAGGCGCATTTCCCTGCGGCTGACCGGAACCCACTGCGCCGGGGGAACTACTATTGTGAAAAAAACTCCGTTCCGGCTGTCGCCCTATCAGGTCCAGTTCCTGTTGATCGTCGGCTTCGTCACCGTCGGCTATGCGCTGTATCTGCGCTATCTCGCAGTCGAACTCTCGCCGGTCGCGCTGGCCTGCGACGCGGGGCTGCAATCGCTGCTGTGCAAGGCGCGGGTGCTGGCGACCTATCTGTTCAAGAATTCGGTGTTCGGCATCGTGGCCCTTGTGATTGCGACGCTGCACGTGATGCGGCCGTCGATCGTGCTGCTGACCGGCGGCCTGATCGCCGCCGGATTCGGCATCGTGCTCTACAACATCGTGCTGTCGGGGCTTGCGATCGGCCTGCTTATTTTGGGATTTGCACGGCCCGCGCCCGCCACAGCGTAAGCGCCAGCAGCAAATAGATCGCGCAGGTCCACAGCGACTGCCAGTTGTGGCTGCCCTCGTTGAATGCCGGTGTAGAGCGCGGTCGCGACCAGCAATCCGGCAAACACCGATTCCGCGATCGGCCGCACGCCGGCCTGCGGGCGATTGAGCAGCATCAGGCCCGCGAACGGCACCACGGCCATGGTCAGCGACGCGAACGGAAAATCGCGGTAGCGCGGGTCGAACGCAAAGCCGAGCGCGGTCTCGGCCGCGATCACCGTGGTGACGGCGAGCACGATCGCCAGCAGCGCCGGGAGGAACGATCCGGTCCTGAAATCGCGCGGGCCGAGCAGTTCCAGAAAGGTCGGCAGCGAGCGGCCCGACATCAGGGCGTTGGCGCACACAGCAACGGCGAGGCGATCGCCGCCGCGAGCAACGCGCCCCATTGCAGCCAGCCGCCGAAGCCATAGCTCTCGTAGAACATCTTGTCGGCGGCGATCCCGAGCAGGATGCCGGCCGTCGTCGCCGAGATGCCGACCGCAATCCAGGACGACAAGCCGCGGCGTCCACGGCCGGCGCCGCAACGTCAGCAATGCGGCCAGGAACACCAGCCACGCTGAGCGCCATGCCGCCGCCCATCTGCCGCTTCCAGAGCGGATAGTTGCTGATGGCCTCGCCCGGCGGATATTTCAGCGCGCCGCTTGACGGAATCGAACAGGCCCCAATAGCCGCCGACGGTGCCCTCGAGCTGGCGCTTCCACGGCTGGTCATAGGCCTCGATCAGGTTGACGCGAAAGTTCTCGCGCTTGGCCAGATCGAGAATCTCCGAGACCACCCGCGCCTGATTGGTGCGCGACGGCAGCGCGCCCTCGCGCATCCGGCCCGCGCTCGGCCAGCCGGTCTCGCCGATCAGGATTTCCTTGCCCGGAAACGCCACCGCCATCCGCTTGCGGATCGCGTCGACATGGGTGGCGGCGAATTTCGCCCGGACCGGAAAGTCCTCCCAATAGGGCAGGATGTGAATGGTGACGAAATCGACGGCGTCATAGACTTCGCGGTTGCGCAGCCAGAATTCCCAGACGTCGGCATAGGTGACGGGAACGCGTCGACCTGCGCCTTGACCGAGCGGATGTTGGCGGCGAGGTCGGCGGCGGTCATCTCGCCGCGCAGCAGCACCTCGTTGCCGACCACCAGCGCGGTGATGACGTCGCGGATATTGCTTGGTCAGGCTGACCGCGGTCGAGATCTGCGCCAGGTTCTTCAGCCGGTTGCTGCCAAGCCAGATGCCCTGGATGACCTTCAGCCCGACCTTGGCGGCGAGTCCGGGAACCTGATCGAGGCCGTTCTCGATCGAATAGGTGCGCACGCAATCGGTGATCTTGGCGAGCTGCGCCAGATCCTGCGCGATCTGTTCCGGCCGAATATGCGTCGTCGGCACCAGTGGCGTCTGCGCGCCGCGGAACGGCGCGTAGGACACGCATTGCAGTTTGGCATTGGGATCGATCGGCGCGCGCGCCAGCGTGATCGGCGTGGCCAGCCACCACCACACGGCGGCGATCGCAGCATAGGGATATCAGGAGAAGCGCCAGCGGCGTACGAAGAGAAATCGGTTCCATCCTCCGGGCGGGGCCCGTCGATTAGCCGGTCAGCGCGCGTCTGCCAAGAGCGGATAGGTCGCAGATCCCGGCTTTCGTCCTGCGGCAGTTTTACCACGCCGCGATAAAGTTGTGACTTTGCTGGACAAAATCCGAAATAACGGTCATGGGAATTGCGTAAGGTCTCCGCCGCATTGGAGACCTATTTGGACGGCATCAAGCGAGGCCACAGGCCGGCCAAGGTTTGTCGCTCGGGCAGGAAACATATCGGGGAATGTATGCGTCGACGGGTGCTTGATCCAAAAAGTGCGGTTTTGCGCCAGTTCGCCCTTGCCGGCCTCGTCCTCCTGATCGGATCGGGCAGCGCTTTCGCCCAGAGCGGCACCCCCGCCCCGACCAATCCGGCAAGGCGCCGGCCGACAAGTCCGCCGAAGTCACCAAGGACAACCAGCGCAAGACCGACGAATTCGTCGAGGCACAGCAGGCCATCAACGGTCCGGCCGGCAACCCGGAATGCGTCTGGCTCGGCCGCCGCGTCGTTCGCCTGATGTGGCACGACGACCTCGATACCGCGTTCCGTCACCTCGACCTCTACGACCGGTTCGGCTGCCCCGGCGGCCACGTCCAGGCCACCTTCCGCTGCCTGACCCGGTTCGGCGCCCAGATCGACGACAAGGTGCCGCAGCCGCTGGACGGCCGCATCCACGCCTGCTGGATCAATCCGGGCGCCCAGCCGCAGGCCGCCGCAGCGGCGGCGGCCCCGTCACCGGCGACCGCCGGCAATGCGGCGCCGCGCTCCTGCCGCCTCGCCCGCGCCGGCGCCCTCCGCATCGCCTGCGCCGGCAACGAAATAGCCGCATTCGACCTTCGGGCGATCGGTGCAAGGAACGATCGGTTTTTTTCGCGGTTAGAATGGCTTGGCGCCCTTAAAACGCCACGGCGTCATACCAGTTGTTAAATTGTGCGGCAGGATTATCCTTCCAATGCCGCCGTGTCGGTCGAACCTAGGGGACGGGTTCGCTTCCCCCAAATCTAGGCCCCGTATGGTTTCCTCGCGATGCGCGCCGTCGTCGCCGTTCTGTTGTTCGTCACCGCCGCTCACGCTGCGCTTTGGGGTCTGTTCCAGGAGAAGCAGTCGGCGCCCGATTTCCGGGGCATTTTGCCGAGCGCATCCTACGCGCCGTTTGAACCCGGTCACAGCGTCGCCGACGCCATCGCCGACTCCGAGAAGGTTCGCGCCGATCTGAAGAAGCTCTCGACCCTGACGCGCGCGGTCCGCCTCTACTCTTCGACAGAAGGCAACGAACTGGTGCCGCCGATCGCCGCGGAATTCGGCATGAAGGTCACGGTCGGCGCCTGGATCGACAAGGACAGCAACCGCAACAACCGCGAGATCGAAGCCGCCATCAATCTCGCGCGGCGCAACAGCAACGTCATCGGCGTCGTGGTCGGCAACGAAACCGTCTACCGCGGCGAACAAGTTCCGATCGAGAACCTTGGGCCGATACCCGAAATCGGGCTCGAGCCCGCTGATGCCGCGCGCATACTTCGCGAGGAGAGCGACCGGCTTCGGGATGCGGAAGCGCAGCCTGAGGACAAAAAGGCCGAAGCGCTGCGATGGGCGCTTGCGGAAAACAACGTTCATCGGCTCATCAAGCTGATTCAGCGGGTCAAGAAGTCGGTCAACGTTCCGGTGACGACCGGCGAAATCTGGAACATCTGGCGCGACCATCCGCAGCTCGCCAACTCCGTCGATTTCATCGCCGCCCACGTGCTGCCCTATTGGGAAAATTTCACCGACAAGCAGGCCGTCGATCAGGCCGTTGCGATGTACCAGCTCCTGCGCGACCAGTTCCCGGGCAAGCGGATCATGATCGCCGAATTCGGCTGGCCGAGCGCGGGCTATAATCTTGGCAAAGCCGAGCCCGGTACATTCGAGCAGGCCTCGGTGCTGCGCAACTTCGTTGCCCGGGCCGATGCCATCGGCATGGAATACAACATCGTCGAGGCGATCGATCAGCCCTGGAAATTCTTCGAAGGCGGCGTCGGCCCCTACTGGGGCATGCTGGACGCGTCGCGCGAACCAAAATTCGCCTGGACCGGGCCGATCGTCGAACCTGAACTACTGGAAGCTTGCGATCATCGCCCTGCTCGTCGGCGTCCTGATGTCGCTGCCGATCCTGCGGCTTGAACGGCCCACGGTGATGCAGGCGCTGGTGCTGTCGGCGGCGGCCAACGGCGTCGGCGCCTGGGCCGCGACCGTGTTCGCCTACTGGGCCGGGCATTATTTCGTGCTCGGCTCGTCGTTTGCGCTGATATTGGGCCTGATCCTGCTGGTGCCATTAGTGCTGATCGCGATGGCGCGGATCGAGGAAATCGCCGCTATCGCGTTCGGCCGCGCTCCGCGCCGGCTCATCGTCAAGGGCGCGACGGTGGCGCCCGCCACCATGGGCGAGAACGTCGCCTTCCCCAAGGTATCGATCCATATCCCCGCTTATTTCGAGCCGGTGGAGATGCTCAAGCAGACCCTCGATGCGGTGTCGCGGCTGGACTATCCGAATTTCGAATGCGTGGTGATCATCAACAACACGCCCGACCCGGAATTCTGGCGGCCGATCCAGGATCACTGCCGCACGCTCGGGGAGCGTTTCAAGTTCATCAATGCCGAGAAGGTCAAGGGCTTCAAGGCCGGCGCCCTGAAGATCGCGATGGACCGCACCGCGGCCGATGCCGAGATCATCGGCATCATCGACGCCGATTACGTGGTGCGGCCGGACTGGCTGAAGGATCTCGTGCCCGTGTTCGCCGATCCAAGAGTGGGCCTGGTGCAGGCGCCGCAGGAGCACCGCGACGGCGACCGTTCGTTGATGCACTACATCATGAACGGGGAATATGCAGGGTTCTTCGACATCGGCATGGTCCAGCGCAACGAGGCCAACGCCATCATCGTCCACGGCACCATGTGCCTGATGCGCCGCGCGGCGATGGACATGGCCGGCGGCTGGGCCGGCGACACCATCTGCGAGGACACCGATTTAGGCCTTGCCATCATCGAGCACGGCTGGCTGACGCATTACACCAATGAGCGCTATGGCCACGGGCTGTTGCCGGACACCTACGAAGCCTTCCGGAAACAGCGCCACCGCTGGGCCTATGGCGGCTTCCAGATCGTCAAAAAGCACTGGCGAAAATTCCTGCCCGGCGCGAGCCGGCTGACGCCGGACCAGCGCCGCGAATTCTCGCTCGGCTGGCTGAACTGGCTCGGCGCTGAAAGCCTCGGCGTCGTGGTCGCGATCCTCAACCTGATCTGGGTGCCGATCGTCGTCTTCGCCGACATCGCCATCCCCGACAAGATCCTGACGTTGCCGATCATCGCCTCCTTCATCGTCTCGCTGGTGCATTTCGTCGCGCTTTATCGCCTGCGCGTCCATATCAAGGCCGGCCAGATGCTGGGCGCCATGATCGCCGCGATGAGCGTGCAATGGACGGTGTCGCGCGCGGTCGCCCAGGGCCTGATCACCGAGCATCTGCCGTTCGCCCGCACCTCCAAGGGCGGCCTGTCGGTGATGTCGATCGAATTCCAGGCGTTCTGGGAGGCGGTGATCGGCGTGCTGCTGCTGATCGGCGCCGCGGTGCTGATCGTGAACAACGATTCCACGCTGATCAAGGTCAGCGGCAACAAGCAGGTGCGAGAAATCTACATTTTCGCCGGCGTCCTGGTGCTGGAAAGCCTGCCGTTCCTGTCGGCGGTGGCGATCGCCATTCTCGAGAATTCCCGGATCAACTCCTTCGCCTTCTGGCGCAACAGCGCGGTCCGGACCGCCGAACTGATCGGCCTCCGCCCGGTGGCGATGCCGACGGTCGTAAGCCCCTCGCAGCCGGTGGCCTCCGAGATTTACCGGGATAGCTGACGGACGCGCGGCGGTACGGTGGATGAATTGGTCGCGGCCTTCCTGAAGAAACCAGGCTAACCATAAGCTGTGCAAAGGAAATTCGGGGGCCATCGGCCGGCTCAATTGCGCTCCTTTGCGCTATTGACCGCCAAGTCCCCGCCCCCTACACAGCGCGGGCCGAGCCTGATCCGGAAAAACCTGCCCCGCGCGTAGATAGCGAGTTGGACCGGTTCTCCGAAAAGATCATGCCCAAGCGACAGAGTGAGCGCGTAGCTCAGGCGGTAGAGCACGTGACTTTTAATCATGGGGTCGAGGGTTCGAGTCCCTCCGCGCTCACCAAACAAATTCAATAATTTAAGCCAAATCCGCCTTACTCCGAAAAACCGTTGTGTGGGCGCTGTGTTGGCAAATCGATGATCGCCCGGGCGTGACGGTGTGCGAGCGGTGCGTTGTTAAGGTTTCGCCCTCTGATGTCCTTTGCTGCCGCTCGCACGAGCGCAACGCAAAGGAGCTACAGCATGAGCACGCGATTAGCCGATCAACCAGCCGTCCTCGAATGGTTTCCGACCGGCATGAGAACCGTCGGGCACCATCAGCCCATCGAGATCACGCGCCAACGGATGAATTTTGAGACCGTCGCAGCAGCGGTCGCTTACTCGACATCGACCCTACCCGAAGGGTTCAGGCACAACGCGACGATCGCAACGGGCGACATCACGCTTGGCTGGGCTGATATCGAAGCCTGGGCAAAAAGGGCCGGCCGGCGCGTGACAGCCTCTCCACGACTCTAGGAAGCCCGCTGGTGAGTTCGGCTTCTGCGGGCTATGTGCCGGCCGATCGGGCCAGCGCATGGGCGAGCGCTAGCCGCCCCAGTGAGGCCAGAGGGGCCAAACCTGGGGCGGCTACGTTGGGCCTCGCAACGCACTCCTACTTCATCAAAATCTAAATGTTTTGTAGGGATCGTAACGATAGGTATTCGCCTGAAATGTTTTCGCGCTCCCGCCAACGACGTCATCGAGCTCCAAATCACTCAACTCAAGTTCAACGTCGCTGGGCTGGTTTAGCTCGGAATGATCTTCGCGCATTGGATGGGTCTCCTCTCTCGAAGAACGATGCAGTCTCATAGTTGCAAAGGAACCCAGCCGATGCTGTGATCCCAGTCACACCGCCTGCCCGCCACGACTTTAGGAAGCCCCGCTGGCGAGTCCGGAAATTGCGATGTGACATTCGTCACGGTAGCGATAATGATCCCCTTGTATTCTGTGGCCGTGGCGGTGGAATTGCCCTGCCCATGGGAGACTGACATGAACAACGAAACCAGCGAATTGAACACTGACGAACTGGATGCAGCGAGCGGCGGTATGAAATGGGATCATGACTACGTGAGCAAGGATGTCATCGACGCCCGAGGGGGCTCGGTTACATTCATGGGACTAACTTTTACCATGGATGCAAATGGCAAGATAAGCAGCATTACCTAGACGTTTGCGCTGCTCATCTTTCTTCATGGGTGCATTTGTGTGGGCAACCCTGTGCCGCAAAAAGCCGCCGCTGATCTCAACCCAGCGGGATTACGGTGCGGGATTACGGTGACAGTGCACTCAATCTGAAGTCGAGCATCTCGGGGGAGCGCCAAGACAGAACAACAGTTGAACGCCCCGTCCCCGTGATCTAAAATTTCCTTCCGACAATTTGGGACCCGCTATGAAGAACGCAGCAAGCCTGCTTTGCACAGCACTCGCAGCCGGCACGATCCTATCTGCCGCACCTGCACCGGCGCAGACCTACGATCCAGCTTACCCGGTTTGCCTGCAGATCTACGAGGGCATGGTGCATTACTACTTCGAATGCGCCTACACTACGATGGCGCAGTGTGCGGCGTCGGCGTCGGGCCGGTCGGCCCAGTGCGTGGTCAATCCGTATTATGCCAAACCTGTCCCGCGCAAAAAGCGGTCCCGAAAGTAACCGCAAGCGTCGCCCACAGGCGGCCGGATCAATTCGTCGCGTCAAAAGCGTCGTAAACCAGCTTCTTGAAGGCGGGTGTAATGCGTCCGCGTTCATTCTGGGTCTGCTCCATCAGGATGTAGAGCATGTCCAGGTGCGGATCGACGCCGAAGTACGTGCCGCTGCCGCTGTCCCATTTGAGCTCGCCGATCGAACCGGGCGGCGGCGGTTTGGCGTTGCCGGGATCGGTGCGCACCGCAAAGCCGTAACCGAAGCCAAAACCGTCGCCCGGAAAATAGAAATAGTCCCGCGCCACCCCGGAACGAGGTCCGATATGGTCTGATGTCATGGACTTGAACGCAGCCGCGCCAAGGTAGCGTCTGCCGCCGAACTCCCCACCATCGAGAATCATCTGCGCAAAGCGTGCATAGTCGGTTGGAGACGAGACCAATCCGCCGCCGCCGGACTCCCATTCCGGATGGGCGCGACGTTCGGCTTCCGCCTGGTTCAGGATCGTATCGCTGGGCAACGGCTCCGCCATCCGCGCGCGTTCGTCGGCGCGATCGAGCACGAATTTGGTATCCGTCATGCCCAGCGGATCGAAGATGTGCTGCTTTTCGAATTGGTACAGGGTCTGCCCGGATACGATCTCAATGATGCGCCCGATCACGTCGGTCGAATGACCATAGCGCCACAGCGTGCCCGGCTGCCGCGCCAAAGGCAATTTGGCGATGCGCTCGGCAAACACCTTGTTGTCGAACTCGCCATCGAACAGGCCCGATTCCGAGTAAGCCTTGTCGATCAGCTTGCCGCCGATATAGTCGTAGGTGATCCCTGAGGTATGCCGCAGCAGATCCATGATGGTCATCGGCCGGTCCGACGGCACCAGTTTCAGATTGGGCGTTCCGTCGGCCGTGACTGAACGGACGCCGACCTTGGCGTCGGCAAATCCCGGAATATATTTCGACGCGGGATCCGAAAGCGCGAGCTTGCCGGCATCGATCAGCATCATCACCGCGAGGCTGGTGATGGGTTTCGTCATCGAGTGCAACGCAAAAATCGTATCTGATGTCATCGGCAAATTCGTCGCCACGTCGCGGACGCCGAAACATTTGAAATAGACCGGCTTGCCGTGCTGCTGGATCAATACGACGGCACCCGGCAATCGGCCTGCGGCAATCTCGTCATTGAAGAATTCGGTGATGCGTTCGAGCTTGTCCGCCGAAGGAGCACGCGCGCCGGCCGCTTGGCCTGCCCCAACCCCGTTGGTCCAAATCGTCATCGAAACCGCCGCCACCACAATGCGGACGGCGCCCGACGCTGCAGCAAGGCCGAATATTCCATGAACAAACGTCGCCATGATCCCTGCTTGCTTGCTGTCTATCGCGGCAACCTACCCGCATTACCCGGATCAATCTTGAATATCCGTGACCTGGTACGATTATGAAACCCGACATTTGGTGCAAAAAATCGATACCTCTGGAAGCGAATCATGCCGAAGTGGCGGGACGATATCGGCGCGCTGGAATTCCAGCCGGCCGCCCACCGCGGCCTCTGCATGGTACACCGTCGTGCGTTCCGGACGCTGCTGCGGATGACGCCGTCACCGCAATGTGTGGATTTCTATCGCAGTCATGAGGAAGCGTATCGCTCAGGCTGTACTGGCAATGGCTCTCAAATCACAAGCAGCTGAGTGATGCGCTTCACATGTATGGCGCACCTCACCCCCAGCGCGACGCCGTCCAGCTTCCCGGTCAGCACCTCGGCGATCGTATTGTTGAAACGATGCGGCGAGTGTTCGGCCGTATAGAGCCATGCCCTGCGGGACGCTCCGCCAAATTCCAGTTCAATCGCCGTTATCCCGAACCTCTCGCCATCGGGAAAGGCGGCGGGATTCCAATCGAGCGGCGGGGTCACGATATCCGGAAGCCTGACTTGTAGCGGACAGTCCAGCAGCAAATTGATGGTGCCGTTGTGACAATCCATGATCTCGGGAAAATAACGCCGCATGAGCGGCTTCTGAAGTTCGATGGTCCCGGGACCGCCATTCGGGTTGCTCCTGCCGCTCGCCCAGCCACCGCCCTGGGTCACGACTGCCTCGATCCGCATCTCAATTCCTGCCGGGTTTGCCGATACCGCATCGGCACGTACTGATCGTTACCTGCAACAAGATGTTCCGGACAAGCGGCGGCAAGATGTTCAGTAGCCGCCGCGATGCCGCCGATGATGCGGTCCCGCGGGCACTCGCGCGCCGGCAAAATAGGGATTGATGATGCACTGGGCGGAGCGGCCCGATGCCGACAGCGCACACTGCTCCAGCGAGGTATAGCGGCATGCGATGTAGCCTCCGGATCTGCCGAAGGTCTGCAGGCAGACCGGATAGTTCGGATCATAGGTTTGGGCCCGCAGCGGCGCCGCCGTCAAAATTATCGCGATCGTCAGAACTCCCAGAGCCGGGATGCGCATCAGAGCCTCCTTCGAGATGCAGCACCAGCTGGTGCGATCGCATTTCGTATCCTTCCGAATGTGACCTCGTTCATAGACACTGCACGCGGGCCGGGCTACCGAAAAACTGTGACCCTTTCCGGTCGGACCCTGGAGCGGCTTGCCATGCGCTCGTTTCGGCTTTTGATTATTCCAGCGGTGATCGCATTTGCCGAACCGGCCCTTGCCCAAAAGCTGGTAGACCCAAATTCCGTCGCCCCCGAGTTTCGGGAAGCCGCGGAAAAACGGCGCGCCGAACAGGTCAAAATGGCGGAATGGCGTCACAAGGCCGATGAGGCCAAGGTGCTGCCGCGGGACCGGGCCGAGCACATCAATCACTGCCTGGAAGCTGCGGCCGACAAATAAGCCCGGCTCGCATGGACTGTGGGCGCTTCTAGTCCCAGCCGCCAATGTCAGGGAATTCCGTGCCGTCGCCCTTGCCGAAGAACTCGGCAAGAATCATCGCCACGACCACGATGCCGCCGGCGATGAACGGCCACGGCTCAGCTTTGATGGTTTCGATCAAGGCCTGCATACCCTACCCCGGCAGCAAGATGCGAAACATTGGTTACCCGGTGAGCCGGAATCCACCACCGTCTAGCAAAGAGCTTCTGCGGCGCAGGCCATAATTTACGGCCGATCCGCCTCGGCCACCGTCCGCCTGCGCCCGTCGGGCTACGGCCGACAAAGTCGGCTCACGCCGTCGTGCCGTAGCTGTAAAAGCCGCTGCCGGTCTTGCGGCCGAGCCGGCCGGCGGCGACCATCTCCTTCAGCAGCGGGGCCGGACGATATTTCGGGATCGTTGAATCCCTTGTAGAACACGTCCATCACCGACAGCATGGTGTCGAGGCCGATCATGTCGGCCAGCGCCAGCGGACCGATCGGGTGATTGCAGCCGAGCTTCATGCCGGCATCGATTTCCTCTGCGGTCGCGATCCCTTCCTGCAGCGCGAAGATCGCTTCGTTGATCATCGGGCACAGGATGCGATTGACCGCAAAGCCCGGGCTGTTCCTCACCGTGATCGACGACTTGCCGATCCGCTTTGCAAAGGCTTCGGCCTTGGCGTACGGTATCGTCGGAGGTTTGCAGGCCCCGGATCAGTTCCAACAGCGCCATCATCGGCACCGGGTTGAAGAAGTGCATGCCGATGAAGCGGTCGGGCGCGGTCGGTCGCGGCGGCGAGTTTGGTGATCGAGATCGACGAGGTGTTGGTGGCGACGAGCCCCCGCGGGTTCAGCGTCGCGCAAATATCCTTCAGTATCTTGACCTTCAGGTCCTCGCTTTCGGTCGCAGCCTCGATCACGAGATCGCAGGGCGCGAGCTTTGCCCTGTCGGTCGTGGCTATGATGCGCGCCAGCGTGGCCTCCTTCTCGGCGGCGGAGATCTTCTCCGGTACCCAGCAGAGCTTTATGGATGAATACGGCAACTGGATCTATCTGACGCCAATGATCCTTGGCGGCGTCGCGACTGCCCTCGCCGCGGCCTGGAAATTTCTCGGAATCGGACGATCCGAAAGCGAAGCCCCGCTGGATGGTTTGTATGCGCTGGCACGGCGAATCCGCAAAGCAGCTACACTGGAGGAACTCGCGACAATCGAAGATGAAATTGACGAGATCCTGACGGCGCAACGCGCGAGGGCCGCGGCCGGCGATGAGACGGCGGTTGATGCGACCACGCTGAATATCGCCGCCCATCGGCTGGAAAACCTGATTCACGATCGCCGGCAGATGCTCGCGAACGGATCGGCGGTCGCCCCGGGGACGTAACGCCCAGGGTTTAGGCTTTCGCGGACGCGCGCTCGAATCCTGATTTGGATGGGTGTCAATTTGCCGGGTCTGGGGTATGCATGCCGTTCGGCGGACGGCGCGTCCGCAGGTCGAACGGATGTGATCCGCCATCGCGCTGCTGGTGAATTGAGAAGGACGAAAGCAATGATTGAACAGGTTGGCATCATCGGGGCAGGCACCATGGGCAACGGCATCGCCCAGGTCTGCGCGGCCGCGGGGCTTGGCGTGACCATGGTTGATATCTCGGACGCCGCCGTCGCGCGCGGGCTGGCCACGGTGGGCACGAGCCTCGATCGCCTGGTCAAGAAGTTGTAGAAGGCTGCGGCGCCGGGGTGCAGGCCGAGATAGGCGTCCGCATCGGTGCTCGGCGCGGCGATCTGGGCGAAGATCGGCTGCTCGACCAGAAGGTCCCGGCGCACGTTCATGATGGTCTGGGTCAGCGTCGTGACCAGATCGGTACCGAGCTTCTTGTTGGCCACCAGATACAAGGAAGTCCGCAGCGTGGTCAGATCATCGTCCGGGACCGGCGGGGCGCCGCGCAGCGTGCCCTTCGGCACGTCGTAACTCTCATAGGCGCGCTCCGCCTCCGCTATGGCGCCGGCGGATTCGATGCCGATCAGCACGGGTAATTGCTTTGGCCCTTGCTGGAAAAATCCGCGCACCAGCGACAAATATTTTTCCGACAGCGGGATCACGACGAGAAGCGCGCTGACTTCCTTCGATTGCAGGGCATGCCGGGCGTCCGCCAGATTGACGTCCTTGAACACCTTGGCGCGGACCAGGCCGTATTCCTTGCAGAGGACGTCGACGAGTTTGGTATTCGCCTCGCCGCCGATCACGCCAACGACGCGATTTTTCAGGCCGTCGATACTCGATATCGATGAACCGGGGGGCGCGATGATGAGCGCGACCAAGCGCGCGACGATGACCACAGCGCCCGCTTGCGACAAATCGCCGACGTCGCCGCGGACCACGGCGAGATCGACCTTTCCCGCCGCGAACTGCTTGCCGGCCTCGAGCGCGGTGCCGGTGTCGATAACCTTCAATCGGACCGCCGCGTTGTTGGTAACCAGACGGCTCGCGATGGCCTGCATCGCGTTCGCGGCCTCACCGTCGATCGAGCCAACGGCAACGGTCAAGGTTTTAGGGTGGGTGTAATAGCGATAGCCAAACAGCCCGCCCGCTGCGGCAAGCACAATCACGGCAATGATCAGCAGAAAGCGAAGCCAGAGCGGCAATCTTATCGAGGACAGGCCCGCCGCACCGGATGCGCCGACGGGTTGCCGCTGCTGTCGACCAGATGCCACATGTGCCTCCCTCAAATCTCGCAGCAACGTAGAATTCAGTTCAATGCGTCATTGATAACGCGCACCGTTGGCGCGGCGTCGGCATCCGAGCGGCCTCTGAAATGGCTGCTGCGGACATTCTTGCGGGATGTGCTGGATCCGATTGGCTAATGGCTCTTGACGATCAACCTACTCTCCTTCCGGTTGCGGCGAAACGACAATCGACCGCGCCTGGCGATTGATTTGAAATTGCGTTGCCCGAAGGCAACGGCCTCGAAATTTCGAAGTTCGAAGGCGCGGGGCCTTCGAAGGGAAGGCAACCGAATAGCTTCACGCGATGAAATCGGATAATGCAGATGGATTGGCGGCGGATTGCGACCGCCGGAACGATGCGCCTATTATTTATTGAAGTGTTTTTTCGATGGAATATCGCGGCAAGCAATATCTGGTGTTCGAAGGCGATGAGCCGAATTCGTGGCGATGGGCTGTGACCCTTGACGACCTCACCACAAAAACCGGCGAAACCAGGAGCCGGGGTGAGGCAATCACTCAGGTCGTGCTTCTGATCGACGGCGTGCTTTCAGGGTCGGCTAAACACCGGGGGCGGACGAGCGAAACGTGATCGGCCGTTCGCCGCTGCCCGGCCGGCCCGCCACTCCCGATCACCTGCCGTTTAGTTTGAAACCGGGCCCGGCCGGTTCTAAATCCCGGTCCGGAACAAGCAGCCTGGGGCTGTGAACGTTGTCCGGCTCGCCGAATTCGTTGACGTACCAGCGGCTGCGAAGAAAAAGGCTTTCGACGAGGAACGGGAACTTTGCCGAGTGATGGCCGGCAGGAGGTTCGATGACACGAGCGGCAACACCTGGGAACTCCAACCGGTAGAGCCTGCCAATTTTCAATTTGCCCATCGCATCGTCCATCACGGCAAAATCTTCGATTCACGCCCAATTGTAAACAGCCTCGGATCATCATTTGGTTGTATCATTCTCTAACACCACCCCAGCCGGCCCGATGCAGGTAAAGCCTGATCAAACGCGATTGCGGCACGCCGGTTCCACGTAACTTTCGATCGAAACCATGACCGCCTTATGAAGCATCACCAGCTCCGGCCGCCGAGCGCCCTGCGCTTGACTGGCTCCAGCTCTTTCTTGAGCCGGTCGCGTTCGGCGCACAGTTGGTCGATGCTGTCGAGCATGCGCTCCAGCAGCGCGTCGGCCGAGGCCGTCGGGATCCCTGCCCGCTGCAGTTGGCGGACTTCTCCGCGCTGGCGGCTTACCTGCGCGCGCATCCGTTCGATTTCGGACCTGACGTCATCAAGCTGCATGAAGTTCCCGCTCAGCTAGAGCTCGTTCGATCTGCCGGCGAACGGCCGTCGCCGGGCGGCCTTGCCGTTCGAGAAGGCGGAGCTGGTTCCACAAGCGAATGATTTCCTGCTCTTTTTCGGCGTACATGGCGTTCCCTCAGGACCTCACCCAACATGAACGAAAAGAGAACAAACCGCAAGCCGCTAGGAATAGTGTCCCGAGCCGGGGGAACAACCCAATCGCGGGGCCTTCAGTCCCCAACGGTACGGTGTCACCGCAACTTCAGCAGGGCCGGATCTATCGCGGTCCCCAATATGACCAGGATGACTATTACGAACATCGTCCAAGGCGCCGATATCATTGATTATCAGGCGCCGCGGTTCGTTTCCGGAAGCTCAAAGAAAGTCCCGCAGCCGAGCGAGTTCGACGACGTGTTCGCCGGACAGGACAGGCGTCACCAGCGGTGGCTGGGCGGGCGTGTGGATTTCATACAGGTGCCGCTGAACCGCCGGCTTGGCCATCAGTTCCTCGATGCACGCTTCGAGCGTGCCTTCGATCAACAAATACGGGCTGGTGCCTTCGGTGCGCCGCTGGCTGTTCAGTGAAGGCCATTTGCGAAGAACCGCTGGCGCCGCGAAATCAACCTGAGCCTCGCCGCCATCCATTCATTTGCCCCCGTGTCTGCCGCTTTGCCATCCTCCCAATTCCTGCGCCGACCGATTGTTCCCGCAGCGGCGTCAACGCGCGGAGCGATTTCCAACGCTGTCCCGGCACTTGCGAACAAAACGGGAAACGGCGAGTTTGGTCCGCTCATGCGAGGAATGATTCGACGGTGCCTGCAACCTATCTTGCCAGCCTCAATCCCGAACAACGTTGCGCGGTCGAGCATGGCGTGGGGATGGATGGCTCGGGCGGCCCGCCGCTTCTGGTCATCGCCGGCGCCGGATCCGGCAAGACCAACACCCTCGCCCACCGCGTCGCGCATCTGATCGTCCATGGCGCCGATCCGCGGCGCATCCTGCTGATGACCTTCTCGCGCCGGGCGGCCGCCGAGATGGCCACGCGCGCGTCGAGCGCATCGCCCGCAAGGCGCTCGGCGCCAATGCCGGGGTCATGTCCGACGCGCTGAACTGGGCCGGCACGTTTCACGGCATCGGCGCGCGGCTGCTGCGCGAATATGCCGAGCGGATCGGTCTCGATCCGGCGTTCACGATCCACGACCGCGAGGATTCCGCCGACCTGATGAACCTGGTCCGGCACGAGCTCGGCTGTCGAAGACGGAGAAGCCGCTTTCCCACCAAGGGCACCTGCCTTGCGATCTATTCGCGCTGCGTCAACGCGGAAATCGCCGCTCGAGCAGATACTGGGCAGTTCTTTCCGTGGTGCGCCGGCTGGGCAGCCGAGCTGAAGCAATTATTCGCCGGCTATGTCGAGGCCAAGCAGAAGCAGAACGTGCTCGACTACGACGACCTGCTGCTCTACTGGGCGCAGACCATGGCGGAGCCCGCGCTCGCCGACGAGATCGGCGGCCGCTTCGACCATGTGCTGGTCGACGAATATCAGGACACCAACCGCCTGCAGTCCTCGATCCTGCTGGCGCTGAAACCCGACGGACGCGGACTGACCGTCGTCGGCGACGACGCGCAGTCGATCTATTCGTTTCGCGCCGCGACCGTGCGCAACATTCTGGATTTCCCGGCCCAGTTCAGCCCGCCGGCGAAGATCGTCACGCTCGACCGCAACTACCGCTCGACGCAGCCGATCCTCGCCGCCGCCAACGGCGTCATCGGGCTCGCCGAGGAGCGCTTCACCAAGAACCTCTGGACCGAGCGCGCCTCGACGCGAAAGCCGCAACTGGTCGCGGTGCGCGACGAGGCCGACCAGGCGCGCTACATCGTCGAACGCGTGCTGGAAAATCGCGAGCAAGGCGCACTCTTGAAGCAGCAGGCGGTGCTGTTCCGCACCTCCCACCACAGCGGTCCGCTCGAAATCGAGCTGACCCGCCGCAACATTCCGTTCGTGAAATTCGGCGGGCTGAAATTTCTCGACGCCGCCCACGTCAAGGACATGCTGGCGCTGCTGCGCTTCGTCGAGAATCCGCGCGACCGCGTCGCCGGCTTCCGCATCCTGCAGCTGTTGCCGGGCGTCGGGCCGGCGTCGGCGCAGCGCGTGCTCGACCGCATCAGTCGAGTCCGCCGATCCGCTTTCAGCGCTGTGCGGCCTGCCATCGCCGCCCCGCGCGGGTGCGGACTGGGCCGGCTTCGCCGAGGCGGTCGGCAATCTGCGCCATGGCGGACTGGCCCGCCGATCTCGAACGCGCCGGCTCTGGTACGAGCCGCATCTCGATCGCATCCACGAAGACGCCGAGATCCGCCGCGCCGACCTGCTGCAGCTCGAACAGATCGCCGCCGGCTATCCCTCGCGCGAGCGCTTCCTGACCGAGCTGACGCTCGATCCGCCGGACGCCACCAGCGACCAGGCCGGCGTGCCGCTGCTCGACGAGGACTATCTGATCCTGTCGACGATCCATTCGGCCAAGGGCCAGGAGTGGAAGTCGGTGTTCGTGCTGAACGTCGTCGACGGCTGCATGCCGTCCGATCTCGGCGCCGGCACGCGGCGGAGACTCGAGGAGGAGCGGCGGCTGCTCTATGTCGCCATGACCCGCGCCAAGGACGATCTGCATCTCATCGTGCCGCAGCGCTTCTTCACCCACGGCCAGAATGCGCTCGGCGACCGCCACGTCTACGCCTCGCGGACCCGCTTCATTCCGCAAGCCCTGCTGCCGCTGTTCGAACGGACCACTTGGCCGCAGGCTTCCGCAGCTTCGGCGCATGCGGCCAACCAGGGACCGCGCATCGATATCGGCGCCCGCATGCGCGGCATGTGGCGCTAGCGCGTTTTCGCGGCAGGCCTGCGCCGGACTGGATCCGGGATGGTCCTGCGGCCGCCTTCAGCCCTGACCGTCCTCGAGGCCGTATTCGCGATAGATCGTCAGCGGGTCCGTGTCGGGAAACAGCCTGCACTTGGCCTGCGCCAGATGCAGGGTCATCGCTCCCGGCTGGCAGCCGGCCGCCAGGAGCTTCCTGAGATCGTCCATATGGGGACGCGGCTGGTGCTTCGGTGGAAGCTGTTCCAGCGCGACCAGAGCCGTCGCCAAAGCTTCCGTGACCACCCATTCGTCGTGGCCTGTAATGCCCTTTTTTGACAATGCACTGCCCCTCCCACGTTCGAGCCGCCGGCGCGCTCAGGCTACGCGAACTTTTTGGCGAAAATCCATCCAGCGCAGCGTCGACCCGGGATTCCCGGACGCACCATCGCACACCTGCCGCCCCGCAATCTTCCGGGGATAGGCATTTAATCGCAAATCAGCATTAATCCCGCTGCGATCACGCATTGAGATTCCGGCCGATGACAGTGCCAGAAATCTTCGATCAGGAAATACAGGCGCTGCAGCAACGGCTGCGGGCCGCCTGGCGGCAACTGGGGGATCCCTCCCTCACCGCCTTTACGCGCCGCGAATTGCGCAACCAGATGAAGCAGTGCAGCGCCGACCTGCGATCCTGTCTGCAAAGGGCCGCCGAGTACCGGCCTCCACCGACAAACCATTCCGCCCGCACCTTCAGCAAACCCGAGCTTCGCATTCTGGCCTGAAGCGGGCGATCAGGCCGTCACGCGATCTACCGGAGACCGTGCCCGGGCGATGGCCGACAATTCATGCCTTTTTGCTTTTTGACACTTTCGCCCGCTTACCCGCAGCCGCCTTCTTCTTCCGTTTGATCTGATTGTATTCAATCGCGGCACGGATGAGGTTTTTCAGGGCCCGCGCATCGATCTTGTCGCCCTCGAAGAACATCGATCGCCCGCCACACCTTGCCGCCGAAGCCCGCGTTGAAGAGCTTGTCAGGATCGGGGAGGCTCGCACCGTGGGAGAAGGTCAGCTTCACCTTGTCCTTGTGGGCGTTGCCGACCGCGATGATTCCGTCGCGAGACCACACCGGGCTTCCCATCCACTTCCATTCCTCAATGATCTCCCGATCGGCCTCGAGGATGCTCTTGCGGATGCTGGCCAGCGTTTTGCCACGCCAATCCCCGAGCTTTGCGATCAGCTGGTCGATATTGTCAGATGGAGACACTTCCTTTGGGGAATCGCCCTTGCTCATGACGTTTACTCCCGGGCGCCAGCGCGTCGCCCATCCGTATAGGGCAGCACGAACATGTACAGACCGCTGAACAGGAGCAGGAACAGCGGGAGCAGCGGCGAGTAGGTCACCCAGAGTGGTGGTTCTCCGAATCCCCGGGTCACGAAATTGGCAATGACCGTCGCGGTAAAGACAACGGATAGCCAGCGGTGGATCTGTCGAATCCATCGGCTGATATTCAATGGGACCTCCTTTTGATGATGTTGCCGAAGCGGATCGAGCGAATGGTGCGGCAGAGTTCAATCTGCCCGCGCCAGCATCTGCTCCAGGTTCGCGAAGAATTTCTGCCATCCGAACTTGGCGCCCTGGTAGGCCTGCTGCTGATCCGGCCGGAAGCCCGACTGCTCCATGCGCAGGTGCGTCCCCGTGCCCGTCGGGGTGAGCGTCCAGGTGACGACGCTCTCGAGACCCATGGCCGCCCACGTGTAGGACAGCGTCTTGTTCGGCTCGACGGCCAGGACCTGACAGTCGACAGCGCCCCAGTCGCCGCGAAGCTTGAAGCGGTGGTCCACGACCGGCTTGAAGTCGTTCTTCATCAGCCACTCCTCGATCAGGTGCGGCTGCGTGAGCGCGCGCCAGATCTTTTCCGGCGGAAACGGCATTTCGCGTTCGACAACGACGGAGCGCGTTTCGGTCGCAGTGTTGTTCATTGGTCCATCCTCTTCAGCAAGTCTTCGAGATCGTCGAACCGGCTTTGCCAGAAGCCGGTCATCTGGCTCGTCCAGTCGATCAGCGGGGCAAGCGCGCCGAGCTGCGCGCTATAATGGGTCTGGCGGCCTTCGTGGCGGTCGCGCACCAGCCCGGCCTGCCTGCAGAACGCCGAGATGCTTTGAGACGGCCGGTTGCGAGACCCCGGCCTGGGCCGTCAGGGCCCCCACCGTCTGTCTCTCCGTCGCGGCACAGCCGCTCGAAGATGCGCCCGCCGGGTCGGATCGGCGAGCGTTCTGAAGAGCACATCGTGAGCGTTCGGCATTCTGATATCCATAACCCGTTGGCTATTGATTGACGTATAACCACCGAGATATGCGTTAGTCAAGCGGGAACGTGGAGCGGGCTCCTAAACAGGCATCGGGCGACGCGCTTCATATTGCGGCCATGCGCGGATGCCTACGCTATGCAACTTGCAAGCAGCGCCCGAGGTTTCCACGATGACGCGAACTGCCCTCCTCCTCGCCGCGTTGAGCACATTGATCGCCGCAGGCGCCGGCGCCGAAGGCCCTGCGCCTACGGGCTTCACGGTGATCTCGCCGATCTTCGGCCAGCTCGTGACGTTCTCGATGCCGCGCAATTTCGCAGCAATCGGCGAGAACACCAACGGGCCGAGCTATATCCGCGAGGCCGTGCCGAAGGGCGAGACGGCCGAACGCTGGACCGAGATGATCACGGTGACCGGCGCCAGGGGGCTCGTCAGCAATCCAAAAATTTCGCCCGAGGCGTTTGCCGGATCGATCGTCGGCGGGTTCAAGTCCGCCTGCCCCGGCAGTTTCGCCGCCAAGTCATTGGGGCCGGCCAAGTTCGGCGCGCACGATGCCTTTGTCGCGGTGGCCGGCTGCGGCCGGGTCGAACCGGCCCCGGACAAGCACGGCGAAACCGCACTGGTCATCGCCGTGAAAGGCAGCACCGATTACTACACGCTGCAATGGGCCGAACGCACGTCGTCGACCGCGATGCCCGCGATCGACGACGCCAAATGGCTGGAGCGGTTACGCCGGCTGCAGCCGATCAAGCTCTGCGAGATCGTGGCCGGCGAACGTGCGCCATATCCGAGTTGCATCGGCAAGAATTAGCCGGCGTCCGCCGGGTCAAGGAGATCCACAAAAAACAAGCTGGCGGCCAGGGCGGCGCGCCAGCTTGGCTTGCGTTGGTTTTACGCGTTTTCGCGATCGCCTATTTCCTCTATCCATCCCCACGCCAACCGAGCACGATGTGTTGAAGCAATCAAGGGTAGCAACACAGTTTTGCCATAGTCAAAAATGCCTACGGCTTCCGCATATCTTCATGGCCAACCGGCACTGCCGACTGATTGCCCCCACAAAATTCCGGCTGCCCTTTGCCGGCCGGCGCATTCAGACCCCGGTGCGCCCTGTTGATAACCCGCCACGCCGCAGGCCGGCGGCGTGACAGATACAGGCGACGTGTTATCGACGGGCACGAAGTTTCGATCATAACGGACAGCACAACATGCGGATTACCCTCGTCGGCTCCCGCCATTTCGGCGTGACGACACTGAACACGCTGCGGCAACGCGGCGTCGACATCGTCAGGGTTGTCGTTCACGACGGGGAAGACCGGCTGGCGGCGTCAGCCAAAGCCGCCGGGATCGAGGTCGTCGTCCAGGCCGACCCAAAATTCGTTGCAGCCGCGGAGATCGCTCCGGGTACCGACCTGATCGTGACCGCGCATAGCCATGCCCGTGTCACCCGGGAAGCTCTGGCCGCCGCCACGCTCGGCGGCATCGGCTATCACCCGTCCCTGCTGCCGCGCCATCGCGGCATTGCGGCGATCGAATGGACCATCAAGGAAGGCGATCCGATCGCCGGCGGCAGCGTCTATCACCTCGCCGACCGGATGGATGCCGGCGCGATCGCCGCGCAGGAGTGGGTATTCGTCAAGAAAGGCGAGACCGCGCGGGAGCTGTGGGAGCGTGCGCTGGCCCCGCTTGGCCAAAAACTGCTCGGCGATGTCATCGACTACGCCAAAACCCACAAAAGCCTGCCGGCCAGGCCGCAGGACGAGCAGTTTGCGACCAATGCCCCAAGCCTGGGCGACGGCAAACACTAGCCGCTGGACGCCGATTTGCCGGACTTGCGCGAATCCATGGCCGGGAGCAGTTTTTCGTTCCAGTGCCGGAACCGAATTCACCTTGATGTGTTTGAGTCCACTGGAACTTTCTGTGTTGCTGCGCCGCACCAAAGTTTGAACACAATGTCCCCGGATAAGGTGCGTCATCACACACATTTCTCAAGGAATTGATCCATGCGCCACAATCGCATCAGCAGGCTGTTTTTTGCTTCGTTTCTCGCCTCCGCCGCCACGCTTGCAGCGGCGCCCGCATCGGCCCAGACGCCTTATGACGGGCTTTGGCAAGTCACCGTCGTCACAAAGACCGGCAGCTGCGATGCGCAGACCAGTTCAACCCTGACCGTTACCGACGGCAAGGTTTCGGCTGCTGGCGCCCCGGTGTCCGGCAGTGTCGGCAGCGGGGGACTTGTGCGAAGTCTCGATCAATGGTGCATATGCGAACGGTCAACTCAGTGGCAACTCCGGATCGGGGAAGTGGAATGGGGCATCAGCTGGTGTACCGTGTAGCGGCCGGTGGGAAGCGTCCCGCCAGTAAGACTGGCCGAACATCGGAACTCTTCGCCCGTGCGCGGCGGCTGACATTTGCAGCCGTCGCGTTTTTCATGACGGCCTTCGCGGCCTCCTCCAGCCACGCCCAGTCCGGCCCGTTCGCGGGCCTGGCCGGCAACTGGTCGGGCGGCGGCACCGTCACGCTGGATGATGGTTCGAGCGAGCGCATCCGTTGCCGCGCGACCTATCGAGTCTCCGGGCCGACCATGGATATGAGCCTCACCTGCGCCAGCGACGCCTACAAGTTTAACCTCGCGGCTAGCGTGGTCGCCGAGGGCGGCGCGGTCTCCGGCAATTGGACGGAAAGCAGCCGCAATATCGGCGGCAGCCTGCAGGGGCGTGGCGGCGGCGGAAATTTCCAGGTCGTGGCCAGCACGGCTGGCTTCAATTCCAGGATCTCGTTGCGAACGGCAGGCAACAAGCAGACGGTCGATATGAGTGCCGACAGCGTGTTCAGATCCGTCCATATGGCGCTTTCGAAATAAGCGCGGTTGTCCTGCCCGGGCAGCGCGTTGCGCCGGTCCGGTGGCCGGCGACAGACGCGGATTCCGTTGCCAGTCGCTCGTCCTGCTAGCTCGTTCTGGGTTTCGCCAGCTTCGCCGCCGTTTCCTTGATGGTTTTTGCGATCAAGAGCGCCTGCTCCTTGTTGAACGCAAAATCCTGCACGCCGTTGTGCGTGGTCAGCGAAAGCACCATGATCTCGGGCTGGTCCTCGGGCCAGCCGGTGGCGAAGGCCGTGACAAAATCCGCGGACAGGGATCGATTGGTCATTGATCAAACTCTCTATGCTTTGGGTACGTAGGCGGTGACTTCGATTTCGACCTTGGCCCTGACGTCGACGAGCCCGTCAATGTAAAGCAGCGTCGACGGCGGGAAATTGCGCCCGAGCGTCTCCTTCCAGGCCGCGCCAATACCAGCGCCCGCCGCTTCATATTCGCTGCGGCTGGTCAAATACCAGGTCAGGCGGACGATATGCTCGGGCCCTGCGCCGGCCTCGCCGAGCAGCTTGATGATCCGCTTCAGCGCGGAGGCGACCTGGGCCGCCATGTCGGGCTGATAGTCGCCCTTCTCGTCGCCGCCGGTCTGGCCCGCGAGCACGATCCATTTGCCGGGACCGTCGACCTCGACGCCGTGCGAAAAGCCGCGGGGTTTCGACCATTCGGCCGGTTGCAGGATACGCATGAGCAAGTCCTCCCGGTTCTTGTTGTCATTCCGGGATGGTGCGCAGGCACCAGACCCGGAAGCTCGAGATTCCGGGTTCGACGCTTCGCGTCGCCCCGGAATGAGCCAGTAAAATCAACCGTTGCTTAGCACCAATCGAACGGCCAATCCCACCGCGAAATTGCAACGAGAGTCTTCTGTTTGGACGCGTTTTCTTGACGCGAACCGGAATCCACTTCGCTCGAAAACGCTATCGCATCACTGCGTCAGCAGATTTGCGCGTTGCAAATCGGGCTCAACTCGCAGATACCGGCCTCCCCGCGTTAACCAGATTTCTCACCGCCGATGGACCGCACACAATCCAAATCGATGGCCGCACTGTGGATGGCGGGCTGGCTTGCCTTGATGCTGATCGTGGCGATCGCCGGCCGCGAGGGCATGCGCGAACTCAACGTGTTTCAGCTGATGGAGGTGCGCTCGATCCTCGGCCTCTGCATGCTGTATCCCCTGATCCGCATCAACGGCGGGTTTTCCGTGGTGAAGACCGCGCGGGTGCACGTCCATATCGCGCGCAACCTGATCCATTACGGTGCGCAGCTCGGCTGGTTTTTCGCGCTGACGCTGATCCCGATCGGTCAGGTGGTGGCGATCGAATTCACCATGCCGATCTGGACCGCGATCCTGGCCGCGGCCTTTCTCGGCGAACGCATGACGAGCTGGAAGATCGCGGCGATCGCGCTTGGGATCGTCGGCGTCATCATCATCGTGCGCCCGGCTACCGGCGAGATCAACCCGGGCCAGTTGATCGCGCTGGCTGCCGCGGTCGGGTTCGGCATCTCGATTGCGATGGTCAAATCGCTGACCCGGACCGAACAGACGCTGGCGATCATTTTCTGGATGCTTGTGGTGCAGTCGGCGGCGGGATTCTTCCCGCGCTCTATGTCTGGAAATGGCCGCCAACCTACATTTGGGGCTGGGTGGTCGTGATCGCGTTTTGCGGCACCTTCTCCCACTACTGCATGGCGCGGGCGATGCTGCATGCCGACGCGACGGTGGTGATCCCGATGGATTTCCTGCGGGTTCCCTTGACCGCCACGGCGGGCTGGCTGATTTATTCGGAACGCCTGGACATGTTCACGGTGCTTGGCGCCGCGCTGATCCTGACCGGCAATCTGTTGAACCTGAAACCGAACAGCCGGGTTCCGGCGCGGGCCAGTGCCTGACTTCTGGCGGCGATTGTCGCGAGGGATTGTGATCCAGATCACGCCAACCGGCGCCACCAACGACTACCGTCGGAGGCGCTGAATCCGTGTTTTCAAATTCTGGGCAAGTTCTGCTTTTTGGGGCGCGAAGTGTGGTTTTTTCGTGTAGCCTGCGCTCAAAGTTGCAGCCAAAGCCTTTTTTCGATTCTGCCAGGGGATTTCAGATGCGCACCCTCACCCTCATTGCTTCCGTGATCTGCATCGCGTTTACCGCAAGCGCCGCCAACGCGGAGAAGCGTGTCGCCTTCGTCGTCGGCAATGGCGCCTACAAGAACGTCGCCCAGCTTCCGAACCCGCCGGTCGACGCCAAGGCGATGGCGGCCGTGCTGCGCAATGTCGGCTTCGACGTCGTCGAAGGCACCAACCTCACCCGCGACAAGATGACGGAGAAGCTGCTCGACTTCGGCAAGAAAGCGCAAGGCGCCGATGTCGCCGTGTTCTTCTACGCCGGCCATGGCATCGCCATCAGCGGTACCAACTATCTGCTGCCGATCGATGCCGACATCAAATCGGAGATGGACGTCAAGCTTGGCGCCGCGATCAATATCGATCTCACGCTCGACCAGACCATGAGCGACGCCAAGGTCAAGCTGGTGTTCCTCGACGCCTGCCGCGACAATCCGTTCGCCGCCAAGATCAAATCGAACTCGGCCACCCGCAGCGTGTCGGTGCAGACCGGCCTTGCCGAAATGAAATCCGGTGAAGGTACCCTGATCGCGTTCGCAACCGGCCCTGGCCAGACGGCGCTCGACGGTCAGGAAGGCAATAACAGCCCGTTCACGCGCGCGCTGATCGACAACATCGCGCAGCCCGGCATCGAGATCCAGCAGGCGATGACCAAGGTCCGCGCCCAGGTCAATGAAGAGACCAACAAGGGCCAGCTGCCCTGGGGCCACACCAACCTGATCGGCTCGGTCTATCTGAACGGCGCGCCTGCCCCCGCTGTTCCCGGCGTGGCGGCAGCGCCGGCCCCGGTTGCCGTTGCGGCCGCTCCCGGTTCGGACGTCGAACTGGAGTTCTGGCGCTCGATCAAGGATTCCAACAAGCCGGAAGAGCTCAACGCCTATCTGAGCAGCTATCCCAACGGCCAGTTCAAGCCGCTGGCGCTGTCGCGGCTCGCAGCGCTGGAGAACGGCCCGAGCACCACGACGCGTAACCTGACCACCGGCGTCGATCCTGCGACCTTCAACGACGAAGCGAACCAGACCACCGAGGACCAGATCGGCCTCGACAAGGGCCAACGCCGCGACGTGCAGCGCCGGCTGAACGGGCTCGGTTTCGACACCAAAGTCACCGGCAAGTTCGACGAGCAGACCCGCGCCGTGATCAACCGCTGGCAGGCAGCCCGCGGCTATCCCAAGAGCGGTTACCTCAACAAGCTGCAGCACAAGGCCCTGCTGACCGAGATCGTCTCGGCCACGACCTCAGCCAGTTCCAGCGACGATTCCGACGATCGCCCTGCCCGCCATCATAGCGGTGGCGGAGGTGGCGGTGGCGGCCGTCACTATCGCGGCGGTGGCGGCGGACCGAACCCCGGCGCCTTCATCGGCGGCGTGGTCGGCGGCATGTTCCGCTAGGTCCGAGCTACTTCACAGGGAAAAGCCCGGGCAGGTCCGGGCTTTTTTCATTGAAGGGCAGCCTTTTTCGTTCAGGGGGCGGGTAGTTGCGTGCACTCCCCATGCTCTTCGATCAGTTTCACATACTTGTCGCCGCCCGACGTCAGCCGGCACATTTCGACTTCCTTGCCCGCCGGCACCGGTTTGGCGCAGGTAATCTGCGGATTGTTGTCGTATTTGGTGGTCGCGAATTTGCACGTGACGATGCAGGAGCCGTCGACGGCGAGCGAGTTCGTGATCAGGATGCTGGCGATTTCCTCGCCCGGCAAAATCATGCAGTTGACCGGCACAGCCTCGGCGAACGCCGGATCCGCCGGCAAGCCGGCCAACAGCGCGCCGAGGGAGATCGAAAGAGCGATCAGGACATCGGCCGGGCGCAGGCGCACTTGGCCGTCGCCTATTTGCCCGCGGCCTTTCGCAGCGCGTCGTTGATGCGATCCTGCCAGCCCGGACCGCCCTCCTGGAAGTATTCGAGCACGTCCTGGTCGATCCGCAGCGAGACCAGTTCCTTGACGCCTGGAATCGCTGTGGTCTTCGGCGGCGCCTCCGCCACCTTGGTGGTGGTGCGTCTTGAACGCCGCCTCCGCCTCGGTGCGTGCGTCGTTCAGCGTTCTCGGTCGTCTCGGTTGATCGGCCATCATCAAATTCCTTCAAACAATACCGTCGACAGATAGCGCTCGGAGAACGACGGCACGATGGCCAGAATGGTCTTGCCGGCGTTCTCCGGCCGCTTGCCGATCTGCAGCGCCGCGGCGATCGCAGCGCCGGAGGAGATGCCGCCGGGAATGCCTTCGTTGCGCGCCAGCGCGCGCGAGGTCTCGATCGCGGTCGCTGCTGTTGATCTTGACGATCTCGTCGATCACCGAGCGATCGAGAATGTCGGGAATGAAGCCGGCGCCGATGCCCTGGATCTTGTGCGGCGAATGCTGGCCGCCGGACAGCACCGGGCTTTCCTCGGGCTCGACGGCGACGATCCGCAGCGACGGCTTGCGCGGCTTCAGCACCTGGCCGACGCCGGTGATGGTGCCGCCGGTGCCGACGCCGGCGACGAAGAAATCGATATTGCCGCCGGTGTCGTTCCAGATTTCCTCCGCCGTGGTGCGGCGGTGAATTTCGGGATTGGCGAGGTTCTTGAACTGCTGCGGCATCACGGCGTTGGGCGTGGTCCGCACCAGTTCCTCGGCGGTCGCGATCGAGCCCTTCATGCCCTGGGCCGCCGGCGTCAGCACGATCTCGGCGCCGAGAAACGCCAGCATCTTGCGCCGCTCGATCGACATCGATTCCGGCATCACCAGCTTCAGACGATAGCCGCGCGACGCCGCGACAAAGGCCAGCGCAATGCCGGTATTGCCCGAGGTCGGTTCGATCAGCACGGTGTCGGCGTTGATCACGCCGGCCTTCTCCATCGCGATGATCATCGCCGCGCCGATGCGGTCCTTCACGCTCGCCGCCGGATTGAAATATTCGAGCTTGGCAAGAATGGTCGCGTTCACGCCATGCGCCTGCGGCAATTTGCGCAGGCGCACGATCGGCGTGTCGCCGACCGCATCGACGATGGAGTCGAAAACCCGGCCCCGGCCGGGACGGTGCACTGCACTCGTTGCTGACGGTGCGTCCATCACGAAACTCCTGTGGCGATAATTTGCGCGGAATTCGGCGCTGTTCCTCAGTTAGGTGCAGCGCGCGCCGCGTGTGCAAGCCAGAAATCGCTGGAGTCAAAAATTCGCTGCATTGCAAAATCATTAGCGCAGCTCAAATAACGTGAAACCAACGCATTTGTGTTGCGACATCGTCAAACAAATCGGTGTATAAGTTGAGTCGCAGTCAAGCTCAGGTTCAGATCGCAAGGAGGTCACGATGCCAGCAGTTGCTGAAGTCCTGTCGACCGTCGCGTCTAGGCCCGACCCGCGTGGATGTGATTTGCCGACCTGCCCGGTTTGCGCGGACTCCATGGTGGCCGCGGAAGCGTCCGCCTATCTGCACGACAACGTCATCAGCTATCTCTGGACCTGCGACACCTGCGGTTACGGTTTCGTGACCAAGCATTCGGTCAAGCGGTTCGCCTGTAACTGATCTTCGATCGTCGCGATGCAATGTCCCCGCGCGCCCAACCGGCGCGCGTTTGTTTCGCGAAATCCTCAAATGTTCCGCCCGCGATCGCGTCGCGGATGTCCTGCATCAGGTGCTGGTAATAGGCGACGTTGATTTCCGACAGCAGCATCGCGCCGAGCGTCTCGCCCGATCTGACCAGATGATGCAGATAGGCGCGCGAATAGTCGCGCGTCGACGGCCACGGGCTCTCCTCATCGAGCGGCCGCGGATCGTCGGCGTGGCGGGCGTTGCGCAGATTGATCTGGCCGAACCGCGTGAACGCCATGCCGTGACGTCCGTTGCGCGTCGGCATCACGCAGTCGAACATGTCGATGCCGCGCGCCACCGCCTCCAGAATGTCTTCGGGCGTGCCGACGCCCATCAGATAGCGCGGACGATCCTGCGGCAGAAGCGGCGCGGTCTCCTCGATCATGGCCAGCATCACCGCCTGCGGCTCGCCGACCGCAAGGCCGCCGATCGCGTAGCCGTGAAAGCCGATCTCGACCAGGCCGCGCGCGCTGGCGTGGCGCAGTTCGGGCACGTCGCCGCCCTGCACGATGCCGAACAGCATGTAGCCCGCCGGCGCGGTCTCGAACGCGCGCTTGCTGCGCTCGGCCCAGCGCAGCGAGAGCTGCATCGCGCGCTCGATATCGCCGCGCTCCGCCGGCAGCCGCACGCATTCGTCCATCTGCATGGCGATGTCGGAGCCGAGCAGCCGCTGCACCTCGATCGAGCGCTCCGGCGACAATTCGACCTTGGCGCCGTCGATATGCGAGCGAAAGGTCACGGCCTGCTCGGTGACCTTGCGCAGCTCCGACAGCGACATCACCTGGAAGCCGCCGGAGTCGGTCAGCATCGGTCCGTTCCAGCCGGTGAAATGTCTGCAGGCCGCCGAGAGCCGCGATCCGCTCGGCGCCCGGCCGCAGCATCAGATGATAGGTGTTGCCGAGCACGATATCGGCGCCGGCCTCGCGCACCTCGCGCCAGTGCATGCCCTTCATGGCGCCGGCGGTGCCGACCGGCATGAAGGCCGGCGTCCGCACCACGCCATGCGGCGTGGTCAGTTTGCCGGTGCGGGCGGCGCCGTCGGTTGCGAGCAGTTCGAAGTGATTGGGAACGCTCATGGGTCAGCTTATGGCGTGACAATGCACGTCCTGTTCAACCTCGTTGACGCCGATTTTCGGCCCAAAAGCCGTTGACGCCGGTCAAACTTTCCAGCATAAGTCCGCGCCATGATCACGACCACCAAACGCACCGCGAAAACCAAAGCACCCTCTGGGGCCTCGGGAGGCGTGCGCGCGTAGTCGTAACGATCGCATCATCTGAACCGAAGCCCCGCCTGAAAAGGTCCGGGGCTTTTTTATTGCCTGCAGCATGATCCGGACCACCGGTTTTCCCAGAAGATCATGCTCAAATAGATGGAGAGAGAAGTGAAGAACGATCCCGTTGTTGCCATTGTCGGCGTGACCGGCGCCGTCGGCGCCGAATTCATCGCCACCATGGACAAGCGCGGCTTTCCGGTTCGGCAAGCTCAAGGCGCTGGCGAGCGCGCGCTCGGCCGGCAAGACCATCGATTTTCGCGGGCAGAAGATCGTGATCGAGGAGCTCACCGAGCGTTCCTTCGACGGCGTCGACATCGCGCTGTTCTCGGCCGGCGGCGGCATTTCCCGAAAGTTCGCGCCGATCGCGGTCAAGGCCGGCGCCGTCGTGATCGACAATTCCTCCGCCTTCCGGATGGACCCGAACGTGCCGCTGGTGATCCCCGAGATCAACGCGGGCCGGATCCGGGAGCACAAGGGCATCATCGCCGTCCCGAACTGCGCCGCGATCACCGCGCTGGTGCCGCTGTGGCCGATCCACCGCAGCAACCGCATCAAGCGCCTGATCCTGTCGACCTATCAGGCGGCCAGCGGCGCGGGCGCCGCGGCGATGGAGGAACTGGTGGAATCGACCCGCGCCCATCTCGACGGCGAGGCGTTATCAGCCCAAGGTGCATGCCGCATCCCTATGCCTTCAACCTGTTCAGCCACAACACCGCGATCGATCCTGAGACCGGCTACAACGACGAAGAGACCAAGGTCATCAAGGAGACCCGAAAGATCTTCGAAGACGAGCGGATCGCCATCGGCGTCACCTGCGTCCGCGTGCCGGTGCTGCGCGCGCATTGCGAGGCGATCACCTTCGAATGCGAAAGGCCGATCAGCGAAGACGAGGTGCGCGCGATCCTGCCGCACGCGCCGGGCGTCGAAGATCGTCGACGATCGGGTGAAGAACTATTTCCCGATGCCGATCGATGCCTCAGGCCAGGACGACGTCCTGGTCGGCCGCATCCGCAAGGATCTCAGCGATCCCACCGGCCATTCGATCTCGATGTTCGTGGCCGCGGACCAGCTGCTGAAGGGAGCGGCGCTGAACGCGGTGCAGATCGCGGAGCTGCTGCCGCAGCGCGTGACGGCGTGAAGTAAATCGTCGGCCAGGCGCGGGCAATCGCTACTGCCCGCGCCCGGCCGCGAGCGCGGTTCGCCGGGACGACTTAGTGAGCCAAACATCGTCACATCAGGGACTGCGGGTCCGGCGCAGTCGTGAGGCTCAACCGCGGTCACGTCGGGCCCTCAGCGGTAGAGAGCCATTGCGGAGGGGTCAACTACTGAAGACCGACACCAGCGTCGGGTGGTTCGGTGGGTTGCGCGTCGCTAACCCACCCTACCCTTCACGCTTTAGTCGGTCCCCTCACCGCCTGCTTCATCCGGCGCCTGGCCGGAAGATCGATGAAGACGGTAGCGGCATAGGCGACCGCCGCAACGACCGGCACCGACAAAAGCCCGATCCAGACCGATTGGATCTGGAGATGCCGGGCGCAGAACTCCACCGCGTAGAACATCACCCCCTGCAACACGTATAGCCCGTAGGAAAGCAGCCCGAGACTCAGCATGGTGTTTTTCAAAACGCCTTTCGGTGGATCGAAACGCGCGCAAATCATGATCGCAAGCGGAAAGATGATGATCACCGACAACAGGGTCGCCGGCAGATCGATATCCGCGGAAAAACCCAGCGCCAGAATTCCGGTCACGACGGCAAACGCGGCGACGGCGAAGCCGAGGCTTGCCGGCGGCCGTCGCTTGCTGTCGTAGAAGCGGTAGATCAGGACGCCGGCGAAGAACGAGAAGCCGACCCGCAGCACACCAGCGCCAAAGGTCTCCCAGCTCGGTCCGCCGCCCAGCACGCCGCGCTTGTCGACTTCAATGCCGAACCCGAGCCATCCTGCCGTGGCGCACAGGGCAAGTGCGACAGCGAACCCGCCGACGAGCCAGATCAGGGATTTTGTGCCCAGCCGCCTGCCGAACGCTGCGAACAGCAAGTTTGCGAGCAATTCGAAAAACAGCGACCAGGCCGCGAAGTTGAGCGGGTACAGATCCGCCTGGGAGTACGCAATATTCGGGGTCGGCAGCATCAGCGCGCCGCACAGGAAGTCGATGACAGCTTGCGCCGGTCCCAGCGCTCCGTCGCGAAGCAGGCCGAAGAGAAACGGCAGCGCCAGGATGAAGGCCAGGACGTATAGCGGGTAGAGCCGTTGCAGCCGGGCGAGCATGAATGCCCGAACCGACATTCCTTCGCGAAAACGTCTGCCGTAGGCGTGCTCGAGCACAAAACCCGACAGCACGAAGAACAGGTCGACCGCCAGATAGCTGTTCCTCATCCATCCGGTCGGTGTAGCCGGGATAGCCCAGAGAAACGGCGCGTGCCGCAGGGCCACCATGATGGCCGCGACGCCGCGCAATCCATCGAGCGCGACGAAGGTCCGTTCGGTGAGCGGGGCCTCTATGGTCTGCTCTGGCGGAGCCAGCAAGTTGCGGTTCCTCAACTGATCGCTGAACCGGATCGGCGAGCCTTCGCCGCCCCATAGCGCCATCGAATCAATGGCAGCACAAGGTTACGCTTCGATTACCTGCGGAACAGCAAAGTCGCATCGCCATAGGAATAGAAGCGATAACCGCCGGCGATCGCATGCGCATAGGCGTGTTTCATGGTCTCGAGGCCGGAGAAGGCCGACACCAGCATGAACAGCGTCGAGCGCGGCAGGTGGAAATTGGTCAGGAGAATATCGACCGCGCGGAAGCGATAGCCCGGCGTGATGAAGATCGAGGTCTCGCGCGTCGAACGGCTGGATGGTGCCGTCCTCGGCCGCCGCGCTCTCCAATAGCCGCAACGAGGTGGTGCCGACCGCGACGATGCGGCCGCCTTTGGCGCGCGCCGCGTTCAACGCGTCAGCGGTCGTCGGCGGAGATGCAGCCCCATTCGGCGTGCATCCGGTGCTCGGCGGTCTCCTCGACCTTGACCGGCAGAAAGGTCCCTGCCCCGACATGCAGCGTCAGCCGATGCAGTTCGACGCCGCGGCCGCGCAAGGCGGCTTCCAGCGCCGGCGTGAAGTGCAATCCGGCCGTGGGAGCTGCGACCGCGCCCTCATTGGCCGCGAACATGGTCTGGTAGTCGGCAGCGTCCCGATCGTCGGGCGTGCGCTTGGAGGCGATGTAGGGCGGCAGCGGCGGCGCGCCGAGATCGGCGATGGCCTGGTCAAGCGTCGGCCCGTGAAACGAAAACGACAGCGTCACCTCGCCGTCGTCGCCCTTGGCCTCGACCTCGGCGTCGAGATGGCCGAGCAGGCAGACCTTGCCTTCATTGCCGAAGCGAACCACGTCGCCCGGCGCCAGTTTCTTGGCCGGCTTGACCAGCGCCTGCCAGCGCGAACCGTCGAGCCGCTTGATCAGTGTCGCCTCGATCCTGGGTTCGGTATCCCGGCCGATGCGGCGGCCCTTGAGCTGCGCCGAGATCACCTTGGTGTCGTTGACGACCAGCTGGTCGCCGGGCTCCAGCCATTGCGGCAGATCGGCGACGGTGCGGTCGCGCAACACGCCGTCCGGCCTGCACCACCAGCATTCGCGCAGAATCGCGCGGGCTCGCCGGCCGCAGCGCGATGCGTTCGGGCGGAAGTTCGAAGTCGAAGAGATCGGTGCGCATGGCGTTAGCCGGCTCGCTCACGCTGGCGCATCCGCGGAGCGCGGCTCTTGCACCTGCTCCGCGGCACACGGGTGCAGAGCCCGTGCGGAGCATCGACAGCGCGGACTGCTGTACGTCACGCCGCGTCGGCGGCCATGTGCGCCTTGACGATCTTGTCCGGATTCTTCACCGGCTCGCCGCGCTTGATCTTGTCGACATTCTCCATGCCGTCGGTCACCTTGCCCCAGACCGTGTACTGGCCGTTGAGGAACGAGGCGTCGTCGAAGCAGATGAAGAACTGGCTGTCGCCGGAATCGGGGCTCGCGGCGCGCGCCATCGAGGTGGTGCCGCGCACATGCGGCTCCTTGTTGAACTCGGCCTTCAGCTTCTTGCCGGAACCGCCGGTGCCGGTGCCGTGCGGGCAGCCGGTCTGCGCCATGAAGCCGTCGATCACGCGATGGAACACGATGCCGTCGTAAAAGCCCTCGCGCACCAGTTCCTTGATCCGCGCGACATGGCCGGGTGCAAGATCGGGCCGCATTTCGATGGTGACGGGGCCCTGGGTGGTCTCGAGGATCAAAGTATTTTCGGTGACAGCCATGCTCTTTTCTCTGTCGGTTGTGGGTGGAGGTTTACGGGTTCTGAAAGTGGATCGCGAAAGGCCGGCCGGCAACGGCGCCGCCCATGCCTTCGGTAAATGGCATCGGCGTGCAGCGTTGCAACGTCTCCATCACGGCGATGCGGTATTGCAGCCGGTCATTGTCGGTGGCCTGTTCCGATTCATAGGTGATCCTGGGGTGGCCGAGAATGTCGCCCTCGCGGTTGAAGCTGACGATGACCGTGATGTCGATCGGGTTGGCCGCGACAGCGGCGGCGGTTTCCAGCAGCGTGTGCAGTCTGGCGACGACGTCCTTGATGGTGTCGAGCTGTCGCGGCTCGGCCTGCGCCACGCCGGTCAACGCGAGGCACAGCAGCGCCGCGGCAAACCAGGCGATGGCTTGCTGCGCGGCGCCGCCATCGACTCACTTGATGTCGGATGCGACCTGCACCTTCACCATCTTGTCGGGATCGTGACGCGCCGGCTCGACCGCGCCTTCTTGAGCTTGTCGACCACATCCATGCCCGACACGACCTCGCCGATCACGGTGTACTGGCCGTTCAGGCTCGAGCCGTCCGCGAACATGATGAAGAACTGCGAATTGGCGGTGTCGATGCTGTCGCCGCGCCGCGCCATGCCGACGATGCCGCGCTTGAACGGCACGCTGGAGAACTCCGGCCTTCAGGTTCGGATATTTCGAGCCGCCGGTGCCGTTGAAATTCTGGCCGTCGCCGGTCTGCGCCATGAAGCCGTCGATCACGCGGTGGAACGGCACGTTGTTGTAATAGCCCTCGCGCGCGAGCTGCTTGATGCGCTCGGCGTGCTTGCGGCGCAAGATCGGTCCGCAGCTTGATGACGATGCGGCCCTTGGTGGTGTCGATCACGATCGCATTCTGCTTGTCGAGATTGGCGGGCAGCGGCTGGGCGATCGCGGGCGCCGCGCAGACCAGCGCGGCGAGAACGGCGAGAATTCGGATCATGAAAACTCCGGGTCGAGAGTCGGACAGGAAGGCTTCGGAACAGGTGCTAGCCGGCGAATTTGGTCTTGAGGCTGGCGGCGACCGACGGCGGCACGAATGCCGAGACGTCGCCGCCCATGCCGGCGATCTGGCGCACCAGTGTGGCGGTGATCGGGCGGACGGCGACCGAGGCCGGCACGAACACGGTGTGCACCTCCGGCGCCATGGTCTCGTTCATGCCGGCGATCTGCATTTCGTAGTCGAGGTCGGTGCCGTCGCGCAGGCCGCGGATCATGATGGTCGCGCCGGCCTTCTGGGCCGCGGTGACCGTCAGGTTGTCATAGGTGGTGCAGTCGAAGCGCGCAGCCGGCCTTCGGCGGCGACCGGGGCGAACACCGCCCGCACCATCTCGAGCCGCTCCTCGGTCGAAAACAGCGGCTTTTTGCCGGGATGGACCGCCGATCGCGACGATCAGCCGGTCGCACAGGCCGACGGCGTGCCGGACCACGTCCAGATGGCCGTTGGTGACGGGGTCGAAAGAGCCGGGATAGAGCGCGATACGGGGCATAGGCCCCGTCTACCCCGCCCCGGGCGGCCCGGCAAGCCGGGCCTGGTTCCCGCTGCCGGGCGATCCCGGATTTTTATTTCCGATCGGCCACTGAACCAGTTCCGGGGTCGCCGCGTCTTCTAGGCAGCCGGCAATGTTTCGTCGCCGATGCGGCGACGAAACAAAACTCGGGCGGGACGAAACCATTTTCGGCCTTGGCGAAGACATCCGGAAACCGGCGCTGGTTACTAAGTCGACCAACGAAACGACGGGCCGCGAAGGCCCAATGACAGGGGACCGTCATGATCAAGGCTCTTTCCGCCATCGCCATTGCTGCGTTTGTCGCTGCCGCCCTCACCGTTCTGCCCGGCTTCGCCCCGCAGGTCGAAGCCAGCGTGCCGCAGGCCCTCGCCAAGGGCGACCGGCTCGACATCCGCCCGGTCGGCCGGGACTGCTCGCAGCAGGCCTGGCCGAACTTCGAAGCTTCCTGCCTGCGCGCCGCCGGCACCAAGACGCGTCGATCCGCGAAGCCCGCCTGGTCACCGCCGACCGCACCCCATAAGCGCCGCTGACCAAGTTATCCGTCCAGTTGCTCGGATCGAGCCCTCGGGATGCCCCATGGGCTCGTAATTTGCGAGCGCAGTCGGTCGTCGGCACGAATCCGTGGCAATTTGCGACGTCGTCGCAGACTGGCGTTCGGCGCTCGGATGGCCGGCGGGCGCGATGTCCTTGGGGGCGTCGCCAGTGACCGCTACGCCCGCCGCAGCCTCCGGCCATTCCAGCGCCCTTCCCGTCGCAGCAACGATCGGCGCGCTCGGCGTCGTCTACGGCGACATCGGCACCAGCCCGCTCTACGCGCTGAAGGAAGCCGCCAAGGCCGCCGCCCATGGCGGCGCGCTCACGCCAGAGGCGATCCTCGGCGTGGTGTCGCTGATCCTGTGGGCGCTGATCCTCATCATCTCGCTCAAATACGCGCTGCTGATCCTGCGCGCCGACAACCGCGGCGAAGGCGGCATCGTCGCGTTGCTGGCGCTGCTCTCGCGCGCGCAACGCCCAGCCGGGCACCTGGCGCGCGCAGCTGCTGGTCGTCGGCCTGATCGGCGCGGCGCTGCTCTACGGCGACGGCGCCATCACGCCGGCGATCTCGGTGCTGAGCGCGATCGAAGGCCTGAAGGTCGATGCGCCGTCGCTGACGCCCGCCGTGGTGCCGATCACCGATCGTCATCCTGATCGGGCTGTTCGTGATGCAGAAGCAGGGCACCGGCTTCATCGGCAAGATCTTCGGACCGGTCATGCTCGTCTGGTTCGTCGTGCTCGCCGCGCTCGGCATCCACGGCATCGTCAAGGCGCCGGCGGTGCTGGCCGCGCTGAGCCCGCTCTATGCGTTCGACTTCCTGATCCACCAGGATTTCCACATCAGCTTCGCCATCCTCGGCGCGGCGTTCCTGGCCGTGACCGGCGGCGAAGCGATGTATGCCGACATGGGGCATTTCGGCCGCTTCCCGATCCGGCTGGCCTGGTTCGCGATCGCGCTGCCCGCGCTGGTGCTGAACTATTTCGGCCAGGCCGGCGCTGCTGATCACCGATCCGACCGCGATCGACAATCCGTTCTATCCAGCTCGCGCCGGACTGGCTGCACTATCCGCTGGTCGCGTTCGCGGCGCTCGCCACCGTGATCGCCTCGCAGGCGATCATCTCCGGCGTGTTCTCGCTGACCCAGCAATCGATCCAGCTCGGCTTCCTGCCGCGCATGCAGATCACGGCACACCACCAGCGATGCGATCGGCCAGATCTATGTGCCGCTGGTGAACTGGCTGCTGGCGGCGGCGACGCTCGGCGCCGTGCTCGGCTTCGGCACCTCGGACGCGCTGGCCGGCGCCTACGGCATCGCGGTGTCGCTGCTGATGGCGATCACGACGCTGCTGGCCGCGCTGGTCGCGATCCAGTGGGGCTATTCGCCGGTCATCGTGATCGCGGTCAACGGCTTCTTCTTCGTCATCGACTGCATCTTCTTTGCGGCGAATTCGATCAAACTGTTCGAGGGCGGCTGGTTTCCGCTGCTGCTCGCGGCCGTCGTCGCGTTCCTGATGCTGACCTGGCGCAGCGGCGTCAAACTGGTCGAGCGGGCGCGCGGCGCGCTGCGCCAGCCGGAAGAGGATCTGATCGAGACCGCCATCAACAAGTGCCATGCCAGGCTGTCGGGCACCGCCGTGTTCCTGGCGTCGTCGCCCAAGGGCGTGCCGCTGGCGCTGACGCAATTCGTCAAGCACAACCACGTGCCTGCACCAGCGCGTGGTGCTGGTCACCGTGCTGATCGAGGAATCCCCGCGCATTGCGGACGAGGACCGCGCCGAGGTCATCGAGATCATCCCGGGCATCACCCGGGTCATCCTGCATTACGGCTTCATGCAGTATCCGACGATCTATGACGGGCTGATGCTGGCCTGCAAGCAGGGCAAGCTGCCCGGCATCGACCTCACCGACATCACCTATTACATCGGCCGCGAGACCATCATCCCGCGCGAGGATGTTCCGGGCATGTGGGTGTGGCGGGAAACGCGTGTTCGCGTTCCTGCAGCGCAACGCCGAACGCTCGGCGGCGTTCTTCGGCGTGCCGACCAGGCAGGTGGTCGAGTTCGGGACCGAGATCGAGATTTGAGCGGGGGCGAGTAGCGAGTAGCGAATAGAAAATCCTTCATTGCCGCCCGCTTTTCGCTGTTTCGTTCAGGCCGCAGCCCGTGCATCGCCAGGCCAGGGATTGGCCCATGCCGGAATCCGCTCCAATTCGTCGATCCAACGCACAATGTTCGGAAATGCCTCCATCGGCATTTCCGACTGCCGCCAATAGGTCGCCATCGAAGCTAGCTGGAAGTCGGCGATGGTGAGCCTGCCGCAAGCCACATAACGCCGTCCGACCAAATGCCCGTCGAGCACGCGGGCGAATTTCACAAGGTCAGGGACTTTCAGGTTGAGCTGTTCGCTGTTCGGCTTGCCCATCCCAAACGTCGTCTTGACGATATGCTCGAAATAGAACGGCGCGACCGCCGGCGACCAGTGGCAGTCGTTCCAGGAGAGCCAGCGCAAGACCTCGACCTGCTCGGCCGGATTGGATGCCGGCCACATGTCCGAGCCTTGTTTGATGCAGAGGTGGGCCATGATCGCCGACGCCTCCCACAGCAAGAGGTCGCCATCGACCAGTGTTGGCGCCTTCTTGTTAGGATTGAGTGCGACATACTCCGGCACTTTGAGGCCGCCGGCCATCAGGTCCACTTCGACGAACTCCGCCTTCAGGCCAAGATGTTTGACCAGCGCCAGCACGCGCCGCGGCGCTTGCGCCTTGATCCAGTAAATCCGCATGTCAGTCCTCCTGTCGTTGCGATGGGTCGGTTCCTGAGCAGCGCCGCTAACTCCGGGGCCTTGCCGCGCCGCGGCGCGCCCGAGGCGAGCGGCCTTTGGCCGGCTTTGCAAACAGCAGCTCGAGATAGCGGCGCAGATGATCGAGGCTTTCGGCCGCCGCCGCAGCGGTCTCCTTCGCCTTGGCGAGGATGAAGGCGCCCTGGATGACGGACTGGGTGTGGAGCGCAAGGCTCTCGACGGTCCAATCGCCGCGTACATCGTATTTCCGCATCGTCTCGCGGATATCTGCCTCGAGCGTCCTCGCATGTCCGCTGATCGATCTTTCACACGCGGCCCGGATTTGTGGATGCGTTGCGTAAGCCTCCTGGACGAGGGTCCCGGCAAAACAGGTGAATTCGGGCAGTTCGCCGGTCAGGATCGCCTTGCGAAAATCGACATAGGCCAGCAGCCGATCGCGTGGATCGTCCGGATCGTGATAGGGCGCGGCGGCAAACTCTCCGCTCGAGCGAGCGTCCCAGTGCGCCACTGCCGCGAGGGCCAGATCCTCCTTGCTTTCGAAATGGTGAAAAAAGCTTCCCTTGGTCAGCCCGGATTCGGCACAAACATCCTCGACGCGGGTGGCGGCGTAACCCTTGGCGCGGACGACCCTGAGCGTCGCGTCCAGAAGCCTGGTCTTCGATTGGTGTTGCGGCTGGCTCATCGGTTCCATACCTACTGGTCGGTTCATACCATACCGACTAGTTGGTATTGTCAACCCATAGCAAAATATGCCCGCGGCGCCGAACCGCGCGATCTGTCATTTTCTTCAGGGTGCGTGATGCGCAGGTACCGGTGCGTCAGGTCGTCGGGTTCGGCCGGGCGAATAGCGAGTGGCGGATGTCCACTCGCTATTTGCTGCTCCGAATTCGCCCGCTACGCCCCGTTGCCGTTCTCGCCATTCTCCCCGTCGTCGCCGATATGCTCGACGGAGACCACATGCTCGTCCTCGGCGGTATCGAACACGATGACGCCCTGGGTGGAGCGGCCGGCGACGCGGATGCCCTCGACCGGGCAACGGATCAATTGGCCCTTGTCGGTCACCAGCATGATCTGGTCAGAATCCTCGACCGGGAATGAGGCCACCAGCTTGCCGTTGCGGTTGTTGACGGACATCGCGACGATGCCTTTGCCGCCGCGGCCGGTGGTGCGGTATTCGAACGAGGAGGTGCGCTTGCCATAGCCGTTGACGGATACCGTCAGCACCACCTGTTCCTGCGCCGACATGTCCGCATAGCGCTCCTGCGAGAGCTGCAGCGAACCTGACGTCTCCTCGGCTTCGGCGTCCGCCGGCTCTTCGGCCACGGCCTCCGTTGCCTCGCCGGCCACGGCGCGGCGCATCTTCAGATAGGCCGACCGCTCGTCCGAACTCGCCTCGACATGGCGCAGGATAGACAGCGAGATCAGCTTGTCGCCCTCGGCGAGTGCGATACCGCGCACGCCCATCGAGGTGCGGCCGGTGAAGACGCGCACATCGATGACCGGGAAACGGATGCACTGGCCGCCGGCAGCGGTCAAAAGCACGTCGTCGCGTTCGGTGCAGATCTGCACGTCGACGATCGCTTCGTTCTCATCGAGCTTCATGGCGATGATGCCGGAACGGCGGACATCGACGAAGTCGGACAGCTTGTTGCGGCGGACGGTGCCGCCGGTGGTGGCGAACATCACGTCGAGATTGGCCCAGGAGGATTCATCCTCCGGCAGCGGCATGATGGTGGTGATGCGCTCGCCCTGCTCCAGCGGCAGGATGTTGATCAGCGCCTTGCCGCGGCCGTTGGGAGCAGCCACCGGCAGCCGCCAGACCTTTTCCTTGTAGACCTGGCCGCGCGAGGAGAAGAACAGCACCGGCGTGTGGGTCGAGGCCACGAACAGCCGGCTGACAAAATCCTCGTCGCGGGTCTGCATGCCAGAGCGGCCCTTGCCGCCGCGGCGCTGCGCCCGGTAGGCCGAGAGCGGCACGCGCTTGACGTAGCCGGCATGCGAGACCGTGACCACCATGTCCTCGCGCTGGATCAGGTCCTCGTCCTCGACCTCGCCCTCCTGCTCGATGATGACGGTTTTGCGCGGAGTGGCGAACTCGTCCTTCACTTCGGCGAGCTCGGTCTTGATGATCGCCTGCACCCGCGCGCGCGAGCGCAGGATGTCGAGATAATCGGCGATTTCGATCGCCAGCTTGTCGAGCTCTTCGGAGATTTCCTCGCGGCCGAGCGCGGTCAGGCGCTGCAGGCGCAGATCGAGGATGGCCCTGGCCTGCTCCATCGACAGCCGCGCGGTGCCGTCGGCGGCCATCCGGTGCCGCGGATCGTCGATCAGCGTGATCATCGCCTCGACGTCGCGGGCCGGCCAGTCGCGCGACATCAGGGTATCGCGCGCGGTGGCCGGATCGGGCGAGGTGCGGATCACGCGAATGATCTCGTCGATATTGGCGACCGCGATGGCGAGGCCGACCAGGATATGGGCGCGGTCGCGCGCCTTGTTGAGCAGGAACTTGGTGCGGCGCGTGATCACCTGCTCGCGGAACGCGATGAACAGCGTCAGCAGGTCCTTCAGGTTCATCGTCTGCGGCCGGCCCTGATCCAGCGCCAGCATGTTGGCCGGGAAATTGCTCTGCAGCGGCGTGAAGCGGTAAAGCTGGTTCAGCACCACATCGGCCATCGCGTCGCGCTTCAGCTCGACCACGACGCGAAACCCGTCGCGGTCGGACTCGTCGCGCAGATCCGCGATGCCCTCGATCTTCTTCTCTTTCACCAGTTCGGCGATGCGCTCGACCATGGTGGCCTTGTTCACCTGGTAGGGGATCTCGGTGATGATGATCGCTTCGCGATCCTTGCGGATGGTGTCGATCGTGACCTTGCCGCGCATCACGATCGAGCCGCGGCCGAGATGATAGGCCGAGCGGATGCCCTGGCGGCCGAGGATGATGCCGCCGGTCGGGAAATCCGGTCCCGGGACGATATTGATGAGGTCGTCGATGCCAAGCGCGGGATCGTCGATCAGCGCCATGCAGGCGTCGATCACTTCGCCGAGATTGTGCGGCGGAATGTTGGTCGCCATGCCGACCGCGATGCCGCCGGCGCCGTTGACCAGAAGATTCGGAAACTTGGCCGGCAGCACCGACGGCTCATTTTCCGAACCGTCATAGTTCGGCGCAAAATCGACCGTGTCCTTGTCGATGTCGCCGAGCACCGCGAGCGCCGATTTGGTCAGGCGCGCCTCGGTATATCGATAGGCCGCCGGCGGATCGCCGTCGACCGAGCCGAAATTGCCCTGGCCGTCGACCAGCGGCACGCGCATGGAGAAATCCTGCGCCATCCGGACCATCGCGTCGTAGATCGACTGGTCGCCGTGCGGATGATATTTACCGATCACGTCACCGACGACGCGCGCCGACTTGACGTACTTCTTGTCCGGCGTGTGCCCCTGCTCGTACATCGAATAGAGGATGCGGCGATGCACGGGCTTGAGGCCGTCGCGCGCGTCCGGCAGCGCCCGCGCCACGATCACGCTCATGGCGTAGTCGAGGTAAGAGCGCTTCATCTCGTCGAGAATGGAAACGGGACGAATATCGGAAGGCGCCGGCGGCTCGCCGGGCTTGGTATCTTCAGGGTCAGACAAAGGGGGAATCCGGTCGGTTCTAATTCACAGAATCATATAGCGTATCGAGGCTCGGATAACCACCCTGACGGGGTCCGGACGCGCTGTTTTTCCCTTCGTTTTTTCATAGACTTACCGGGCTGGCCACACCCCATCCCGAGGCCGCGGAACCGGCGATTCCGGCGCCTCGAAATGGACCGGCAAAACCGGCCCTTTCAACCCCCGGCTATTGGCCAAAAACCACGCTGTGCATGATCCGCCCGGGAATGAAGGTGAACAGCCCTGCGATGATCAGCGCGCCCGCGAAAGTAAAGATCATGATGCGGCGATGGCTCGCGACGTCGTGGTGATGCGCGCGCCAAACACCGAGCGGAACAATGATCAGCGTAAAGATCGACAGCAGATGGATCGGGCTCCACGGGCCGAGCAGCCGTATCTGGTGGATCCAGAACGAGCTGATCGCCACCATGGCGATCAGGCCAACCCAGATCCAGCCGATGGTCCGGTGCGGCAGCGTGCCCTTGGGGGCTGTCAACTGGACGAGGCCGAGCGCGAACGCGGCCATCGCACGCGAAGGCATGAACGGGAATCGCGGGAGCGGCATCGAGCAGCGGCGCGAGGCTCATGGCAGGAGCTCCGGAAACTTGATCGGGCGTGGAACGATCAAAAAACGCCAGATCGATTTCCACGTGTTAATATCATTAACATAATGTTAATATCATTAACATTAACCCGAGTCAAAAGCCCGAGACACGCGGCGTCGTGACCACGATTTCCATCTAATATTCAAGGTATTGCAGCAGGAATTTAAGATTGTTGGCGAGCCGGATCAGTTCGCCGAAAACGCCCTATTCGGGCGTCGGGCGAACTCCATCCGGCTCCTGTCGCGTGCCGCGATCAGAACGGAATATCGTCGTCCATATCGCTGTTGCGGGCGCCGGCGCCGGCCGCCACGGCGCGGCGCGGCGCGGAACTCGATGGCCCGCCCGAGCCGAAATCGCCGCCCGACTCATCCGACCCAAAGCTGCCGCCCCCGCCGCCGCTGCGGCCGTCGAGCATGGTCAGCGTCGAGTTGAAGCCCTGCAGCACCACTTCGGTCGAGTATTTCTCGACGCCGCTCTGGTCGGTCCATTTGCGGGTCTGCAGCGCGCCCTCGATGTAAACCTTGGCGCCCTTCTTCAGATATTGTTCGACGATCTTGCACAGCGGCTCGGAGAAAATCACCACGCGATGCCACTCGGTCTTTTCCTTGCGCTCGCCCGTTCCCTTGTCGCGCCAGGTCTCCGAGGTCGCGATGCTCAGATTGGCGATCGGCCGGCCATCCTGGGTCCGCCGGATTTCCGGATCCTTGCCGAGATTACCGACCAGAATCACCTTGTTTACGCTTCCCGCCATCGCTGCTCTCCACTCAAAATTACCGGACTGGCCGCACACCGGCCGTCGCTTCGGATTTCGCTGTCTGCCTTGGGATATTTGAAAGCGACCCTATACGCTCGCAGCCGTGGCCCGCTTGGCGATCCCGCGGCAATCCCCCGGTTATCCACATATAGCATCGCCCGGCGCAATGTTCCAGTTTTGTTCCTTGCAACCTGCCGGGAATCGACAGCAGGCGGTGTTTCGGTGCCCGGGGACCGGAAATGAAAACCGATTGCGCCGCTCCCGCGCAAATACCTTAAACAAATCATTAACTTGGCGGCCCCTCATTTCGTCGGCGAGTGTTGCATTTCGGAGACGGCATTTCCGGATGAATCGGCGTATCTACCGACACACGGGCGCGGGCGCTCGCGTCGCAGATTTTATTTCAACGCTTCGGGACCAACGAGAAGCGATCCAAGAGATGGAGATACGGTGATGAAGAAGTTTTTGCTTGGTACGGTTGCCCTGATGGCGCTGGCTGCTCCCGCAGCCGCTGCTGATCTCGCCGCGCGTCCTTATACCAAGGCGCCGCCGGCGCCGATCGCTCTCGTGTACGACTGGAGCGGCTTCTACATCGGCGCCAACGGTGGTTGGGGTTCGAGCCACAAGTGCTGGGACTTCACCACGCCCGCAGGCGCGTTCGTCGTCGCCGAGGGTTGCCATGATGCGACCGGCGGCACGGTCGGTGGTCAGATCGGTTATCGCTGGCAGGCCAGCAGCTGGGTGTTCGGCGTTGAAGCGCAGGGCAACTGGGCCGACTTCAGTGGCAGCAATGCCAGCCTGGCCTTCCCGGCATTCACCAACCAGTCGAAGGTCGATGCGTTTGGCCTCTTCACCGGTCAGGTCGGTTACGCCGCCAACAATGCTTTGTTCTACCTGAAGGGCGGCGCTGCCGTGACTTCGGATCGTTTCCGTTCGCTCGCGACCGGCACCAACACCTTGGTTGCCACCACCAACGACGACACCCGCTGGGGCGGCGTGGTCGGCGCTCGGCGTCGAGTACGGCTTTGCGCCGAACTGGTCGGCCGCGATCGAATACGATCACATGTTCATGCAGGACAAGACCTACACCTTCCTCAACAACGGCGTCGCCGGCGTGACCGGCACCCTGTTCGGTACCGATCGCATCCGTCAGGACGTCGATCTCGTCACCGTCCGCGTCAACTACCGCTGGGGTGGCCCGGTCGTCGCTCGTTACTGAGCTCCGCTACGCCAACATTCGAGACCAGAAGGCCGGCCTAGCGCCGGCCTTTTTGTTTGTCCCGGTCACGCCCGTTGCGACAGCCAAATACCATCTAGCGTGCATAATTCCGCCCCATGTTGCTTTCTGGAAACACAACCTGCGCGTTAATCGTGTACAGCTTCAGGGGTCGGGCAGTAGCGCTCGATACCCCTCCCAGGGCTGGATCAAGGCTGGGAGGGAGAACAAGAAAACGGGACTGGGAATTTTGAAAATGAGAAAGCTTCTGCTGGCTTCCGCCGGCTTGTGTGTACTGAGTACCTTCGCTCCGGCCATGGCTGCCGATCTTGCAGCCGCCCCCCGCTACACCAAGGCGCCGGAAGCTCCGATCGCCGTCTACAACTGGACCGGCTTCTACATCGGCGGATTCGGCGGCTATGCCAGCGAAAACTCTTCGGCCAATCCGAAGATGAGCGGCGGCTTTGCCGGCGGCACCGTCGGCTACAACTGGCAGTCCAGCAACATCGTATTCGGCCTCGAGGCCGACGGCGGCTGGGCTGACGTGAATGCCTCGGCGACGGCGTTCGGCATCACCGCCACGAGCCGCATCAACGAGCTCGGCACCGTTCGCGGTCGCCTCGGCTTCGCGGTCAATCAGGTGATGTTCTACGGCACCGGCGGCTATGCCTGGATCGACAACAAGCTCAGCGTCAGCGGGCTCGGCGCGTCGGCGTCGGAGAGCCACTTCCACTCCGGCTGGACCGTCGGTGCGGGCGTCGAGGCGTTCTTCGCTCCGAACTGGTCGGTCAAGGGCGAGTACCTCTATCGCAGCCTCGGCAGCGAGAACTATTTCGGCGTTCCCTCGGGAACGCTCAACCTGCACAGCGGCCAGGTCGGCGTGAACTATCATTTTGGTGGCCCGATCGTCGCCAAGTACTGATCGCACTGATCGTCGTAGCCCGCGGGCTTTGCGACTGGAAAAGGCCGGCTCAACGCCGGCCTTTTTTGTTTTGAAGAGGCCGGTCTGCTGCCACGTGCCGCCAACGCGAAACAATCCGTTGATGATTCGCGAAGGCACTGGAAATTAGCCCGTGTTCTTCCTACGTTCCAGCATCACCCCATCGGCGCCTGTTCCCGGTTTCCCGGCGATGCGCGCCCCAAAGCGGCGCCCGACGCGCGCCTGGAATTGCCGATATGGATGAAGTGCTCAGGGCGAAGCGCCAACAGAACGCCGCCTCGTCGCGCGCGATCACGATCCGCGGCGCGCGCGAACATAATCTGAAAAACATCGACGTCGAGATCCCGCGCGACAAGCTGGTGGTGTTCACCGGCCTGTCCGGCTCCGGCAAATCCTCGCTCGCCTTCGACACTATCTATGCCGAGGGCCAGCGCCGCTATGTCGAGTCGCTGTCCGCCTATGCGCGCCAGTTCCTGGAGATGATGCAAAAGCCCGACGTCGACCAGATCGACGGCCTGTCGCCGGCGATTTCGATCGAGCAGAAGACGACGTCGAAGAACCCCCGCTCAACCGTCGGCACCGTCACCGAGATCTACGATTACATGCGCCTGCTCTGGGCGCGGGTCGGCGTGCCCTACTCGCCCGCCACGGGCCTGCCGATCGAGAGCCAGATCGTCTCGCAGATGGTCGACCGCGTGCTGGCGCTGCCGGAAGGCACAAGGCTCTATCTGCTCGCGCCGGTCGTGCGCGGCCGCAAGGGCGAATACAAAAAGGAGCTCGCCGAATACCTCAAGAAGGGTTTTCAGCGGGTCAAGATCGACGGCACGTTCCACGAGCTGGCGGAAGCGCCGACGCTCGACAAGAAATTCCCGCATGACATCGACGTGGTCGTCGACCGCATCGTGGTGCGGCCGGATATCGGCCAGCGGCTGGCGGAGAGTTTTGAGACCGCGCTCAAACTCGCCGAAGGGCTGGCGGTGATCGAATACGCCGACGCGCCGGCTTCGGCCGCCGACGAGAAGAAATCCGACAAGAAGACCGCCAAGATTCACGACAAGAGCGGACCGGAACGGATCCTGTTCTCGGAAAAATTCGCCTGCCCGGTTTCCGGCTTCACCATCCCCGAGATCGAGCCCAGGCTGTTCTCCTTCAACAACCCCTATGGCGCGTGTCCTGCCTGCGGCGGCCTCGGCGTCGAGCAGCATATCGACGAGGAACTTGTCATCCCCGACAAGGAGATGACCTTGCGCAAGGGCGCGATCGCGCCGTGGGCAAAATCGTCCTCGCCCTATTACATCCAGACCCTGACCGCGCTCGGCAAATTCTACAAGTTCACGCTCGACACCAAGTGGAAGGACCTGCCGAAGAAGACGCAGGCCGCGCTGCTGCACGGTTCCGGCGATGACGAGATCAAGTTCTCCTATGAGGACGGGGTGCGTTCCTACGACACCAAAAAACCGTTCGAAGGCGTCATCACCAATCTCAACCGCCGCTACCGCGAGACCGAGAGCGAATGGGCGCGCGAGGAACTCGCAAAATACTTTTCGGATATTCCCTGCGAAGGCTGCCATGGCTACCGGCTGAAGCCGGAATCCCTGTGCGTCAAGATCGGCGGCAAGCATATCGGCGAAATCTCGGAACTGTCGGTGCGCCGCGCCGGCGAATGGTTCGAGAGCGTGCCGGCCTCGCTCAACGCCCAGCAGAACGAGATCGCCGCCCGCGTCCTGAAGGAGATCCGCGAACGGCTGTCGTTCCTGCTCGACGTCGGCCTGAATTACCTGACGCTGGCGCGCGCCTCGGGCACATTGAGCGGCGGCGAAAGCCAGCGCATCCGCCTCGCCTCCCAGATCGGCTCGGGCCTGACCGGCGTGCTCTATGTGCTGGACGAGCCGTCCATCGGCCTGCACCAGCGCGACAATGCGCGCCTGTTGGAAACGCTGAAGCGGCTGCGCGACCTCGGCAATACCGTGATCGTGGTCGAGCATGACGAGGACGCCATTCGCCTCGCCGACCATGTACTCGACATCGGCCCCGGCGCCGGCATGCATGGCGGCCACATCATCGCCCAGGGCACGCCCGCCGAGATCATGAACCATCCGAAATCGCTGACCGGCAAATATCTCACCGGCGAATTGTCGGTCGCGATCCCCGAGCGCAAGCCGCCGAACCACCGGCGCACCATCAAGGTCATCAACGCGCGCGGCAACAATCTGAAAAACGTCTCGGCGGAGATTCCGCTCGGGCTGTTCACCTGCGTGACCGGCGTGTCCGGCGGCGGCAAGTCGACGCTGTTGATCGACACGCTCTACAAGGCGATCGCGCGAAAACTCAACAACGCCAGCGAGGGCGCAGCCCCGCACGACCGCATCGAGGGGCTGGAGCATATCGACAAGATCATCGATATCGACCAGTCGCCGATCGGCCGCACGCCACGTTCGAACCCCGCGACCTATACCGGCGCGTTCACGCCGATCCGCGAATGGTTCGCCGGCCTGCCGGAAGCCAAGGCGCGCGGCTACGAGCCCGGGCGCTTTTCGTTCAACGTCAAGGGCGGCCGCTGCGAGGCCTGCCAGGGCGACGGCGTCATCAAGATCGAGATGCACTTTCTGCCCGACGTCTACGTCACCTGCGACACCTGCAAGGGCAAGCGCTACAACCGCGAGACGCTGGAAGTCCTGTTCAAGGGCAAGAGCATCGCCGACGTGCTCGACATGACCGTCGAGGAAGCCGCCGATTTCTTCAAGGCGGTCCCGCGCGTCCGCGAAACCTTCAAGACGCTGCACCGCGTCGGCCTCGACTACATCCATGTCGGCCAGCAGGCCACGACGCTGTCCGGCGGCGAAGCCCAGCGCGTCAAGCTCGCCAAGGAACTGTCAAAGCGCGCCACCGGCCGCACGCTCTACATCCTCGACGAGCCGACGACCGGCCTGCATTTCCACGACGTCGCCAAGCTGCTGGAAGTGCTGCACGAGCTGGTGTCGCAGGGCAACACGGTGGTCGTGATCGAGCACAATCTCGAAGTCATCAAGACCGCCGACTGGGTGATCGACCTCGGCCCCGAAGGCGGCGACGGCGGCGGCGAAATCGTCGCCTGGGGCCCGCCGGAGGACATCGTGAAAGCGCCGCGGAGCTATACGGGGAAATTCCTGGAGCCGGTGCTGAAGAAGGCAGCTGGGAAGCCGAGGAAGAGTACGGGGGCGAGCGAGGCGGCGGAGTAATACCGGGGGGGTACAATCGATAGTTGAATCTTTCTCGGCTACCCGATAGCCTCAATCACTGGGCGAGGTATTGGGGGACGAGAATGTCGCAGATTGGTTCGACGACCGACGAGAACTCGGCGGTTACTCCACAAGCGGTTACTCCACCTACAGAACCGCAGATTACGCGACAGCGTGTGTTGAGCATCTATAAGCAGATGCTGGTTTCTCTTTTCATTGCCACCTTGACGGTCATGGGAATCCTCCTCGCGACCATCATGCCATTTTTCGTTCGGTATTACTTCTTAGGGCAAGAAAACGCACACAGTCCGCCGTTGTTGCCCGTCGTTGCACTTGCTGGCGCGCTCGGCGCGTTTTTCAGTATCCTGATGCGGCTTTACAACTTTGAGGATTTGCCCAAGGTTCTTGTGTCGTCCGAGCTCGACGGACTGCCAACTGCCTATCTAGTCATCTACTCCCTCGTGCCCGCGGTTGTAGGCGCCATCGCGGCAGCCGTTCTATACATGTTATTTGCGAGTCAATTGCTTCAGAGCGACCTCTTTCCCAAGTTCGCCTGTAAGAAAGGCGACTGCAATTCATTCGCAATGCTCATCGGCGAATGGAGCCCTGAGAGCAGATTCCTCTTAATCCAATCTGTATCCTGCGTGAGCGAAGAAGTTTGCGCATTGGTCAGGTTTGAACTGAGGCAAGGCATTGGCGGCGGCTCGTTCGAGTGCGTCGAGGGTGCGTGCAGCTGACTTTCGCACATGCGCCTTGAGCTTGGCGAAAGCATTTTCGATCGGATTAAAGTCTGGACTGTAGGGCGGCAGATAGTGGAGTTTCGCGCCGCGGGCCTCAATCGCTTGCCTGACGCCCGCGACTTTGTGGGCGGCCAGATTGTCCATGACGACGATGTCGTCTTGGCACAAGGTCGGCGCCAACATCTGCTCGACCCAGGCGAGGAAGCATTCTCCGTCCATCGGCCCGTCCAGAAGCATCGGTGCCACGAAGCCCGCAAGGGTGAGGCCGCCGACAAAAGTCACCGTTTTCCAATGACCGTGTGGAATGGCGGCGCGGCAACGCTCGCCCTTGGGCGCCCAACCACGAAGCCTCGCCATCTTCGTCGAAAGGCCGCTCTCATCGATGAAGATCAGGTGTTCGGGGTCGAGATCATGTTGGCCGTTGACCCAATTCTCGCGCGCGGCCTTCACATCCGCGCGTTCTTGCTCGCTGGCATGAGCGGTCTTTTTTTATGCGTTTGGCCGTGTCGATCGAGTAGCTTCCACACGGCGGTTCTCACCACCGTGACACCGCGTTCCTCCCGCAACCGCTCGACCATCTCGTCAAGCGTCGTGTCAGGCGCCTCCGCGAGCGCGCCTAAAATGAAATCCGCATGAGCATCCAGCACGGCCCCCTTCGGCTTGCCCTGTTTGGCAGGACGAACGTCCCCGGTGGCTCGCTTCAGCCGCGCCCAACTCCCAGCTGTCGCAATCCCGATCGAAAACCGTGCCGCCGCCTGATGCGTCGACTCCCCGCCTTCGATTGCCGCGACCACTCGCTCACGCAAATCCATACTGTAAGGCTTGCCCATCCAATCCTCCCGACTCAGTCGCGAAGATGGAATCAGCATTCGGCCTCCCAGTGAATCCCCTCCGACTCGCTTTTCGAGGAATTTGCTCTAGTCAGGCGACTGACTACGCCAAATCCATCGTTTGGGGTTTCATCGGCGGCTTCGCCGAACGCCTGGTCCCCGATACTTTGCAGAGTCTAAGCCAGTCGGCAAAGAAGGAAGATTCAAAATAGCAAATGTGCGCTCGGTGCGAGCCCGAGTTGTCAAAGCTCTGCGCGTAGTCGACAGCCCGTAGGATGGGTAGCTCGTAGGGCGGAATAGCGGAGCGTATTCCGCCTCTTTCGTTCTTTCATGCGGACGAAACACGCTGCGTTATTGCGCCCTACGGCCCTGCCTGCCGGGCAGCAAAGGCCAACGCCGCGTCGATATCGTCGCTCTCGAGATACGGGTACTCGCGCAAGATCGTCTCTCGCGACTGACCCGCCGACTTCAGGCTCAGAATATCTGCAACGGTAATGCACAAGCCGCGTATGCAAGGGCGGCCATGCATGCGGTCGGGGTCTACCGTAATTCGTTCCAAGAGGCCTGACATTCGGCACCTTCGATCCGACCCAGCGTGTAGATGGGCGGAGGCAACGGGTCGCGCGAATGCGCGCCGATGATAAACTCCGCGAAACCCATCAACCTCGTAAATGGTGGGTTTCGCTTCGCTCTACCCACCCTACCACCCTACACCGTCCAGTAGTGCGGATGCGGGCGCGAACGGTCGCCCCAGTCGAAGGCTTCTTCATCGAGTTCGCACGGGCCTTCGCGCAGGTCCTCCAACGTCAGGTTGGTTTGGTAGCCCTGACTCCTGGGATCAAACCTGAGTGCGTCCCACCGCACCGGATAATGGTGGTGGGTGGCGAGCAGCCCGCCGGTTTTGATCACGGCGTAGGCGACCGTTCCGCTCATCTTGTCGAGCATCAGGCGCTCGATCGTACCGAGCTTGGTTCCGTCCAGCCCAAAGACGCACGCGTGCTCGACGCGATCGCTGGGCACCAGGGTATGATGCATGGCGTCCTCCCTGTGGTTCTCCTGTTCCCTCGGCATTATAGCACGAACGCATCAGGCATGCGCGGAACGTCGGCTCTGCCGCGGTGCACAAACACGCGTTCGGCTCTCGCCGAGGCGGTCTTGGGGGGCTGCATGCGAACCGCATTCCGCCGATTCGCGCCCATCACTCCTCAATCGCCGCCTCAACAAAGCCCTTCGGATCATCGCAAAACTCCCGCATGACCTTGTAGTGATCCGTCTCCTTGACCGTCACCGGCTCCAGCCCATATTTCGTCAACCGCAGCAGCCGCGCATTGGGATACGCCATCAGCATGGGCGAATGCGTGGCCATGATGATCTGGCAATGACCGATACTGTTCATCCGCCGCATCAGCTTCAAAAATTCGATCTGGCGCGACGGCGACAGCGCGGATTCCGGTTCGTCGAAGATGAAGATGCCCTGGCGCTGGCAGCGCTCTTCGAAAAAACGCAGGAAGCCTTCACCATGCGAATAGGAGAGGAAATTCGGCGGTCCGCTGCTGGTCCCCCGCCCCACTTCGTCCAGATACCTCGCGACGGAAAAAAAGCTCTCGGCCCGGAAGAACCAGCCGTCGGTAATCTTCGGCAGCCAGCTTGCGCGAAGCGCATGAGAGAGTTCGCCGCCCATCACCTCGATCGCATTCGAGTGATCGACTGCCCGATACCCCTTGCCACCTCCGGCCTCGTCAAATCCGGCGAGCACCGCGATCCCTTCGAGCAGGGTTGATTTGCCGGTGCCATTTTCACCGACAATGATGGTGATCGAGCGATCGAAACTCAGTTCGAAATCGTCGTTCAGATACGGAAGGCAGAACGGATAGGCCGCCCGGTCGTCGACTCGTGCCACATCGAGCCAGATGCGTTTCAGGTACGGGGCCGGCAGGTTGATCGGCTTGTTTCGTCTTGCCATGCGCTCGTCAATCACCAGGATTGGCCACTCAACCAATAGCTGAAACGGGGCTGAGCTAAAGAACAAATAGAGAACTTGTCAATCCTCGAAAGCCGGGAAAAGCTGGTTTTTCTGCTCGACGGGCAAATCAGCCGGCGTCGTCACGATTTGCCTGTCAAGCCCCCGATATGAAAATATTCCGCTTTACCCCGATGGGCAAATCGGTGGCATATCTCCGCCCGTCTCACCCGACACAAGGGGCGGATCGCGATCGTCACGAAACGCGGGTTGAGATGCGGTGGACGTAGATGCTGCGACTGACGAGCGCGGCTGATGCGGACGGTGAAGTCGTGTGGTTCCGACGCCCCGATGCTGGCGTCAAGTTCGTGAGAGGCAAACGCTTCTCAGGGATGACGGTGACAATAAAGCCGGTCACCGAGGAGAGCGCGAAATAAGCCGTAAAACCACTGCGCGGGGAAGGCCGGAGTGTTTCCGCTGAACCTGTATGCTCGTGTGCGCATTTCTTTGTGCAATCTTGCACACGAGACCGCGGGTGCAGCGCGCACCCGGTCTTCCCTGCGCCCTCTGCGTTTTCGGAGGGACATCGATTGCAAGAGCTCGGGCGCATCGCGCCGCGGGACCGCGAAGGTGTATCTGATGTCAGGGCCACACATTCCGTCGTCATCGCCCGGCTTGACCGGGCGACCCAGTATTCCAGAGACGTCAGTGATAGACCGAGAAGCCGCGGCGTACTGGATGCCCCGCCTTCGCGGGGCATGACGTCGGTCTGTGGGGTGGCTTCGTCGCTGACGTTCCTCGCAATGACGGCCTTACGCCCCCTCCTCGCCCAGCACCTCCAGCACCAATTCCATCGTCATCAGCACCGGATTGTCGCCGCGCATCAGTATTCCCTCGGCGATGCCGCCGAGATAATCGACCAGTGCGATGTCGAGATCGGCGTGCAGCGTGCCGTCGGGCCCCGGCGCGACGCTGCCGGAATGGATCGCAAGCTCGGTCGCGAACGGCACCACGGTGCGGCCATCGGTGAAGCAGGCGCCGATGGTCGAGCCGACGCCGCCATGCAGCCGTGCGTGGAGAATGCCGTGCTGCCGGCAGAACGTCTCCAGCGCGCACGCAAAATCCTGGTTCGGGCGCAGCCGCAGCGCGAAGGCGCGGCTGGTGGTTTGCGCATTAGAGACCGCAGCGGCCACCGGTCCGAACAATTTGAAGTTGGTCTCGCTATCGCGCTCGGCGGTGAACACCGCGCCGTCGAGACCAAAGGCGTCAACCTCAAACGGCGCGGCAACCACGGTCTCCTCCGGCAGCATGTGCCCGCCATTGGCGCGTCCGTCCGCCTCGGTCCACAGGCCGTGGCAATGGAAGAACGGCGCGCCGTCGCGCTGGCCAAGCGTCATCGCGGCGAACTTCAGCCGGGTAACGCCGTCGGGCCTGAACGTCTCGCTATAAAATGCCGCGTTGGCGCCGTCCTTGGACAAGGCCGGCATCACATAGGCAAACGGCCCGAGCGCACCAGCGTTGGCGCGCAACACGCCGCCGCCAAATCCGGCGGCCGCAAAGCCGCGGCGCGCGGCTTCCAGCAGCGGGATGCCGGCTTCGAGCACAAACGAGAAGGCGCGGCCGCGCGCTTCGACCCACTGGATGCGCTCGGGCAGCGGCGGCCCGGGCTGGGCGATGCTGCGCATCGCTCACGTACCCGTCGATTTGGCGACAACGTCCAAGAGCCCGCGCGCCTCCAGTTCGTCACGGATCAGCCGCTTCGGCACCTTGCCGTAACCGGACTTCGGCAACGCATCCCAGAAGAAGAACCGCTTTGGCATTTTGTAGCGCGGCACCTTTGGCGACAGGAACGCCGCCAGCTCCGCCTCGCTCACGGGGGTCGCGCCCTCGCGCGCGACACAGACGGCGACACCGACCTCGCCCCAGAACGGATCCGGCACGCCGAGCACCGCGACTTCGCCGACCGCCGGATGCGTCAAGATCTTCTCCTCGACCTCGCGCGGATAAATGTTGGATCCGCCGGAGATGTACATGTCGGAGGCGCGGCCGGTGATATAGACAAAACCCTCGTCGTCCATGTGGCCGAGATCGCCGGTGCGGAACCAGCCGTCGCGAAACGCTTTGGCGTTGGCCTCGGGGTTGTCGTAGTAGCCGGCGAACACGCCGGGGCCGATCACGCAGATCTCGCCGGTCTCGAACGGCTTCAGCTCGTGGCCGTCGTCGCCCTGGATCGAAACCTGCATGCCCGTGCGCTCGAACCCGCAGGTGCCGATCCGCGCATGCGGGCCGTCCTCGGGATCATGCAACGCCGGCGGCAGCACGGTGATGTTGCCGGTGACTTCGCCCAGCCCAAAGTATTGCACCAGCACCGCGCCGAGCTTGTTCAGCGCCGCCTTCTGGTCCTCGCGGTACATCGGCGCACCGGCATAGATGATGAAGCGCAGCGAGGAATGGTCGTATTTGTCGGCCGCGGGGTGTTCGACCATCATCTTCAGGATCGTCGGCACCGTAAAAATGTTGCTGACACGGTGTTTTTCGATCAGCCGGAACGCTTCGGCGATATCGAATTTTTCCGATGGCAGCAGAATGGTCGGCACGCCGCGCGCGCTCTGCACCAGCTGATGCACGCCGGCGCCATGCGACAGCGGCGCCACCACCAGCGAGGCATCCTGCTCGGTGGTGCCGGGCATCAAATCGGCGAGGTGGTTGGTAACCACAAAAGCCATCTGGCCGTGGGTCAGCACCGCCGCCTTGGAGCGGCCGGTCGTGCCCGAGGTAAAGAAGAACCAGCAGGGATCGTCGTAGTCGACCGCGGTGTTTTCGACCCTGGCGCCGGCATGGGCGGCGATCGCACCGCTGACGGATTTTTCGCCGAAGGCGCCCTCACCGATCCGCCAGATGAATTCGAGCGCGGGGTTGGCGGCCGCTGCGGCATGATCGGGAAAATCGCCATGGCACAAAAACGCTTTCGCGCCGGAGGCGGTGGCAAGCCAGGCGACCTCGTCCGGCATCAGGCGGAAATTGGTCGGGACCCAGACCGCGCCAAGGCGGAAGGCCGCAAACATCGACCAGAACATCTCGTCGCAGTTTTTGGAGTGGACCAGGATGCGGTCGCCCTTGCCGACGCCGCGCTCCGCCAGGGCTGCCGCCAGCGCCGAAACCAGGCTGTCGATTTCGCGCCAGCTCCAGGATTTTTCGCCCCAGATAAAGCCAATGCGATTGCCATGCCGGCGGGCATTTTGGGTGACCAGATAGGCGAGATTCATCACCCGGCGCGACATCCGCGCCAGGCCGCCGCGCGGCGCGGCCGCGCTGACGGCGCTCATCGGCGCCCCATCCAGACGCCGGCCGCCAGCAGCACGAGGCCGGCCACGCCTGCGACAATACCGTGCTTGGTGTGGGGGTGCGTCACGCCCGCCTCGTGGCCGGGGAAGAAGCCCGGCAACTGGTCGGCCGGCAGCACGAAATACACCGCGGCGACAACGAGCAGGACGACGCCGAGCAAGGTCAGCACGAGTTTCATGGATGTTTCCTCTTCTCAAACGGGGCTTGTTGAACGCGCCCAGGCCAGGTTTTCCGCTCTGGTTTATCGTCATCGCGTCGGGTTCGGCAAGGCCCGCCGGAACCCCGGTTCACTGCGGCATCTTGAACGCGCGGGCGGTGCGAGGCGAAGTAGTGCAGGCGCCACCACAACCATTTTCAGTTGTGCTTCCGGGATCGGCGCATTAGCCTTGTCCGTCACCGGCGACAGGGAGGCATCCATGGCTTCGCTCGACCACATCATTGTCCTGATGCTGGAGAACAACTCCTTCGACCGGATGCTCGGCGCCTTGTTTCCGGAACGAATTGGCGGCGGCGGGATCAAGGGCACCGCGGCCAATCACTGGAACGACGACACCAGTCCGACGCCAAAGCCGCCGATCCGGCATGTCATGCAGCCGACGATATCGCGCACCGTGACGCCCGATCCGATGCACGAGTACCCGAATGTGGCGAACCAGCAGAAGGGGCCGAACCTCGGCTTCGTGACCGATTTCGCCACCACCTATCCCGCGACGGACTGGATGCAGCGCCAGGAGATCATGGGCTACTATGACGACGGCGTGCTGCCCAATCTGCAAACGCTGGCCAGGCAATACACGGTGTGCGACCGCTGGTTTTCGTCGATGCCGGGGCCGACCTGGCCCAACCGCGTCTTCGTGCACACCGGGACCTCGCTCGGCTACACCACCAACAGCATCGGCAATAATTGGGACCAGTGGACGCTGTATGATCTGCTCGGCGACAACGGCATCTCCTGGAAAATCTACTACGGCGACGGCGATGTCTCCCAGACGCTGGTCTTGAAGCATGCGCCCTGGGTCGATCCGATGCGGTATTTCTATATTGCCGCTCAGGGTCCTGAGGCGGATTTTCCGCAATACTGCTTCATCGAGCCGAATTACGGGACGTTTCCGTGGGACAAGGTCTCGCAAAACGATCAGCACCCGCTGTCGGACGTGTTTCGCGGCGAGCAACTGATCTTCGACGTCTACAACGCGCTGCGCGCCAACGACGCGCTCTGGCAGAACTCGCTGCTGGTCATCACCTATGACGAGCACGGCGGGTTCTACGATCATGTCGATCCGCCGGCTGCGGTACGTCCGGATAACAGGACCGATGCAACCGGCTTCAAGTTCGACCGGCTCGGCCTGCGGGTGCCCACTATCCTTTTGTCGCCGTGGCTGGACCAGGGCGTCATCAACGATACTTTCGACCACACCAGCCTGCTGAAATTCCTGCTCGACAAATGGAATTTGACAAATCTGCTCGGCGATCGCGTCGGCTCGGCCAGCACCAACACGTTCGCAAAGTATCTGCGCAAGACGCCGCGGCCGACCTACGGTCTGTTGCCGAAATCGAACATCCCGACCCTGCACGCGACGCCGGAAAGCACCGAGCTGTCGGACAATCAGAAATCCATGATCGAACTCGGGCATCATCTGGCAGCGCAAATCAGCGAGCCGAACGTCCGCAATGCCCTGATGACGCGGTCAGCGGCGCGGACGCCTAGGGATGATGCGCAGCTTGCCGTGGAGCAGTTCCGGTCGTTCCTGATCGACCGGGCCAAGCACCCGGCCAAGCCGAAGCCATTGCCGAAGAAGAAGCCATTGCCGAAGAAGAAAAAGGCTCGAACCAAGGTGGCCGCGAAAGCGACGAAAGCCGTGAAAGCCAGAAAAACAGCGAAGCGCCGGGCGAAGAAATAGCCCCGCATGACCTCACCAGACAGCGTCTAGCGCAGCCCCGTCCCCTTGCAGCGCTGGCACTTCACCACCTTGTCGCCCTTCTTGAGCAGCCCCTTGCCCTCGCAATTCTTGCACTTCTGCTTCTTCTTGATGTTGGGGCCCTTTTCATTGGCCATGGCAGCCTCCCGGCGACGGATTCGCTGCTATCACCATGATGCAGCCCCGCATTCCCGTCTATAAGCACCGCCCGATTTGAGGAGCACCATGGTCACCCGTCGACAGCTGATTTTCACCGCAACCGCCGGCTTGCTTGCCGCCACCGCGTCGCGCCCTGCGGCGGCGGCGCCGCCGCCGGCCGCGAACGATCCCGTCGGAATTGTCACCGCCATCTACACCCGCGCCGCCAAGGGCAAAGGTGATGGCGGCGGCGGCTTCGTGATCGAGAACCAGGCCGCGAAGGCAAAGTACCTGTCGAAATCGCTGGTCGCGTTATGGGCGAAGGCCGACGCCCACACCCCGAAGGGCGATATCGGCCCGATTGATTTTGATCCCGTCACCAATTCGCAGGAGCCGGACGTCAAGTCGTTCAAGGTGGTCGCCGAGAAGCTGGAGGCGGAAAAGGCCATCATCGCGGTCACCCTCACCGGCCGCAACACGCCGCCGGCAAAGCCCGCCGATCGCACCGTGCGCTATGACCTCGTGCGCGACGGCGCCGAGTGGAAGATCGACGATATCAAGGGCGCCAGCGATGGCGAGCCATGGTCGATCCGCGACATGCTCGCGGCCTCGCTCAAGGGTTAGGAGCAAGGGTTAGGAGATTGCCAATCGAGGATCTGCCGGCCAACTGCAAGCCGGCAGGCCCGATCGCGAAAAACTATTGCGAATGCTTGGCGAGTTCCTGATCGCTCAGGCGCCAGTCCTGCCAGAGCTGCAGTACGCCCAACAGAACCACCAATCCGCCCAGCGTCGCATGCCAAACCCGGAGTATGTTGTCGCCGGAATAGCCAAAGATGAAAGGTGAAGCGATCAGCCACAGACCGAGCGCGATAGCCGCGCCCTCCTCCCACCGCTGCAGTGCGACATATTCGAGCTGGCCGACACCAAACACCAGCATGCCGACCACAAACGCATTGAGGATCATGTGGCTGCGTTCGGCATCGACGATCTCACCGCCGGCCTGCAAGGGAAACCAGGGCGACACCAGGATCAGCACGCCGAGCAGCATGCCGGCCCAGTCCTCCCACGGGCGATGCGTTCTCAAAAAACGAAAATCCGACATGGTAGACCTCCCTTTGAAAAGAGGCATACGTCAGCGGCGGGCGATCACGACACTCCGATTCCAAACGACCATCCGGCCGCATCGGGGGCGTATGTCTTGGAGAAGACGTAGGCAAACCGCGGCCGCCTGCAAGGCCCGCCGGCGGCGATTTTGCGGTCTATTGCGCGGCACCGAGCTTCTGCAACCCATCGCGCGCCGTGCGCAGGCCGGGACTGATCTCCAGCGCCTTTTTGAAATCCGCGATCGCGCCGGCCTTGTCGCCAAGCCGCTTCTTGGCCTGGGCGCGATTGTTCCACGAAAAGGCGTCGGCCGGGTCGTATTGCAGCGCCTTGTCGTAGTCGGCGAGACCGCCCTTGTTGTCGCCCTGGAACAGCCGGATCATTCCGCGGTTGCGCCAGCCGCGGGCGTCGGTCGGCGCGATCCTGGCCGCCTCACCATAGTCGGCGGCGGCGCGATCGAGCTGCTCGGTATCGCGATAGACATTGCCGCGGTTGATGTAGGCAAGCAGGTCGGGCTCGAGCTTGATCTGCATGGTGTAATCGGCGAGCGCACGCGCCGTGTCGTGCTTGCGCTGATAGGCGTAGCCGCGGTTGCCATAGGCGATCGCGAGCGACGGGTTGAATTTGATGGCGGCATTGAGATCGGCCAGCGCGCGGTCGATGTCGCCTTTGCCGAGCCAGGCGTCGCCGCGGTTGTTGTAGGCCAGCGCAAACGTCGGATCGATCCGGATCGCCTCATCGTAATCGGCTATGGCGTGGTCGAGATCGCGCTTGAAGGCATAGGCGCGGCCGCGGTTGGTGTAAGCGCAGGGAAAGGCAGGCTCGAGCCGGATCGCCTCATTGAGATCGGCCAGCGCGGCGTCGAGCTCGCGCTTTTCGGTGAGGCCGTAGCCGCGGTTGCAATAGGCGCCGGCGAGCTTGTTGCCGGTCTCGGTCTTGCCGTCGATTACGGCGCTGCAGGCCGTCACCCGGTCTTCGGCGGTGGTGGTAGCACCGATGCAGCTCTGCCAGATCTGCTCGTTCCCGGTCTGCTCGCCTTCAGCCGATGCGGCAAGCGGCTGCGCGAATGTCAGGGCAGCGCCCACGAGCGATGCGGTCAGGCAGGTCAAAATGCGCATTTGGCCAATCCATGCAGCCGATTTCCCCTTCGTCGCGGATTTGCGTCGCCGGGTTCACGCGCCTAAATGGATGAAGAAACCTCTTGATCGAAAGTAGTGGCATGGCGACCGAAACCGTCCGGGACAACAAAACGCAAAACCGCTTCGAACTTGACGTCGAAGGCACGGTGGCGTTTGCGAATTACCGTCTGACACCGGCGGCTGTCATTATCACCCACACCGAAACCCCGCGCGCCCTGCGCGGCCGCGGCATCGCCTCGGAACTGGTCAAGGGCGCGCTGGAGTTGATCCGCGCCGACGGGCGCAAGGTGATCGCCGGCTGCGGATTCGTGGTCGATTATTTGCGGAAGCATCCGGAGTTTGCGGACCTGACGGGGTGAGCTGACACACCCGCACACAGAGGCTGTAGGCGACCGCTTCGTTCGGCCTTCGACAAACCAAAAAGGCCCGCGTCACCGCGGGCCTTTTGCATTGTAGCATTGCTCTGGTTCAGTGCTTGATTTCCGGCGGCAGCTTGCCGCCGTTGGCGGCAAGCTTGGTCATCACCTGCTTGTGCAGCCAGATGTTCATGCTGGCGGAATCGTTGCTGTCGCCGGTGTAGCCGAGCTCCTTGGCAAGCTCCTTACGCGCGGCAAAGCTGGAATCGATATCGAGCGCCTTCATCAGGTCGACGATTGAGGTACGCCATTCCAGCTTTTCGCCCTTGGCGGCCACGGCCTTGTCCAGGATGGGAGCGACGTCGACGGTTTGCGCAGGCGCCGACGCCGGTGCTGCGGCCGGCGATCCGCCAGCCGGTGCCGCGGCCGCGCCGCCGCCGGCGGGCGCTGCGGTCGCCGAGCTGCCGAAGATCGCGCTCATGATTTTTCCGAAAATGCTCATCGTTCGCTCCCAGTGCACGTAAAGAAGGGGTGAAGTCTTCAAGATGGGGTGACTTTTTGACCGGCATCACCTGACCGGGATCGCGTCGCGACTTTACCGAGCCGGGCGAGACTTGCCAATGCGACATTCACCGAAGCGTGAGTGCTTCTGTCTCGGTTTGGGAGTACGCTGCTCACTCAGTTCGCGACATGGCCCGTTCCACTTTCCTGTCTTCGCGTCTGGCCTGATCGCGATCAATTCGAGGAACGGCACGTTTGTGCGCCTCCCGCGCGCGCAAAATGCGGCCGCCGAAGGGAGACGACGACCATGGCCACTCCAATTCAAGGCAATGTCACATCACTGACGCAGACCGGACCGGAGACTCCGGCTGCGCCGGTTATCCGAACCATCGGCCTCTCCGACCTGCATCGGGCTCTGCAACTCGGCTGGGAGGATTTCAAGGCGGTACCAAGCCACGCCATCATCCTGTGCGTGATCTACCCCGTGCTTGGCCTCGTGCTGGCGCGCACGGTGCTGGGATATGCCGTGCTGCCGTTGTTGTTTCCACTCGCGGCCGGATTTGCTCTGCTCGGCCCGTTCGCAGCGCTTGGCCTCTATGAATTGAGCCGCCGCCGCGAGCGTGGCGAATCGGCCTCGGCGTGGGATGCGATCGACGTATTCCGATCGCCCTCGTTCGGCGCCATGCTCGGGCTCGGCGTATTGTTGTTTGCCCTGTTCGTGACCTGGATCGCAACGGCACAGGCCATTTACGTCGCGGCGTTCGGTTATGAGACGGCGGCGGACATTCCGAATTTTGCAGAGCGCGTGCTTACCACCCGGCAGGGCTGGTGGCTGATCGTGGCGGGCTGCAGCGTCGGCTTCCTGTTCGCACTGGTCGCGCTCTGTATCAGCGTCGTTTCGTTCCCGCTGATGCTCGACCGGCATGCCGGCGCGGGCGATGCCATGGTGACATCGCTGCGTGCGGTCGCCCGAAACCCGATACCGATGGCGGCGTGGGGATTGATCGTGGCGGTGCTGCTGGTCGCGGGATCGCTGCCGTTCTTCCTTGGCCTTGCGATCGTCATTCCGCTGCTGGGCCACGCCACCTGGCATCTCTACCGGGCCGTGATCGAACCTGAACTCAATCCGCAGCCGCTGCCGCCGCGCGCGCCGCGCGAACGCAAGCCTGCGGCAGACTTCCCGGCCAACCTGTTTCCATGGCGGCGCAAGGGTGGCGCGTAGGCAGACGGCGCCGTAACGGCTCATGGTCAGGCCGCCGGTCGATTCGTCGACCGGCGGCTTTTCTCGTGCTGAGGCCGTCGGGGCTGCCTATGAATTGGGCGTCAAGGAGGGCCATGCGTTCGTCGATCGGCAAACGGCAGCCTTGTTTTGGCCGCGGTTGCCGCGAACATTTCGTCTGGTTCCGATACTATTGTCGATGACGAGTCGACCTCGGAGTGAATGACCCAATGACCTCCCGTTTCTCTCTCGGCGCTATTGCGCTGGGTGCGCTGCTTATGGCCTCCGCAGCACCGGCGCTCGCGGCGCCCTGCGGCACCGGTACGTTCGAAGCCTGGCTCGAAGACTTCAAAAAGGAGGCCGCGTCCAAGGGGATTTCACAGCCCACGATCGCAGCCGGCCTGGCCGGGGTCACCCTCGACAAGGCGATCCTCGCGCGAGACCACTCGCAAGCGGTCTTTAGCCAAAGTTTCGAGCAGTTTTCCGGCCGCATGGTCCCGCCCCGGCTCACCCGCGGCTCCAATATGCTCAAGCAGTATGGTTCGGTGCTTGGGCGCATCGAACAGACCTATGGCGTGCCCCCCGAAGTGCTGGTGGCGATCTGGGGTTTGGAAACCGATTTCGGTGTCAACATCGGGAAATTTCCGACCATGCGTTCGCTGGCGACATTGGCTTATGACTGCCGGCGCTCGGACATGTTCAAGGCCGAATTGATGGATGCCCTGCGCATCATCGAGCGCGGCGACATCGCGCCGCAGGACATGCGCGGCGCATGGGCCGGCGAAATCGGCCAGACCCAGTTCATGCCGTCATCCTATATGAAATATGCGGTCGATTTCGACGGCAACGGCCGCCGCGATCTGCTGCGTAGTCCGCCCGATGTGCTGGCATCGACCGCGAACTTCCTCGCCAGCTACGGCTGGCAACGCGGCAAGGACTGGGAGCCGGGAAGTGCTAATTTCGCTGTGATCCAGCAATGGAACAAGAGCGAGGTTTACGCCAAGACCATCGGCTATTTCGCAACGCAGCTGGCGCACGCGCCGTAAAAGTTCGAAGTCAGTGAGGGGCCGATCGCAAGGCAATCGGCCCTTCGCGTAAGACGGCTTACTTCATCATGCCGGCGTGCATCGCCTTGCTGAGGTGCATGCCGCACGCAGCCATCTTGCCGTTCAGCATCGCGTCCTGCGCCATCGCGACTTCCTTCTGGGCCATGATCTTGCCTTCACCATCCGCCATGGTGTCGATCGTGGATTCGGTCTTGGCGAGGTTCGGGCCGCTGCAGCCAGCACCACCGATCTTGGCGGCGTTGACGGGAACGACGGCGTAAGCGACGGCGGCCATTGCGACCGCTCCGAGTAGCTTGTTGAGCATGTTATTTTTCCCTTTTCTATTTTTCTTGCACGGATGCCAGCGTCATTGCCAGAATCCGCGACATGATTTTTCGCCGATCGCAGCACCGTTTCGGAATGAATTTCGTGCGATAAAAATGTGATCGGCGCCGCGCGCAAAGCCGTAATGCGTGGCAACGCTTTTTCATTACGGCTTGGCAACGAAGTGTGGACATCACGCGCCGATCGCACTTGCTGATGATCAGCGCTTCCCGCGGCGAGTTCTCGTTGTTCAATCGCTTCGCAATCGCACAGAGAAAATTTGTCCGCGCATCAAGCGAGCGGCGGCGCAGACCTGGAGCGAAGCCAAGGTCCGCCGCGAACGCCATCCGGTGCGCAACGCATTTGCTGCCGCAACGAAGGGATCAGCGACAACTCGTTGCCGAGACGTTGTCCGGTCGCGCCGCGGTCCGGCGCCGCATCGAGTCGTTGGCCGGCGCGGAACCAAGGAGCGTTCGCGGGGCCGAACGCTGGCCTCGCCGACGTCCACAAGTAGAGCATCCAAATTCAAGAAATGATCGTTCGTTCACTTATATGGATAAAACCGCATGCGAATCACGCATGAAGAAGTCGAGAAATCTCCTCGCCAGGGCGACTTGGCGTCGGCGTCCCGACGCCTGACCTTGATTTTCGGCTATCAAATCATCATTTATCAGCTTCGGTAATCGTTGTGTCGCGATTGCGACAATACCGCGATTTTACGGTCTTTTCCCACGTAACCCGAGCCTCGGTCGGGCCCCGCGGGTGATCCATCAGGCAGCTATGCCGAAAGGTTAATCGATCCTTTCCAGCGCTATGCGTTTTGGACTTAGCTGCACCGCAACATCGGAACTTCCGCAATGCGGTATGCTGATCTATATTCATTTCAACGATGAGGTTTCCCTCCAAGGGCTGAATCGTAAACTACAAGGAGACTACCATGTTACTCTCGCTCATCCGCATGATCCAGGCGTTCCGGGACTATCAGCGCAATGTCAGCGAACTGTCCCAGCTTAGCGATCGCGAACTGGCCGATATCGGCCTTGATCGCTCGGACATTCCGCGCGTTGCAGCCGGGAACTATAACGGCTGATCGCTCGTCGGCTGCCTGTTGACGGATAACGCCCGCCTCGCTGCGGGCGTTGTCGTATCCAGATCTAACTGCTGCTGCGCAGGTGCGCTTGGCGAGAAAACGCGCTAACGCTGCGCCATGACTGCTCATAAATCCCCAACTGAAACCGTGCACGTGATTGGCGCGGGCCTCGCCGGCTCGGAGGCCGCCTGGCAGATCGCCAATGCCGGCACCACCGTGGTCCTGCACGAGATGCGCCCGCACCGGATGACCGAGGCGCATCAAACCTCGGGTCTTGCCGAGCTCGTCTGCTCCAATTCGTTCCGCTCCGATGATGCCGCCAACAATGCGGTCGGCCTGCTGCACGCCGAAATGCGCCGGCTGGGCTCGCTGATCATGCGCGCCGCCGACGCCAACCAGGTGCCGGCCGGCGGCGCGCTGGCGGTCGACCGCGACGGATTTTCCGCCGCCGTCACCAGGGCGCTCGCCGATCATCCCCTGATCGAGATCGACCGTGCCGAGATCGCCGGCCTGCCGCCGGCCGATTGGGGCAATGTGATCGTCGCCACCGGCCCCCTCACCTCGGCGCCGCTGGCGGACGCGGTTCGCCTGCTCACCGACGAAAATGCGCTGGCGTTCTTCGATGCGATCGCGCCGATCGTGCACAAGGAATCCATCGACATGTCGGTGGCGTGGTTTCAGTCGCGCTACGACAAGGTCGGGCCCGGCGGCACCGGCGCCGATTACATCAACTGCCCGATGACCAAGGAGCAGTACGATTCGTTCGTCGACGCACTGCTGTCCGGCGAGAAGGTCGACTTCAAGGACTGGGAGACCAATACGCCCTATTTCGACGGCTGCCTGCCGGTCGAAGTGATGGCCGAACGCGGCCGCGAGACGCTGCGGCACGGACCGATGAAACCGGTCGGGCTCACCAACCCCAGGAATCCGACCGTAAAACCCTACGCCATCGTGCAGTTGCGCCAGGACAACAAGCTCGGCACCCTCTACAACATCGTCGGTTTCCAGACCAAGCTGAAGCACGGCGCGCAGCAACGCGTGTTCCGCACCATTCCAGGCCTCGAAAACGCCGAATTCGCCCGGCTCGGCGGCCTGCATCGCAACACTTTTCTGAATTCGCCAAAGCTCCTCGACCAGCAATTGCGCTTGCGCGCCCAGCCGCGGCTGCGCTTCGCCGGACAGATGACCGGTTGCGAAGGCTATGTGGAATCCGCCAGCATCGGGCTGATCGCAGGCCTCTATGCCGCGGCCGATGCGCGGGCGCAGCAGCTCGCGCCGCCGCCATCGACCACGGCGCTGGGTTCGCTGCTCGGGCATATCACCGGCGGTCATATCGAAACCGTCGATGCCGGTCCGCGTTCGTTCCAGCCGATGAACATCAATTTCGGCCTGTTTCCGCCGCTCGCCACAGCGCCGACCAAAAAGGCCGACGGCACGCGGCTGCGCGGCAACGAGAAGACCGTCGCCAAGAAGCAGGCGATGAGCGCCCGCGCGCTTACCGATCTCGATCATTGGATCGCCGATCACTTACGCGTTGCGGCGGCGGCATAACATCATGAGCTTACCCCGGGATGACGCCGCGGTTTTGTCGGCGCGATGGACCGAAGGCGTATTGCTGAAGCGCGATGTATTCTCGACCGTCGAGCGCGGCCGTTTTCGCGAAGGCAACAGCGAAGTCGACGCGGTGCTGCGCCGGCTCGACCAGGTACCGCCATGGTCGTTTGTGCTGGCGCGCCACTTGTTCGCGCGCGAACGCCGCGCGCTGGCGCTGGCGCGCGACCTCGATGTCGGCCCAAAGCTGCTTTGGGCGGGAAAGCGCGCGCTGGTGCGCGGCTTCATCGATGGCGTCGCGCTTCATCTGGCCAAACCGCACGGCGACGTCGCTTATTTCCGTTCCGCCAAGGCGGCGCTGCGCCGGCTGCACCGCGCCGGTATCTGCCATAACGATCTAGCCAAGGAACAGAACTGGCTGCGCGGCACCGACGGCCGCGCCTATGTCACCGATTTCCAGCTCGCCGCCTGCTTCAAGACCCGCAGCCGGCTGTTTCGGATCGCGGCCTACGAGGACCTGCGGCATCTCCTGAAACACAAGCGCAGCTACGCGCCGGAAGCGCTGACGCCGAGCGAGCGCAGGATCCTGGCGCGCAAGTCGATGGTTGCCAGCGTCTGGCTGATGACCGGCAAAAAGGTCTATCAGGCCGTCACCCGCGGCCTGTTCAATTTCACCGATCGCGAAGGCGGCGGCCGGCGGCTGGTCAATGACGCACCGGTCTTGATCGACCTGATCCGGAAAAACCCTGATGTGCGCGATACCGCCATTGTCGCCTTTGCCGACCGGCGCGTCGGTGTCGGGCTGTATGCCTTCGTCGAGGCCGATCACATCTCACTCGAGAAGCAATTGCGCAGCGAGTTGTCGTCAGCCAAGGGCGTCAAGCCGCCGGAGCATATCCAGGTGGTGCATGCCTTGCCGCGCGATCGCGAGCGGCAAACCCCGCACCGAAATCCTGCAATTGGTGGCGATGAACCAGATCGATCTGATCGAACCGATGATGCGCAGCGATGCCGACCGCGAGTTCCTCAAGGACATCCTGGAACAGCGCAAGAATTTGCGGGACCGGTTCAATTTCGAAGTGACGGATATGGATACGCAGCCTAATTAGGTTGCGTATCCCGGGCGCGACGCAGCTTGCGGCACTCGGGAACGCTGGCGTGGATCGGGCGCCAAGGGGAACTTGTGATGCCGCTGACGCGTGGCAGAATCGTTGGATACGACACCGAACGGCTGGCGTTCGGATTTACGATGCAAAACGGCGACGACACCGTCGACTGTCAGATCAGCGACGCTGCGTTGGACGAACTCGCCGGCGTCAGGGGCACGCCCAGCATCGCGCGGCAGGCGCAGTTTCTGGCGCTGCGTGACGACGTCGAGCGCATTGCGTCGGATGTGTTCGACGCCGGCCCGACCGTCAAAGGCTCCGTTGTCAGGATATTCACCAAGCATATCCACAAACAGGCTTGAGACGTTCGTCGGCTTTACGAAAACTCCGGTGAGCGCGACGCCCGCCACAACGTCCACAACGTACGGAGCCTCGAAACGCCGTACGGCACGAACGGATCATTGTCGGCGCGCGACATCCGTTTCAGCTCGCGCCGGACCAGCGCCAGCGGCAGGAAGATCGACCGCGCCTCCGGAGGCACGCCGGCGAGGAGCTCAAACGCCGTATCGAGATGCCTGCGCGCCTCGCCGATCAGCTGATCGATCGCCGCCCGCGCGGGCGGCGTCTGCTTGCCGGAAAACACCTGCTCCATGCCGCTGCCATGGCTTTCCAGCAATTGCAGCGGCACGAACAGCTGGCGCCGCGCGGCATCCAGTGGCAATGCTGCGATCACCTGCACGATGCCCTGCGCGAGACCGGCATGGCGCGCGAGATGCTCGATTGCCTCCGACGGCCGGGCGGCAATGCGCGCGGCCAGCGCAAACAGCGCCGACGAGGTGTCGTTGGCATAGCCCTCCAGCGCCGCCATCGACGGCATCGGATCGTTGTAGAGATCGAACTGATGTTCATCGATCAACCGGGACAAAGGCTCGACCGGCAGCCGAAAATCGCGGATCGCCAGCAACAGTTCGGCTGCGACCGGATTGCCCTCGACGCCGCCATGGCCGGCGCCCGCCAGCATATCGGTCCACCATTGCAGTCGCATTTCGCCCGGCAGCGGCTGGCTGACATGGTCCCGCACCCGCGATATCTCGGAATTGAAGGCGTAGATCGCGAGCAGCGCGCGGCGCTGGGCCGTCGGGGCGAACAGCGTCGAGGCGTAGCGGACGAAATCGTGCGTGCGGACCAGATCGGCACAGAAGCCGGCCGAATCCGCAGGCGCCTCGGTGCCGCTCATGGCACCGCAATCAGCGCAGCCGCGACGCGCCGACGCTCACCAAGCATGATGTTGTAGGTGCGGATCGCAGGCCCGGTCTGCATCGGGTCCAGCACCACCTTGACCGCGCGCAGCGCCTCGCGCAGGCCTCTGGGCGGTATCCAGACCTCCGTGCCGGTGCCGACGATCAGGGTGTCGATGCTGTTGGCCGCCTTGAAGACGCGCGCCAGCGAATACTCGTCGATCTCTCCCGGCTTCGTCACCGGCCAGGCCCAGATCGCATCCGGCAGGCACAATAGCGAACCCCGATGCGACATATCGGCAAAGGCAAAGCCGCCCTTGCCGTAGGCCTCGATCGGCGCCGATCTCGGAAGATGCGGAGCGTCCGAGGGAACCGGCATCGCTATTTCTTCTTCGGTTTCGGCGTATCCGGCGCGTCACGGTGCTCGCCGACGCCGAGATAGATCAGGATCGGCGCTGCGATGAAGATCGAGGTGTAGGTACCGACCAGCACCACGCCGAACATCATCACGGCGGTGAAGCTGTGGATGGCGTGGCCGCCGAACAGCAGCAGCGCCAGCAAGGCCAGGGTCACGGTAACGTGGGTGATGATCGAGCGCGACAGCGTCGAATTGATGGATTCGTTGAGCAATTGCGGCATCGGCATTTTCTTGTACCGCCGCAGCATTTCGCGGATGCGGTCATAGATCACGACGGTGTCGTTCAGGGAGTAGCCGAGAATGGTCAGCAATGCAGCGATGCTGGTGAGGTCGAAATCGACCTGGGTGATCGACATGAAGCCGATCGTCAGCACGATGTCGTGGACGTTGGCGATCATGGCGCCCAGCGCGAACTGCCATTCGAACCGGAACCAGAGATAGATCAGGATCGCGAAGATCGCGAGCATCAGGCCGAGCATGCCGTAGGCCAGCAATTCGCCGGAGACGCGCGGTCCGACCACTTCGACCCGGCGATAATCCACGGCCTCGCCAAGCGCGCCGCGGACCTTCTGCACCGCTTCCTGCTGCGCGGCGTCGCCACCGGGCTGTTCGGCCACCCGGATCAGCACGTCGGCGGGCCCGCCGAACTGCTGCAACTGGATGTCGCCCAGTCCAAGGTTGCTGAGCGTCGCACGCATCGAGGCGAGATCGGCGCTGCCGGATTTGGCTTGCACCTCCAGCAACGTGCCACCCTTGAAGTCGATGCCGAAATTCAGCCCGTGGGTGAAGAACAGCGTGATCGCAAAGATCGAAAGCAGCGCCGAGATCGGAAAGCTGATGCGGCGAAAGCGCGTGAAATCGAAATGCGTGTCGTCGGGAACGATCCGCAGCGACGGCAGCAGGCCAAACACGGCGACCACGGTCAGCACGGCAATCAGGATGCCCAGCGCGATGAGAACGAAATGAGTTCACAGGGGATTCCTCAGATCGGCACGGTCTTGGGCCGCTTCCATCGCACCCAGCCAGCGACGATCAGGCTGGTCAGCGTAAACGCGGTGAAGACAGTGGTGATGATGCCGATGCCGAGCGTGACGGCAAAGCCGCGAACCGGTCCGGTGCCGATATAGAACAGCACCGCGGCGGCGATGAAGGTGGTGATGTTGGAGTCGAGAATTGTCGACAATGCGCGTCGGAAGCCGGCGTCGATCGCCGAAATCGCGTTGCGGCCGCCGCGAAGTTCCTCGCGGATGCGCTCATAGATCAGCACGTTGGAGTCGACCGCGATGCCGACCGTCAACACGATGCCGGCGATGCCCGGCAATGTCAGCGTGGCGTTCAGAAGCGACAGCAGGCCGAAGATCATGGCGACGTTGATGGCGACCGCGATGTTGGCAAAAACGCCGAACAGCCGGTAGGTCAGGAGCATGAACACGATGACCAGGATCGAGCCGACATAGGCAGCAAGTTCGCCCTTTTCGATCGAATCCTGACCGAGGCCCGGACCGACCGTGCGTTCCTCGATGATGGTCAGCGGCGCCGGCAGCGCACCGGCGCGCAACAGGATCGCCAGATCGTTGGCCTGCTGCACCGTAAAGCTGCCGGAGATCTGTCCCGAGCCCGCAGTGATCGGCTCCTGGATCACCGGCGCCGAGATCACCTTGCCGTCCAGCACGATGGCGAACGGTTCCTTGACGTGTTCCGTCGTCGCCAGCGCGAACTTCCGTGATCCGGAAGAATTGAACTTGAAGGAAACGATCGGCTGGTTGGTGCGCTGGTCGAAGCCCGGCTGGGCGTCGATCAAATCGCCGCCGGAGACCAGCACCTGCTTCTTGATCACATAGGACTGCGGGTTCGACGGGTCAGCGCTGGGCAGCACCTCCGAATCCGCCGGCACCGCGCCCCGTTGCGCCTGATCCGGCGGAACCGACAGATCGACCATCCGGAATTCCATCTTGGCGGTCTTGCCGAGCAATTCCTTCAGCCGGGTCGGATCCTGCAGGCCGGGGACCTGGACCAGAATGCGATCGTCACCCTGACGCTGGATCAGGGGCTCCACCGTTCCGAGTTCGTTGACGCGGCGCTCGACGATCTGGATCGACTGTTCGACCGATTGCCGGATGCGATCGGTGATCGCGGCCGGAGGGACCGTCAGCCGGATCAAGCCGCCGCCGCCGTCGGCAACTTCAAGGCTGCGCTGGCCGCTGGACCCGAGCAGGCCGCCAAGCGGTTGCGACAGTTCACGCAGTTTGCTCAGCGCCGTCGAGAGGTCGGTGTCCTTGGTGATGCGCACCTCGACAACGTCGTTGCGGACATTAAGGCCGGTGTACTGGATCCTGGTCTCGCGCAACACCCTGCGGGCGTCGTCGCGGATCTGGTCGAGCTTTTCCTTCTTGACGTAATTGGAGTTGACCTCCAGCAGCAGCGATGAACCGCCCTGCAGATCGAGACCGAGCACGATGTGGCGCTGCGCCCAGACCGGCCAGGTCTTTACCTTCGCCTCGGGGAAGAAATTCGGAACGGCGCAAAGGCACACCACCAGCGCGATCAGAATGATCCCCAGCGCCTTCCACCGCGTGAAATACAACATCGAGCTAACCTGTCAGATTCAGGAGAATGCGGGCTGCGGAAAAATCAGCTCGCGGACGTCTCGTCCTTGGCCTCGGCCTTCTCCCTGGCCGGCTCGCCCTTGGCGCGGACGCCCGAAATCATCTGCCGCATCTGCCGCACGCGGACGCCGTCCGAAATCTCGAACTCGATCTGGTCGTCGTCCACCACCTTGGTCACCTTGCCGACCAACCCGCCGGTCGTGACGACCGTGTCGCCGCGGCGGATGTTTTTGACCAGTTCGGCGTGGTCCTTCACCTTCTTCTGCTGCGGGCGCAGAATCAGGAAATACATGATGACGAAGATCAGCGCGAACGGCAGCAGCGACATCAACATGCTGTTGGCATCGCCACCGGCAGCAGCCTGGGCGTACGCAGGAGTAATCAGCATTCGGACAATCCTCGTGAGACGGGGGACAACCGGCAGCGCATGGGCGTCTGGCCGGTCCGGGCAAATTCGCGCGGACTATAGCGGCGGCCAGCCCAATTGCAACGCTGCCAGCCCCCTCATTTAGGGCGCTTGCGAGACCTGCCAAGGCCCGATAAGGCTGCGCGGTCAGGAACCGCGAAAATGTCGAAAAAAGCCAAGAAAACAACGTCTCGCGCCACCCCAAAGGCGGCCAGGCCGAGCCCGGCAAAAGCCGCGGCAAAACGTCCGGCAGGCCAGCCCAAGGACGCCACCGCCGAGCGGATCGCAACCGCGTTGGAGGCCATCGCCGGCCACCTTTCCGCCGCCTCCCCGGGGCCCGGGCGTGTTGAGTCGTTTGCGACCGCCGACGCCTTCGTCTGGCACCCGGACGGACGACTGGCGCCGGTCCCGCGCGTCAGCCGCGTCGACCTCGGGCTGCTCAAGGGCATCGACCGGATGCGCGACATCCTGATCGAAAACACCGAACGTTTCGCCGACGGCCTGCCCGCCAACAACGCGCTATTGTGGGGCGCGCGCGGCATGGGCAAGTCGTCGCTGGTCAAGGCGACGCATGCCAATATCAATCTCAACCGCAAGCCGGCCGACCGCTTGAAGCTGATCGAGATTCACCGCGAGGACATCGAGAGCCTGCCCGGCCTGATGGACCTGCTGCGCGCGTCAAAATTCCGCTTCATCGTGTTCTGCGACGATCTCTCCTTCGACGGCAACGACGCCTCCTACAAATCACTCAAGGCGGTGCTCGAAGGCGGCATCGAGGGCCGCCCGGACAACGTGATCCTATACGCCACCTCGAACCGCCGGCATCTGCTGGCGCGCGAGATGATCGAGAACGAACGCTCGACCGCGATCAACCCCGGCGAAGCCGTCGAGGAGAAGGTCTCGCTGTCGGACCGTTTTGGTCTTTGGCTCGGCTTCCACCGCTGCAGCCAGGATGAATACCTCGCCATGGTCAAAGGCTACTGCGCCCATTTCGGTATCAAGCTGGCCGAGGAAGAGCTGGAGCGCGAGGCGCTGGAATGGTCGACCACGCGCGGGTCACGCTCCGGCCGTGTCGCCTGGCAGTTCACCCAGGAACTGGCGGGACGGCTCGGCGTGCGGCTGAACGCAAACTAGTCTTTTGTTTGGACGCGTTTTCTTAACGCGAACCGGTATCCACTTCGCTCGAAAACGCTATCGCGAGATCGTTCATGATCAGACGCCGAGCCGTCCTTGCGGGAATTGCCGGAACGCTCGCATCGCGTCCGCTCGCTGCGCAGCCGCGCGAGGGCATGCGCCGCCTCGGCGTGCTGATGGCCAATCGCGCCAGCGATTCCGTCTCCGAGGACTATGTCGCAGCCCTGACCAAAGGTCTTCATGCGCTCGATTGGCGCGAGGGCGGCAATCTGCGGATCGACTGGCGCTGGACCGGCGGCGACCCCGTGCTGTTTGAGCGCGACGCCGCCGAACTGGTCGCCTTGGGGCCGGACGTGCTGCTGGCGCAGGGCAGCCCATCCGTCGTGGCCCTCAAGCGGAAAACCAGTACGATCCCGATCGTGTTCACAATGGTCTCCGATCCGGTCGGCCAGAATTTTGTCGAGAGTCTCGCCCATCCCGGCGGCAACATCACCGGCTTCAGCGACTTCAATCCGCAGGTCGCCGGCAAATGGCTGGAAATCCTGACCCAGATGACGCCGCCCGTTGCGCGGGTGGCGGTACTGTATAATCCCGCAACCGCGCCCTATGCCGGCGAGATGATGCGCGCCATCGAGGACGCCGCGCCGTCGATCGCCGTCGCGGTACGCGCCGCACCATGCCGCGACGATGCCGAAATTGAAGCCATGGCGGCAGCCCTTGCGCACGAAGGACGCGGCGGACTCCTGGTCCTGACCGACCTCTTCAATATCGTGCATCGCGACGCCATCCTTGGCGCCGCCGCCCTGCACCGCCTGCCCGCGATTTACTTCGCGCGCTCGTTTGCAGTGGCGGGCGGATTGATCTCGTACGGCGTCGACTACCCCGAGCTGTTCCTGCACGCGGCCGTCTATATCGATCGCGTGCTGAAGGGCACCAGCCCGCGCGACCTGCCGGTGCAGCAGCCGAACAGGTTCGAGCTGGTGATCAACCTCAAGACCGCCAAAGCACACGACATCAACATCGCGACCGCGCTGCTCGCGACGGCGGACGAGGTCATTGAGTAGGAGTGATGCTCGTCATCCCCTCGCGAAAGCGGGCGATCGAGTACGCCGCGGCCTCTCGGCTTAAACGCGGCATCTCTGGAATACTGGATCGCCCGGTCAAGCCGGACGATGACCGTCATGGTTTGGATGCCGCATTGCGCGATTATCTCGCGAAGCCTCACGCCCCGTTGAGGAATTGAAGCGGGTCAACCGGGGAAGATCCCTTGCGGATCTCGAAGTGGAGTTGCGGCGACCCCACCTCACCCGACTGACCCGATTTGGCAATGATCTGGCCGCGCTTGATCGTGTCGCCGCGCTTCACCAGCAGCTCACTCGCATGGGCATATGCGGTGACGTAACCGTTGGCGTGCCGAACCAGAACCAGATTGCCGTAACCCTTGAGCTCGTTGCCGGAATAGGCCACGACGCCGTCTTCCGCCGCCTTCACCGGCGTTCCCTCCGGCACCGCCAGGTTGATGCCGTCGTTCGTTTTGCCGTTGGTCTTGGCGCCATAGCTCGTGATGACCTTGCCGCGCACCGGCCAGCGGAACGTCGGCAGCGCGCCGGTGGCTTCGCTGGGCTTGACCACCGGGGCTTCGGCAGCAGCAGCAGGTTGTTCGACATTGCCCGTTGCCTGCGCCATCCGGACGCTTTGCTGCGGCGCACCCGCAGCAGCCATTTTGGCGGGCGCAACGGCTGCGGGAACGGTCGCAACTGCCGGCGCAGCAGTGGCCGTCTTGGCTCCGGGCACCGTGAGTTTCATGCCGAGGCTGAGCTTGGCGGACTGGTCGAGATTATTGGCCCTGGCAAGTTCGGCGACGGGAATATGGTTGCGATGCGCAATGCTGAGCAAGGTGTCGCCGTGATTGACGACATGGACGCTCGACGGCGCCGTTGCGACGGTAGCCACGGGCTTGCTGACCGGCGGCGCGAGTACCGGCGCGGTCGCAGCAGCGACCGCCGTCTGATGCGGAATGATGAGTTGCTGGCCGGGCGACAAGGCGCGCGGGCCCTTGTAACCATTGGCCTGCAGGATCGCCGACGACGAAACATTGTAGCGCTTGGCCAGGATATCGAGCGTGTCGCTGGTGCCGACGATGATCGTGGTGCCGCTCGGCGCCGGACGGGCGGCCGCGACCGAACGCGGCGCCACGGTGCCTGTGGTCTCGAGCCTGCGGCTGCGCCGGCGGCGGGGCATAGGATGCAAGCCCGCGCCCTCCTCCCGACACGCCATTGCTGGCGGCTGGATAGGATTGCGGCGCCGCGACAGCGGGCGGCGGCAACGCGGAGGACTGGAACTGAGGCTGGGCCTGCGGCCGCGCATATTGCGGCAATTCGCGACGCTCGACCTGCGCCGTCGGCACCGAGCCGGTGGCTTCGGGCTGGTAGTTAAAGGGATTGGAGAGTGTGTTTTGTGAAAAGCGCGTCGACATATCGGCGCTGCAGCCGGCAAAACCGACCGACATGAGCGCGAGCACCGCGACTTGCGGCACGCGACGCGAGCGAAGCAACTCGGCGACACGGGACATGGTTACTCACTCGTACGCAACAAAATACTGATTTGAGTAAACACCCCCCGAGTAAATAAGCGCTTAACCCTCCGAATAAGATGTTGGCGGGAACCGCCAATCCGGAATTCTACAGTTCGCGGGCAATCCCGGGCAGCGCCGGCACGAAACGCACCTCGACCAGATCCTTGCGGTCGAAGCCGGTATCGGACCTCGTGACCCGGACCAGCGTCTGGGTGCCATGATGCGGGCCGACCGGCGCGATCAGCACGCCGCCGGGCTTGAGCCGCCCGAGCAGGCTTTCCGGAATCTGCTCCATGGCCGCGGTCACGATAATGCGGTCGAAATCGCCGGCGCCGGCGGGAATATCGAAGCCATCCCCGAACATCACCTCGATATTGTCATAACCGAGCTTTTCGAGCCGGGCCCGGGCGCTGTCGGCCAGCGTCCGGTAACGCTCGATGGTCAGCACGTGCTTGCACAGCCGCGACAGGATCGCGGCCTGATAGCCGGAGCCGGTGCCGATCTCGAGCACGTTATGCTGCTTTTGCAGCTGCAATTGCTCGGTCATGTAGGCCACCACGAAGGGCTGGCTGATGGTCTGCCCGCAGGCGATGCCGAGCGCGCTGTCGCGGTAGGCATGGCCGCGATCGGCCGCCGTCACGAAAACCTCGCGCGGCACCTCTTCCATGGTGCGCAGGATGGTCTGATCGCTGATCCCGCGCCGCCGCAGGCTCAGCTGAAACATCATCTTTTCGGGCGGTTCTGGCGTTGGGACCATGTCGTTCTCATCAGGCCTTGGAGAGATAGTCTAGCGCGCAACCGGCCGGCCGGGTTGATGCCATCTGGCGCGCCGGACAAAAGAAGGATTTTGGTTTCTCCCCCGTTCCCACCATGGAACCCGGGCCTTGCTTTGGCGTTAAGCGCGGCGGTGCCGGACTGCCGGCATGACCAGCAGCGCCGCGCGGTGCTGGCCTTACCGGCTGCATATTTCCCAACGATTACATTGCACCCGCGGACGTAATTTGCGAATTTGAGTCGCGGGACGGGCAAGGATTCCATCATGACGATGACACGGCCTGAGGGCTGTTCTGTGTTTCTCGTCGAAGACGAGGTCATGATCCGGATGATGGTCGCCGACATGCTGGAAGAATTGGGCTACAGCGTCGCCGCCGAGGCCGGCGAAATCGCGCGAGGCCGTCAGGCTCGCCCAGTCGACCGAGTTCGATCTCGCCATTCTCGACGTCAACGTCAACGGCAAGGTGATTACGCCGGTCGCCGAACTGATCAAGGCGCGCAACCGTCCCCTTCATTTTCGCAACCGGCTACGGCTCGTCCGGCCTGCCCGAGGACTATCGCGACCGCCCGGCGCTACAAAAGCCGTTCCAGCTCGAGACGCTTGCCCAGATGATCGACAGCACGCTGAAGAGCGCTGCGGTTTAGGCTCCCCTCTCGTCATCATCCGCGAAAGCGGATGATCCGGTATCCCAGAGACCGTCGATTGAATCGAGAAGCCGCGGCGTACTGGATCCCGCCTTCGCGGGTATGACAGTTGAGCACGGGGCCGCGCAGTGCCCCTACTTCAGCGTCGTCGTCAGCGCTTCCGAAAACGCCTCGTCGGTACGGTCGAGCCGCAGCGGCGTCACCGAGACGTAGCGCGCGGCCAATGCGGCGAGATCGGTGCCTTCCGCCGGCGTATCCAGCGTTGCGGCGCGCTCGAAACCGATCCAGAAATACGGATTGCCGCGGCCGTCATGGCGCTTGTCGACTTTGAGAAAGCCGAGATTGCGCTTGCCCTGCCGCGTCACGCGGATGCCTTCGACCTGGTCGGGCGTGCAGGCGGGAAAGTTGACGTTGATGACGGTGTTCTTGGGTATGCCGGCGTCGATCACCTTGCGCAGGATCTGCGGTCCGAATTTCAGCGCGGTTTCCCACAACGGCTTGTGACGCGTCTCGATGGAAAATTCCTGCGACAGCGCGAACGAGGGAATGCCGAGGATCGTGCCTTCGAGGGCGCCGGCGATGGTGCCGGAATAGACCACGTCTTCGGCGACGTTGCGGCCCTTGTTGACGCCGGACAGTACGAGGTCCGGCAGTTTTTCGCCGAGGATGTGGCGCGCGCCCATGATCACGCAATCGGTCGGCGTGCCCCGCACCGCGAAGTGGCGCGGGCCGACTTCGCGCAGGCGCAAGCGGATCGTTCAGCGACAGCGAATGCGAGACACCGGACTGATCGAGTTCAGGCGCCACGATCCAGACATCGTCGGACAGCGCACGCGCGATCTCTTCCACGATCGTCAAGCCGGGGGCATGGATGCCGTCGTCATTGGTGCAGAGAATTCGCATCCGTCAAAACGCCTTTTTCCGACTCGAAGCCGGTTTTTTGCCTGATGATGCCGTCTTATCGCGCTCACGCCGCAGAGGCAAACCGGCCTGCCCTATCGCTTCAGCAATACCCGCCAGGGGCGCACGAATTTTGCGCTGCCGGTGAATTGCACGTGAAATCCGGCGATCTCCGGCTTTGGCGGTTCAGCGGGCTCGGGCCTTGGCCTGACGGGTTCAGGCTTTCTCGTTTCGGCGGCTTTCGGGACCGTTACGATCGGATCGAGCTTTTGCAGCTTCGGCTCGATGGACTTCGCCTCTTCACGCTTCAGCTCTTCAGGTTTGGGCTCCTCAGGTTTGGGCTTTTGCGGCAACGGCGCAATGTGCCCGTTGGCCGGAGCCGGCAAAACCGTTGCTTGCAACGGCTGCGCGAAATTGCCGTCCGATCCCGGATAGCGCGCCCGCGCAATAGTGAGCCCCTTGTCGAAATCAGCTTTGTTGAGCCATTCCTTGGCATGCATGGCGTCGATCAGACCGTCGTCCCACAATCTGATGGCCTCGATATCGAAAAAGCCCTTCAGCTTCTGATCGATCAATTGCATCCCGTAGCCGGTGACGGCCCACTGCCTGCCGATCCAGTGGATGTCACGATGCAACGCCATTTTGAATGCTTGCCCTCGCTACCGGTCGTGTTCGATCACTTTCACACCGCCCATGTAAGGTTGCAAGACGTCAGGCACCGCAATCGAGCCGTCCTCCTGCTGGTAGGTCTCCATGACGGCGATCAGCGCGCGGCCGACGGCGGTGCCGGAGCCGTTCAGCGTATGCACGAAACGCGGCTTGCCGTCGGGCCCGCGATAGCGCGCATCCATGCGCCGCGCCTGGAAATCGCCGCACACCGAGCAGCTTGAAATCTCGCGATAGGCGCCGCCGTCGCCCTGCCCCGGCATCCAGACCTCGATGTCGTAGGTTTTTTGCGCGGAAAAACCCATGTCGCCGGCGCACAGCGTCATCACGCGGTAATGCAGATCGAGTTGCCGCAGCACTTCCTCGGCGCAGGCCAGCATGCGCTCGTGCTCGTCCTTGCTGTTCTTCCGGCGTCGTGATCGAGACCAGCTCGACCTTGGTGAACTGATGCTGCCGGATCATGCCGCGGGTATCGCGCCCCGCAGCGCCGGCTTCGGCGCGAAAGCACGGCGTCAGCGCAGTCAGGCGCATCGGCAGTTCTTTTTCGTCGAGGATGGATTCGCGAACGAGATTGGTCAGCGACACTTCGGCGGTGGGGATGAGGCCGAGGCGTTCGCTTCTCAATTGTGCGCCGTCGGCGGCGGCGAGCAGTTCACCCTTGATGGCCCAGAACTGATCGTCCTCGAATTTCGGCAACTGCCCGGTGCCGAACATCACGTCGTCCCGCACCAGCAACGGCGGATTGATTTCGGTATAGCCGTGCTCGTTGGTGTGCAGATCGAGCATGAACTGTCCGATCGCGCGCTCCAGCCGCGCCAGGCCCTTTTTCAGCACGACAAAGCGCGCGCCGGACAGTTTCGCGGCCGCTTCGAAAGTCCATGTAGCCGAGCGCGCCGCCGAGATCGTCATGCGGTTTGGGCGTGAAACCGTAGTTCGCGGGTCTTGCCGAACACGTGACGCTGCACATTGCCGTGCTCGTCGACGCCATCGGGCACTTCGTCGAGCGGCAGATTCGGAATCGCGGCCAATTCCTTCGCCAAGTTCCTCGTCGGCCGTCTTTGCGGTCAGCTTCGAGCTGCGGCATCGTGGTCTTGAGCTCGGCGACCTCGGCCATCAGTTTCGCCGCGCGCGCGTCGTCCTTGGCCTTCTTGGCGTCGCCGATTTCCTTCGAGGCGGCATTGCGCCGTGCCTGCGCCTGCTCGGAGGCCAGGATCGCCGCACGGCGCTTTTCGTCGATCGCCAGCAGCGACGGCGACAACGGCGCCAGTCCGCGCCGTTTCAGTCCGGCGTCGAAGGCTGCGGGATTGTCGCGGATCGATTTGATGTCGTGCATGGGTGTTCGGTCCTGGGTCGCAATTCCCCGAAACGTTGCAAGTCAACGTCTTGCGGTGCGCCTCCCGTACCACACCCGTCATCGTCAGCGAAAGCGGGTGATCCAGTATTCCAGAGACGCCGCGGATTAATCGAGAGGCCGCGGCGTACTGGATACCCCGCTTTCGCGGGGTATGACGGCTAGAGGGCGGAGGCGCTCAGGGGCGAAAATCCCTACTCCGCCGGATTGGCCTCGGGCGGCGGCGGGCTGGCGGCGGCGCGCCCTTGGCGGCCTGCGCCGCGGCGACCTTCTTTTCCACGATGCGCACGGCGATGATCGAGCCCTCGTAGAGCGCCAGCAGCGGGATCGCGAGCGAGGCCTGGCTCAGCACGTCCGGCGGCGTCAGCACGGCCGCGATGATGAAGGCGACGACGATGAAATAGCGGCGCTTCTCGCGCAGCTGTCTCGAGGTGATGATGCCGATCCGGCCCAGCAGCGTCAGGATCACCGGCAACTGGAAGGCGATGCCGAAGGCGAAAATCAGCGACATCATCAGCGACAGATATTCGCCGACCTTCGGCAGCAACTGGATCTGCGCGGTCTCTTCGCCGCCGACTGCTGCATGCCGAGCGAGAACCGCACCAGCATCGGCAGCACCACGAAATAGACCAGCATCGAGCCGAGCACGAAGAAGAACGGCGTCGCGATCAGATATGGCAGGAACGCGCCGCGCTCGTGCTTGTAGAGGCCGGGCGCCACGAACTTGTAGATCTGCGTCGCCACGATCGGAAACGAGATGAAGCCCGCGCCGAACAGCGCCAGCTTCAACTGGGTGACGAAATATTCCAACAGCGCGGTGTAGATGAACTTCGAATTTTCCGCGCCGGCGACCCAGACGAACGGCCATACCAGCACGTTGTAGATCTGCTTGGCGAAGAAGAAGCAGAAGATGAAGGCAACGCCGAAGCCGAGCAGCGCCTTGATCAGCCGCGAGCGCAGCTCGATCAGATGATCCATCAGCGGCGCTTTGCTGGCCTCGATGTCCTCGGCGCTCATGACGCTTTGGCGTCCTTGAGCACGTCAGGTTCGGCTGGCGCGACGTCCTGCGGTGCGGGCTCGGGCAGGACTTCGCGGGTGATCGCCAGCGGCTCGGAGATGGCCGCATGGGCTTCGGCCTCGACAACGGTTTCCGGCGCGGGCGATCGCCGGCGTCATCGGCTTGATGTCGCCGGCGCATCGTTTGGCGTTACCACCGGCTCGCCGATCGCGGAGGCCATTTGCGCATCGACCGGCTTGTCGATATCGCCGATCTGCAGGGCGTCGCCGACGTCCTTTTGCAGCGAGGTCATGATATTGCCGCTGGTGAATCCGGTGGCGGCTTCCTTGACCTCGTCGAAGCTCTTCTTGAGGTCGGCCATTTCGGCCTCGCGCATGGCTTCCTGGAACTGGCCCTGGAATTCGGCGGCCATCTTGCGCGCCTTGCCCATCCATTGCCCGACCATGCGCAGCACGCCCGGCAGTTCTTTCGGGCCGATGGCGATCAGCGCGACAACCGCGATGACGACCAGTTCACTCCACCCGATATCGAACATGAAAATTTCCGCTCACGCGAGATGCCCGCGCCCCAATGCTTCTAGCAAGATTTGCCTTCTAGCAAGATTTGGAGCTGTCAGCGGCCTTTCTCAACGGCGCCTTGGATCAGACTGCCTTGCTGCCGACATCCGACCGTGCGCGCCGAGGGCGCCGCGTTGTGATCGATCGACTTCACCGGCTCGGCAGCTTTTCCGCCACCTTGTCATCGTCCTGCATGCCCTTCTTGAAGGCCTTGATGCCCTGCGCGACGTCGCCCATCAGGTCCGAAATCTTGCCGCGGCCGAACAACAGCAGGACCACTGCGATCACGACGATCCAGTGCCAAATGCTAAGCGAACCCATCCTGCAACCCTCCAAACACGCGAGCCAAAGGCCCGGCTCAAGCTTTGCCGGAAAGTAGGCCCGCGAGGTGTCAAAAACAAGGACTTCAGCCGCGGCAAATCGCTGTCGCAGCTACGTAATATTGCTACCGTTAACCGGGAATATTGCGAGGAAGTTAGTTCCCCTCACCGCCCTCGGGCTCCGGCTCGGCGGCTGGCGCCAGCACCAGTTCCAGATTGTCGCCGATCTCCAGCGGATCCTCGTCCTCGCGCAGCGCCGGGTCATCCGACGGCGTCGGAACGCTGAAGCCGGAAGGCAGCCGCGAATCCAGAAGGCCCGTTCCCTTCAGTTCTTCCAGACCCGGCAGATCGCCGAGCGCCTCCAGGCTGAACTGCGACAGGAACGCCTCCGTGGTTCCGAAGGTCAGCGGACGGCCCGGCGTCTTGCGGCGGCCGCGCGGACGGATCCAGCCGGTCTCCAGCAGCACGTCCAGCGTGCCCTTGGAGGTGATCACGCCGCGGATTTCCTCGATCTCGGCGCGCGTCACCGGCTGGTGATAGGCGATGATCGCGAGCACCTCGATCGCCGCGCGCGACAGCCGCCGCGTCTCGGTGCTCTCCCGCGTCATCAGCCACGACAGATCGCCGGCGGTGCGGAAGGTCCATTTATTGGCGACCCGGACCAGATTGACGCCGCGCGAGGCGTAATCCGCCTGCAGTTGCGCCAGCGCGACCTTGATGTCGACGCCATCGGGCATCCGCTTGGCCAGCGTCGCCTGATCGAGCGGCTCGGCGGAGGCGAACAACAGCGCTTCCAGCAGCCGCAATTCCTCGGGCCGCGCCTGCGGCGTCCACGGGAGTTTCCTCGGCATCTTCCATGCGTTTTTCCGCCAGACTTGCCATGGCTCGGTCTCCTTCTTCCACTTACTCGACCGACAGATCCGGCGCGGACATCGCACCGGAGGCTTGCGGCGGACGCTTACGAAAATAGATCGGCGCGAACGCCTCCTTCTGGTTCATTTCCATCTCGCCTTCCCGCACCAGTTCCAGCGCCGCGGCAAAGCTCGACGCAAACACGGTGGCCTTTTGCGAGGGATCGACGACGTAGTTGAGCAGATATTCGTCGAGGCAGCTCCAGTCCTCGGCCATGCCGACCAGCCGCTCCAGCGAGGCGCGCGCCTCCGCCAGCGACCACACCGTGCGCTTGGCCAGATGCACGGTCGCCAGCACGCGCTGCTGGCGCTGCGCGGCATAGGCGGTGAGCAGGTCGAACAGGGTCGCGGTGAATTTGGGATGGCGGATTTCGGCGATCGATTCCGGATTGCCGCGCGGAAAAATATCGCGCTGCAACTGCGGCCGGTTCATCAGCCGGTTGGACGCCTCGCGGATCGCCTCCAGCCGGCGCAGCCGGTTGGCCAGCGCAGTCGCCATTTCCTCGGCGCTCGGACCATCCGGCGTCGCCGGTTCGGGCAGCAGCAGCCGCGATTTCAGGAACGCCAGCCAGGCCGCCATCACCAGATAGTCGGCGGCGAGTTCCAGCCGGATCTTTCGCGCCGCCTCGATGAAGATCAGATACTGGTCGGCCAGCGCCAGGATCGAAATCTTGGCCAGATCGACCTTCTGCTGCCGCGCCAGCGTCAAGCAGCAGGTCGAGCGGGCCCTCATAGCCCTCGACGTCGACGACCAGCGACGGCTCGCCATCGGCGAGCTCGGCGGGCCGTCCGGTCTCAAACGATAGAATTTCCGCGGTCATGCCGTCCCTACCCGATCGATCAACGCATCCAGTTCAGCCCGTGCCGCCCGCCGGTCGAACGGCTGCGGCCGCTTTTCGCGAGGCCAGCGCCCGCTTGGCGCGCGCCAGGGCCTCACCCGACAGTTCCGGCGTCTCGCGCGCGACGTCGCGCATCTCGTCGAGCTTGCCGTTGCAATGCAGAACCATGTCGCAGCCGGCGGTGACGATGGCGCGGGTCCGCTCGGCGATCGATCCCGCCAGCGCATTCATGGACACGTCATCACTCATCAACAAACCTTGGAACCCGATCACGCCGCGAATCACCTGCTCGATGATTGTCGCAGAAGTCGTCGCCGGATGGGCGGGGTCTAGCGCGCTAAACACAACATGTGCGGTCATCGCCATCGGCAGGTCCGCCAGCGGTTGGAAAGCGGCAAAATCGGTCCGTTCCAGCTCTTTCCGCGGTGTATCGACCGTCGGAAGCCGGAAATGGGTGTCCGCGGTGGCCCGGCCATGGCCGGGAATGTGCTTGAGCACCGGCAAAACGCCGCCCTGCTCCAGCCCGTCGGTCACCGCGCGGGCGATCGCCGCGACCTTGGCGGGCTCGGTTCCATAGGCCCGGTTGCCGATCACGGCGTCGGCGCCGGCGACCGGCACGTCCGCCAGCGGCAGGCAATCGACGGTAATGCCGAGTGTCGATCAGGTCGGCGGCGATCAGCCGGGAGCTCAGCCGCGCCGCCCTGCAAGCCCAGCTTCGGGATCGATGTCGTAGAGCGCGCCGAACACGCGCCGGGCGGATAGACCGGCCAGTGCGGCGGCCCGAGCCGCTGCACCCGGCCGCCCTCCTGGTCGATCAGGACCGGGGCATCGGCGTCGCCGACCGGCTTCGCGCAATTCCCGCAACAAGTGAAGATACTTGGGCCGGGGTCTCGATGTTGCGCTTGAACAGGATAAAGCCCCACGGCCGCTCCGCGCGGATGAACGCGCGCTCGGCGGCGCTCAGTTCCAGTCCGGATACGCCCGTGATGAATGCGCGGCTGCTCATGGGGCCGATTAGCCCCCGCGCGCGCTCCGGGGTCAAGGAAACGGCCGTTAATTCCTTTGGACGACGCACTGTCCGCCGGCGGTTTTCAGGTTGCCGCAGAACTGCGAGGCCTCGTCCGACGAACCGAACGGTCCGACCATGGCGCGGTAATAGACGCCCTTCTCGCCGAGATCGGCCCGCTTGATCGAGCGGCGAACGGGAACCCAGCACGGCCGGGTACTTGCCCTGCAGCGCCCGGAACGAGGCCTGCGCGTCGGCTTCGTTCTTCTGCGAGGAGACCTGGACCACGTAGCCGCCGCCGGCGGCGGGCGCCGGCCTGCGTCGGATGGCTGGCGGCCATCCGGGTCGGGGCCGGGATCGGATTGCTGGCGCCCCCTGCGGCGACAACGACAGCGGTGCGTTGGCGCTTGCATTGGCTGAGGACGGGTTGCGCGTGTCGGCGCCGCCGCGCGCCGGTTTTGCCGCAGCGGCTGGTGGCGCCGCCGTAACCGGCACCCCGCCGTTCTCGGCCGGTCACCCTTGACCGAAAGAGTCTTGATCTTGCGCGGCTCGTTGTTCGGCATCGTGCCGTTGTTGGCGGGTGTTGCCGGCAGCGGCGCAGCCGGAGCCACGCTGGCGACCGGCGGCGGATTGCCGTTCTGGTTCAGCGGCGGAAACACCACGCGCGGTCCGCCGGACTTGGCGTTGACGTCGACCGGCGTCTTCTTCGCGCGAAACCATCTTCTCGCCGCCATCGCCAGGCGCCATGCGGTCCGGCGTCTTGCCGGTGCCGCATCGGCTGGCGCCGGCATGATCTTGGTCGGGCTGTTGTCGGCCTTGATGATCGGCGGCTCGCCGCTGCGGGGCGAACCGACATAGGTGCGATAGGCGAAGGCAGCCCCCGTTCCCACCACGGCCAGCGCCAGCACCGCGGCAACCGTGACCAGGCCGCTGCGGCGCCTGCTGCGGCTCGGGCTCGTCCTCGTAGCCGCTCTGATAGGCGTAGGGATCGTCCGGATAGGCCGGGATCGCGCTGAAAGTCCTGTGCGCCGGATTCGATCTGGCCGTACAGCGCATCGTCGTAGCGCGACGGATCGGCGGCTGCGGCTCGGCTCTCGGCGTAGTGCGGCGCCTCCGATGCGCTCTGATAGTCCTGCGTCGGCGCAGCGTGGCTGCTGGGCCGCGTAACGATGCAAGGGATGCACAGGGCTCGGCTGATAGTCCGGCTCTCGTCGACGTGCTCCTCGTCTGCGGCGGCAGCCGCGCTGGCTCGCGCGCTGCATCCAGGGCGGCGGGCCGGCGGCGGGCCGTCATCTTCCTCGGCGGGAGGCTGGTATTGGGCCTGACGCGATTGGCGCGCGACTGCAGCGGATGCGGCGGGTCTTGGCCGCGGTGCCGAACGGATCGGTCTGGCCGATCAGCCGTGCCAGTTCCGCCAGCGGATCGCTCTCGCGCGGTTCGCACCGTGACCATCACCGCGGTCGTCGTCCTGGGCGGGAAAAGGTCGGTCCTGATATCGATCAGCCATCGTGATGATGCATCCCCTTCGGGAAAGCGCCAACCCGCTTCGTGACAAACGAACTGGCCCCTGCCAGATGCCCCCACAAATCCCCATTGTGAGGGCCTTCGCCCCTGCCTACCGCATCTCGGTCGGAGCGTGGACGCCGAGAACGGCTAAGCCCGATGCCAGAACCGAGACGACGCCCTGGACCATTGCCAGTCGCGCCTTCGTGATCTCTGCATCATTATTGATAATGAAGCGTAAATAGGGCAAATCGCGCCCCCTGGTCCAAAGCGCGTGAAATTCGCTGGCCAAATCATACAGATAAAAAGCGATTCGGTGTGGCTCGTGTGCGACCGCCGCCGCCTCGACCATCCGGGGATAGAGCGCCAGGAGCTTGAGCAGGCTGAGTTCCGCAGGATCGTCAGCCGTTCCACCGCGGCATCCGCCAGATAGGCTGCCCGGGCAGCCGCCATCCTCCGGCAGGTCGGGAACCACCTCCCGGGCGTTCCTGAAGATCGAATGGCCGCGGGCGTGGCCGTACTGGACGTAGAACACCGCGTTGTCCTTGGACTGCTCGATCACCTTGGCGAGGTCGAAATCCAGCACCGCGTCGTTCTTGCGGAACAGCATCATGAAGCGCACCGCGTCCGAGCCGACTTCGTCGACGACTTCGCGCAAGGTGACGAAATCGCCGGAGCGCTTCGACATCTTCACCGGCTCGCCGTTGCGCAGCAGCTTGACGAGTTGCACGATCTTGACGTCCAGCGCGGCCTTGCCCGAGGTGACCGCCTTCACCGCCGCCTGCATGCGCTTGATGTAGCCGCCATGGTCGGCGCCGCAGACGTCGATCAGGTTGGGAAAGCCGCGATCGAACTTGTTCTTGTGATAGGCGATATCGGAGGCGAAATAGGTGTAGGAACCGTCGGACTTCATCAGCGGACGATCGACGTCGTCGCCGTAGGCGGTCGCGCGGAACAGCGTCTGCTCGCGGTCCTCGTAATCCTCGACCGGCTCGCCCTTCGGCGGCGGCAGGCGGCCTTCGTAGACATCGCCCTTGGCGCGCAGGAAATCGATGGTCTCGGTGACCTTGTTGTTGCCGGTCTCGATCAGCGAGCGTTCCGAGAAAAACACATCATGCTTGATGTGGAGCGCGGCGAGATCGCCCTTGATCATCTCCATCATCATGGCGATGGCCTTGGCGCGAACGATCGGAAGCCACGCGTTCTCCGACATCGCCTTGAGCTTGTCGCCATGTTCGGCGGCAAGCGCCTGCCCGACCGGCACCAGATAGTCGCCGGGATAAAGCCCCTCCGGAATCGCGCCGATGTCCTCGCCGAGCGCCTCGCGGTAGCGCAGGATAGGCCGAGCGCGCGAGCACGTCGACCTGCGCGCCGGCGTCGTTGATGTAGTACTCCCGCGTGACGTCATAGCCCGCGAACTGCAGCAGGCTGCACAGCGCATCGCCGAACACCGCGCCCCGGCAATGGCCGACATGCATCGGCCCGGTCGGATTGGCCGAGACGTATTCGACATTGACCTTCTCGGCCGTGCCGATTGCGCTTCGCCCGTAAGCCTCGCCCTCGCGCAGCACGGTGCGCAGCGCGTCCGCCCAGACCTGCGGCTTCAGCGTAAGATTGATGAAGCCCGGCCCGGCGACGTCGACGGAGGCGATCAGATCGTCCGCGCGCAGCTTCACGGCGATCTTGTCGGCGAGATCGCGCGGCTTTGCCCTGGCTTCCTTGGCCAGCACCATCGCGGCGTTGGTCGCCATGTCGCCATGGCTGGCATCGCGCGGCGGTTCGACCACGACGCGCGACAGATCGACGCCATCAGGCCAATTGCCCTCGATCGCAAGTGCTGCGCAGATCGCGTGCACGCGCGCGAGCACATCGGCAAACAGATGCGGGGGAGCTGATGTTTGGGCCATGGGCCGCCGCCTAACGCAAATCCGGGGTCGAGTTAAAAAGCCTCTGATGCTCGATCAGCGCAAAACGGTCGGTCATCCCGGCGATGAAATTGCCGATCCGCCGCGCCCGCTCGGTTTCGGTCTCGCGCTCGGTGCCCTCGACCCATTCGGCCGGCAGATCGCCCGGCGATTGCTGGTAGCGCGCGAACAGGTCGAACAGGATCTGTTCGGCCTCGCCCATCACCCGCATCACGCGGCTGTGGCGGTACATCCGCAGCTTCAGGAACGCCTTGATCTCGGCTTCCTCATGCGCGACCGCGGGCGGAAACGCGATCAGCGGCTGGTTGTGATGGCGGACGTCGTCGGCCGAGTGCGGTTTTGCCGCCTCCAGGCGCTTGCCCGCCTCCGACATTACCGCTCCGATCAGATACGAAATCAGTTCGCGCACCAGTTCCGCGCCGCGCCTGATGTCGTCGAGGCCGGGATAATGCTTGCCGATTTCCGCGATCATAGCCGCGGTGAGCGGCATCACCTTGAGGTCGTCGACGGCAAACAGACCGGCGCGCAGCCCGTCGTCGATGTCGTGGGCGTCGTAGGCGATGTCGTCGGCGATGGCAGCGACCTGTGCCTCCAGCGAGGCAAAGCTCCACAGCTCCAGATCGTATTTGCCGTTGAAATCGGAGATTCCGACGGGGATGCCGTGGTAGCCGTGATGTCCGGCCGGGGCCCCGCTCCGATCGGTCAGCGGACCATTGTGCTTGACGATGCCCTCCAGCGATTCCCAGGTCAGGTTCAGCCCGTCGAACTCGGGATAACGATGCTCCAGCGAGGTCACGACCCGCAGCGCCTGGGCGTTGTGATCGAAGCCGCCGTGGTCTTTGAGGCACTTGTCCAGCGCCCGCTCGCCGGCATGGCCGAACGGGGGATGGCCGAGGTCGTGCGCCAGTGCCAGGGTTTCGGTCAAATCCTCGTCAAGGCCAAGCTGGCGCGCCAATGCCCGGGCGATCTGGGCCACTTCCAGCGAATGGGTCAGCCTGGTGCGGTAATGATCGCCCTCGTGGAACACGAAAACCTGGGTTTTGTGCTTCAGGCGGCGAAACGCAGTGGAATGGATCACCCGGTCGCAATCCCGGCGGAACGGGCTGCGGGTCTTGCTCGGCGGCTCCGCGAACAGCCTGCCGCGGCTGCGGTCGGGGTCGCAGGCATAAAATGCGCGAGGGGCAGCCATTCCGACCGACACTGTTTTTTAGTCCTTATCCATTTGATTCCGCTGGTCTCCGCACTTAACTATGTCGGGTGCGGGATACCAAATGAATTGGGTATGACGCCGGCACCGGAGACCTGCCATGACCACAGCCATCACCGTCAGCGAGCGGGCTGCCCGCCGCATTGGCGAAATCCTCAAGAGCCGAGGGCGAAGGCGCAAAACTGCGCATCTCGGTCGAGGGCGGCGGCTGCTCCGGCTTCCAGTACAAATTCGACGTCGAACACGCCCAGGCCGATGACGATCTGGTGATCGCGCGCGAAGGCGCCGTGGTGCTGGTCGATCCGGCCTCGGTGCCGTTCCTGGCCGGTTCCGAAGTCGACTTCGTCGACGATCTGATCGGCGCGTCGTTCCGGGTGGTCAACCCCAACGCCACCGCCTCCTGCGGCTGCGGCACCAGCTTTTCAATCTAAGATCCAGCTCAATCTGAGACCCGGCGCTATTCCGCCGCGACCACGTGCGGCCGCTCGTCACTGGTCTCGTCGGACTGCGGCTCGAGCTTGCGCTTCAGACGGCGATCGATGCGGTCGAGATAGATGTAGATCACCGGGGTGATGAACAGCGTCAGCAGTTGCGAGACGCAGAGGCCGCCGACCACGGCGATGCCGAGCGGCTGACGCAGTTCGGCGCCCGCGCCGGCGCCGATCGCAATCGGCAGCGTGCCGAAGATCGCCGCAAACGTCGTCATCATGATCGGGCGGAACCGAAGCAGCGCGGCCTCGCGGATCGCGTGCTCGGCGCTCAAGCCGACGCGGCGGCGCTCCAGCGCAAAATCGACCATCATGATGGCGTTCTTCTTGACGATGCCCACCAGCATCACGATGCCGATCATCGCAATCACCGACAGCTCCATGCCGAACAGCATCAACGTCAGGATCGCGCCGATACCGGCCGACGGCAAGCCGGAGATGATGGTGATCGGATGGATGAAACTCTCGTAGAGAATGCCGAGGATGACGAACGCCGCGAACACCGCCGCCAGGATCAGCACGCCCTGCCCGCGCAGCGAATCCTGGAACACCTGCGCGGTGCCTGAGAAGCCGGTGAATATCGTCGCCGGCAGATTGGAGCTCTGCTCGATCGCCGTGATCTGATCGACCGCATAGCCCAGCGAATAGCCCGGCGCGAGGTTGAACGAGATCGTCACCGCCGGCTGCTGCCCCTGGTGGTTGATCAATAGCGGCCCCACCGTCGGCACCATTTTCGCCACCGCGTCGAGCGGAATGGTCTGGTTATTCGCGGTCTTCATATAGAGCTTGGAGAGATCGGACGGATCGACGCGGAACTGCGGCTGCGCCTCCAGAATGATCTGATAATCGTTGGACGGCATGTAGATGGTGCCGACCTGGCGCGCGCCATAGGCGTTGTAGAGCTGGTTGCGGACCTGGTCGACGGTGATGCCGTAGACCGCGGCCTTTTCGCGGTCGATGTCGACCGTCATCTGCGGGTTCTTGATGTAGAGGTCGGTGGTGACGTCGAGCAGGCCCGGCACCTTGGCGATCCTGTCGCGCATTTCAGGCGCCTGCCGATACAGCGCTTCCGTATCACCGCTCTGCAAGGTGTACTGGTACTGGCTCTTCGACGGCCGGCCGCCGATATTGAGGTTCTGGATGCTCTGGAAGAACGCCTGCATTCCCGGCACCTGGGTCGACGTCCGGCGCAGGCGCGCCATCACGACCGTTGCCGAGTCCCGCTGTTTTCTTGGTTTGAGCGCGATGAACAGCCGGCCGTTGTTGGTGGTCGCGTTGGGGCCGCCCGCGCCAACCGTGCTGTTGATGTATTCCACCGCGGGATCACGGCTCAATATGTCGGACAGCTCCTTCTGGCGTACCGCCATCGCCTCGTACGACGTGTCGGTCGCGGCATCAGTGGTGCCAAACAGAAAGCCGGTATCCTCCTGGGGGAAGAATCCCTTGGGCACCACGATGTAGAGCGCCACCGTGCCGGCCAGCGTCGCCAGCGTCACCACCAGCATCAACGCCTTGCGGGCCAGCACCCAGTCGAGCGCCCACTCATAGCCGCGCAGCCAGGAATCGAACAGCGCCTCGAAGATTCGAAGCACGATATTCGGCTTCTTGGTCGCATCATGCGCGCTCAGCACGCGCGCGCAGAGCATCGGTGTCAGCGTCAGCGAAACAAAGCCGGACACCACGATCGCGACTGCAATGGTGACGGCGAATTCGCGGAACACGCGCCCGACGATGCCCCCCATCAACAGCACCGGAATGAACACCGCGATCAGCGAGAAGGTGATCGAAATGATGGTGAAGCCGATCTCGCGCGCGCCCTTGAGCGCCGCCTCATAGGGCCGCATGCCGTGCTCGATATGGCGGACGATATTTTCCAGCATGACGATGGCGTCATCGACCACGAAGCCGACCGACAGCGTCAGCGCCAGCAGCGTCATGTTGTTGATGGAGAAATCGAACGCGTACATGACGGCAAACGTGCCGCAGAGCGAGATCGGCACCGCCAGCGCCGGAATGAAGGTGGCGCCCGCCGAGCGCAGGAACAGGAAGATCACCATGATGACGAGACCGATGGCGATCAGCAGGGTCTCTTCGACGTCGCTGACGGACTGGCGGATCGACACCGAACGGTCCATCGCCACCTGGATCTTCACCGACGGCGGGATTTGCGCGCGCAGCGCCGGCAATTTCGCCAGCACGCCGTCGACGACCGCGACCGTGTTGGCGTCGGGCTGCTTGTAGATCGCCAGCACGATGGCACGCGTGCCGTTGAACCAGGTCGCGATCTTGTCGTTCTCGACGCTGTCGTAAACCTTGGCGATCTCGTCGAGCCGGACCGGCGAACCGTTGCGCCAGGCGACGATCACGTGCTTGTAGTCGGCCGCCTTGTCCATCTGGCCGGACGCCTGAAGGGCGACGTCCTGTTTCGGACCGTTCAGCGTGCCGACCGGCGTCGATGAATTGGCGCGCGAGACCGCGGCGCGGACGTCTTCCAGCGAGATGCCGCGCGCCGCTGCAGCCTCCGGATCGGCCTGCACCCGGATCGCAAATTTCTGGCTGCCGAAGATGACGACCTGGGCGACGCCCTGGATTTGCGACAGCGCCTGCCCGATGGTGATGTCGCCATATTCGTTGACTGCGGACAGCGGCAGCGTGTCGGAAACCAGCGAGATGAACAGGATCGCGAAATCCGACGGATTGACCTTCCGGAAACTCGGCGGAATGACCATCTCGATCGGCAACCGCCGCTGCGCGATCGTCAGCGCGGTCTGCACATCGAGCGCGGCCGCGTCGATATTGCGGTTGAGATCGAACTGGATCACGATCGCGGTGGTGCCCTGCGACGAGGTCGAGGACATCGACGAAATGCCGGCGATGGTCGAGAGCTGCCGCTCGATCGGACCGGCGACGGACGAGGCCATGGTGTCGGCGCTGGCGCCCGGCAGGGTCGCGGTCACCGCGATGGTGGGGAAATCGACCTTCGGGAGCGCGGAAACCGGCAGCAGCCGGAAGCCGAAAACGCCGAACGCGATGATCGAAGCCGTCATCAGGACCGTCATGACCGGGCGACGGATACACAGCTCCGACAGCGTCATCGCCTCAGGCCCCCGCCTTGGCCGCGCGCGGCGCGATCGGCGTTCCCTCCGACAGCAGCAACTGTCCGTCGACCACGACGTCCTCGCCGCCGGTCAATCCGGTCGCAAGGACGGAGGTGCCCTGGAAGGTGCGGCTGACATTGACGGGTTGCACATGCGCCTTGCCGTCCTTCATGACGAAGACGAAATTGCCGCTCTGGCTGCGCTGGACGGCTGACGTCGGCACGGTCACGGCGTCCTCGGCGCGGATCACGAGCTTGGTGTTCACCAATGTCCCCGGCCACAACGTCTCATTCTCGTTGTTCATGATGCCGCGCACGGTCACCATGCCGGTGGTCGAATCCACGGTGTTTTCGACCATCGCGACCTTGCCGTCCTCGGAACGCTGATGGCCCGGGATGGTCGCGATCACCTTTGAATCCGCCTTCGCCATCGCCTCGCGCAGGTCGACCAGCACGCGCTGCGGGACCGCGAAGGTCACGTAGACCGGCGCCATCTGGTTGATGACGGCGAGCGGCGCGGTATCTGCCGGACGCACGAAATTGCCGACCTTCACATTGGCCGCGCTGATCCGCCCCGCGAACGGCGAGCGAATCAGGGTGTAGCTCTTCTGGACCTTCAGATTGTCCAGCGCCGCCTGATCGGCCTTGATGGTGCCGATCAGGATATCGGATTGCGTCTTGGCGTTATCGACGTTGACCTGGGTGGTCGCGCCCTTGGCGACGAGATCGTTATAGCGCCGCAAATCGCGCTGCGCGCCCTCGAGCTGGGCCTGATCCTTGGCCAGCATGCCCTCGGCCTGTTCGATCTGGGCATCGATCTGGCGCGCGTCGAGCGTGAACAGCAGGTCGCCCTCGCTGACCCTGGCGCCGTCCTCGAAATGCACGGAGACGATGGTGGTCTCGACCCGGGATTTGAGCGCCACGCTGGAAATCGGCGTCACCATCCCGATCGAATCGACATCGACCGGCACCGATTTGCGCTCCGCCTTGGCCAGTTCCACCGAGACCGTCCGCGGGCGCTGCGGCCCATGAGCGCTGGGGCCGCCACCCATCCATGACCCGCGGGTGACGAAAGCTGCTGCCGCAATGATGCCGACCGCGCCGGCAAAAAGGATCAAATGACGTTTTTTCATAATTTTTCAGTCCGCCCTTCCGCAAAGGACGGGACGGCTCGTTCCTGCCCCTTGACGGCGACTTTTGCGCCTTATTTCTAGACGGTTATCACAGCCTTGCGGCACATGGTATGCCAGCAAGCGAAAATCTGTGGTCAGGACCGGATCCCCCTCATGCGCATCGCCACCTGGAACGTCAATTCGGTCCGGCAGCGGATCGAGCATCTGGTGAGCTGGCTCAAGGAGTGCGCGCCGGACATCGTCTGCCTGCAGGAAATCAAATGCGTCGACGACGCGTTTCCGCGGCTGGAGATCGAGGCGCTCGGGTACAATGTCGTCACCCACGGCCAGAAGACATTCAATGGCGTCGCCCTGCTGTCGAAGCTGCCGTTCGAGGAGACCAAGTCCGGTCTCGCCGGCGACGACGAGGATGCCCACGCCAGGTTCCTCGAAGGCGTGGTTACGCTGAAAAATGGCGTGGTGCGGATCGCGTGCCTGTATCTGCCCAATGGCAACCCGGTCGACACCGATAAATATCCCTATAAACTCAAGTGGATGTCGCGGCTTCTTGAGTATTCGAAGGAGCGACTTAAGACCGAGGAACCGCTGATCCTCGCCGGCGACTTCAACGTCATTCCGGCCGCGCGCGACGTCCACAATCCCGCAGCCTGGGCCGATGACGCCCTGTTCCGGCCCGGCCACCCGCGAGGCCTTCCAGTCCCTGCTCGGCCTCGGGCTGACCGACGCGCTGCGCGCCGTCACCGATGCGCCGGGCCAATACACGTTCTGGGACTATCAGGCCGGGGCCTGGCAGAAAAACTGGGGCATCCGGATCGATCACCTGCTGCTGTCACCGCAGGCCAGCGACCGGCTGATCGATGTCGGCGTCGACAGCTATGTGCGCGCCTGGGAAAAGCCGTCGGACCACGTGCCGGTGTGGGCCGATCTGGATTTCGAGACCGCGTAACTATCAGTCCCTACGGCCCTGCACCCAATGCTCGAGCATCTGCAGCGCCATGGCGCGGTCGTCGTCGGACGCTTTGGCGATCGCCCGGTTGTAGCTTTCCTTGATCCAGACCTCGTCGGGCGCGGCATTGTCGCGCGCGAGCGTCAGCCACATCAGCCCGCGGGCGGCCTGCCGTGGCAGGCGGTCGCCGTTGAACAGCATCTGGCCGAGCATGGCCTGGGCCTGATGCTGGCCCTTCTGGGCGGCAAGTCCGAGCCAGCGCGCGCCGTAGCGGAAATCATCCCTAGAGGCGTCGGGGGTCTTCAGATACAGCCGCGCCAGATCGTATTGCGCGTCGGCATTGCCGAAATACGACGCCGCGTAGGAGAACATCTCCCGCGCCCGCTCGGTATCGGCCTTGACCTTGGAATTGGGAATCCCGTTCAGATAATAGCGCCCGAGCGCCACGAAGGCGTTGGCGACGATCGACGCCTGCGGCGCCGACGGATTGTCTTCGGCATGCGCGTTGGCGATGCGGCTGAAATATTCGAACGCACGGACATCGTCCTGGGCGACACCGTCGCCATCGGCATACATCCGGCCGAGCTTCCACTGCGCCACGGGATGGCCGCCTTCGGCGGCATATTGCAGCGAATTCAGCGAGGGCCCCGCCGTGGCGGCCGCCGTCACCGTGGTCGTGGCGGCCGGAACCGCCTTCTTCAGGGCCTGGGCATTCAAGGCTTGTGCGGCGGGGGCGACCGGCTGGGACACCACCGGAAGGGCGGCATCCCGGTTGGCCGGAGCGCCGTCGAATCCGAATCCGGGGGCCGCCACCGGCGTGGCCCCTAACAACAACGCAAGAATGATACGCCTAGATGTCCGCATAACACTGTTTCTCGTGCGCACCACCTGGATGGGTAACCGCGCCATCCACCGCTGGCCCAACCTGCTGGGCATACTTCCACAGCGCACCCGATGTGTGGTTAGTCTTTCGAGGTGCCCATTTGGTCTTACGATCGGCGAGTTCTTTGTCGGTCAATTTTACGTTAAGAATTCCGGCCTCGGCGTCGATCTCGATGATGTCACCGTCCTGCAACAGTGCGATCGGCCCGCCGATGGCCGCCTCCGGCCCGACATGGCCGATGCAAAAGCCTCGCGTGGCGCCCGAGAACCGGCCGTCGGTGATGAGGGCAATCTTGCCGCCCATGCCCTGCCCGGTCAGCGCCGCCGTCGTGGAGAGCATTTCCCGCATGCCGGGACCGCCGCGCGGCCCCTCATAGCGGATCACAAGCACTTCGCCCTCTTTGTAGGTCTTGTTCTGGACGGAATCGAAGGCGTCTTCTTCGCAATCGAAGCAGCGCGCCGGACCGGTAAATTGCAGCTTCGACATACCCGCAACTTTCACGATCGCGCCTTCTGGCGCGAGATTCCCCTTCAAGCCCACGACCCCGCCCGTGACGGTGATCGGCTTGTCGGCGGAGCGCACCACGTCCTGGTGCGGATTCCATTTCACGCTCTTGAGGTTTTCGGCGATCGTTCGGCCCGTGACGGTTAAGCAATCCCCGTGCAGGTGGCCATTATCGAGCAGCGTCTTCATCAGAAGCGGTATGCCGCCAACTTCAAACATGTCTTTGGCAACATAACGGCCACCCGGCTTCAAATCCGCGACATAAGGAGTCTTTTTGAAGATTTCGGCGACGTCGAACAGGTCGAATTTGATGCCACACTCATGGGCAATTGCCGGCAGGTGCAGTGCAGCATTGGTTGAACCACCTGAGGCTGCAACGACAGCCGCAGCGTTTTCCAATGCCTTACGGGTAACGATGTCGCGCGGGCGGATATTGGCCGCGATCAAATCCATGACTTTTTCGCCCGCGGTCATGCAAAACGCGTCGCGGATCTCGTAAGGAGCCGGAGCGCCGGCCGAGTACGGCAGCGCCAGGCCGATGGCTTCGGACACCGTCGCCATGGTGTTGGCGGTGAATTGTGCGCCGCACGCGCCAGCCGAGGGGCACGCCACCCGCTCGATTTCGTCGAGATCCTCGTCCGACATCTCGCCGACCGAATGCTTGCCGACCGCCTCGAACATGTCCTGCACCGTGACCTGCTGGCCGCGGAAATTGCCGGGCAGGATCGAGCCGCCATAGATGAAGATCGAGGGCACGTTGAGCCGCACCATTGCCATCATCATGCCCGGCAGCGACTTGTCGCAGCCGGCAAGCCCGACCAGGGCGTCATAGGCATGGCCGCGCATGGTCAGTTCGACGGAATCGGCGATGCATTCGCGCGACGGCAGCGACGAGCGCATGCCGTCATGGCCCATGGCGATGCCGTCGGTGACGGTGATGGTGCAGAATTCGCGCGGGGTGCCGCCGGCCGACGCCACGCCCTTCTTGACCGCCTGCGCCTGGCGCATCAGCGAGATATTGCAAGGGGCGGCCTCGTTCCAGCACGACGCCACGCCGACGAACGGCTGGTGAATCTGCTGGGTGGTCAGGCCCATGGCGTAGAGATACGAGCGATGCGGCGCGCGCGACGGCCCTTCCGTCACGTGACGGCTCGGCAGCCTCGACTTGATGTTGGTCTTGGCGTCCATCGCGAACCCGTTTCCCCGGCCATCTCTTGTGTCGACCGGGAAAATTCAATTTCCCGTCGCCTTCGCGAGCGCCGTGGCCTCAGCCTACGAAGGATATGATTTCATGCAGGGGTGTGGCTAAAAAGCGGCGCAGACAATACTGGGCCGCCAGATCGCTCAAATCTTAGGAAAGTGTGGCGAACGCGCAACAATCGTGGCGTCGGGGCAACCATCTATTACGGACCCTTATGGAACAGCCGCAGATCCATAATCTCGCGACGCGATGCGCCCGAGCTTTGCAATCTCACCTTGTCCCCCTGAAAACAGAGGGCGCAGGGAAGACCGGGTGCGCGCTGCACCCGCGGTCTCGCGTGCAAGATTCACGTAAAGAATACGCACACGAGCATACAGGTTCAGCGGAGAGCATCCGGCCTTCCCTGCGCAATGGCTTTACGGCTTATGGCGCGCTCTCCTCGGCGACGAATTCGTCTTGTCACCGTCGCCTGCGGATTGACGGTCCTGCGCATCCCGGTTGGGCGCGCAAAACCTCCGCAGACTTGGCATCAGCAACGGATGCCGGAACCACACGCTTTTACCGTACGCAGCGACCTCCACCATCCGCCCCGGCCGGCCACGTGCCGCCTGCCGAAGTTTTGGCGAAGGCGTTGAAGCGCCGTTCGTACGCGCGCCGGTTGATCGCTCACAGGCCGAAGCCCGCCCTGCAATTCCGTTGCGCGCCCGACGCTGCCGCGTCCACCGCATCTCAACCCGCGTTTCGTGACGATCGCGACCCGCCCCTCTTATCGGGTGAGACGGGCGGAGATACGCCACTGAGTTGCCTCGCGAGGCAAGAGGAATATTTTTTCGGCTGGGACTGGACAGGAATTTTTGATTTGCCTGTCGCGTTGTTTTGTCGCGGCCAAGTAGCAAGATTGCGCTTGCGTGAGAGACGAAGCAGTTGGCGTTGGCGACACTGAACCGTTGGAGTTTAGTGCACTGTTGCCGTGATTTCCAAAGCTAGAAAGCCAACTGCCAAGCAACAAAGACGGAGCGATTTACTGTGCCTTGTTTTTGGTCTCCTGGGCCTTTTGCTGGAGCAGCTTTTCCTCCGCAGCATTCAGGGGGACCAGCTTGACCGTTAATTTGTCGATCTTGCCAGTGAACCGGTAGGGCGGCTGGTAGTCCTTGTCGTCCACCCCCGTGCGGGTATCGATCCCAACGTCGAAGGTCTCGTAAATCGTCTCGACGAACGGAATGGTGTGCGGAATAGTTCTATTTGCGACGGCCTTGCCATCCACCGACAGGACGCCGGTGCCGCCTTTGCCGAAACCGGGACCGTCGTATTTGAAGTCAAACACGATTGTATGCTTGCCGGGCGTAAGGGCCGCTGGGCCTTCCCATCGGAAGCGTTCCAGGTCAAAAAAGTTGTACACAAAGACTGGTTTGCCCTTGAGCAGGTAGAGACCATGGCCACCGCCACGGGGGATTTGCCGACTGCGTCCGCCATAGCTCAACGAGCGAAGCGGAGGGCTCAATCCGCCCTGCGAGCTCCGCGTCTGCTTTGTCGGGGCGACGATATACGATAGATTTGGTGTTGGTCGAGCGGACAAAGTCATGGAAAACCTGACGCATTATCCTGTTCTGGTGTTCGCGGTGGCCCTTGTTTCGCTGTCGCTGGCGTCAGCGGCCGGGATCCTGTTGCGCAGACGCTACCCGAACGTCAGCGATGAGCAGAAGGACGATCTGAGCGTCATTCTAGCGGCCTCGCTGACGCTGCTCGCGTTGATCATCGGCTTCAGCTTTTCGATGGCCACCAACCGTTACGATCAGCGCAAGAATTTCGAGGAAGCCGAAGCCAACGCGATCGGAACCGAACTCTTGCGTGCTGACTTTCTTCCGCCGACCGACGCCGCGGCCGTGCGCAAGCTGCTCGGCGACTACCTCGACCATCGCATCGTATTCTACATCAACAAGGACGATGCGCAGCGCGTGCGGATCGACGAACGAACCAGCCAGTTGGAGACAGCGCTCTGGGCAGCGGTCCGCGGACCGGCTGCTGCACAGCCGACGCCTGTTGCTGCACTGGTGCTTGCCGGCATGAACGACGTGATCAATTCCCAGGGTTACACGCAGGCGGCGTTTTGGAATCGGATTCCTGTTGCCGCGTGGTGTCTCATGGCGGCCATTGCGCTGTGTTGCAACGTTCTGTTCGGCTATCGGTCGCAAAACGCAGGAAAGCTCGTCCTCGTGCTGCCGCTCGTCGTCTCGATTTCCTTTCTCCTGATCGCCGACATCGACGCTCCGCGGCATGGCTTGATTTACGTCAGCCCACAAAATCTGGAAAGTTTGGCGGCGTCCCTTGGACGATGAAAGTTCCGCCGATGGGGAGTTCGGGTTTGCGGCGCCTCCCCTTCCTGTGGTGAGGCGCACCGCGCTCAATGAGGATTGGCGCTAGAGTTAAATCCGGCGTCCGCAGCCTCGCTTCACCTCTCCCGCTTGCGGGGGAACATAGGCCGCCGCTGGCGACCGTTCTTCGATAAGAACGCTGAAGCGAAGCTTCGGCTTTGTCGCATCGACAGATGCGATACGGGTGGGGGAACTCTCTCCACACGGGCAGTGTGACTCGCGGCAGCACCCCCACCCCATAGCCGATGCTTCGCATCGGCGTTCTCGATCAAGGACGGCGGCCGCAGGCCGCCTACGCCTCCCCCGCAAGCGGGAGAGGGAGCGCAGCTCCTTCGCGGTCCGACCTATTCTCATCGCGCTCTATCGTTTCGCCCTGGCGCCGTATTCCTTGCGGGCTCCATACCTTCCGGGTTCCATTCGGGTTCCATCACCCTCCTCGTTTTCGGCACAGTGTTGCCATAACGCGACAATTGCTTAACCGGCCGTGTGCTACCTCTTGGAGCGGGCGCGGGCGCGTTGTGTGATCTCTTGGTTTGTGACTGCCAATTCGCAGGGGGACCATGGAATGAACCAGTGCATGCGTTCGCTGTCCTGTTTCCTGACCTTTGCCGCGCTCGCCGTGTTCTCGACGGACGCGGCCGCGCGGGGTCACCACGCCAAAAAACCGCACGAAGCGCGGGAGGCTCGCCCCCATCGCAGCGCAGCGCTTGGACGGCACCGGCACGAACGGCATGCCGACAAGTCAAAACGCTCGAAGGATGAGCCGGCGAAGGAGGCCAAAGCCCCGCTGACGGGCGATCTGGCGCTGGTCAAGGATGCCATCGATCTCGCGCGCCAGGCCAAGACCGACGACGCGACCGCCACGCGGAACAAGATCGCCGACCCGGCCGGCCAAAAGCTGGTCGAATGGTTCATCCTGCGCCATTCGGAGACGACAGCCAATTTCAACCGCTATGCGGCGTTCATCGCCGCCAATCCGGACTGGCCGAGCGCGGCGCTGCTGCGCCGGCGGGCCGAGGCGCGGCTGTGGCAGGAGCGCAGCGATGCTGCCACGGTCCGCGGCTTTATGGGCAACGCGCCCACCAGCGCCAGGGGCAAATTCGCGCTGGCGCGGGTGCTGCTCGCGAAGGCGATCGCGACGGCGCGGCCCGGCTGGCCGGCGACGCGTGGCGGACGGACGAATTGTCGGAGCGTCTCGAAACCGAGGCGTTTGAGACCTTCCACGACCTGCTGACCCGCGACGACCATCGCGCGCGCATGGACATGCGGATCGGCGCCAAGGATCTGGCGGGCGCTCGGCGCGCCGCAAAACTCCTCGGCGGCGACGAGCTTGCGATCGTAAAAGCCTGTGCCGCGGTCAAGGGCAAATCGGACAGCGCGCTGAGCGCGCTCGACGACGTCGCGACCGAGGCGCGCGGCGATCTCGGCTACACGCTGTGCCGCATCCAGTGGCTGCTGGCCCAGAACAAAATCGACGACGCCGCCCGCGTGATGCAGGCTGCGGCGCCCGAGACCATGGCGCAGCAGGAGACCGATCAATGGTGGCGCGAGCGGCGCCTGCTGGCGCGAAAACTGCTCGATCAGGGCCAGTTCCAGACCGCCTATGACGTGATCCAGCCTGCAGCGCTCCCGGCCAATGAATATTACCGCGCCGACTACCACTTCATGTGCGGCTGGATCGCGCTGCGCTACCTCGACGATCCCGTCGCGGCGGCGGCGCATTTCGCACTCATCGATGGCGGCCAGTCCAATCCGATCGTGCTGGCCAAGGCCAATTACTGGCGCGGGCGAGCCGCCGAAGCCCTCGGCGAGAAAGCCGCGATGCGCGAAAGCTATCAGGCCGCCGCGCGCTACCCGACCGCCTATTACGGCCAGCTCGCGCGCGCCAAACTCGGCATCGATCAAATCGAACTGCGCCCGCCCTCGCCTGTGCTCGCGTCAGACAGCGCGCCGGCCGCCCACGAGCGCGTGCGCGCGGCCGATATGCTCTACGAGATCGGCGAGCGCGACGTCGTGCGCTATTTCGTCGCCGACCTCGCCGAACAAAGCCCTGATGTCGCCGTGCTCGAAGCGCTCGGCGAACTCACCGGCCGCCGCAACGATGCGGCGGCGATGCTGGAGCTCGGAAAGCCCGCGCTCGGCCGCGGGCTGGCGCTCGTCCATTACGCGTTTCCCACGATCGGGATTCCCCGGCTCAGCCAGGTCGCTCCCGAGATCGAGCAAAGCGTCATCTATTCGGTGGCGCGCACCGAGAGCGCGTTCGACCAGCGCGACAAGTCGTCGGCCAACGCGGTCGGCCTGATGCAGGTGACGCCGGAAGCCGGCCGCGATACCGCCAAGCGCTTCAAGGTCAGCTATGACTGGGACCGGATGGTCTCCGATCCCGTCTACAACACCCAAATGGGCGCTGCCGAACTCTCGGCGCTGCTCAGCGAATACAAGGGCAACCACATCATGACGTTTGCCGGCTACAATGCCGGCCGCGGCCGGGTCCGGGACTGGATCAAGGCCTATGGCGATCCCCGCGATCCCAAGGTGGATCCGGTCGACTGGGTCGAGCGGATTCCGCTGTCCGAAACGCGCAACTACGTCCAGCGTGTGATGGAGAATCTGCGGGTCTATCGCGCGCGGTTCGAGAACGACGCCATCGTGGCGGCGAAGAATAACGAGCGCGTGGTCACGCAGGAAGTGAATGCGGCGCCGATGGCTCCGGAGTCTGCCGGCCAGTGAAGCTGCGGCTTAGCTTGAATAAGCGCAGCCGTCATCCTGAGGTGCGCTCTTGCGCGCCTCGAAGGATGAATAGGGCCCGTGGCCCATCCTTCGAGGCTCGCTGCGCTCGCACCTCAGGATGACGGGAGATTGCGCGCGCCGAGCCGATCCAATGTCATGATATTTGAGCCGTCACGCCAGCGCCTCGGCTCGGCGCTCCGTTCGATCCGGTTGCGTCCGGCCCGCCACGACCGGCAGGCGGTCGATCGCCTTCAGGCCGGGCCGCTTGCGCCAGGTGATCTCGGATTCATCGACCGCGAGCGAAAGTTGCGGCCAGCGCTGCAACAGCGACTTCAGCGCGCAGCGGCCTTCGATGCGTGCGAGCTGATGACCGAGGCAGAAATGGATTCCGGTGCCGAAGGCGATGTGCCGGTTCGGCCGGCGCTGCAGATCGAGCCGCTCCGGATGCGGATTGGCCTTGGGGTCCATGTTGGCCGCCGCCAGCATGGCCATGACCTTCTCGCCCTTTTTCACCAGGACGCCGCCGAGGTCGACATCCCGGCGCACGTAGCGCGGCTTTGTAAATTGCACCGGCGTGATGAAGCGCAGAAATTCCTCCACCGCCAGATCGACGCGGCTCCAATCTTCCTTGAGCCAATCGCGCAGATCGGGATTTTTTAGCAGCTCAAGCACGGAACCGCTGATGAGATGGGTGGTGGTCTCGTGCCCGGCAAACAGCAACAGGAACACCATCGAGACGATTTCGTCGCGGCTGATCTGTCCGCCGTCCTTCTCGACGCGCACGATCTCGGCGATCAGCCCTTCGCCGCCCTGCTGCCGGACGGTTTCGAGATGCCGTTCGATATAGCGCTTCATCGCCATCGCGTTCGGCAGCATGGCGAAAAAGCCGAGCGCGCCGGTGAAGCGGGTAAAGCCGCCGGCCCAGGCGGCGAATTTCGAGCGGTCGGCCTGCGGCAGTCCGAGCAACTCGCAAATCACCGACAGCGGCAGCCTGCGCGCATAGCGCTCAACGAGGTCGGCGGGGCTGCCTTCGGCAAACAGCTCATCGGCGAGCCGGTCGCCGATATCGAGGATATGCGGCTCCATATCGAGCACGGCGCGGCGGCGGAACGCCTCGTCGACGATGTCGCGCAGCCGCTTGTGATCCGGCTCGTCCATCGACAGCATGCTGTTGGAAAGCGAGCGCACGATGCGCGGCATCCACCATTGCAGTCCGGCGACGGTTCCATCTTCCTCGCGAATGGTGAAAATATTGGTGTCCTTCAGCACCTGGTCGGCGAGCGCCTCCGTCGTCGTCGCCCACACCGTGCCGAGGATCGGGAACCGGACTTGCACGACGGGCCCCAGCGCGCGGAGCTTTTCGATCGCAGCAGCCGGATTGCGATAGTAATCCTGACTCGTGAAGTCTGCCTGGAGCGTCTCTGCCGTGAAGGTCATTGGCCGAACCCTGCGTTGCCCCGCAAAGATGGGCGCTTCGCTGCAGGAATTCCAGATCAGTTCCGTGACGCGCGCCTATGGGTTCCATAAGACCCGCGTCAGATCACCGTGGACCTGCGCCGTCTAATCCACCTTCACATTCGCGGCCTTGATCATCGGCCACCATTTTGCGATTTCGGCCTTCTGCCAATCGCCGAGCGCCTGCGGCGAGAGCTGGTCGTGCGGCGTCATCTGCAGGCCGAGGTTTTCGAGCTGCTTGCGCACCGCAGGATCGCTCAGCGCCTCGACCGCCGCCGCATTGAGCTTTGCCACGATCTCCTTCGGCGTGCCCTTCGGCACCCACAGGCCCGACCACAGCGTCATGTGGAATCCCGGCAGGCCAGCCTCGTCCACGGTCGGAATGTCCGGCGCCGATTCCGACCCGCTTGGTGTCGGTCACGGCATAGGCGCGGATGGTGCCGGCGCGCACCTGGTTGATGGAATTGGACAGTCTGGTCGACGATGATGTCGATCTGGCCGGCGACGAGGTCGTTCAGCGCCGGAGCGGTGCCGCGATACGGCACGTATTGCAGCTTGATGCCGGTGACATTTTCGAAATACAGCCCGGCGATATGACTGCCCGAGCCCGCGCCCGCAGTGCCGGCGGTCGCCGGAGTCGGCCGCGCCTTCAGCCACGCCAGCAGTTCCTTCAGCGATTTTGCGGGCACCGCGTTCTTGCTGACGATGATCATCGGATTGCTCGGCAGCAGCACCACCGGCTCGAGATCGGCGACGAGGTCGTAGCCGAGCTTGTAGATCGCGCCATTGGCGACATGGGTGCCGAGATGGCCGAAGCCGATGGTGTAGCCGTCGGGCGGCCGAACGCACGGCGCGGCCGACGCCGATCGAGCCGCCCGCCCCGGTCACGTTCTCGATCAGGACGGTTTCGCCCGAGCGAGACCTTCATCCGCTCGGCCAGGATCCGCGTCATCGCGTCCGACGGACCGCCGGCCGAGAACGGCACGATCACGGTGATCGGATGCGACGGGTAATTTTCGGCAGCCGCGGCGCTGCCGAACGCCAGTGCCGCAAGCACCGCCAGAATGACTTTACGCATCACATGCTCCCAATGCTTCACCATCGTCATTGCGAGGAGCGAAGCGACGAAGCAATCCATACTTTCGTTGCCGCGCTATGGATTGCTTCGCTACGCTCGCAATGACGGATGAGAGAGCGCTCGCAATGCCGCCTTACAAATTCGCGTAGTCGATCGGCTTGAAGCGATCGAGCGTGCGCGTGACCGGCGGCAGCGGATATTTAAGCCCTGTCGCGCAATTGAACAGCATCACGCGATCGTTTTTCGTGACGCGGCCGTCGGCGAGGCTCTGCTGGTAGGCGGCATAGGTCGCCGCGCCCTCCGGGCACAGCAACAGGCCTTCCTCGCGCGCGACTTCGTTCAGCGCAGCAGAAATCTTCTCGTCGTCGACCGCAATGGCAAAACCCTTGCTCTCGCGCACCGCGCGCAGGATCAGAAAATCTCCGACCGCCTGCGGCACGCGGATGCCGGAGGCGATGGTGTGCGCATCTTCCCAGCGCGGCGCGTGCTCGGTGCCGTGCTTCGAACGCGCGCACCATCGGCGCGCAGCCCGAGGCCTGCACCGCGACCATGCGCGGCCGCTTCGAGCCGATGAAGCCGATCGCTTCCAGTTCGGCGAACGCCTTCCACATCCCGATCAGGCCGGTGCCGCCGCCGGTCGGATAGAAGATCACGTCGGGCACGTCCCAGCCGAGCTGTTCGGCGAGCTCCAGCCCCATCGTCTTCTTGCCCTCGATCCGGTACGGCTCCTTCAGCGTCGAGGTATCGAACCAGCCGGCCTTTGCCTTGCCCTCGCCGACGATCTTGCCGCAATCGTCGATCAGCCCGTTGACGCGATAGACGGTGGCGCCCTGCAGCTCGATCTCGCTGACATTCACTTCCGGCGTATCGGCCGGGCAGAAGATCGTGGTCCTGATGCCGCAGCGACGTGGCGTAGGCCGCGAGCGCCGCACCGGCATTGCCGTTGGTCGGCATCGCCATGTGCCTGATGCCGAGCGCCTTGCCCATCGACACCGCCATCACCAGGCCGCGCGCCTTGAACGAGCCGGTCGGCAGCCGGCCTTCATCCTTGACGATGATCTCGCCGCCGCCGAGTTTCTTCGCCAGCTTCGGCAGCCGGATCAGCGGCGTCGTCACCTCGCCGAGGCTGACGATGTCGGCCACCTTGCGCACCGGCAGCAGCTCGCGGTAGCGCCACAGGTCGGCCGGGCGCTGCGCCAGCGCGTCCTTGGTCAGCGCCTTCTTCACGCCGGCGAGATCGTAGCGCACCAGCAGCGGCTTGCCGGCCTTGGAGAGATTGTGGATCTGGTCGGCGGGATAATGATCGCCTTCCATCGCGCATTCGAGATGGGTCACGAACGTCGGGCGTTCGATGGTCAGATTGTCGTTGTCTTTCACGGATTGCTCGCTGCTCTCGTTCGCGTCATTGGAGCGCGAACGCCGTTGGCGAAGCGCTGCTGATCCGGCGCATCTTCGAGATCGACGCGCTCTAGATATTCAGCACCCGGCCATAGGCATCGAGCACCGCTTCCTTCATCATCTCCGACAGCGTCGGATGCGGGAAGATGGTGTGCATCAGTTCTTCTTCCGTGGTCTCCAGATTCATCGCGACCACATAGCCCTGGATCAGTTCGGTCACCTCGGCGCCGATCATGTGCGCGCCGAGCAGCTGGCCGGTCTTCTTGTCGAAGATCACCTTGACCAGGCCCTGGTCCTCGCCGAGCGCGATCGCCTTGCCGTTGCCGACGAACGGAAAGCGGCCGACGCGAATTTCGCGGCCGCCTTCTTTCGCCTTGGCTTCGGTGAGACCGACCGAGGCGATCTGCGGATTGCAATAGGTGCAGCCGGGAATGAGGTTCTTGTCCATGGCGTGCGGATGCAGGCCCTTGATGGCTTCGACGCAGACCACGCCTTCATGCTCGGCCTTGTGCGCCAGCATCGGCGGCCCCGCGACGTCGCCGATGGCGTAGATGCCGGGCACGTTGGTCTTGCCGTAACCGTCGATCACGATGCAGCCGCGGTCGGTCTTGACGCCGAGTTTTTCCAGCCCGAGATTTTCGATATTGCCGACCACGCCGACCGCCGAAATCACCCGGTCGAACTCGACCGTCTGCGGCTTCTTGCCGTCGTCGATGGTGGCGACCACGCTGTCGCTCTTCTTCTCGAGTTTTGTCACCTTGGTGTTGCTGAGGATCTTGATGCCCTGCTTCTCGAACCGCTTGCGCGCGAGCCCGGCGATCTCGGCGTCCTCGACGGGCAGGATCTGCGGCAGCACCTCGACCACGGTGACGTCGGAGCCCATGGTGTGGAAGAACGACGCGAATTCGATGCCGATCGCGCCGGAGCCGACCACCAGCAGCGACTTCGGCATCTTCTCCGGCACCATCGCCTCGAAATAGGTCCAGATCAGCTTCTTGTCGGGCTCAAGCCCCGGCAGCACGCGCGGCCGCGCGCCGGTCGCGATGATGATGTGCTTGGCCTGATAGGCGCCCTCGCCCAGCGCGCCCTTCGGCGCCTCGACGGCGGATTTCTTCACCGTGACCTTGCCGGGCGCATCGATCGAGGCTTCGCCCCAGATGATCGTGCACCTTGTTCTTCTTCATCAGAAAGCCGACGCCGTCATTGAGGCGCTTCGACACCCCGCGCGAGCGCTGCACCACGGCCTTCGGGTCGTAGGAGACCTTCTCGGCCGACAGCCCGTAATCCTTGGCGTGCTGCATGTAGTGGTAGATTTCCGCCGAGCGCAGCAGCGCCTTGGTCGGAATGCAGCCCCAGTTCAGGCAGATGCCGCCGAGATAGGATTTTTCGACGATCGCGGTCTTGAAGCCGAGCTGCGCCGCCCGGATCGCGGTGACATAGCCGCCGGGGCCGGAGCCGATGATGATGATGTCGAAGGATGTGTCGGCCATGTTACTTGCTCGTTTTCATCGTCGCGACGATCAACGGTCCATCACCGTCATTGCGAGGAGCCCTTGCGACGAAGCAATCCATCTTTGTCGCTGAAGAATGGATTGCTTCGCTGCGCTCGCAATGACGGCGTCACACCATCATCATGACGGGATTTTCGATCAGCATCTTGAACGCGCCGATCAGTTCGGCGCCGAGCGCGCCGTCGATGGCGCGGTGATCGCAGGACAAGGTCACGCTCATGATGTGCGCGGCTTCGATCTTGCCGCCCCGCACCACCGCGCGCTCCTCGCTGGTGCCGACCGCCAGGATGGTCGCGTGCGGCGGGTTGATCACGGCGGTGAAATCCTTGATGCCGTACATGCCGAGGTTGGACACCGCCGTGGTGCCGCCCTGATATTCCTCGGGCTTGAGTTTGCGCGCGCGGGCGCGGGCCGCGAAATCCTTCATCTCGCCCGAGATCGTCGACAGCGACTTGGTCTCGGCCTTGCGGATGATCGGCGTGATCAGGCCGCCCGGCATCGCCACCGCGACGCCGATGTCGGAATGCTTGTGCTTGAGCATGCCGCCTTCGGTCCAGCTCACATTGCAATTCGGGAATCCGCTGCAGCGCGATCGCCATCGCCTTGATGACGAAATCGTTGACCGAGAGCTTGTAGAGCGGCTTCTTTTCCTTGTCCTTCGGCGCCGCCGCGTTGATCTCCTCGCGCGCCGCGAGCAGCTTGCCGATGTCGCAGTCCATCGTCAGATAGAAATGCGGAACGGTCTGCACCGAGGCGGTGAGCCGCTGCGCGATGGTGCGGCGCATGCCGTCATGCGGCATCGACCTCGTAGGAGCCGGGCTCGAACAGCGCGAGAATCTGCTTGTCCGACATCGACGGCGCGATCGCGGGCGCGCCGGCGGGTGCCGCGGCCGGCGCTTTCAGGCCCTTGCCGGATTTGGCCTCCTCGACGTCGCGGGCGATGACGCGGCCATGCGGGCCGGAGCCGTTGATGCGCGCCAGCTCGATGCCGGCTTCCTTGGCAAGACGCCGGGCCAGCGGCGAGGAGAAGATGCGGGCATGGCCGTTGGCCTGCGGCGCGGCGCCGCAGCCTGAGGCGGCTGGCGCCGGCGCGGCCGGCGCTGCGGCGGCTTCGGCGCAGGCGCTGCGGCCGGGGCTGGCGCCGGCTGCGGCGAGCCGGCGCTGCGGCGGCTTTCGGTGGCGCTGCGGTTGCCCCGCGCGCCTGCCGCCTTCACGTCCTCGCCGTCGCCGGCCAGCACCGCGATCACGTCGTTGACCGGCGACATCCTGCGTGCCCTCGGGCACCAGGATCTTCGCGATCGTGCCCTCGTCGACCGCCTCGACCTCCATGGTCGCCTTGTCGGTCTCGATTTCCGCGATCACGTCGCCGGACTTGACCTTGTCGCCCTCTTTCTTGAGCCACTTGGCAAGGTTGCCCTTTTCCATCGTCGGCGACAGCGCAGGCATCAGAATGTTGATCGGCATACTGACCTCACAGGACTTATTCTTGCTTCCGACTCATCTGGAAGCTAACCAAGAACGTTTGGGTGTCAGAGACGCCCGATGAAAGACTCGAAGATCGCGTCAATTGCCGATATCGCCTTGCCACAGCCGCTCGTTGGCGGGAACGGATCGCCATGATTTCATCATGTCGATCGATCGCTGGTCGGCCGAGATCGATAAAGGGAATGCCGAACTGGGTCAGGATGTCCTTGCTGCCGGGAAACGTCACGGACTCGCCGATCACCAGCAGCGACAGCTTGAACAGCCCGATCGCGCCGCGCACATCGAGCACGGCGACAGCGTGGTGTACATGACGGTGTCGTGAAACGAGATCAGCCCGGCATTGCGCAGGCAGGACATCTCGCCGTGCAGGATGACGTTCTTCTCCTGCACCCGGTGATTGTGTCCGCGCGCGATGATCTTGTTGTCGCGCGTCAGCACCGCGCCGATCGGCAGGCCGCCCTGCGCGATGCTGGTCCTCCGCCTCGCGAATGGCTTCGGCCATGAAGTCGAAATGATAGGGTTCAATTGCCACGATCAGTGACCCTGTTGCGACCGCGGAGCGTGGTGTCGCCCATGTCGGTCGGCCGCGCGATTTCGGCTTCGAACATGTCGACGATGCGCCTCAGCGCTTCGTCCTCGGTGAAGCCGCTCTCGCGCGCATAGGCGCGCGCGGCATGGCGGGCGATGTCGACCAGCAGCAGGCCCCACATATCCGGCTCCTCGAACGCGCGCGTGAACGCGATCGACAGCCCGCCATCGACCACGAACGCGCGCAACACCTCGGTGGCATCATCGCGGCCCATGACGTCGGGCGGCAATGGCTGCTCCTTGGACCGGCATGCGTCACCGATAACAAGACGGCTTTGGCGGCTGCGACCACCTCGGCCACCGAGGGCAATGCGAGCTTTTCGAGATTCGCGGCATAGGGCATCGGCACGTCCTTGCCGGAGACCCGCGCCACCGGCGCATCGAGATAGTCGAAGGCGTGCTCCATGATGCGGGCGGCGATTTCGGCGCCGACGCCGCTCTGCTGCCAGCCCTCCTCCACCGTCACCGCGCGGCCGGTCTTCTTGACCGAGGCGACGATGGTGTCGGTATCCATCGGACGCAGCGTGCGCAGGTCGATCACCTCGGCCTCGATGCCTTCCTTGGCGAGTTCATCGGCGGCCTTCGAGCGCATAGGTCATGCCGTTCGACCACGAGACGATGGTGACGTGGCCGCCCGAGCGCACGATCCGCGCCTTGCCGATCGGGATCACGTAATCGTCGAGTTTCGGCACCTCGCCGGAATGGCCGTACAGCATTTCGTTTTCGAGGAAGATCACCGGATTGGGATCGCGGATCGCGGCCTTCAACAGGCCCTTGTAGTCGGCGGCCGAGAACGGCGCGATCACCTTCAGGCCGGGAACCTGCGAGTACCAGGCCGAATAATCCTGGCTGTGCTGGGCGGCGACGCGCGAGGCGGCGCCGTTCGGGCCGCGGAACACGATCGAGCAGCCCATCTGGCCGCCCGACATGTAGAGCGTCTTGGCCGCGGAGTTGATGATCTGGTCGATCGCCTGCATGGCGAAGTTGAAGGTCATGAATTCGACGATCGGCTTCAGGCCCGACATCGCCGCGCCGACGCCGATGCCGGCAAAACCGTGCTCGGTGATCGGCGTATCGATCACGCGCCTGGCGCCGAATTCCTGCAGCAGTCCCTGGGTGACCTTGTAGGCGCCCTGATATTCCGCGACCTCCTCGCCCATCAGGAACACGTCCGGGTCGCGCCGCATCTCCTCGGCCATCGCGTCGCGCAGCGCGTCGCGGATGGTCATCGTCACCATCTCGGTGCCTTCAGGGACTTCCGGATCGGGCTCGGCGACGGCCTTGGCGCGGCGCGGCGTCGGCGCTGGCTTGCCTTCGCCGACCGGCGCGGGAGCTTCGGCCCTTGCCGCAGCAGGCGGCGCGGACGGCTTTGCGCTGCGGCGCTGGCGCCTTGCCGAGATCGGCGGCGCTTTCGCCGTCGGCCAGAATGGTCGCGATCGGCGTGTTGACCGCGACGTCGGCGGTGCCTTCGGGGATCAGGATCTTGCCGAGCGTGCCCTCGTCGGTCGCCTCGACTTCCATCGTCGCCTTGTCGGTCTCGATCTCGGCGATGACGTCGCCCGACTTGATCGTCTCGCCTTCCTTCTTCAGCCATTTGGCAAGGTTGCCCTTCTCCATGGTCGGCGACAGCGCAGGCATCAGCACTTGAATGGGCATGGGAGCTCCGAATTAAACTTGCGCGCTGCTCAGCGATAGATGTCGGTGTAAAGTTCGGACGCATCGGGCTCGGGATCGTGCTGGGCGAAATCCGCGGCCGCGTTGACGATCTCGCGCACCTCGGCGTCGATCGCCTTCAATTCCTGCTCGCTCATCTTGGCCGCCAGCAGCCGATTGCGAACCTGCTCGATCGGATCCTGATCGTGGCGAACCTTCTCGACCTCCTCGCGGGTGCGGTATTTCGCCGGATCCGACATCGAGTGGCCGCGGTAGCGGTAGGTCTGCATTTCCAGGATGAACGGCCCCTTGCCGGCGCGGCACCAGGCCACCGCCTCGTCGCCGGCGGCCTTCACCGCGCGGACGTCCATGCCGTCGACCTGCTCGCCCGGAATGTTGAAGGAGATGCCGCGCTTGGAGAAATCGGTCTGCGCCGACGAGCGCGTCACCGAGGTGCCCATGGCGTAGCGGTTGTTCTCGATGACGTAGATCACCGGCAGCTTCCACAGCTCCGCCATGTTGAAGCTTTCGTAGACCTGGCCCTGGTTGGAGGCGCCGTCGCCGAAATAGGCCAGGCTGACGAAATCATTGCCGCGATAGCGGTTGGCGAAGGCAAGACCGGTGCCGAGCGAAACCTGGGCGCCGACGATGCCGTGGCCGCCGAAGAAGTTCTTCTCCTTGCTGAACATGTGCATGGAGCCGCCCTTGCCCTTGGAATAGCCGCCATGGCGTCCGGTCAGTTCGGCCATCACGCCCTTGGCTTCCATGCCGCAGGCCAGCATGTGGCCGTGGTCGCGGTATCCGGTGATGACCTGATCGCCCTTCTTCAGGGCCATCTGCATGCCGACGACGATGGCTTCCTGGCCGATATAGAGATGGCAGAAGCCGCCGATCGCGCCCATGCCGTAGAGCTGGCCGGCCTTTTCCTCGAAGCGCCGGATCAGCAGCATGTCGCGCAGCGCGGTCAGCTCCTGCTCCCTGGTGAATTCCGGTGGGGAGCCGTGTGCCTTGTCCTGACCTGCTTCCTTCGTGACGCTTTTCTTCGGTGCGGCCATGGGCAATTCCGGATCGAGGAGAGACTGAGCTAAGGCCCTCTCTAACCCAACTCAAATCGCCGTGAAAGGATTGCGTTCGCTTGACGGAATATTGCTATGCCGCACTGCAGCGCGGGTGAAAATTTTGCGATCGATTTTACCTAATGCGGGATATTTCATTTCGTCGAGGCGGGTTGGCGGCGAGACAAGAGCGTCGCGCCGCCTTTCCGGTCGCAGGCCTCAGAAGAAGCCGAGCTTCTTCGGACTGTAGCTGACCAGGAGATTCTTGGTCTGCTGGTAGTGATCGAGCATCATCTTGTGGGTCTCGCGGCCGATACCCGACTGCTTGTAACCGCCGAAGGCCGCATGGGCCGGATAGGCGTGGTAGCAATTGGTCCAGACCCGTCCGGCCTGAATTGCGCGCCCAAACCGGTAGCAGCGATTGGCATCGCGACTCCAGACGCCGGCGCCGAGGCCGTACAGCGTGTCATTGGCGATCGCCAGCGCCTCCTCATCGGTCTTGAACGTCGTGACCGATACCACGGGGCCGAATATCTCCTCCTGGAAGATTCGCATCTTGTTGTGGCCGTGGAAAACGGTCGGCTGAACGTAGTAGCCGCCCGCCAGATCGCCGGTCAGATTGGCCCTCGCGCCGCCCGCGAGCAGCTGAGCGCCTTCTTTCTTGCCGATGTCGATGTAGGAAAGAATTTTCTCCAATTGCTCGTTCGAGGCCTGGGCGCCGATCATGGTGGCGGGATTGCGGGGGTCACCCTGCGTGATCGCGGCGACGCGGTCGAGCGCGCGCGCCATGAAGCGCTCGTAGATCGATTTCATGAACCAACGCCCGGCTTGGACAGGTGCAGACCTCACCCTGGTTCAGCGCGAACATCACAAAGCCCTCGATCGCCTTGTCGAGGAAATCGTCGTCTTCGGCCGTGACGTCCTTGAAGAAGATGTTCGGCGACTTGCCGCCCAATTCGAGGGTGACCGGGATCAGGTTCTGGCTGGCATATTGCATGATCAGCCGCCCGGTCGAGGTCTCGCCGGTGAAGGCGATTTTGGCAATCCGCGGGCTCGACGCCAGCGGCTTGCCGGCTTCGAGGCCAAAGCCGTTGACGATGTTGAGCACGCCGGGCGGCAGCAGATCGCCGACCAATTCGATCCAGACGAGGATCGAGGCCGGCGTCTGCTCCGCCGGTTTCAGCACCACGCAATTGCCGGCCGCCAACGCCGGGGCAAGCTTCCAGCAAGCCATCAACAGCGGGAAGTTCCAGGGGATGATCTGGCCGACGACGCCGAGCGGCTCATGGAAGTGATAGGCGACGGTGTCCTGATCAATCTCGCCGAGGCTGCCCTCCTGCCCGCGCACGACGCCCGCGAAGTAGCGGAAGTGGTCGATTGCGAGCGGCAGGTCGGCCGCGCGGGTCTCGCGGATCGGCTTGCCGTTGTCCCAGGTTTCGGCGATCGCCAACCGTTCGAGATTTTCTTCCATCCTGTCCGCAATTCGGTTGAGGATGGCCGCGCGTTCGGCGACGCTGGTGCGACCCCAGGCGTCCTTGGCGGCATGCGCCGCGTCGAGGGCCATTTCGACGTCCTGCGCGTCGGAGCGCGCGATCTTGCAAACCAACTGACCGGTCACCGGCGAGGCGTTGTCGAAATATCTGCCCGACCGGGGCGCGACCCACTTGCCGCCGATGAAATTGTCATAGCTCGCCGCGAAGGGCGACTTGGTTGTCGAAAGGAATTCCGGCTTGTTCATGATTCACTCCCGCTGTTTGTGTTGCATCGTTTCGTAGCTCTGCGGTGCTGCTCGCGCCGGGGAGCGACGTAATGCGACCATGTCGGGAGGCTTCGGCGATGTCAGGTGGGGGGCCTGCGATTGCCGCTTCGACCTGTCGCAAATGTGCGACACTCATGAGCTGTGGCAATCAATTCAGTGCGAGGTGATTTCGAACCGCTTCAACTTCCGGTGCAGCGTAGCGCGGCTGACGCCGAGGGCCTTGGCTGCCGCGGAAACGTTTCCCCGGCTACGCAGCAAGGCGCGCTGCAGCACACTGCGCTGGACATCGCCGAAATGCTCCTGCCGCACGTCGCCGCCCAGCAGATCGCTTGCCGGCGTCGGCCGCATCGCACGATCGAGCGCGATGCCCAGCGCCGCCCGCGCGGACCGGGTGGCACCGATGACGAGATCGTCGGTGTCGACCGCGAGCAGCCCGCCTCCGTGCCCTTCGCTCGCCGGCGTCAACACGATCCGGGCTTTCGCGAACGCTGTGCGAAACAGATCGGCTTCGATGCGACGGGCGGCCTCGCCGGCAGCAAGGGCGATCAGGCTCGCGAAAGCATCGGTGCAGTCGGCCCGGCAAGAGGAGACGTCGAGCACACCTGCAAGCCTGGCCTCGTGATCGTAGATCGGAACGGCGGTGCAGCTCAAAAGCGTGTTGCGAGTGAAGAAATGCTGGTCGCGATCGATGGTCAGGGAGCGTTGTTCGACCAGGCAGGTGCCGATGCCGTTGGTGCCCTCGCGCGCTTCGCTCCAGACCGCGCCGGTCCAAAGTCCCCAGGATTCGAAGGTGAGGTCATCGCCCGCCGCGCCCCGACGATCGACCGGAATGCCATCGTGGTCGGCGAGCAGGACGCAACAACCGCTGGCGCCGACGGCCTGATGCAGCCGGTCCATGGTGGGCTGCGCGGCACGCAACAACGGCCCTGCCCGCCCCCGGATATCCACGAGTTCCGCATCGGTCAGCCGTACGGGCGGCCGGCTCCCGCCCGGCTCGAGCCGATGCAATCGCGAAGAGCGTCGCCATGAGGCGACGAGCGCGGATTTTGCCGCCTCGCCGGACGCGATCGCGGCCTCGACACGCGCCGCGTGATGAGCGAGCTGACGCTCCTTCATCGCTGCTCCTCCCTTGTGCAGAAGACTAGGGCTCCCGGCGCCGCTTCCATTTGATCTGGGTCAAATTTCGAGTTCCGGCGCGGCCGTCGCAATGCTGCGATCAACTGCGGTCGTGCGCACAGGCAACCTCAGTTCGGATTGGTCCGGACCAGATCGCGCGGATTGGCGTAATCGAGCTGGTAGCGCGCGCGCTCGTCCAGCATATCGGGGTCGACCCGGTCCGACCGCAGCAGCGAGACGCGCTGCTCGCCCTCGGCCCGCTCCCGCTTCAGCCGCGCCAGTTCCGAGGTCAGCGCGATGATCTCCTGATCGAGTTCCTGGCGCGCGTTCAGCCCATATTTGCCGGTATAGGCATTGACGCCGAAATAGCCGACCATCAGCGCCGCCATCGTATAGAGGGCGAGCCCGGTCAGCAGTCGATTTGAGGCGGCTGCGGGAGACCATGGCGCCAAGATGCGACGGTCCGGTTAACGGAATCCTAAGCCGACCAGGGCCGTCATCCGCAGATCGTCCACCCCGGATCAGTCCGGGCATGACGGATCGCGCTCCGCCTATCTGTTCTGCTTCTCGACGAAGGCCGCGAAGGCGTCGATATACTGCTGCAGCACCTTCTGCAGCGTTTCCTTGGTGCAGCTGGCCCTTGTCGTCGAAGGCATCGCCGACGGCGTTCAGGTAGATCTCCGGCTGCCCCATGATCGGGCCGGAAATGCCCGGCAGGATGTTCTGCAGCGTCTTGGCCGCGCTGACGCCGCCGAGCGGTCCCGGCGAGTTGCTGACGATGCCGACCGGCTTGCCGAGGAACGAGCTCTTGCCGTAGGGGCGCGAGCCGACGTCGATGGCGTTCTTCAGCACGCCCGGGATCGAGCGGTTGTATTCGGGGGTCACGAACAGCACGCCGTCCGACTTCTGCAGCTTGTCGCGGAACGCCAGCCAATCGGCCGGCGGCGTCGCCTTCCAGGTCCTGGTTGAAGAAGGAAATGCCGTGCAGGTCGTGACGTCGAGCTTCAGCGACGCCGGCGCCAGCTTGGCCAGCGCATTGGCGATCTTGAGCGAAAAGCTCTCCTTGCGGAGGCTGCCGACGATCGTGACGACGTTATGGGTGGCCATTGGATTTTCCTTTGTTGAACCTGGAGCGCTTGAGGCGCACTTAAGCCAGATCGGCGAAAAGATGCAAGTGCATGAACCGTGCAATTTTGGAAACGCAGCGTTTGCACAAATCGTCAGAAAGCAAACGGCCGCCCCGTGGGACGGCCCGTCGTGTCAAATCCGCAAACCGCGATCAGATCGTCGGATTCCAGGCCGACGGCATCAGCCGATACTTGGCGCCGTCCTTCTCGACATGGCCGATCGAGGGGAAGGTGAAGTGGAAGCCGACCACGGTCGCCTTCTCGGCCGCCGCCATGTCGTAGAATTTGTGGCGGGTCTGCTGCGCCAGGTCGGCGTCGACGTCGAAGACGACGTGCCAGTCCGGATTGCGCAGGAAGAACTCCGGAATGTTGGTGACGTCGGACTGGATCAGAATCTTCGAACTCCCTGACGCAATCGCGAACGAGGTATGTCCGGGGGTGTGGCCCGGCGTCGAAATCGAGGTGATGCCGGGCGCGACCTCCTTGCCCCAGTCGTATTTCGTCACCTTGGATTCGATGCCGGCGAAGGTCTTCTTCACGTTGGCAAAGTAGTTCTTCATCATCTCGTTGGACTGGGCCTTGGCCGCGTTCTCGTCGCTGGTCCAGAACTCCCAATCCACCGCCGGCACCATGATCTCGGCATTCGGGAACGCCATCGAACCGTCGAGGGCGCGGATGCCGTTGGTGTGATCGGGATGCAGATGCGACAACAGCACGATATCGATGCTCTTGGGATCGACGCCGGCGGCGGCGAGATTTTGCAAGGTGCGGCCGACCGCGCCCTTGCTCGGCTCGAAATTGGCGACGCCGTTGCCGGTATCGATCAGGATCAGCTTGCTGCCGGTGTTGATCAGCTGCGGATTGAACGGCACCGTCACCATGCCCTTCGGCATATAGGCGGCATCCGCGGCGGCGAGCGCCTCTTCCTTCGGGACGTTGGTCACGAACTTGTCGGGCATCGGGAACGAACGCGCGCCGTCATTGATCGAGGTGCATTCGTAAGTCCCGACCTTGTAGCGATAGAAGCCCGGCGCCTGGGCGCCGGCGGGCGGCACGGCGGCGTTCGCGGTCGATGCGCCAAACGGGAACAGCGCGGTCACGGCGCCGCAGCGGCGGCGCCAGCCAACAGATGACGACGGTTCAGATCGGCGTCAACTTAGACATTGCAAATTCTCCCCTGGTCTCGATTTTGCGGTTTTCCCGCATATGTTACCGGCGGCGAATGTTCTCCCGTCGCCGGGAGAACGCAAGCCCTGAAGTCGTAGGGAGGGTCGGCCGCCGTCAGCCCTTGTTCGGATTGATCAGAAATTTCTCGCCGGTGGCGCGCTTGTTGTAGACGGCGATGTTGGACGAGCTGGAGCGCCTCCTGCAGCGACACCACCTGGGTGTAATGGCTGGCAAAGGTGGTCTTCAGCTCGGCCGACCACCCGCTGGCGCAGCCTGCCGATGTCGGCCGGGCCGATCTTCTGCAGGAACGGGAACAACAGCCAGCCGCCGACCCCCCAGGTCATGCCGAACGCCCGGTTCAGTTCGGTCGGGCGGGTATCGAGGCTGCCGTAGATATAGACCTGCTTGTACACGTTCGAGCCGTAGCGGCTGTATTCCTTGGCGGTCTTGTTGGCGGCGATCTCCATGCCGGTGAGGATCTGGCCGGCGAGCTTGCCGCCGCCGATGGCGTCGAAGGCGATGCGTGGCGCCGGTCTCGACCAGCGCGGCGGTCAGGTCGTCCATGAAGCTCGGCGCGGTGGAATCGACGACATGCTTGGCGCCGATCTTGTGCAGGATGTCGGCCTGCTCCTTGCTGCGCACGATGTTGACGAGGCCGATGCCGTCCTTGATGCAGATCTTGTTGAGCATCTGCCCGAGGTTGGAGGCGGCCGCGGTATGCACCAGCGCCTTGTGGCCTTCGCGCCGCATGGTCTCGGTCATGCCGAGCGCGGTCAGCGGATTGACGAACCACGAAGCGCCGTCGGCCGCCGTCGTGCCTGATCGGCAGCGGCAGGACGTCCCGCGCCTTGAGCAGCGATACTGCGTGTACATCGCGCCGCCGATCATGGCGACGGTCTTGCCCATCAGCGCCTTGGCGGCGTCCGACGATCCGGTCTTGATCACGACGCCGGCGCCCTCGTTGCCGACCGGCATCGATTGATCGAGCCGCGCCGCCATCATCCTGCACGGCCGGCTTCCGGCATCGTCGCGGTGATGACGGGTGCGTCCTTGCGTGCCGGACGCCTTGGCGGTCGACATGTCGGCCGCGCCGATCAGCAGCCCGAGATCGGACGGGTTGATCGGCGTCGCCTCGACGCGAACCACGACCTCGTCGTCGGCCGGCTCGGGCGTCGGGACGTTGACCAGCGACAGTTCGAGTTCGCCGCTCTTCTTGATCAGCGAACGCAGTTGCAGCCCGGTCTTGCCGTCACTCATCGCAATCCTCCCGTTTTGTGTTTGTTGTATCTGGCTATGCGCGGCGCGTTACGCCAGCGCCTTCAGCGCCGCCTTGCCGGCATATTTCGCCTGCGTGCCCAGTTCCTGCTCGATGCGCAGCAACTGGTTGTACTTGGCGGTGCGGTCGGAGCGCGCCAGCGAGCCGGTTTTGATCTGGCCGCAATTGGTGGCGACCGCGAGATCGGCGATGGTGGAATCCTCGGTCTCGCCGGAGCGGTGCGACATCACGGCGGTGTAGCCGGCCTTGTAGGCCATCTCGACCGCGGACAGCGTCTCCGTCAGCGTGCCGATCTGGTTGACCTTGACCAGGATCGAGTTGGCGCGGCCGTTCTTGATGCCGTCGGCGAGCCGCGTGACGTTGGTGACGAACAGATCGTCGCCGACCAGCTGGCATTTGCTGCCGATCAGGTCGGTCAATTCCTTCCAGCCGTCCATGTCGTCTTCGGACATGCCGTCCTCGATCGAGACGATCGGATAGCGCGCCGCGAGATCGGCGAGATATTTCGCCTGCTCGGAACCCGAGCGGGTCTTGTTCTCGCCGCCATAGACGTAATTGCCGTCCTTGAAGAACTCGGTGGCCGCGCAATCCAGCGCCAGCATGACGTCGCTGCCGGCCTTGTAGCCGGCCTTGCCGATCGCGGCCATGACGAACTCGAGCGCGGCGTCCGCCGACGGCAGGTTCGGCGCAAAGCCGCCCTCGTCGCCGACATTGGTGTTGTGGCCGGCCTTCTTCAACTCGCCGCGCAGGGTGTGGAAGATTTCCGAGCCGCAGCGCAGCGCCTCGGCGAAGGTCGAAGCGCCGACCGGCATGATCATGAATTCCTGGAAGTCGATCGGATTGTCGGCATGCACGCCGCCATTGATGATGTTCATCATCGGCACCGGCAGCGTCCGCGCCGAGGTGCCGCCGACATAACGATAGAGCGGCATGTCGAAGGATTCGGCGGCCGCCTTGGCGCAGGCCAGCGAGACGCCGAGAATGGCGTTGGCGCCGAGCCGGCTCTTGTTCGGCGTGCCGTCGAGATCGATCATGATCTGGTCGATCTGGACCTGCTCCTCGACGGCCATGTCGCTCAGCGCCTCGAAAATCTCGCCGTTGACGGCCTCGACCGCCTTCTGCACGCCCTTGCCGAGATAGCGCGCCTTGTCGCCGTCGCGCAGTTCGACCGCCTCATGGGCGCCGGTGGAGGCGCCCGAGGGCACCGCGGCGCGGCCGATCGAGCCATCCTCCAGCACCACATCGACCTCGACGGTGGGATTGCCGCGGCTGTCGAGAATTTCGCGGCCGATGATGTCGACGATGGCGGTCATGGGAGCCTCTTTGCAGGGATTTGGCGGGATCGGTTGGCGCTGCTTCTACCGCAATGCATCGAAGCCGAAAAGGCCGGGTGACGGCGGCGGCGAGATTGGCTAAGAGGGCAACACGGAGACGTTCGAAATGTCCAAAAAGCCCAGCAAATCCAAGATATCAGCCGGCCTGCAGCTCGGCCGCGCCGTCGAATGGCCCGATACGCCCGAAAAGGCAAAACTCGACCGGGTGCCCAATCCGCAGGCTGATACCAATTATGTGGTCCGCTTCACCGCGCCGGAATTCACCTCGCTCTGCCCGGTCACCGGACAGCCGGATTTCGCGCATCTGATGATCGACTATGTGCCGGGCCGCTGGCTGCTGGAATCGAAATCGCTGAAACTCTACGTCGCGAGTTTTCGCAATCACGGTGCGTTCCACGAGGACTGCACGGTCATGATCGGCAAGCGGATCGCCGGCGAGATCAAGCCGAAATGGTTGCGCATCGGCGGCTACTGGTATCCGCGCGGCGGCATCCCGATCGACGTGTTCTGGCAGACCGGCAGGTTGCCGAAGGGGATGTGGATGCCCGATCAGGGCGTCGCGCCCTATCGCGGCCGGGGCTGATCCAGGATATCTCGCCCCCTCACGACCAGAGTTCAGAGGTATACATTGTCAATGTCTACCGACGACTCGACGCCTAGTTTGACGAAGTTTTTTGCGAGCCAATCGTCTGCGCATTTTCGTCCTTGATCGCGAAGAAACACCAGAAAGTCCCAATCGGCGTTGTACTTGCTCGTGGGGCTGAGCGCGGCCATGAATTCATCGTCAGAGATGCTGTGGATCAATATCTGCTTGATCTCCTTGTCGACAATTCGGTTTTGCTTGACCAGCCCGGTGATGAAGCTCACCGCCCGCATCTCGCGCATCAATGACGAATTGAAGCTGATCTCGTTGACGCGGTTCAGAATATCGCCGGCGGCGGTCGGCACCTCCTTGCGGAACAGCGGATTGATGTGAACGATGACGATATCCGCGCTTTTGCAGTTATAGATCAGCGGGAACAGCGCGGGGTTTCCCATGTAGCCGCCGTCCCAATAGGCTTCGCCATCGATCTCGACCGCGTGAAACATCGTGGGAAGACAGGCCGAGGCCATCACGGCAGGTACCGAGATTTCCTTTCCGCTGAAGACCTTCACCTTGCCGGTGCGAACGTTGGTCGCAGAGAGAAACAGCCTCACCGGAGCATCCGGACGCCTCAGCACGTCGAAATCGATCAACTGCTGGACCAAGTCGCGCAAAGGATTGTAGTTCGTTGGATTGAACTCGTAGGGCGACAGCACACGCGTTACGTAACCCATCATGGAGAAAACCGGCGACCATGCCAATTTGTGATCGCCCAGCATTCGGTCGATGGGACTTGGCTGCAATGCCCCCTGCCTGGCTGCATCGCTGACGCGCTTCCAATAGTCGGCGAGCGCTTGGCGTGCCCCTTCGCGACCGCCAATTGCAAGCCCATAGGCAAAGACCGCCGCATTCATCGCCCCGGCGCTGGTTGCACTGAGACCCTCGAACGCAACATGTTTCTCGTCTAAAAATCGGTCGAGTACGCCCCAGGTAAAGGCCCCATGCGCTCCGCCTCCCTGAAGAGCCAGGTTGATGGTCCGGACCTGGTTGGAGGGTCCCGGGTCGCGAGCGGCTCTTCCCGACATCTCAGGTCCCCCCGTCGAATTCCGGTCCGAAGTAGCTTCCATAGCCGCCTCCTCGATCCCACCGGTCAACGTTACGCTTCTCTGAGACGAGCAATCAATCGTTCGGCCACTCGGACTGCCCCCGGGGCCAGAGTTCACGGCGCGGCGACATCTCTCGCCGACCGCCTAAGGGCCTGTGGATCCCCGATCAGGGCGTCGCCCCTATCGCGACCGGGGTAATCCGGTCGTCGGCCACGGCGCTGGACCAATCGAATTATTTCCCGACGATGTTTGCGTCAGCGCTTGCACAGCCCGCTTTTGAGCTCCCAACCGTCACCCTTGCGGGCCACGGCGACGATATCGAAATACAGGCGTTCGGTTGAATCGCCCTTCGAGATGAAGGTGGTCTCGCACAAAAATCCGTTGCTGCTGGTGTCGTGGCATTTGGCCTGCAGGACCTGCAGCCCCTTGTCGTGCAGCTTGCTGCCCGCGGACGCCTCTCGTTCGTACGCAGTCTAAATCACCGCGACGTCGGGGACCCGATTGCAGGACATCGCGGCCAGCCCGCAGATCCATCCGACGACCTGCCACATGGTTGCTCCCGTCGTTACACCACTGTTGCACTGCAAAGCTATATCGCTGCAGACTTCACCGTTGGCACAAATATTCTTTGCAAAACCATAGACACAATTTTAGGGTGTAATATGTTTTTGCCACAGTCAAGCAACCACAGGTTTCTTCGCGACCGTTTCGTGCCGCACGCCAACCTCATCAGCCGCAGCCAACCTCATAGCAAAGGAGGCGCCCGTGCCCAGCGAACATACCGCGCATGAATTCTCGATGCGCCGATGGATTTCCGCGGCCGGCCTGATCGCCGCCGCATGGGCCGGCGCCGGGACCGCCGCCGCCGCCCCGCTCATCGATCCTCCCGTGCTCGCCAGCGAGAACAGCGTGCTCGACATCATGATGGTCGCGATGCCGGAGCCGATAGCGGGCATCGCGTTCACGCCGCCGAACAGTTCGGCGACCATTCATCCGACCGGATGGGTCTACCAGGTCTGCCCGCGGCCGCCGTCCGGATTGAGCTGCCCGTCGGACAGCCGCACGGTACAGCCCTATGGCGGCGTGCGTCTGGCGATGCAGCCGGGCGACACGCTGAAGATCCGTTACGTCAACCGGCTGCCGAAGCTCGATCCCTTGAAGTTGCGGCATGAAAACGATCCCGGCGAGGCCAATCTGTTCTTGAACCCGAGCAACCTGCACACGCATGGCCTGATCACGCCGGCGCGGGCCGCGACCCGCAGCGATCCGACCTTCGGCGACTTCGTCTATGTGTCGATCTTCAATTCGGCCAACGGCATTCCGGTGCCGCAGTCGACGCACCAGCATGGGCCGATCCTGATGGATACGGTCGATTACAAGATCACAATTCCACCCAACCATCCCTCCGGCCTGTTCTGGTTCCACCCGCACGTGCACGGCATCGCGCTCAACCAGGTCGTGCAGGGCCTGTCGGGGATCATCACCATCGGCGGCGTCGGCGACAACGTCGCGCGGTGACGCGGTCAACACGCCATGGCCGGACAGCCATGTCCGGCATCTGATGCTCAAGGAAATCCAGGTGCTGGCCGGCGGCACCGTCAATTTCGACAGCGGTCCGCAACCGGTCGCGAATGGCGAGGTGTTGAATCAGGAGGATACGAGTTTCTGTGCGCAGACCCCTGCGACCGGCGAGGTGCGCCAGGGTTCGTGTCCCGGTCAGGACAACAGCGCAACCAGCGGCAACAACTTCACCGGCGGAAACTGGTACATGACCGTCAACGGGCAGCAATTCCCGACAGTGCCGGTGACAGCCGCAGACGGCGAGGTCTGGCGCGTCGCCACCGGCGCCGGCAGCCTCAGCTGGGACCTGCAGCTCGTCAATGACGCCACCAACAATCCGATGACGGTGCAGCTCATCGCCGTCGACGGCGTCGCCGTTCACCTGCCGCAGGATACAACGCCGGGCGCCATGGTGCAGATGGCGGGAGGCCGGTTCAAGGTGGTGCCCTGCCCGGATGTCACGGCGATCGGCGCAACCGTTCCGGTCTGCGTCAACGAGATCGTCATGATGCCGAGCTCACGCACCGAATTCTGGGTCACCTATCGCGATGGCAATGGACGCGTGGCACAGCCGCCGCACGGTGCATCGGCCACCCTGAAAATGGTCGGCCTCACCATGGGCACCGGCGACGCCTGGCCCGCGGTCGATCTCGCCAAGGTGCTGTTCAACCAGTCAGGCCCGCGTGAGCTCACCAGCAACCGCGTCATGGTCGACGGCACGACGGACGCCGCCGGCCTCCACCAGCCGACCGGCATCTTCAAATCCGAGGTTCCGGGAGCGAGCGCATTGGCCGCAGTGGCGACGGCGGAGGAAGCCACCGCAACCGCTGCTGCGTGCGCACCGCTGCGGCAGGGCCATCACCGGCGCATCTTCTTCGGCTTCTCCGACGTCGCCACCAACAACACCTTCGCGCTCGGTTACGAGGAGGTCGACCGGAACGGAACGGTAGTCCCGGGATCGCAGAAGCCGGCTCCCGACCAGCTCGAACGGTTCGACCCGTCGCACACGACGGTCTGTGTGCCGCTCGGCCCCGGTCAGACGCCGGTAACGGAGAGGTGGGAGCTGGTGCAGCTATCGACCGAGAACCACAATTTCCATATCCATCAGACCCGGTTCGCGATAGCCGGGAGCAATGGCGGCGTGTTGCAGGACAACTTCCTGCTCGGCGTGGCGGCGCCCGATGCCACCATCGCGGATCAAGTCTCCAGCAATCAGAACGGCGTCTGCACCATCGCGCAATGGCGCAGCGGCCATTGTGTGTCGACCACGGAAGTCTTCGACATCCCGTTCGCGGAGCTCGGCGAATTTGTCTACCACTGCCACATCCTCGAACATGAGGATGGGGGCATGATGGCCAGAATACGGGTGGTGCCCGCGCCGCACTGAACCCAACGTCCGGATTGCCGGCGCGGCGGCATCAACCGCCGACCGCGCCGAAAATGATCACCAATAGAGTTCGGTTAAACGATCCCGGAAAGTTCGAATCAATTGCGAACGGTCCCGCTAAACAGACACCAATAGTTGTTCTGTAAAAGTGGCTGCAATGCCCAACGAGGCATCATCGAACAGCGGCGAAGGATCGACATGTTAGCAGCAAATCGACGCAGAAGCGAACGCATGCTTTGCAAGAAGCTTGCGAAGATCCAGTTCGGGACCGGCTCGTTGCCTCGCGACTGCACCATCACCGATATCTCGGACGGCGGCGTCAAGGTCATTGCCGATTATCCCGAAATCCCCTCTGAATTCACCCTCATCCTCTCGACCGGTCATCCCCGCCAATGCCGGCTCAGGTGGCGGATCGGCTTTGAATTCGGCGCTGAATTCATCGGCTAAAGCAAAAAAAACCCGTCGCAACATTGGGGCCGGTGATCGTGTCCGGCCCCAATCCGGACCTCGACGCCGCGCGGCAGGCTCAATTAGCCGCCGTAGCGGGCGGACCAGCCCCTCTGTTTAACCTGAACTTAGGGTTAAGCTGTGAGCATTCCTGATCAGTCGTCGACGACAGGTTAGGTTACATGCCCCGGCAGTTGCTCCCCCCGCCTCGCTTTGCGAGGCTCGTTACATTCTTGGCATCGTCTGCGGTCGTGGCGCTGGGGCTTTGCAGCTGCCAGACCGCGGGCCCGTCCGACATCACGGGGTCGCTCGGCGACCAAACCGAATCAAGCCGTGCCGCCGCCGAACCGCGGCGCGAACTGAATTTCTATCGCGAACGCGCCCACGCCAACCCCAAGGACGCCGACGCGGCGCTCCAATACGGCAAGGCGCTGCGCGGCGCCGGGCAGCGCGCCCAGGCGGTCGCCGTGCTCGAACAGGCCACCCTCGCCCATCCCGGCAACAAGACGCTGCTTGCCGGTTATGGGCGGGCGCTCGCCGACAACGGCAATTTCCAGCAGGCTTTCGAGGTGCTCGGCCGCGCCCACACCCCGGAGGATCCGGACTGGCGAATCCTCTCGGCGCAGGGCGCCGTGCTCGATCAGCTCGGCCGCTACGACGAAGCCCGGCAATACTATTCGAGTGCGCTGAACATCGTGCCCGACGAACCCACCGTGCTGTCCAATCTCGGGCTGTCCTACCTGCTGTCCAAAGACCTGCCGAAGGCGGAGGAGACCTTGCGCAAGGCCCTCAGCCAGGCGGGCACGGATCAGCGCGATCCGGACCAATCTGGCTTTTGTGGTGGGCCTGCAGGGCCGCCAGACCGAGGCGGAAAATCTGGTGATGGCCGGTCTGCCGCCCGCCGGAGGCGGCCGCGAACGTCGCCGCCTTGAAGCAATTGTTGGCCCGCAAGGACCACGCGCGGGCGGACGGGGACGAAAATGCCGGTCGCGGCTGCCGTACGTTCGGAGTAATCGCCGGCAACGCGTTACGCCGCCGGCGTCTCTTGTCCTTAACGGCCGCGGCCTGCCCGCAGCTTCTTGATGATCGGCTACAGGAACGAGCCGCTCGGCTTTTTGGTCTCGCCGCGGCCCGTCAGCCGTTGCGCCATCTGCAGGAACATCCTGGTGGTGCGGTGACTGGCGGAGACCTCCGCGATCATCTGGCCGTTGTTGGCGGCCGTGCCGAACATGCGCGAGTCGAACGGAATCGTCGCGATCGGCTGGCTCTCGATGGTCTTGGCGAAAGCGCGCGCCTCGATTTCGGGGCGCTTGGGCATGCCGACCTGGTTGAGGCAGTACAGCGGCGGCCGGTCGTTGGGCCGCGCCGCCTTGAGCATCGTTCAGCATGTTCTTGGTGTTGCGCATATTGGCGAGGTCGGGCTCGGCGACGATCAGAATATCGTCCGCGCCGATCAGCGCGCGCCGGGTCCATCGCCGACCATTGATGCGGAATGTCCAGCACGATGCAGGGCGTCGTCATGCGCAGCGTATCGAAGATCGCGTCGAAGGCGTCCGCGCCGAAGTCGTAGACCCGATCGAGCGTCGCCGGCGCCGCCAGCAGGCTGAGACGATCGGTGCATTTCGCCAGCAGGCGTTCCATGTAGGCGGTATCGAGCCGATCGGGCGAGAACACCGCGTTGGCAATGCCCTGCACCGGATCCTGATTGTAGTCGAGGCTGGCGGTGCCGAAGGCGAGGTCGAGATCGATGACGACGGAATCCAGCGCGAGATCGCGCGCGATCGCCCAGGCCACGTTGTGTGCGACGGTGGACGCGCCGACCCCGCCCTTGGCGCCGACGACCGCGATCATCCGGCCGACCGCGACCGCCTCGGAAGCCGAGAACAGGCCGCAGATCGAGCGCACCACATCGAGGGCCTCGACCGGCCCGATGACGTAGTCGTTGACGCCGCGCCGCACCAGCTCGCGATAGGGCGCGACATCGCTGGTAGCTGCCGATCACGACGACGCGGGTGCCGGGATCGCAGACGGTCGCGAGTTCATCGAGGCCGGCAATGATGTCGTGGCCGCGCTCGGTTTCCAGGATGATGACGTTCGGCGTCGGCGCCGTTGTGATAGGTTTCGATCGCAGCCTCGATACCGCCCATATTGAACCGAGAGATGGGCCTTGGCGAGGCGGCGATCTTCAGACCGCCCCTCGCGCTGCGGTCGCGGTCGCTTCGGTCGTCGCAAAACGCCTGCGCCGATATACGGGGCGCCGGCGCGATGTAATCGTCGCCGTGCGGCTGCGTGACGTCGGGATGTTCTTCGGAGTTTTGACTGGCGCGGCTGGTCATTTGCCTGTGTCGCTGAGTTTGGCCTTGTCGGCTTCGGGATAACTGGTCGTGGTTGTTTCGCCCTTGCGATACTTCTCGAACGCTTCCGTGCGTCGCGCGGTATAGGCGGGGGATCTCGGATCGCGGCTGGACGAGGTCAGCCGGATTGTCGATCATCGCCGCAAGGTTGCGCTGGTTGGCGCAGCCGAAATTGTAATAATCCTTGTTTTCGCCGTAACGCGGGTCGTTGATCGAGGGCCCGAGGTCCTCCGGCCACAGGCCGCAGGGACCGGCCACGGCCGCTATCCTTGGATAGCTCAGCCGGATGGTCGGCAGCGTTCTGGATGTCGTCCGGATGGTAGTGGTGGATCGTGATCGCGCGCGAAGGCACGCCACCTGCGGCAAGCACCGTCCTGAACTTCGCGGAATGCGGCCGCCGCAGCCCCGGCGTTCGCCGTGTCGACCGGCACGTCGGCGACGATCGCACCGGTGCCTTCGCGAAGCCATGTGCGCGCCAGTCCGATGACGTCAGCGCGTTGCGACACCGACAGGCCGCCGCGCGCCTGACCGACAAAGATCACGATGGAGCGGTTCGGCTTCCGTGATCGCGATCGGATGACGCAGGCGGTAATCGTCGGGAACGCTCGAGGTCACGATCTTCGCCGGTCGTGTAGTTGCATGCCCCCAGCACGACCGAGAGCCCGGCCAGGGCACCCAGCAGGCTTAACGTTCGGTAGCGATCGCCGGCGTTGTGTTTGTCATCGTTCTGTCCCCATCCCGCCCCGGCCAAGGCCGTTCCGTCTCAATCAATGATGAAGCCGAAGTTGCCGTGGTAGAGCCCAACGGGTTCGACACGGGCGGCAACACCGTAGATCCGGTTCGATTTGGGCCGAGCAGCGCCGATTGCGAATCCGACGCGGGCGCAAACCCGTCATCGGGACGCGACAACTCCTTCTGGGCAACCGCCCGAACCACGTAGGGCGTCACGATGACCATCAATTCGGTCTCGTTGTTGACGAAGTCCTGGCTCCTGAACAGCGCGCCGAAAATCGGCAACGAGTCGATGCCGGGCATTCCGTTGACGGCCTGCTTGGTCTGTTCCTGGATCAGGCCGGCCATCGCCATCGAGCCGCCGGACGGGATTTCCAGCGTGGTTTCCGCGCGCCGGGTCTTGATCGAGGGAATCGTCGATCCATCTGGCGCCGCCTTGCAAAGACGTTTTCGGTCGAGACTTCCGACACTTCGGTCATCACGCGCAGGCTGATCCGTCCTTCGGTCAGCACCACCGGCGTGAAGTTGAGCGAGATGCCGAATTTCTTGAAGGTGACCGTCTGGACGCATTGTCCGATCGCGCCCGCCGTCGTGGTTTGGCAAGTGACGCCGGTCGGAATTGGAAATTCGCCGCCCGAAATGAATGTCGCGGACTCGCCGGAGATGGCCGTCAGATTCGGCTCCGCCAGCGTCCGCACCACGCCCGCGCTCTCCATCGCGCGCAGGGTCGCAGTGACCGACGGCAAACCGGCTTTGTTCAGCGCCGCGCCGGTCAAGGCGTTGCCCGAGACGAGCGGGCGCATTGTTTGCAGTGAACGGATTGGTATTGTTGAAAACGACCGCCGCGGTGCCGTAGTTCATGCTGGCACTGAGATCGACGCCCAATTGCTTGATGATGTCTCGCCGCACTTCGGCAACCGTGACCTTGAGCATCACCTGATCGCGGCTGCGGACGACGATGGAGTTGACGACCTTGTCGGCGCCGCCGACCAGACGCGCGGCGAGATCGCCGGCCTGCTGCGCCTCGAGCGGGCTGGATACCGAACCGGTCAGCATGACGCCGTCGCCGACGCCTTCGGCCTGGATTCCCGCGGCGGGCAGCATCTGCTTCAACGCGGTGCGCACGCCGTTGAGATCGCGCTTGACCGCGATGTCATAGGCCGCGACCTGCTGGCCGTCGGCATCGAAGAAAACGACATTGGTCTGGCCGACCGCCGCACCGATGATGTAGGCGCGCTGTGCCGAGCGAACCACCGCGTTGGCAATCTTGGGGTCGGCGACCAGCACGTCCTTGACGTCGCGCGGCAGATCGATGATCGCGGACTTTCCGATGCCGAGGGCAAGAAAGCGGGTCTTGGGGGTCGCCATCGGCGCCACCGGGTGGGAATCTGGAATCTGGCCGCGACGACGGGCGACAGCGCCGGATTGACCATCAGCGCGGCAACAGCCGAAAACGACAGCGCGCGGACCCAGAAATTTCGCGTCACCAGTTGATTTGCCCCGTACTTCATTTCGCGCGTCCTCGTCACTTCTGTGTCGTCGTCGAGCCTGAGACGCCGTAGCGAACCACGCTGACGCTATTGCCCCGCTTCGGGGCCTGATTGTCGGATCCGTTCTCGACCATGTTGACGTCGGCGATGCTGCGCAGCGCCAGCGACAGGGTGCCGCTCGCGCGCGCGCGGGCGAGCGTCTCCGATTGCTCGGGCTTGAGCTCGAGCGTCACGGTCTTGCCGACCACGGTGTTCTGGCCTTCTTTTTCCTTCGGAGCCTGATCGATCGCGAGCACGCGAACGTTGGCCATGATGATTTCCGAGACGGCGACGTCAGGCGCGCCGGCCACCGGGCTTTTCTCGCGCCTGGAAAGTATGACGTCGACCCGGTCGTTCGGCAGGATGAAGCCGCCGGCGCCGGTCTCGGGCGAGATTTCGGTCGAGATCGCCCGCATGCCGGCGGGCAGGACGGCGGCCATGAATCCGCTTCCGTCGGCCTTCACCAGCTTCTGTTGCCGGATCGGTTCGCCGGCAATGAACGGCGCGCGCGCGATCGAGCCGCCGATCTCCCTGATCGCCTCGGCCATTTCAGTGCGGCGGATAAAGCCGTTGCTTGCGGTCGCCGCCGGCCAGGTCTGCCATTGCATATCTTCAGGCTTGACCGTTTGGCCGAGCCCGATGTCGGTTTTGGCGACCAGAACATCCACGGTCGGCAGTTGCGCAACCGCCGCCGCCGGCGGAGGCGTCGCGTCGGATCCCCTGGCAAGATAGGCTGCAACGCCGCCGGCGCTGAGCGCGATCACCAGAACCACAATACGTGCGGTATTCATACGCTTTACTATCTACTCTTACGCGCGAGCCCGGGCGGGCTGCGATGACAGCTTTTCCTGCTACGAGGACTAGGCGCTAAAAGTGTAAGGGAACTTGAGGAGCGCCGGAGTTTGCCGAAACGCAGCCGGGAATTGCCCGCATGGTGAACGGACCGTTATCGTCTGGCGGCGCGATCCCGTAAATTTCCGGTGCAGCCGATCCAGAATGTCGTACGGTCCGGCGACGCCGATAGCGCCGATCAGATTGCTGCGGCGTCCGCCGGCCGGGTCTGGCGCAGCAGCCGCGCGCAGGCAAATCCGAGCACGATCATGACGGCGGCCGCCGTCAGCAAGGTCGGCGCCTTGCCCGCATGCTGGATGCCGAAACCATACGCAATCGGGCCGATGGTCTGGCCCATGAAAAAGAAGAACGAATGCAGCGACAGCGCGGTCGCGCGCGCCTCCACCGAGAGCTCGCTGGCGAACACCTGCAGGCAGCCGTGGATCATGTAGAATCCCCAGCCCATGAACAGCAGGCTCAACGCCTGAAGCTTCCATTGCAGGCCAAGGGTTACGGCAGCGAGTTGCAGCGCGACCAGCGCAGCGCCCGCGAACATCATGCCCTTGACGCCGAGCCGCGGCAGAAAGCGCGACACCGTCAAGGTGTAGAACAGCCCGCCGATCGCAAATCCGGCGATCACGATGCCGGCGATCGAGAGCGAGGTTTCGCCGAGCTGGAACAGGAATGACGCGATGAACGGAAACAGGCCGAGCACGCAGCAGCCTTCGATGAAGACCGCCGCGTAGCAAACGCGCGCGTTCGGGTTGGTGAAGATCGTGTGGTAGCCGTGCCTGAGCGCCGACAGGCTGGCGCGCGGCGGGCGCGTGATCGCGGCGCCGCGAAATCCGGCCGCGACCGCAATCGCCGCCACCACGACCAGAACGCCGAGCACGGCGAGCACGCCGCGCCAGCCGAGGAAATCGCCGATCAGGCCGGACGCGGAGGCGCCGAGCAGATTTCCGGTCATCGAGCCCATCAGCGTGCGCCCGATCGCAATCTGGCGTTTCTCAGGGCCGACCAGATCGCTGGTCAACCCGAGCGCGATCGGAAACACGCCGCCGGAACCGATGCCGGCGAGAATACGGGTCGCAAACAACAGCGGGAACGAGGTCGCCATCGCGCCCAGGATGTTGGCAACGCCAAGCAGCACCAGACAGACGATCATCAGCCGCGCCTTGCCGAACAGATCGGCGGTGGCGCCGAGCACCGGCTGGATGATGGCAAAGGTGAAGGCGAACACGGCGGCGAAACTCGCGGCGGTCGCGATGGTGATGCCGAAGTCGTCGGCGACATGCGGCAATACCGGATCGAGCGCCCGCGCCGACAGGCTTGCTGCGAAGGTCGCGAGCGTAATGATGTTCAGCGCCGGCGGCAGGCGGCTCGACGCGGTCACGACACTATCCGCGCCATCACCGCGCGTTCTTGGCAAGATTCTTGGCCAACGCGTCGAACCCCATCAAGGTCCGCACCAAAGCCTCGAATTCACGCAGCGGCACCATGTTGGGTCCGTCCGACGGCGCCGAATCGGGATCGGGATGGGTTTCGATGAACACGCCGGCCACGCCGACCGCGACCGCGGCGCGCGCCAGCACGGGGACGAATTCGCGCTCACCGCCCGACGAGGTCCCCTTCCCGCCCGGCTGCTGCACCGAATGCGTGGCATCGAAGATCACGGGCGCGCCCGTGGTGCGGGCCATGATCGGCAGCGCGCGCATGTCGGACACCAATGTGTTGTAGCCGAACGAAGCGCCCCGTTCGGTGACCAGCACGTTGGGATTTTTGGCAGCCGTGATCTTGTTCACGACATTGGCCATATCCCATGGCGCCAGAAACTGCCCCTTCTTGACGTTGATGACCTTGCCGGTCGCGGCCGCCGCCAGCAGCAGATCGGTCTGCCGGCACAGATAGGCCGGGATCTGCAGCACGTCGACGGCCTGCGCCACCTCGGCGCATTGCGCCGGCTCGTGCACATCGGTGAGCACGGGAAGGCCGAGCGAGGACCGTATCTCGGCAAAGATCGGCAGCGCCTGCGTGAGACCAATGCCGCGCGGCGCCGATCCGCTGCTGCGGTTGGCCTTGTCGAACGAGGTCTTGTAGACGAGGCCGATGTTCAACCGCGCGGCGATCTCCTTCAGCGCGCCCGCGACTTCCAGCGCATGCGCACGGCTCTCGAGCTGGCACGGACCGGCGATGATCGAAATCGGCAAATCATTGCCGAATTTGACCGCGCCAGCCGTGACGACCGATGCCGCCGAGATCTTTGCGTTCAAGGGTATTTCCTTCTTGTCTTGCGCGGACCATGCCGGTCCGCGCCATCAGGATCAACCCTGTTTAGGCTCCGATTATCAGGGTTGCGCGACCTGTCATTTCACCGACGAAAACGACGTCGGCACCAGCAACTGATTGACGATATTGCCGACGATCTGGCCGTCTTCCTCGGTCTTGGCGCGCGCGGAAATCCAGTCCGGATCGCTCTGGAACGCAGCCCATTTCTTCTCGCGATCGGCGAGCGATTCCCATGCCAGCAGATAGGTCAATTCCTGATTGGATTCGCCGACCAGCGTGGTGAAGAAGCCGGCCTGCTTGATGCCGTGCTTTTCCCACAGTTTCAGCGTGACGATCTCAAAGCGCTTGAGCAGCGCCGGCAAACGGCCCGGCAGACAGCGATAGACGCGGGTTTCGTAGATCATCGAGCACACTCCCCTGATTTATTGTTCTTGCGTTAGCAGGAGCGGTTTGTCGCAACAATTCACGCGTTCGTCAAAGGCAGTCGATGGGCACAGATCAAACCAGCCGTGACTGCACCATCGCGGCCTGAATGAACGACGCGAACAGCGGATGCGGCTCGAACGGGCGCGATTTCAGTTCGGGATGGAATTGCACGCCGATGAACCAGGGATGGTCCTCATATTCGACGATCTCCGGCAGCACGCCGTCGGGCGACAGGCCTGAAAACCGCAGGCCGTGCTGTTCGAGCCGGTCCTTGTAGGCGGTGTTGACCTCGTAGCGGTGGCGATGGCGCTCGGAAATCTCGGTGGCGCCGCCATAGACTTCCGACACCCGGCTGCCGCGCTTGAGCGCCGCAGGATAGGCGCCGAGCCGCATGGTGCCGCCGAGATCGCCGGCCCTGGTGCGCTTCTCGAGTTCGTTGCCGCGCAGCCATTCCGTCATCAGGCCGACCAGCGGCTCCTTGGTCGGGCCGAACTCGGTGGAGTTGGCGTCCTCGATGCCGACCAGATTGCGCGCGGCCTCGATCACCGCCATCTGCATGCCGAAGCAGATGCCGAAATACGGCACGTCGCGCTCGCGCGCGAACTGCGCCGCGCGGATCTTGCCTTCGGCGCCGCGCTGGCCGAAGCCGCCGGGCACCAGAATGCCGTTGACGTGCTCGAGGAACGGCGCCGGATCCTCGTTCTCGAACACCTCGCTCTCGATCCAGTCGAGATTGACCTTCACCTTGTTGGCGATGCCGCCATGCGACAGCGCCTCGATCAGCGATTTATAGGCGTCCTTCATGCCGGTGTATTTGCCGACGATGGCAATGGTCACCGTGCCTTCGGGATTGCGGACGCGCTCGTTGATGACGTTCCAGCTCTGCAGCGCCGGCGGAATCTTCGGCGTGATGCCGAACGCGGCCAGCACTTCGTCGTCGAGGCCGGCGGCGTGATAGGCCTCCGGCACGGCGTAGATGTTGTCGACGTCGCGCGCCTCGATCACGGCGCTTTCGCGCACGTTGCAGAACAGGCCGAGCTTGCGCCGCTCTTCCTTCGGAATCTCGCGGTCGGTGCGGCACAGCAGGATATCCGGCTGGATGCCGATCGAGCGCAGTTCCTTGACCGAGTGCTGGGTCGGCTTGGTCTTCAATTCGCCGGCGCTCGGGATGAACGGCAGCAGCGTCAGATGGATGTAGATGGCGTGCTCGCGCGGCAGATCGTTCTTGAGCTGGCGGATCGCCTCGAAGAACGGCAGGCCCTCGATGTCGCCGACGGTGCCGCCGATCTCGACCAGCACGAAATCGTAGTCGTCATTGCCGGAGAGGACGAATTCCTTGATCGCGTTGGTGACGTGCGGCACCACCTGGATGGTGGCGCCGAGATAGTCGCCGCGGCGTTCCTTGGTGATGATGTCCTGATAGATACGCCCGGTCGTGATGTTGTCGGCCTTGGTGGCGGGCCGTCCGGTGAAGCGCTCGTAATGGCCGAGATCGAGATCGGTCTCGGCGCCGTCGTCGGTCACGAACACTTCGCCGTGCTGATACGGCGACATCGTTCCGGGATCGAGATTGAGATAGGGATCGAGTTTGCGGAGCCGGACCTTGTAGCCGCGGGCCTGCAGCAGGGCACCGAGTGCCGCTGAAGCCAGACCCTTTCCGAGCGAAGAAACCACGCCGCCGGTGATGAAGATGTACCGCGCCATGGGGCTTAACCTTTAAGGCCACCGGGGCGATTCGCAAAAACGAATCGCAGCCAGCGGCGAACATTTTGTCGGGCTGTGGGTGACGTGAAATCTAAAGCGATATCAGGATATTGATGGGAAGTTCTGATGCAGGACGCCAGACGCCGTCCTGCATAGCCACCCTGCTTTATTGCGAACGCGGCGCCTGCGGGCCCGATGGCGCCGGCTGGCCCTGCTGCTCATCCACCTTCTTCAGCGAATCCAGAACGCCGCCGATGGTCGGCGGCGTGATCGGCGCCGCGCCGCTGGCCGGCTGGGACTGCGACGCCGGCGGGTTGCCGAGAATCGAGGTCGGCTTGCGGTCGGCGCCCGCGATCCAGGCCAAAAACAGGCTGGTCACGAAGAAGCCGGCCGCCAGGATCGCGGTGGTGCGGCTCAGCAGATTGGCGGTGCCGCGGCTCGACATGAAGCCGGCGCCGCCACCCATGCCGAGGCCGCCGCCTTCGGATTTCTGCAGCAGCACCGTGCCGATCAGCACGGCGACGATCATGAGGTGGATGACGATAACGACGGTCTGCATCTTGAACCTTCCATCGCAAGCCGAGAGCGCCGGTTCCGGCTGCACATGAAGGCTTGCGGGTTTTCCTGAAGTTGCGCGGTGTTACACGATCGGACCGGGCATTGTCACCCCCGATACCGCCAGTTCTAACTAAGGGCAGCCGGCCGCGATCGCAAGGAAATCGGCCGCTTTCAGGCTGGCGCCGCCGACCAGGGCGCCATTGACGTCGGCAACCGCCATCAATTCGGCCGCGTTCGAGGGTTTTACCGAGCCGCCATAGAGAATCCGGATCCTGGCCCCCTCGCCGTTAAATCGGTCCACGAGGACATCCCGGATAAACCGATGAACTTGCTCGACATCTTCGGCCGTCGGGGTCAGCCCGGTGCCGATCGCCCAGACCGGCTCATAGGCCACCACCAGATTGGCCGCCGTGGCCGCATCCGGCAGCGAACCCTTGAGCTGGCCGCCGCAGACATCGAGCGTCTTGCCGGCATCGCGCTGCTCGCGGGTCTCGCCGATGCAGACGATGGCGGTCAGCCCGGCGCGCCAGGCCGCTTCGGCCTTCTGCCGCACCAGCGCGTCGGTCTCGCCGTGGTCGGCGCGCCGCTCGGAATGGCCGACAATGATGGCGCTGGCGCCGGCATCCGCCAGCATTTCGGCCGAGAGATCGCCGGTATGGGCGCCCGAGGCCTTCGGGTGGCAATCCTGGGCGCCCACCGCGAGTTTTGAACCCCGCGCCTTGTCGGCGAAGCGCCGCGATCAGGGTCGCCGGCGGGCAGACCAGCAGGTCGGCCTTGCCGGCCAACGCGGCCGGCGCCCGCGAGCATGGCCTCGAATTCGGCCAAAGAGGCCTTCAGGCCGTTCATTTTCCAGTTGCCGGCGATCAGCGGCCGGATGGCGTCGGTCATGTCGGATTTCCCACCAAATAAGATCAACATGCGCTAGCAGAGCCCAACCGGCAGTTCTAGATACCTGTCCATTCACCGCATCAAATGGCCCACCCGGCCGAGGTTGCGACCGGGCGGCTGCCACTTTATGATGCGTTATCAACTCGGTGACGCCCTGTTGCGGAATTCGAACCCGAAATCCGCCTTTGGGCACGACCCGGTTCCCCTCCTGCAAAACAAGTTGGACCCAAAGTCAGCGATTTTAATGATCGCAACGGCTTACGCCGAAAGTGCGGGAATATCGGCCGTTTGAAACGCAACGGCTATTTTGAGCGACGCCCGCACCGAGGACGAGCGCGGTTGGCATCGCAAGTTCAATGATCCAATCGAGGCGCCCGGACTTCACACTGCTCAACACGATGCGGGAGATGATCGGCTACCCCCAAATCAGAACGCAACATACCAGCGGTCACGACGACGGCTGAGATGCTGACGTATGTGCGTCAGGGCCTTACATACGACCAGCCCTGCTCTTGCAACTCCAAGATACGCACGACGCCGGAGTTCACGACCTGCGCCTGTGGAACGAGGGGAATGTCCTTGTTCTCGGCCTTGTGCATGTTTTCCTGGGTATTACCGCAAGCTTTGAAGGAGATTTCCGGCGTACTCAGCGCGATTACCTCAATCCGCGCCTTCACCGGCGAAGTATCGTCGCGCAGCATATGGAGACCGGGGCCAAAAGTGACGATCTCGATCGACACTTTCTCGCCAAGGTCCTTGTAATGCTGCGCGACATTCATCGCATTGTTAAGTGCAAGATTCATCATCGCGGGTTCGTTGGTATCCACTTGCAAAACAACGCGATGCGCCTTCTGGCCCGCGACGGTCTGCGTCGACGTCTGCACTTTGGTCTTTTTGTTCCCCTGTGCGGTCGATGGCGGCGTGACGATGAGCAGAGCGGCCACGCCAAGCAAAGCTGCTTTCACTACGTTTTCAAAATGCATCATCATGTAACTCCCGTTAAAGGTTCTCTATTCGGTGACAATCAGTTGCGGGGCTTGGCAATGGCCTGCGGCCATTTACAAGCAACGGCGAGCTTGTCTCGCACCGTCTTAAGTCCGTTGAGCGAAAAGGATCCCTCGCGGGTAGCACCCGTTCGGGGGGAGAGCCGGACGGCGATGTCGCCCTCCTCGGGGAGCGACTGCAACAAGCGCACAACGTCGCCCATAAACGCGGCGCCGGTACCAAACGACGGTGGACCTGCCGCAACCTGCACCGGCTCATTGCCATCAATGCGATAGGATACGGCGTAATCTTCGCCCTTACCGGCGACGGCCGGTCCTGCGACCACGAGTTCAGTACGGCCGGCGCGACAGGACATGGAGAGCTGCATCGCGGAACTTTCCTCGCGAGATGTGGTGGTGGCAACAACAATCGGACCATAGTCCACCGGCGAGGTGGTTTCGCTGATCGCCCAGTTGTTGGCTGCCCGGGCCGGGCGCGCCTGAGGCGGCGTGAGGCTGCGTGACAGCCTATCCAGACATTCCAGCCGTTCAGCACGCTCCATCAGAGAGCAGGCGCGAAGATGTGCCAGCGGATCGCTCACGCTTTGTGCGAAGGCAGCTCTGCACGCAACCTCGAACGCGACAAACATCGGGACCACAGCGGTCCTCATGGTGAGGCCTGTTTACCGTGTGACTGACGATCCAGCCAGGCCTGGGCGGCTGGGGAACGAGCTAATCCGGGGATTGTCGCAGCAAGATTGACCGCCTTCCATTTCGGGTCGAAGCCGGGCCCCTGCAACCTGTCGATCCGAGAAAACAGGTAGTCGACGAAGCGGGCGACACGCTGGTAACGATTCGACTGCGCCGGCCAATTGAAGGCGATCAGAACGGTCGGCACCGCAAGTGTCGACACGCGTTCACCTTGCTTGATCAGGTTGGGATAGTCGCTCGCCTCCAACGTCGCGGGAAGATAGTAATCTTCGAACTTGTTTTCGTAAGCAACCGGAAGGAACTTGAATCCAGGCTCCCAGCGCCCACGCAGGAAAGCGTCAACCGGCTTCGACGTGATGAAAACGACGGCGGCTATCTCGCCTTGGCGCATCTGCTCCAGCGCGACCTGATGGGGAATGAAGGTCTTTTCGACATCGACGCCGAGGCGGCTGAAGATCAGCGGTCCCGAATAGGCGGCCGCAGTGCCTTGGGTGTTGAAATTCACTTTCTTGCCCGCGAGATCTTGCAGGCTCTGAATTTCAGGTCGGACGAAGATATGCAATTCCGACGGGAAGAGGTTGAGAAGGTAGACGATGTGACTCTGAATCGTCGGCGCCTCAATCTTGTACTCTTCGAGCGCGTCGGAATTGACGATCGCCATGTCGACGCCTCGCAGATAAAGCAGCGCATTCATATTTTCCACGGGTCCCCGGGTGACGATGGGCAAAACAAGCATATTCGGCCCGTCGTCGACCACGCGGGCGATCTCGGCAGCCAGGCGGATCGGAGCGCCCTCGAGCAGGCCGCCGGCGAGGCCGACCGTCCAGGCGTTCATTTTCTCTTTTTGCACCTCGGACGGCGCGACGGTTCGCGGCGTGTGGACCCTCTGCGTCTGTGCATCCACACTGGCGGGCTGCATCGCCAGAACGAAAAACGCCAACGCGGCGAGCGGCAGCAAGAAGCGTGTCCTAAGAAACATCATTGATGAGCCTCTTGAGTGTCAACTTGACTTGCCGGCCGCCTACCCTCGTCATCCTGCGCCGATGCACAAACGTAAAATCGTCATCCCATCACTGGCGCAACGCGTTAATTCGATCGTTCGCCTCCTGAATGCCGCCGGCCTGGGCCTTCGCATAAAGCTCGCGCGCCTTCGTCGCCTCGCCGCGCGTTCCGTACGTGCCCCACTTGGAAAGAACGAGAGGGTCATACGTCTCCGCGAGCGCGAAGCTCGCCTCCGCACTGCCCGTCTCGGCAGCCCGCTCAAGCACGATCCGCGCCGCGCCGATACTTCCCTGGGCGAGCAGCGCGCTGGCGCGGGCCATCAATCTGGCCGCTTCCGGATTACCTTGTACCGCGGTGCGCGAGGGCTCTGCCGCAGCCCGCTCCGCGACCTGTTTCATCGGGTCGATCTGGCTGCCCGCTGGGCGCTCAGTCGTCGAACGTGCTCCAATCACGCGCTGCGCGGATTCAAGATCACGGGCCAGCGCAGCCGACCTATTGCGTTCCTGCTGCAGCTCCGCCGTCGCGGCCTTCGCTGCCTGCCTAAGCTGTTCCGCTTCCTCGCGGGCCTCGCTCGACAGCGCAACCCCTGTCTCGAGGTTGCGGCGCGCCGTGGCGAGTTCGCGAGCCAGGGCGGCGACACGGTCGCGTTCCTGCAACAAAGACTGCCGCAGTTCCGTAGCGGTAGCCTCCGCCGTCTGTCTGAGCTGCGCGGCTTCGTCAGCCGCCTTGCTCAACAGCGCCACCTTCGTCTCGAAATCGCGGCGCGCCATCGCCAGTTCGCTCGCGAGCGTGGCGCCGCGATCGCGCTCCCCTGCCGGCCCCTGGCTATGTTCCACGGTAATCGCCGCCGGTTCCAGTAGCGTAGCTGGTCCGGCCGGTGTCGTCTCCGAAGCCTGCGTTCCTACCCTATCGGGTTCGGTTTGTGGCTGGAGCGCCGCAATATGCCGCGTTGATGCGTCGACCTGCGTGTTCTGGCCCTGTGACATTTGGGCCGGGGAGACTTGGCTCTCGAAGTTCCGACTCAACCACCGGCTTGCTTGCCCGACCACCTGGCCGCCGATCGTGCTAACCCGAAGTAGATCCTGACGAACGGTGTCTCGCGCCATATAGGAGGTGACCTCGGCGCGGAAATACATGCCGATGCAGACCGCCACGACGAGGCTGGCGGCGATCGAGAAAGCCGCAAATCGATTCCGCGCATGGGAGGCGCGCTTTGGTTCGACCGCCGTGGACGCTGTCTTGACTGCCGCCACGGTCTCGGGAGGTGCCGCATCCGAATGAGACGCTATGATATCGCCGGCAAAAAAGAAGCTATCTCGGCGCAGAGACAACCCTGACATCCCGGGTTGGGAGGGGCTAGTCGATATAGCGAGCCCTTGAAGATAGTTCTCCCGCTCTATTGGATACCAATACGACGGCGTGATCTTGATGGGCTCGCCGTTTTCGCGGACCCATTCACCCGCCTCAGGCGCCCAGCGAGCGATGTCATACTTCCCATTCTCATCCTCTTCTAGGATTAGAAATCCCCCGTCCCTCGGTGCGGTCTCAAGCGGTCGGCGTCCAGTCCTGCTGACAGTATTTGGTGAGGGCGAGCGCTTCATAGCCACAGCGAACTGATCGACGAAGGTATTCAAGCCATAGGATGCGCTCGGCTCTAAATTCTCGGCAGCAATGCGCAAGGATAGATGTGGGGACTTTTCCATCGCTCGAAATCCTCCAAAAGCGTCTCGAGCGCCGGCTGGAGACCATTAACTCGAAGCGGCCCGTCGGCGTGTCGTAGAGATCCCGTTATCAAGGGCCAGGATCAAACTTCATTTCAGCTGGCGTCGGCCCGCTATGTTGTAGGTTGAGGACAGCACCGCCGCCGGCAAACGACATTGGCATTGGCATTGGCAGAAAATAATTTGGTGAATGGAGAGACCGCGTGCAGCGACCTTTCCCAGATTTGCAATCTGTAATTCGGGGTAGCGTCCCTCAGGCAGATGATGGGAGTTACAAGTCCAGAAATAGTTACGTCCGTTGAAAAGCTCGTGTTTTTAAAATTCATTGAACCCTCCTGTACAGGAGTGACAAACGAAACTTTAAAATGTCTTCGGTAGTCAACGCGATAATGGACTGTGATTTAATCACAATAGCAGCCGGCCGCATTGAAAGGCAATATTTGATTTCACTCCCGTCTGCCTGACGTGGGATACGAAAGGAAGTTGGCGAAAAGGACTTAATTTCCTTTGGAACTTTTCCCCCTGCCGCGCGGCACTGAAGACCTCAGGCATTTTTGCGAAGGACGTTATCGATAGTTGATGCGGGATTTCACCCCTCTGTTCACAAGGTAACTCTGGAACCCGTTGCTTGGTTGCCGGCGTCGCCACGGCCGCCATCCCAAAAGATCAACTTGATCCGGTCCGCACGCTTGGCCCGGAACCCATAGACAACCAGCGCCGCAAGTCCCTCCGCTCCCTTGCGGAAGTCGAGGTCGCCACCAAGTCGCCAGCATCAACCGGACCGCGCCCGTCGGGTGCGCCGGCTTTCAACGCACGCAGCACCGCCTCGCCGTCGATCACGAACGACGAAAGACGTGCGGTTGCGCAGCGCGGCCTCTGATATCAGCGGGAATCGATCGCTCCAATCATGGCCGTTGCGGGTGAACAGCCGCACGCGCTTGCCGTCGCGCTGGAGGATCAGGCGGTAGCTGTCGTGCTTGATTTCGTGAAGCCATTCCGGCCGGTCAGGAACCTTGGTGCCGCGGGTTGGGATGCAGGGCTCGAACGCTGATTTAGGCATGGGGCAAAGATAGGCGACGGCGTCACAAATGCGAATCTCGAAGAGACCAGATGGCAGCCCTTTGGCGGAGGATCGCCGCTACTATCTACGGTTCAAGGCGCCAGCCGGAGCTCCCGGCGTGATCCTTTCCGTTCCAAGGAGATTGTTCTTCTCCGTCTGCTCGACTGAGAGCGCCCTGTAGTGCGCCGCCATCTCCCGGTAATGCTGGCGCGAGATTGGATCTTTGGCTCGCTCGGCACGCTCCTCGAACATTCGCGCGCGTTCTAAAAGCTCCCTGTTGGGCATTGGAACACCTCCATGCAACAGGCCCCCTTGCATGAAATAGTCGCCCCGTCGCGCGCTCCAAAGAAATGATGAAAATGTAATTTCAGGCGAACAGATCGGCACCCGCCTAGGTGAAGCGGACGAAGGTTCCGCTCTCGTGCAGTTCCAGCCAGCCATGGGCAATCGCCAGGTCCAAGCCGGCCTTGTATTCGGTGGCGTAGCTTTGCCGCAGAAACAGGAACGGCCCGTTGCTCCTACTTCGATCTTCCTCCGCTCCGCGCGGCGGCCTAACCCCGGCAGACGCTCCACTTATCGACGCGGGATTGTTGTTCAGACAACCGGAGCCGGCTCTGTACGACCTCGACGGTGTTGGCGATCTCAAGGAGCTTCAGTTGGTTTCCTCTAATTTGGACACCTTGCCATCACTCCCCATCGGTACGGCCCCGGTCTCTCAAACCGGGGCCGTGTCCGCTGCGTGTACCTGACTATCCGGATGGGGAGCCATGGTACCTAGCCATCTAAACTCCGGCACCAAGTCGGCGACAATTGTCCTGAAGCGCATTGTCCGGAGGTACAGTGGCGGCCTTTGGGCTGGGATGATCCCGACACCGCGATTACCGGATGCCCCAACCCAGCCGCTTACTCGCATCTAAAGGGTTGATACTGACACCGGGTGGGAACCAACCGCCACAACCTTTGTTTGTGTCGTGGCCACACCGCCGTCAATCCCGTGGCCCGGCGCGGTCCTGTCTACTTCAGCCCCCAGCCCAGAGACGGGGCCGCGCGCGGCGGTGTTAGATGCGGTGACCCCGGACTTGCGTCCGCTCCACATCCGATAGCCTGACATCGTCCGCCCAGCCGTCGGCGCTGGCTTCGGTGTGGTGGCTGCAGCGGTGATCGCGGCAATTCGTGCTTGATCCCGGATGCGCTGGAGACCTCCGGACAGCACAAAGGCCCGGCGAGCGTGGGGCTCGATCCGGGCCTTTGAAACTCCGCTCGCGAAGGTGCTCAGGGATCAATCCGCCACCCGTCGAGACGCCGGCTTCACGCCAGCAGATGAAATCGTCCTGCGTTGCGTTCGGATTCAGTCATGTTGGACCAGGAATTTAAGAGGCAACGTGGCCGAACCGTGCGCGATTTGGCAGACAAGGCGGCTGATCCCTTCATCAAGAAGCGCCTTCAAGACCTGGCAGCGCGATACGAAGACGACAGGGAAAGACCTCCGGCCACACTCACGCCCAAAGACCTGCAGTTCACCAGCCGCGGTACCGGGCCAGAGCGATAAAGGTCCGTGGCGGCAGAACGCGGCTGGCAGCGCAGGTTCGAGGATCCAATCCCGCTGCCCGACGGCCGAACCCTCGTCACGCTCCGCGACGCCGCAAGCTACATCACCGCCTTGCCGAAAAAGGAAGCCGCTGCGCCCGAGTGGCCGACCGCGATCGAGGCCTTGATGCTGGTGGCTGAACGGAACGGTACAACGATGCTCGCGCGGATTGGCGTCATGCGCGCATTGAACCGCGGCCAAGTTCGGGAGTTCAATCCAGACCGCAAGGAGCATCACTGGGGGCGCAGGAAGCTAAAGAGGGACCAATGACAGTCTGGATTTATGTCAACACGAGCAGGGATATCGGCGACGTTGAGCACCTTAAGGTCTTCGCGACCGAACTCGCCGCCAACAGATGGTTCGAGGATAACGATCCGGAAGGCGTTGCTTTTGAGTATCCGGTCGGAGAGTAAATAGCCGCCACTGTGGACGGGCTTTGGTATAGGTGACAACGCGTCATGCTCCTCGACATATTAACGGTATTTTTTATCGTGGCCGGCTGCGTGCTGCTCTGGTTTAACGTGCGCCCCAAATCGTCTCACGCCGTTCCGAAGAAGTCCGAGGACAAAAATCATCAATCGGCGTCATCCCCGCACATCCAGGACAACACCGCAGGGCATCGCTTGATCCTCGTGCTCGAACAGCACCTGTCCGAGGCTAAGGCCGATCCGCAATCGTCCGCTGAAATTGCAGCAGGAATGGTCAAGGCGCCGCAAAAACCCAACCTGCCCTAGACGACGCATTGCCATCTGCGATGTCAATCCATTGTCTTTCGCGCGGCGGTCTTTTTTGTTTGCGCGGTTGCAGAGTTAACTCGCAACGCCTACGTCAGCCTTCACCTCGGGGCAGTTGGAATCTCCCATTTAAGAAGCGCATTCTTGTCTAACTGGCGACATAAATTGGCGCGCGCCGTTTACTTGGCGGCCATTGCGGTAGCCACGCTTGGATGGCTGTGGCTCCTGACATGGATGGTGGAGCAGTTAATCTAATCAGCCGGACGTTTAGGCAAAATCAAGTAGCCTACGAATATAAGTGGGGGCAGCCAAACCAGCGCCATCAAGTAGACGACCGTTTCTATCGTGCTCATGCTCGTCCCCGTCATGATCGATGGACGAAGTCTGCGCAGATTCTCTCAATTGCCAAGCAAAAAATGTTGTGCACCGCAACCCTGGCGCTCTCGCCCTTAAGTTGCCCAAATCACAATCGCATCTTGTCTTCCTCGGCGTCCCTAGCGCCGATCCTTTGCTTCCCTCACTTCCGCCTCATCGCGGTTGACCTCGATCCCTGACCCGGGATGGGGCGGAGGTTTTGGTCGCATGATGTTCATCGGTTCCCATCAACAGGATCACGCTACGCCTGACTGCTCATAAAATCGTCTTGCTGGAACTCAATCATCGTTGTTTGATTTCTGCGTGGGTCCTTGGAGCGACACCGGTAGTCCAGCAACAACCGCCTCCCTCCATCTTTCCTGCGATGCCCCTGCCGTCTGTCCAGACCGGCAGGGGTTTTGCTTTGCGCGGTACACAGGGCTGCAGGAAAACGACCCGGAGGGTGTCGCGTTCGAATACGAATATGAGGTTCCGGCGTGAACCGTTCACCGACCCGCGACGTGACCTCCTGTCAAGAACCAGTCGTCGTTCGCGTTCGTGGGCTAGCCTTTGCGCGCAACTGAGTTCAGTCCTTCGCCGATCGATCTGCTGAAGACTGTGATTTTCACCACACGCGGGACAAGTGCCAATGAACTCGCCACACTGGTGCTTGTCTTATATTAGTTTGCTCAACCCGCGCATTTGCCCCGGCGCATCGGAGTCGTCTGTCTGATGATCCTCGGATCTGGAACTGCTATCGCCATCCAAAACGTACCTCGGGCAGAACCCCTCAAAACCTACATTCAGGCATATGTTGCGCCCGTGTTTACCGCGGCCGGAGCGATAAATATTGCGACTAATACGGCTCACTACTTGAAGCGCCCGATTCGTAGGCTCGCCCGTTGAAAAGGCGCCCAGCGTGAACCGGCGGCCTTTGATTTTCGCGAAATGCCGTCATTAGGCGACCGCAGAATGCCGCTGGCCGGCTCTTCCGCGGCGCGCCCGGCGCGGCTTAGTCCCGGTGAACTGAATTGCTGGCGAAGTCGGCATTCGAGTGAGCAACAGAGCAGGTTCTGCCGCTTTGTCTATTGGCGCCGCCATCTCTATCGGCGCTTCAAGAGCCGCGAGAAACGCTTTTCCGGCATGAGTGATTTGCCAGCCCGCTTCATCGCGTAGAACAAATGCTTGAGTAAAGATATCGAGGCCAGGGGCGCGCGCTGCTAGGCGCTTCGTCCGATTGGTCCAGTCTGAGCCGCTAGAAATCAGAATTGCCACCGCGCGCCTAACGTCGTCTAACGACGCCCGTCCGCCGGGATGCCCAGCCAAGACTTTCAAAACCGTAATCTGAAAACTCATCACACGCCCCCGATACGCAAGGCCATGGCAATGTGAAAAAGGTACTTCGACATCCCCTGAGTGTCAGTCAGCTTGTGAACGTCCATTTTGTGGCGGGGCGATTTTTCTACAGGGTGCGCCAAATATGCAACACAGTTATCCGCAGCATATCCCCAGCATCAAAACAGCGGGAATATGTTGGTAATCCAATGACTTGCTGCGCACGAATTCACAGGCCCTCATTGGAGGGCGCTGGATGCGTGGATTGACAGGCAGAAAGAGCCCCTACACCCGCCCCGAGGCTATCCGTGGCATGATCAAAACGATGCTGCAAATCGTCTCGAAAGACACGGGAGAGAAGTCGGCCGAGAGAAAGCGACCAAGAGGTGACTGGCAAAAATTCGGGTGAAGTCCCCAACATGGCTCAGCGAACAGTGATGCAATGTCTAAGCTTGGACGATCGGAAGATCGTCGCACACCTGCCCGTTCCGGCAGGTGAAGTGATGCTCAGCCGCATACTTGATTATGGTTGGATCGAGAGCCGGGGTGAAAAGCAACGCACCGCAATCAAGCTTACGCCCGCGGGGCTGAAGGCGCTGCGGTCGGCGGTTTGAAGCCATCCGCCGCTTGTTCGAGATCGGGCTGAAGGTTTAACCCAAATGAAGGGATGGAAATGGTCCCGCGATCTACGGATTCTAATCGGCATCATCGCTGCTCTGATCTTCACCATCTGGATCGTTTTGCAGTGGCAGTATTATTGAATGCGCGCCGCCTGCTCGAGATCGGGCTGAAGGCGAAGGGGAAGACGTGACCGATTCTGATCCAGTCCCGGCTGCAATGCAGGAAGCTCAATGGGTCAACGGCGATCACTTGGGTCTCGATTCCGTTCCAGTTGAGCCGGTCGCCAACCTGCTGCGCGAGGTGATACTTGGCCCAAAGCCGGAAAACTCAAAAGCGCCTGCAATGAGTTTGGAAGCCGAGCGGCGCGAGCCCAACGATCTAGAGGCAATGCCAACGCTCGATCCCTCTCTTGTGTGGCCTGATGGCGAGGACGGTGGGTCCACTAACCCGGACGATCCTGCCGTTAAGATCGTTACTACTCAGACGACCATCGAAGATCTTCCAGAAACACTCCCACCGAAACAAATCGATAAGCCGCCTGAATTGACCGTAAACAAGATCACTTGGCCGCTGATTGTACGGGTGGCCGATCCTGGCCGATACATCTTCAGATTTGGATGGCTCACCGTTACTGCTGCCGATCTGGCGATCTGGAAGGCATATCCGAATGCGGCATTCACGCTGATTAGGTCGTCTACACCACCGCCTGCTGGGACCGATGAAGAATTGGCTGGCGAAGAGTTTCGTCTAGGTACATTCGAACTGCGAACAGATTCTAATTACTCCGAAAGTGAAAAATAGACCACCGGCGTCGGTGTTGTTCGTCGAATAAGATTACCTCGGTTGTCTTCGATCAGAGTGTGGCGACTTGCGCTGGCGTTCCAAGTGATGTCGCGCCGATGACGCGATGCGCGAAGGGCTTGCGGTCGGCAAAGCAGGCGTCACTCCAACGGAAAATCGGGTAGCGCTGGCGGCCGCAAAGACGTCGACAAGCTGATGCGAATGACGCTTCGTTCAACCAATATTCGGTGAGCCCGTTCGCCATTTGTTGAACGGCGCAGCAAAATTGTTCCATGTGGAAAAGATGCGATCGCCGAAGTCGCGACGCGAATCTGCAGGCACGGTACGTGGCGCTGGGGGCCTCCATGACCGAGGCCGCAAATGTCCCGTTGGACCGACGAGGAGCTTCGCGAACTCATCACCTTGTGGCCTACACACTCGGTGTCGGAACTTGTCGAACAGTTGCATCGCCCGCGCTGGGCGATACGCAGCAAGGCAAAACGGCTGCGGCTGGATGGATTGAGGCCGCACAATCCGTCCGAGGATGTCGAGGCAATGAATCCGCCAAAGCGGCGGCCATTCAAAGCAGGACCATTCGGCCGGGGTCGCCGAGTGCCAGCATGAGGATCGCGCAGAACGGGCGGGCCGAGATCGGCCGTTAGCGCAAGACGCCTTGGCGGCGCAGACGCGGCGTCCGATGCCATCATAGGTATCAAAGGCGGGCGGCTTCATCGCCTGGCTTCGTGGTCGCCGTGCTGCTGCTGTTCGGCAAGCTGCTGTTTTCTTGAGGGAGCATCAATCAAAGATAATGCCGCAATTTGGACTCACGACTCAGGATCACATCGTTTCGCGTGAAACTGGCGTCTCGTCGGTGACGGCCAGTCCAGAATCCTGACCCCAAGCCGATAACCGATGAGCGGAGTGGGTCCCGCTTCAATCGTGGAAAGCTCCCACAACTGAGACACGACAATGATCGTTCCCCAGCAGGCCGATCTCGGACGCCGCGTCGTCTACCAACCTCCGAACGCTGGTCACAGCCACGGCGTCATCACTGCGTTCTACAGCAGCCGCCGCGTGTTTGTCCGGTTTGATCGCCAGCCCTTCAGCCAAGCGGTCAACGTGGCCTATCTAGAGTTTGCCGAGCGACTGCCGAACGGTAACGATACCGCCGTCAAAACTTCTCCATCACCCGGCTGAACGCCGGATGCTGCCGGTTCTTGACCTTGACCCAGTGCGGCGACCGGCCGGGGCGATACGGCCGATCCCTAAGCTTCGACACCAAGCCCTCCAACCCCAACAGGCAGGCGTGCCGGAATAGATCCGGACCGATCTCGCCCTGTTCGAAGTCGCTTAGGAAGATTCCGTCAACGCGCCGCGACAGCAGCCGCGCCAGGTTGGTCTTGCGCATCGATAGCGGCAGCTTGCGAATGTCGTCGCCATCGCTGACCAGCATATCGAAGGAGTAAAACTGCACTTCGTCGTCGTGCTTGCGGGAATGCAGCCCATTGAAATCCGATCGGCCGTCGACGCCCAGCAGCACCGCCTCGCCATCGATCACGAACGACGAATTGCGGTTACGCAACGCAGCCTCGGTGATCAGCGGAAAGCGGCCGCTCCAGTCTTGACCGTTGCGCGTCCATAGCCGCACGCGCTGACCCTCGCGCTGCACGATCAGGCGGTAGCCGTCGTGCTTGATTTCGTGGATCCAGTTTTTCGAGTCCGGCACCTTGGTGCCGGGCGTCGGAATGCAGGGTTCAAATGAAGATCGCATGGGGCAAAGATAGGCGACGGTGGATTTGGCGGCTAGGGGTCCAGCGCGACGTCCGCTTTCCTCCCAGCAACATCGTAAGCGCGACGCAGCATGTCCGCTTCGTGCCAAGGCAGAGTCATGCACTGCAACAAACATCAACCGTAGAGCCTACAACTTGCACGTGACTACCAACCCTCAAGCGTTAGGAAATCCTCTTTCCTGAATGCGACAGTTGGAGCAGACGAATTGGGAACAGAGGGGGCGCCTCATCAACAAAAATCGAGAGGTCCTTTATCCATGGGCTTAATCGACGATTCACTGTATTAAATTCATGATCTCTTTATTGTCTTATTTAGGCTGATCTTCAAATTGGTGCTTTATGTTGTGGTTATCTGGCGGGACAACAGTTTCGTCGAATAAGTCGATAAAAACACAGCCAAGGCCAGGAAACTGCAAAACACATGGCCTCGAATGGTTTCGTCGCACTTGTGGTAAATGGGACGGGTTTCCAGAATCGATTTGGTCGTGCGGAAGATGTCCTCGACCGTCCAGAGGTTCTTATAGACGTGAGCTACCGTCTCGGCATTGTAGACAGTGTTAGTTCGTAGCACCCAGAGCCCGTCGTAACGCGCGTCGGCTTTGATCTGCTTTTCATCGAGGGCAAAATGACTCCTCGCCCTCGACTTTCAAATAACGGCGATAACCTTTGTTACCGACCAAACTTTTGTCACCGCGACGAAGTTGCTCCTTTAAATGCGCGACAATCGCCTCCCGATCGTGCGCATCCTTACGGCGTTCTTCTTCATTGAGACAGACTGACATAACGACGATTCTCTGACCCAGACTTCCTTGACCTTGAGCGGTGAGGGATCCTTCGCGTTGCTGCGTTCCGGAACACTCTCAAACCACCCTGCGCGGCTGCCAAGGACCGAAGTGCTAACCTCCTTTTGCCGTCGCATCCGAACCCCGATGATGTAGCGCACCGGCGGATCACTTTTCTCGAAAGCCTCCAAGGTCGCCTTGCTAACCATCCCACGATCGGCCACCACCGTAATCTCTCGTAACCGGAAGCGTTGCCGCATCCGCTTCGACCACCGGCAAAAGCGTTTTGACATCCGCCGTGTTGCCAGGCCACATCTCGCAGCAGATCGGTCGACCCTGGACGTCCAGCGCCATGCCAACGACCATTTGCTTTAAATCGGGCCGATGATCCTTGTTGTGACCGCGTTGACCAATCGTCTCTCCACCGCATCCTTCAAAGTAGAGCGAAGTGGTATCGAAAAAGACCAAGTCCACTTCGGTAAACAGATCGCGTCCGCGCTCGAAAAGCGCTTCCTCAATGAGGTCTTTGTGGCAGCGAGGCGTGCCCAGGATCCCTTCGCTCTCAGGCTCGATGGGCTCTCCCAGAAAAGCCATGGCCCGATAAAGATGATGAAGTTCGAGCCCTTCGGCTCCAGGGATGAGATAATCTTCGCGCCAACGCTCGGCCGCCCGATCGCTGCCGCTGGCGAACAAGCCGATGTAAAACCGTCAGATAGATGGCCCGTTCGACATCAAACTCGTAGCGGCGAGTCTTGAGAGTCGACTGCAATGCTTCCTGGATGCCGCTCTCCTTGCCAGAGCCGCCCGAAGACCAAATCTGGCCCGATCCGTCGCAGAGCGACTGGCTCGGTCTCTCCAGCCGCATGCGCATCAATGACAGCGAAGTTCTCACAATGTCGCAGTCCCGAACGGATCAAAGCCTCCAGACGTCCACTAGCCTTGAGCTCATCGAAGCGGCCCAGAGTGCCTAACACCTGCTGCCGCACTTTTTTGCCCTCCCGCACACTGTGAACAATTTGGAGATATTGGTGGGAGCCGGCCGTTTTGATTCGAAAAAACATTCTGATTGCTTAGCGCTACAGCCAGCAACCATAAATCCAGCATTAAAGCAATAGAAAATCAAAAATTTTGAGTGCATTATTGGCACTACATTTTGAGGTCCCTGAACGAAAATCGCCCGCGAAGCCGCTCCAGCACTTGATCGCTCTGAAAGAGGACCTCGCTAACTGTAGAAAAAGGGTTAAAACTCCCATGCTTTCGATCTCTTCCCTGAACGCATGCTCAAATCGCATTCGCTCGATTCTGCGGAGGATCCAGTGCCGAACGGCGGATTTCCTGCGAAGGCACAAAACCACCACGAGCGTGGCTGATGCCATCGAGCGAACGCCAAAGCAACAGAATCTCTTGAGCCTCCGGGCTAACCAGGCCAAGTGCTGCAGCAAAAAAGTTCTTTCGTTCAACAAGAGAGGCTACGTTACAACCCCACCAGCGTCTTCAAACTCTGGTGCTCAGCTGTCCAATTTGGCCGTTTTGTACGACCGTTCTGACCATCGCACCATTCATCAGCATTGAAGGGGAAGCCGCTGCTCGGCAATGCGCTACCAATCTTCGAAACCAGGGTCGCCCTTTCTCGCGACAGTAAAGTTAGCATCTGTATTCGGATTTGCACGCTTGTACGCATCGATGTCCTGCTTCGCTTCGTCGTAGGTAGCACGTTTAGGACCCTGCCAGACAATGGAACGCATTGACGACTTGTAGCGCG
>CAVTYA010000040.1:0-70074 GCA_963738765.1 uncultured Alphaproteobacteria bacterium | reverse complement strand
CTTATCGTGCCCATCAATGAAGCTCCGATCGCGGTAGATCGTTGCCGACGCAGAAATCCATTACTGCCATCCGGTCGAATGCGATCATGCGATCCATGGCCTCCTCTACGGTCCAGCCCATTTGCAGCGCAACCTTCTCCGCGATCGCGGTCGGTTCCTCGAACAGATACAGAGTTGGATGCATCATAGCCCCCGTGGCCGAAATTGAATGACGTTCGTCACCTCAGGATCTTCTGCCGCTTCGATCTCCCGCGCCGCAGCTCTCTCCCGCTGAATTCGGACACCTTCCTCAGGCGAGACGCCAAGCTCTCGCGTGATATCGGCAGCCTCCAAAATGCCGCCCGAGCAAGCCCTGGGTACTTGGTCTCAGGCTCGCTCATGCGCGCTCCTTTTCCATCTCTTCGCTGAGCCGCAAGACCTGCGTGCACGGGCACCCTCGGCCTGCAATGTTGTTGCGAATGACCCCGACTGGAACGCCAGGGCAGTCCTTGGATATCTGTTCGGCGCGCGATCGATGAAGGCCTCGGCTTCCTGCCTCACCTCTTCGATACGATCCGTCAACGTTTTCGAAAATTTCATGCTGCCTCGGTGGTTTTCTCTGGTGCGGGGGCCCTCACCGCCGCCATCTCCAACTTCATCGCTGCAAGCTCTCTGCGAGCCTCGGCCGTTTCGTTCTGTGCACGCCTTAATTGGACATCCCGCTCCGTCTCGCGTTTCGCCACGCATAGCTGCAAGGCATACGGCAGCGATTTGAATGCCGACCAATTCTCTTTCGGCCAGGAGCGCGGCGGCGCGAGCTTGGCAATATCATCACAGGCGGCCGTCACAGGACCGCCAGCCGTAGGATCAGCGAAACCGCGAGACAGATAGGCCTTCGAGATCGCGGTGACGGTTGCGGCGATTTTCTCAATACCGAGCGTTTGGGCCTGCTTCACGAACACGGCTATGTCAGCCGGCGCGAGCGGAATTGGCCTCACTCCCTTCGAGTCGCACCAGTGCAAGAAAAGGTCCAGCGCCGGATCGCTGTCCGGATTAACGATTGCCCGGAATACAGGGCTCGTCATCGGCCCGATTTCCGCAATTCGTCGTGAACGACGCCGAGAACCTCCCGGCGCTCTAGCGTGTCCAGCATCTTGGCGCCGTCGTTGAGCGTCAGCGGTTCGTCGCTCGCTAACTCAGTGTCGATTTCCTCCAGCGACTGGGCCCTCCGAGCGGAACCGTAAAGCGCGAATTCGGCCGCCATCTCGTCTACACCGTATGCACTGCCGCGCGTTTTCTCTGCCCACGACTGAGCACGTTCGATCCAGTTTCGCTTGTCTGTCATGGTTGCTCCTTATTTTCGTTTGGACGATTGCAACGCGTAAAGCTTCTGCGCGTCTTTCAGCGATCCGGTGGCATTGAATCTCGCTGAGAGCGATCGCTCGCCATCGGACTCCGATTCCACCCTTGAACGGGGAACCCCGGGACGCTGTACGGGCGGCAAAGATGACGGAGCAGCTTTCGCGGGGGCTTTTCGCGCGGCATGGTAGCTCGCGGCGTCCGCCATCATCTTTTGGACCTCAGCCGATCTGAGAATCGGGTGCGCGATCATTGCATCGCCAAGTTGTTTGCGGGAGATGCCCAGCTCGCCGGCATACGCAAGGACGTTGTCAACAGTTTCCTTGTTGAATTTCACGCCCATTGTGTCGAGGCGCGCATCTTGCTGGTTTGCCCAGGTCTCGATCTGCTGCCTTTCGACATGAGCTTGGCGCTGCTGTTCTTGCTGTTGAGCCTGCACAATCGCATTTGTGCGACCGAGGATGTTCATCGCCTGTTGGAACGCCGGAGGGTCAACCTGCCTCAGAACATCCAGGCCCTGTTCGAACTGCGCGGGGGGCAAGCCGGCAAGATGCGGCACAACTTCCGCCAAACTCGCGAGGGCATGAACTCGCGACTGTTCGAGTCCGGCAGTGTAGGCCTCGCGGGACTGGTTCGCAGAGTTCAGCTCCTGCTCGATCGCCTGCCTGACTTGCGGATGCTTCAGCGCCTTTTCAAGATCGGGGTCCAGGCCATCGATTGATGGCTCGTCCGGGTTGGTGGCAGGCTTCTCAACAATCCCGCGCTCCTCGGCAAGTTTGGGATCGGCCTCGACCGCGTCGCCACGAAGCTTATCCACTTCGGCTGCGAACTCGCTGCTGATGCTCTTCGCGGCGGCGTCAGCCTTCTGTTCGTCCCAGGCCGTTAGGTCGCGCGCTGCCTGCTCAATTGTAATGGCTTCCTTCGGATCCGAAAGCTCCAACGTGTCTCGATCGTAATAGACGATCTGCTCGTCCGGCGTTTCGTCCGGCTGGGATGCTGCCAAAGCGTCCCGGACTTCGTTCTCAGTCAGGGAGTCGTCGCCGGTCTTCCGATTTGGATCGGGCATGATCTTGAAGCCGGCATCAACCAGCTCCGCATCACGGCCATACAAACCCTCGCTCGATTGGGTAAACTGGCCGCCGTCATCTCTGTCAGTCACGAAATCTCCTGTTACTTGGGCGTGTTCGTGCGCTTGGCGATCTCGCGATCTAAGTTCTCGCTCGATGGATTTCGCCGGCGGCGCCGGGGGATTCTTGACCAGCTGGTGGTCGGGTCGATTTGCTGGATTGTCATTAGCCATGTGTAGATCCTCCTATTTCTTGCGGGATTGGTTGATCATGTAAGGCCCTGCCGCGGTGGTCGACGGCAGGATGGTGGGCGGCGGTCCGTGGATGACGTAGCCGCGTTGCTTCAGAACCCGGAAGACGTCGTGGCACTCCACCGCGTTGAGGACGCGCAGAGATGAATGTTTCCTCAGCAGGTCGATCAGGGTCTGTAGATCGTCATCTGATTGGAGGGGCGCGCTGGGCTGTTCGCTCATGATAATTCCGTCACGGATAAGGTCCCCGTGCTGGCGGTGATGCCCGAAGCCTTCTGACCAGGGGTGCAGACGAAAATCATTGGCACGTTCGCTGGCAGAAGGGTGTCGGTCGCAACCGCTGTCGGGGTGCCATCACCTACCCGAACATTGGAAGCGGCCGTCGCCACTAGAAGCACTTCGTAGGTCTGAGCGCCGAACGCGGTGCTAGCCGCGCTGGTGGTCGTCAGGGCAACGTTCTGCGATGCGCCTTGGCGGAAACTTGTAACGGCCCGTGTGTTGGCCAATTTGTTTTCTCCTATAAAAAAGCCGTCCGGAATTGGACGGAATCGTGCGATTGCGGCTGATCTGGGCATTGATCACAAGACGGTCGGCGGGGGTCGGCACGCAACTGACACAGATGTGTCAGTTGACGATGAACCGCGCTCGGCGGGCAACTGCGCAGGACTACGCAGTTGACGATGAACCGCGAACGGGGCTCGCGAACAATCAACTGGAAACCACTTACCAGTTGACGAAGAATCCCGCAGAGGCCTCGACGGCAAGCAGCGCCGGATGCCCGCCAGAGCAGAACCAACCGAAGACAGCCCGAAGGAAATCAAGAAGGCGTTCATGCTCACGCCCACGAGGCGAGGTGGTCAGGCGCCGCTGCGGGCGAGGTCGGAAGCGCCAACAATCGATCGCAGCACGTCCTTAGCTATCGGGTCAGTCACGCCGCCGCTGGCGAGAGCGTCCCCGCAGTAGCTGCACCGATTCCAGCTCGGCATCGCGGTCGTACAAACTCAACATCGCAAAAAAGACCGGGCCGATGATTTCTCGTAAGGTCTGTTCCATTTCGATTCTCCAAATAAAAGCCGCCCCGAAGGACGGCTTCAATTGAACATCTCTCTAAGCGTAACCTAGCAAATGGCGTGCAGATTTTAGAATTGCTCAATGATTTCAATGGGAGTGAATTTCAGCACTCCGATATTACTCGGCCGATGGAACTCCCAAGGTTCGCGCGAGGCACCTCCGGCCTCCGAGCCGCAGCAAGGGCGCCATCAGAGTCTCCAGCGACGGCCGCTACAAGGTAGTTGTGCACCCCCCTTATCCGGCGCAGAAGCGGCGTTCCGATCTCCTTTGGCTGCGGCAGGCCATTATCCAACGGGACAGTGGTGTCCTTCAGAAATTCGCTTTCCGCCAACAGCTCGTTCAGCCGGTCGCCCTGACGATTGTCCAGCTTGGATAGCAAGTCGCGCAGCGCGCCGATATCGATGCCATCTTCGGGAGCCGAGCGGAGCAATTCTTGCTGGATCTCGCGCTCTCTTTTGGGCCAAGCCCACCTTCCATCCATAAGTCGTCTCGGATTGATCCGAGAGGCGCCATCGATAATCTGCTCTGAAGTCCGCTCGGGCCAGTCCTTGAGAGCGCGGACGCGAGCAGCAAACCACTCCTCACGATCGTTTCTGACGAGACGGCGCAGCAGTTTTTGGAACGTGGATTTTGTCCAGTAGATTGTCTTGAGCGCCTTCAATGAGCGGTCAAGGCCAAGCGGGCGGTTGGAGCGATGGGGTCGTCGCACGGGCGGGCTCTTTGCCGTCATGCCAATATCCTATGATTGAGAAAGGGAAATACGCAGACGCAACTGACACAACAAACAGGTAGGCTCCGAGATGAACTCAGCGCGGCCCGCCCATGCGTTTTGCTGGCTGGTCGCTATCACGCATCTCCCGACGCAAACGTCGCTGGGCGAGTCTCCAGAGCCCGTCTAGCGCGACGGTCAACCCGTAGGCCAGCCCAACGCCTATCAGGCTGGCGAGATACCCGTTCGGCGTCCATTGCCAGCGGATGTTGGAGGCGACGACAACGAAGATGATCACGCCTTGAAACAGAAACCACATCCTACAGCCTCCCCAGAACGCGCGTGCAGCAGACGGGTAAGAGTATCGGTCTCACATTGGTTCAATCATTCCTCACTTCCCCTTACGCCGCCGTCTGGGTTTCGGGTTGGAGTGCCCGCCAGATCGTGCCGACGCCGCACTCATACTCGGGACCAGCTCCGGCATCGTCTTTCCCGGCAGCGTAGAACTCCGCCGATCTTGCGCTTCTGGCTATCATCAAGGCGCTCGGGCCGCCCAAACCGCTTGCCAAGCTCCTTGGCGCGCTCGATGCCTTCTTCACATCGCTTGCGGATCAGGCCGCGCTCGAACTCGGCAATGCCGCCCATGATCGTCATCATCAGCCGGCCGACATCGGTCGTGGTGTCGCACCAGCTCTCCCCAAGCGATACGAAGCCGCAGCCCAGTGCCCGCCATCCCCGAGAATGTTGTGCAGGTCACGGCTAGAACGCGCCAGGCGGTCCAGCTTGGTCACCACAACGGCGTCACCGGGTAACAGCGCCTTCAGCAGCTTGGCGAACTCAGGCCGGCCATTGGTGGATTTGCCCGACGCCTTCTCACTGAAAATCCGCTCGCAGCCGGCAGCCTTCAGCGCCTCGACCTGGGCGGCGTAGTCCTGCGTCTTCGAACTCACCGCGCGTATCCGTACTTCATCTCCGAATCTCCCTTTGTGGAAACCTGACTTTCGGAAACGTAATCGATTTGCAGATTTAACGTCAATCGATTTCTTTCCAAAACTGCCGAGTTGTGGAAATCATTGCCCCTCGATCATCAGGGCATGGTCCGATCGCAGCGCGGCCTCGATCGTCTCCAGCACAGGCCCCAGCTCGGCGCCCTTAGCGTTCGCCTGGATCAGGTCAATCACCCGCCGCAGGATCGACCATTCATCGGGATCGAGGTTGCCCGGCGCCCGCTGTTCTACGCTGATGAACACGTCGCGAGGCAATAGGCCATATGCGATCGTCGCAAGCTTCCCGGGGTCCTCGATAGCCAAGCGCCTCAGAACCGACTCCCCCTGCGCCTCCCAGACCACTGCGAGATCCGCCAGCAGTTGTTCGGAAATCTTCTGTCTGGCCCCTATGGGCCGTCCCTTGGGGTTTCCGCTCTCTCCGGGCTTCCATGGCCTAAGTCCGCGCTGTTGGTTCTGTTGGTTCTGTTTCTTCACTGTCCGTCTGCCCGTTTATTCACGTTAAGTTCCTCGATGTTGCGCTGTTGCGTTACCGTTGCGTTGCGTGTTGCGCTGTGCACGTTGCGGTGTTGCGTTGCGTTCCGTCTCTCTATAGAGACGGTAACGCCGCAACGCGTGTAACGGTCATCTCTGCGCATGCCAGATGCCGTTGTATTCACGGACCAAGCCCTTATCCTTGAGCTGGCCCTTCAGGTTAACCAGGGTCGAACGCCGATTGACGCCAATTCCTAATTCGCGCGCCTTGGCGTTCCAGTCTTCCCCAGACAGACCTTGAGGCCCTGTGTCCCGCAACAGCCGCAACATTGCCTCTTGGTTTTCGCTCAGCTTGGGGCCTCGTTCATGCGTCGCAACTTGCGAGGGTTGAACGTGATCGCTGCTGACGATGTTGACGCGTGATCGGGTCGCCATCCTCGTCGGTGCCGAAGTCGTACAGATCAGATCCGAAGGAAAATAGCGGTCCTTCAGGCCCATCGTTCCGCTTGGTTGCGGTCGCAGTGCGAATCATGTCGCCGGAAATCTCAACCATCACGTCAACGTCACCCAGGATGGCATTCGAGCCACGGGCGCCCTTTTGTACGTCCTTGCCAGTGTGTCCGATGATACCGGCATGAACGCCGGTTTCATTCTTGATGCGCTGGAGATTGGCAAACACCGCGCCCTGGTCCTTCGCTTGGTTCTCGTCTCCGCCACCCGCAGCAATCAACTTGGCAAACGTGTCAAAGACCGTAAACCCGACATCAATTCCCATGACTGTCTCAGCCTCCCGGATGGTGGCAATCACCCGGCGAATAGAATCCGGCTTGATGAGATCGAAGGTAGCGGCAACCACGGCGATCGGCAGGTTCTCAAGGCCGAGCCGCAGGCAATGAGCCTTAATCCGCCGCTCAACGAGGTCTGCGCGTTCGAGAGCAAAATAAACGACGCCGGCCGCGCCCTTGTTACGCTTCCCATGCCAATCCAGACCGCCAGCAACACATACAGACGCCTGCGCCAACAGGGCGACTCTCATGCCGCCGGGCGGAGCAATCCAGGCCGACGTTTCGCCCTTAGCGAGAATGCCCTTGATCAGCCAATTCTTCGAAACCGGATCAACGAACATCTCATCAAAGGTTTTGAACGGATAGATTGCAGCGTTTCGGCGCCGATCGATCAACTGTCCTTTCAAGTCCAGGATGTTGTTGACCGCTGATAGCGGCCGCGCGTCGCGTTCAGGAAATTCGGCTTCCGTCATTCGCCAACCACCATTAGTTCCGGGTAGCAAAGATCAAGCGCGCCCATTTCCTCAAGCTTGGCGTCAACCTCGTCCATCGTCATTTCGCCGGCTTTCAGCGCCTTGCCCAAGACTGTAGCTTCGCTGATAAGCCAGTGCGCGCGGGTCACCATGAACCGCAGCCCGGCAAGTTGGAGCAGCTTGCGGATTTTCGGGTCTGTGACGGCCAGCGGCGAAACTGCCTGCGGCGGTTTTATGTGTTGGTTCATGGCGACACCGCCAAGCTTAGCGTTTCGGCGCCATAGCGAGCGATCAGTGCGGCTTCAGCCCGATTGTGATCTTTCTTCCGTTCGAACTGCTCGCCAGTGGCGGGGAACATGCGCAGCGCCAGCGCTCGCCCTTGCTCTTTATCCGCGGCGAGCCGGAAATGGGCTTTCCACTTCGCAGGGGTGACAAAGACAAGCGGCAATTTGAGAGCGCCGACCACGCCGATGGCCGTCCCGAATGCCCGACCGAATTTGAACGTGCTGGACACACCTTGGCCAGGCATAGCGCCGACGCGCTCCATGATACAGATGTCGGGCGCCATGACCGCCAGTCGCCGGCCGAGCGTATTGGCGTCAACGTCGCCGGCGGCGATCGGCATATCCTCGGTGCTAACGCGCTCCGGAAACTCCGGGAAGTAGAAGGCGATCGCCCCGCTGATGCCGGGATCGATTTCGAGAATGCAACGAGCCGTCATCGCGGGCAAACTCCCCAGACCAGAGGAGCAAGCGATGCCGCTAAGGAATATCCGACCGCGAATTGCTGGCGGAGAGATCGCGCTTGCAGATCTCGGATTGCCTCGGTAGAGTTTGCGGTACAGGGAAGATGTTTTTGCGATACGGGGCTGCCTGCCAGGGCGGCCCTTTCGCTTTTTAGGTCAGGCGGTCCGCGCATGGCGCACCTCCGCCCGGTTTGCCAATGGCGCATAAAGCCCTTTGGATTTAACGGAAGCGATTAGGCGGATTTGCCAAATTAAGCCGTTGTCATCGCGGTGGATTTCACTTCTGCTGGGATCGCCAGTTTTGCTGCCCGCACGGGGCCCCGTGGCTCGCGAAAACGAAACGCGCGTGATCCCGGCCCCCGATGGTGGTATATTTCAGCTACTCTTACGTTGGGTGGTCCATGAATATTCGATCCGCCAAGGTCGATGAGCTCGTGCGGCGGCTTACCCGGCTGACCGGCGAAGATGTCGAAACCGCGCTTGAGCGCGCCATTGAGGAACGGCTGTCCCGTGTTGCGCCGCCGGTGCCTGCCGACCGAAAGGCTGCGCTGGATTCGTTCTTCGAGCGGGTATCCCGCATGCGCATTCTGGACCCCCGTGCTGCGGACGAAATCGTTGGGTATGACAGTTGCGGGTTGCCGTCCTGATGGTTCTGGATAGCTCTGCGATTATCGCTACTATCACGAATGAACAGGATAGTTCACGTTTCCGGGCGGCAATTCTCGGCGCTGAAAGCCTCGTGATGTCATCGGTCGCCGTCTTGGAAACCAGGATTATCCTCTTTGCGCGCCTCGGTTTGGACGCGGTGGATCTTTTCACGGAGTTGCTGGAGAAGGCCGGCATCGTCGTCGTGCCGTTCGACGACGAGATGGCAAAGGCCGCCTTCGATGCGTTTCGCCGCTATGGCAAGGGTCAGGGACATCCGGCTCAGTTGGATATCGTCGATTGCGCGGTCTATGCGCTGGCGAAGGCGCGTTCCCAGACCCTGCTCTTCAAGGGTGGCGACTTCGACCGGACGGACATTCAATCCGCCCTCCCCTGATAATCAAATTGCGCTGACGGTGCACTGAGCCGTTCGCGAGTGACATTTGGCGCGCTGGACTGCACCCCATAAGTGAGACACGGTAATTTCTGTGAAAGGGTTATCCAGGAGGATGACCTATGACAGACAGGGACCTCCCGCTCTGCCGGCCTTGTGCGTTGTGCTCGAGCCTGTTCGCGATCGCATTTTTATCATCCGGGCCCGGGCGCGCCCCTCGCCGCTCCTCGTCAGGATGCGCACCGCGATCAGCAGGGGCTCGGGTCTGTTCCGGGCACAACCTATGGGAGATTTGCCTCCCCGCTCGCGGCGCGATTCAATGGCGCATACCCGCCGTTGCAAACAAGCCCAACCAGGCAGAACATCCGCCGGCCCAATACTTGGGGAAAAGCAATGAAAGCAATGAAGGTCGTTGCCGCGACACTTGCCTTGCTTGTTTCAAGTGCTGCCGCCGCTGAGGAGTGCAAGACGTGCTCAATGGCCGACGCCTGCATCAAGGCGTACCTCAAGGCTACGTCCGAGGCCCAAACTGCCACGAAGCTGGCAATCCGGGACTGGAAGCAGAATCTGGACAAGAAGGCCTCCGCAGAATTGTCCAACAGAGGCACGCTCGCATTACAGGACGCCATGGAGTCGCAAGTTCGTCTGGAGCTTGAGCGCCTGAAAGAATGCCTGGCCAAGATCAGGTAGCTGAGCCCCAGGCGGGAATTACGGCAACAGTGCACTCAATGGCAAACATGGCGGCGAACCGTTCGCGAGCGGCATCAAGTGCACTGTCAGCGCAATTCCGCGCAAATTGCAGCAAATCGAGCCGATCAAGGATGTGTCCGGTACCGGACTTTGACCGCCCTCCACTGCCTTTTTTTGGGCACTTATCGGGGCGAAAATGGCGATCTTGGCATTCTCCCGGTAACCTGGCGGCCACCGCAGGGGGACGGCTGCAATGACGGATCGATCCCACGAGATTCCGCAGGACGACGACCTGCGTAACCTTGTCCGCCTTGTCTCAGCTTGCACATTAGGCCTGTGGGCATTTGCAGCAGGTTTGCTGATCGGCGTCTTTCTGTTTTCGTGATCGAAGGCGCCTGCCCCAGAGCTGCCGCACCGCGAACAGCCTCAGCGCTTCCAAGGCCGTGGCCGCAGAAGCGGTCAGTCATTTGCCACGCGAAGCTGTTGGGCGAGATCGCGACAGTGCACGCGATTGCAACATTGCGGTGAACCGTTCGCGAGCGACATCAAGTGCACCGTCGCCAAGTGCGCCGTCACCGTCATTCCTTACCGCTCGACAGTCCGCCGCCTCAGTCCGCCGGGAAACAAGCTCGCTTGCTTGCGCGCCAGACGTACCCGCCGCTACAGGGCGGGCGGGGCTGCGCGCCGGCCGGGCACTCATTCCAAATGTGGCGGGCGCCGGTGCCCCAGCCGTCGACGACGCAGGCGCCGCTGGGCGCGCTATGGCAGCCCACCCCGCATCCGTCTGCGGCGTTCGCCGGGCCAATGCCGACAACGACCGCGAAAACAGCCGAGATCAAGAAGGTTCTCATACCGCTCTCCTTTTTTTGGAAAATAGTAACACCCAGGCGAAGCTCGAAATTCCCTATGCGCGGGTGACGAAACCACAGTGACAGCGCACGCAATAGAAACATTGCGGTGAACCGTCCGCGAACGCCCGCCCCTCTCCCGTTACATTCCGTGGCTCTCGAATATCTTCTGGCAAGCTTTGCTCAACCTGGTGCGATTTTGCTGCAGACATTGCTGAACCGCGTTGTCGTCGCCGAGCTGCTTCCGGCAAAATCGCTGGGCGTCGCGGGTGCACGCCTGTTGCTCCTGTGGGGTGCCCATGTGGCCCTGAGCCCATGATGACGATGCTCCGATCAATAATGCGATGGCGGCGAGCATGAGTTGGCGCATCGATCCTCTCCATGAATTTGGGTCCAGATCCAATTCCGGGATAAAGCGGCAACCGTTGCGCGGTTCCTCCGGTTCCCTGCCGCGTGTCGTCCGACTGGCGCGGATGCCGGATTCGGAACGCCGGACCGCGGATCAGGCCAGCGAAATTTCTTCAAAATTTCATCATGATTTGCCCTGTCCGGTGCTGCGCGTTGACCCGACGGGCAAATCACTCAAAACCTGTCAAGCCCCTTCAAAGAAAATATTCCTCTTGCCCCGTCGGGGCAAATCAGTGGCGTATCTCCGCCCGTCTCACCCGATGCGAGGGGCGGATCGCGGTCGTCACGAACGTGCGGTGGGATGCGGTGGACGCGGAGGCTGCGACCGACGAGCGCGGCTGAAACGGACGGCGAAGGCGTGTGGTTCCGACGCCCGACGCTGGCGTCAAGTTCGTGAGGGGCAAGCCTCTCGCGGGCGACGGTGGCAATAGAGCCCGGCTCACCGAGGAGAGCGCGCTATAAGCCGTAAACCACTGCGCAGGGAAGGCCGGGTTGTCTCGGCTACACCTGTGGTCATTCCCCTGTGCGTTCTGTGCACCCTGTGCGGCACAGGGGGCCGCGGGTGCCAGCCGGCACCCGGTCTTCCCTGCGCCCTCTGCTCATCAGGAGGGCGGAAAGTGACGTACAGCTCGGGCGATTCACGTCGCGAGAATGCGGACGCGCACCTTCACCGCTGTTTGATAATTGAATCCGAAATGAGCGCGCCGCAGCCGGCAGCGCAGCGACGACCGGCGGTGCACCCGCGACGATCCAGAGGGCTTCGCCTTGGCGTATACAGTCGAGCGCGAGTGCTCACAAAATCGTCTTGTGGGAACCGGATCGCCGCGCTTTGTTGGTGCTGCGGGTCCTTGGCACGACACCAGGCTTCGGCCTGCCTCGCACCATCCACCGCGATAGCCCCTGCCGTGTTGAACGGCAGGGGTTTTAATTGTGGGTTTTACTCGGCGGGGTCAAAGTCCCGCCCGGCGCGAACCGAGCGGGCAACTCCGGCGCCGAAGGGGTTAGCCCACGCGCAGGTTTTCCGCCGACGTCTTGCCGCGGTTTTCCTTCTCTTCGTAGCTCACCTTGGCACCCTCATTGAGGTTGCTCAGGCCGGCCTTTTCGACCGCCGAAATGTGCACGAAGACATCCTTGCCGCCGCTATCGGGTTGAATAAACCCAAATCCCTTGGTTGCGTTGAACCACTTTACCGTCCCTGTCGCCACGTCTGCTCTCCCGTTTGAAGTTGTGGCGACAACCTAGGTCGTAAGCGCACCCGACCGCAAGGAAAACCCGCCGATGGCCGGTTCGGCGTTGGGCGGGCGCGCGCCAGGCCGCATCACCATGCAAGCCGCATCAGCATGATCGTCAGCTGGACTTGTTGATCTTCTTGACCTTGGCGTCGGTCGCTTCAATCGACGCCACCAGTTCCAGGATCGCTTTCGCCAACAGATCGGCGGCTTCCTTGGCGTCCTGCGACCGCTCGGCGCGAAGCGCATAATTTTTGGCTGAGGAGAGTGACATCGATGACCTTTCCCACGGAAAAACCCGCCGGGTTGAGACGGCGGGCTTCCCTACGCGATACGTCTCGCAGGCGGCCTTGGGGGCAGTCCGCGATTGATTGAGGGATAGCTGGCGGGGGTTAAGAAACTCCCCTGTCGATCCGGGCGCGGTGGCATTCCCCGGCATGGGTGCGCCAGCGGCACGCTTCGCTGGTTTCCCGCCTGATATCAATGACCGACGAAAGCCTGCCAGATCGACCACAGCAATAACGACCACGCCGCGAATGCTGCGGTCATCAGGCCCATCCACCGCGCGGGCGAGGATTGCCGGGTCGATGGCGCTGACCGCGAGGATTGAGGCATGGTGCACCTCTCCGACGAATGGCGGGAGCACACGACACTCTCAGTCACCACATGCCCGTCGTGAGGCGGCGATGCTCAGAATCAACCATCGATCAAGACCGCTGTCTGTTCTGTTTTATACAGGTGGTCGAATATGGACCGCACTTGCTTGCGTCCTTGCGGCCGGGACCCGGCGCTAGGTCCGTGGCCGCGAACACGCCGGTTCCCTGCTCGGTTCCTTGGCTTGTTCCTTGGCGAGCCGAACCGACGCGGACGCAGCGTGCTTCACCCGGCTGCAGGTCGTCCAGACGGATGCGATCCGACTGCACTGCCAGTCCGGACCAAGGGCCGTGTGCTGGACCGGTTCCGGATACACCAGCCCAATGGCAAAAATCGCCGCGACGCAGCCAAGCGATACGATGGCAACGGCGAGAGCGATATCCTTCCGGGTCCACAGATTGTGGAACATGGCGGCGGTCCTGTTCACGGGCGGAGAATAGGATCGCGCCGCCCTGCCCCGTGTGAACCGGATCACAGGTTTTCGGCTTCAGCCGCGGCTATCCGCCGCCCCCTCTGGGACAGTTGCCCGATCGGATTCACTGGGCCGGCTGAATGACGTTGCAGTTGGTCCGGCCCGACATCACGCAGTCCTGCATCTTGCTGGCCGCCGTCAGATCGCGCGCCAGCCACAACCCGACGGCCAGCATCGCGACCGCAATCAGCAGGCCGGCGATGGCGCCGCGCCGGTTTGGGCTTTCCTCGGGATCGCTCATGATCGCATCGGTTCCATCTTGCCGTCAGCCAAGCCTGGCCAAATCGCGCCGCCAAGCCTTTGGGGGATCGCTTGAGCGGATCATTTGGGCGGATCAATTCTGCAACACTTGCAGGATTAGAGGTACTGGACCGGTATAACCGTCGCAAATCCGTTGCGCTCGCGCATACGTTGAGAAAGACTGTTTGCTCGGGGAAAGCGCGTGTGCGGGGCGTGCCATGAGTAAACAGGATGCGGGTTACGACTATCATCGTTACCGGACTTTGCTGGCGCAAGCGGTCGACGACAGCAAGCGGCTCGAATTGATCGACCTCCTGATCCAGGAGAAGGCCCGGGACAGGCTGGAAGCCCAGCGGACCTCCGATCGGGTCGCGATGACGGCAGTGACGGTCGCCAAAATCCTCGGACCGACCGGGCGCCGCGACAATTTCGAGCTCGGTTAGCCGGCGCTAAGGCTAGCGAAAGCGCGACTTGCGGGACCAACCCGCCGCCGATGCCGGCTGTTCACGGAAATCTCCCTCTCTGTGCCCGTAGGACGCTGGTATTTTGCCCCGGGTTCACTTAAGCCGTGCGCCAAGCCGATCATCCCCGTCCCACCACCGATATTGAAAGCGACAAGGCCTATTTTATGAGCTTCAAGGAACCCAGTTTTGCCGATCGCCAGAAGGCGGCGCAGCAGGCGCGGCAGGACATTTTGAATAAATTCCGCGCCAAACCGGGACCTGACGATCCCGAGGTCAAGCAGCGCCAGGCCGAGCGCGAGGCGCAGGCCGCCGCGCGCGCCAAGACCAGGGAAGCCCGCGAGGCTGCCAAGGCCGAGGAGAAGCGTCTCGAAGAGGAAGCCGCCGCTGCAGCCGCCGCCCAGCTCGCCCGTGAAAAGGAAGAGGAAGCCGCGCGGCTTGCAGCCCTCGAGGCCGAACAGAAGGCCAAGCGCGACGCGCGCTACGCCGCTCGCAAGGGCGGCGGCAAGGGCAAGAAGAAGTAACGAAAAGCGGCCGACGCGCTACCGCCGCAGACGACACAGGCCTGCCCTGGGGGCAAGGCGAGCCTGTGCGACTGCGACGCGACCATGGCGTTTTCGAGCGAAGCGGAAGCCGGTTCGCGTGAAGAGAACGCGTCAGGGCAAAAACTAGTTCTTCTTCATGCCGTCGTCTTTTTTCATGCCGTCCTTCGTCATCCCGTCGTCCTTCTTCATCGCGTCCTTTTTCATGCCGTCGTCCTTCTTCATGGCATCCTTGGACATCGAATCCTTGGACATGGAATCCTTCTTCATGCCGTCGTCCTTGCCCATCTTGTCCTGGGCGAAGGCGGCAGGCGCAAGCGCGAGGCTGAGCGAAACAACGGCTGCGGCGAAGAGGCTGATACGGGTATTGGTCGTCATGGGTTGGTCATCCTTGTTGGGGTCGAATTTTGGAAGCGACTTCTGCCGCTCTCCCCATGACGATCCCGGGCCAGGCCTTGTTACGTATCGCTCCCCAAGGTTTTGGCGTTGTAACGGATAGTTGAAGCAGGCCGGCGCAGCTGCTGCGAACGATCCTGCGCCAACAGGGGTTGGACGTATTGTTGGCGGAGTCCGCGCGCGAACTGCTTCCGTCCAATTCCGAGCGAAAATCCGCATAGGGTGCGCCGCAGCAATTTCGGGCCTTGCTGCGGTGCTCGACCTCGAACTATCAGACTAGAGAAACTTCGGCCCGATACCGGCTAACATGCGCGCAACGCCGGCCCAGAACGCGCCGACCAAGAACAGTTTTAGGGGAGAAACATGCTCACACGCCGCCACGCCATCGCCACCGCGCTCGCCGCGCCCGCCATCCTGCGCTTCGGCACCGGGACCGCGCACGCCGCAACGACCCTGAAAATCTCGCACCAGTTTCCCGGCGGCACCATCGACAAGGGCGATTTCCGCGACCGCCTGTGCCGGATGTTCGCCGAAGAAGTCGCCAAGCGCTCAGGCGGCGATCTCAAGGCCGAGGTCTATCCGAACTCCTCGCTGATCAAGACCAATGCGCAATTCTCGGCGATGCGCAAAGGCGCGCTCGATATCAGCCTCTATCCGATGCCCTATGCCGGCGGCGAATTGCCCGAGACCAATATCGGGCTGATGCCGGGCCTGGTCGCGACCTACGATCAGGGTATGCGCTGGAAGAAGGAGCCGGTCGGCAAGGCGCTGACCGATTTCCTGGCCGACAAGGGCATCATCCTGCTCTCGTGGGTTTGGCAGGCCGGCGGCGTCGCCAGCCGCTCCAAGCCGCTCGTCGCGCCGGAAGACGCCAAGGGCCTCAAGGTGCGCGGCGGTTCGCGCGAAATGGACATGGTGCTGCAGACCGCGGGCGCGGCCGTGCTGTCGGTGCCGTCGAACGAAATCTATGCGGCGATGCAGACCGGCGCCTGCGACGCCGGCATCACCTCCTCCACCAGCCTGATCTCGTTCCGGCTCGAAGAGGTCGCCAAATCGCTGACCTCGGGCGCCGGCGCCTCCTACTGGTTCATGCTGGAGCCGCTGATGATGTCGAAGTCGATCTTCGATGGGCTGCCCAAGAACCAGCAGGACATCATCCTCGCGGTCGGCAATGAGTTGGAAGCGTTCGGCCGCAAGGGCGCGCAGGACGACGATATCGAGGTCGCCAAGGTCTACGAGAAGGCCGGCGCCAAGGTCAGCATGCTCGACGTGGCCACCGTCGGCAAGTGGCGCGACATCGCGCGCGATACCGCCTGGAAGGACTATGGTGCCAAGACCGCGACCGCAGCCAAACTGCTGAAGCTCGCCAGCGACGTCTCCGCATGATGCATGGTCCGATTGCGGATCAAACCGAACTTTCCGGCACAGCCACGGGCTCCTCGCCCGTGGCTGTGCTCGAACGCGCACTTTCATTCTGCAACAATGTCATCGTCGTGTTCGCCGCCCTCGCGCTGATCGCGGCTTGCATCATCCTGAGCTACAGCGTGCTCGGCCGCGCCCTGTTCCACAGCGCCAATTACTGGCAGGACGAGGCGGCAGTGTTCCTGCTGGTCGGCGCCACCTTCATGACGTCGGCCTATGTGCAGCAACAGCGCGGCCATATCGGCATCGAGGCGTTCGTCGGATTGCTTTCGCCAACCGCCAATCGGATCCGGCTGTGGCTGGTCGATGTCGCGAGCTTCCTGTTTTGCGCGTTTTTCGCCTGGAAGTCCTGGACACTGGCGCATGAGGCCTGGGTCGACGGCCAGGTGTCGAACTCGATGTGGTCGCCGCCGCTCGCGATCCCCTACGGACTGATGGCGGCCGGCATGACGCTGTTGTGCGTGCAGATCCTGCTGCAGATCGCAATCCCTCTCAGCGGTGCGGCCCGCCGATGACTGTTCTCGGGATTGGGATCAGCTACGGTCTGGCGACCCTGGTTGCGATGTTTTCAGGCATGCCCATTGCATTTGCATTGGGCGCGGTCGCGGTCGTGTTCATGGGCATCTATATGCCGCACGCCTCGCTCGATACCGTGACGCAAAACGTCTACGAGGAGATGGCCTCGATCACGCTGCTGTCGATCCCGCTGTTCATCCTCAAGGGTGCTGCGATCGGCAAATCCCGCGCCGGCCAGGATCTCTATTCGGCGCTGCATGCCTGGCTGCATCGCGTGCCCGGCGGGCTTGGCGTCGCCAACGTATTCGCCTGCGCCCTGTTTGCAGCGATGGCGGGCTCCTCGCCCGCGACCTGTTCGGCGATCGGCTCGGCCGGCATCCCGGAGATGCGCAAGCGCGGCTATTCCGGCGGTTTCGCCGCCGGCATCATCGCCGCCGGCGGCACACTCGGTATTTTGCTGCCGCCCTCGATCACCATGATCCTGTTTGCGGTCGCCGCGGAAAAGTCGCTCGGCCGTCTGTTTCTCGCCGGCATCGGACCCGGGCTGCTGCTGGTGACGTTGTTCGGCACCTACGCCGTGTTCCGTTTCCGCAAGGAATATGCCGCTGCCCACGCGCTCTACACCGCCACCGGCGCGGAAGCGGCGATTCTCAAGCGCGACGATTTTACCATGGCCGAACGCTTCAACGTGCTGCCGCGCGTGCTGCCCTTCGTGCTGCTGTTGACCGGCGTGATGATCGCGCTCTATGGCGGCTATGCGACTCCGTCGGAAACCGCGGGCCTCGGCGGCTTGCTGGCGCTGGTGCTGATAGGGCTGATCTACAGCGTGTGGCGGCCTTCCGATCTGGCGCCGATCCTCAAATCCACCATCCGCGAATCCACCATGCTAATGATGATCATCGGCATGTCGCTGCTGTATTCCTACGTGATGAGCTATCTGCACATCTCGCAATCGGTCGCCGAATCGATCGTCGCGATGCATTTGCCGCGCTGGGAATTGCTGTTCGCGATCCTGGTGATGGTGGTCGTGCTCGGATTTTTCCTGCCGCCGGTGTCGATCATCCTGATGACCGCGCCGATCATCCTGCCGCCGCTACGTGCCGCCAATTTCGACATCATCTGGTTCGGCGTCGTCATGACCATCGTGATGGAGATGGGCCTGATTCACCCGCCGGTCGGCCTGAACATCTTTGTGATCCGCAACGTCGCGCCGGATATACCCTTGAGCGAAGTGATCTGGGGCACGCTGCCATTCGTGCTCTTGATGATGCTGGCGGTGCTGCTGCTGTGTTTTGTACCGGAGATTTCGACGCTGCTGCCCAATCTCGTGATGGGGCCGGACGGGGGAAGGTGAAGCGGGCGAATAGCGAATAGTGGGTGGCGAATAGGAACGCTTCCATTCGCTATTCGCTACTAGCCATTCGCCTCTTCGCATTCAACGCCGCCGCAACGCGGCTCACCGGCGGACGTCCAATCAGCTTGCTGACCTCATTGGTCGCCGCCAGCAGCCTGGCCATATCGACGCCGGTGCTGATCCCCATCCCCTCGAGCATGTAGACCACATCCTCGGTCGCGACATTGCCCGTGGCACCGGGCGCGTAGGGGCAACCGCCCAGACCGCCGGCGGCGGAGTCGATGACGCAAACGCCCTCCTCCATGCCGGCATAGAGATTGGCCAGCGCCTGACCGTAGGTGTCGTGGAAGTGCATCGCGAGATGAGCCATCGGCACGCTGCCGGCCACCGCCCGCAGCAGCTGCCGCGCCTTCAGCGGAGTGCCGACGCCGATGGTGTCGCCGAGCGAGACTTCGTAGCAGCCGAGATCCCACAACGTCTTTGCGACGTCGACGACCGCCTGCGGTTTCACTTCGCCGTCAAAGGGGCAGCCGAGCACGCAGGAGATATAGCCGCGCACCTTGATGCCATCGGCTTTGGCGCGGGCCAGCACTGGTTTAAAGCGCTCGATCGATTCCTTAACCGAGCAATTGATATTGGCGCGCGAAAATCCTTCCGACGCAGACGCGAACACTGCGATCACCTTGGCCCCAGCCGCTTGCGAAGCCTCATAACCTTTTTCGTTCGGCACCAGCACGTGGAATTCGCCGGCGAGATGGCTGACGCCGCGCAGCACCTGATCCGAATTGACCATCTGCGGGATCGCCTTGGGCGACACGAACGCACCGACTTCGACGGTAGGCAGCCCAGCGCCGATCAATGCCTCGATGAAGGCGATGCGATCGGCCACGCTGATCGGCGTCTTTTCGTTCTGCAGACCGTCGCGCGGGCCGACTTCGACGATGCGGACAGTGTCGCTCATCAGGTAGCCGCCGGCTCGACTTCGGCGAGTTCGACGCCTTCGCCGACGATATCGCCGACCTTGCATTTGATCTTTTTCAGCACGCCGGCATAGGGCGCGCGCAGGGTCTGCTCCATCTTCATGACCTCCAGCGTCAGGATCGCAGCACCCTTTTCGAGCGTTGCGCCCTCCTCGGCCAGCAATGCCACCACGGTCCCCGGCAGCGGCGCCACGATCTTGTCCTCGCCGACCTGCTCCTCGGTCTCGCCGCCGAACGGATCGACCCAGTGCAGGTCGAAACGGCCATTGCGGGTGCGCAGATAGAGTTCGTGGCCCTCGATCACGGCGACGACATGGGTCTTCATCCCGTCGAGCGTCAGATCGAAGCTGCCATCCTCAACCGGCGAAGCGGAAAAACCGAATTCGCGGTCGCCGATCGACAGCGTCGACGGCCCGCTGCCGTAATGCAGGCTGACCTTCTGTTCGGCACCCTGCCCCAGGCGAAACGAGAACACCCGCTGCCGCCGGCCGACCGGCATCCAGCCAAACGTCTGCCACGGCGAGTGTGCTTGCCTGCGCGCTGCCTTTCGTTCTTCGCCTGTAATCGCCGCTACGGCCGCGCAAAATTCGAGATCGCCTGGCGCGCTCGACGCCGCGGTCAGGCTTTTCAACTCGCGCTCGATGAAGCCGGTATCGATCGTATTCGCCCGCACGTCGCGGTGCGTCACCAGCGCCGACAGGAACGGGATATTGGTGACGATGCCGCGTACGTCGGTCTCCTCCAGCCCGCGATTGAGCCGCTCGATGGCGGCCGCCCGCGTCGGCGCCCACGCGATTACTTTTGCCAGCATGGCGTCGTAGTACGGCGACACATCATCGCCGCTGCGATAACCGGCGTCGATGCGTAGCCCGTCGGTAGCCTCGGGGGTCCGCCAGGTTTTGATGTGCCCAACCGACGGCATAAAATTCTTCTGCGGGTTTTCCGCATAGACCCGCGCCTCGATGGCATGGCCGTTCAGCCTGATTTCATCCTGCTTGAGCGGCAGCTCTTCGCCGAACGCCACGCGCAATTGCCATTCGACGAGATCGATACCGGTGATCAGTTCGGTCACGGGATGCTCGACCTGCAAACGCGTGTTCATCTCGATGAAGAACACGTCCTTGCCGTCGGAAACGAATTCGATGGTGCCCGCGCCGACGTAATTGACCGCGCCGGCCGCCTTGCGCGCGGCGGTGCAGACCGCATCGCGTTGCCTGGCATTAAGGGTCGGCGACGGCGCTTCCTCGATCACCTTCTGGTGCCGCCGCTGCAGCGTGCATTCGCGCTCGAACAGCGACAGCAGATTGCCGTGGCTGTCGCCGATGATCTGCACCTCGATGTGGCGCGGATTCTGGACGTATTTCTCGATCAGCATGCGATCGTCGCCGAACGCCGCCTTGGCCTCGCGCTTGGCGCTGACGATGGCGGCCGAGAGTTCGCCGGCCGAGTTGACGACGCGCATGCCGCGCCCGCCGCCGCCGGCGGACGCCTTCACCAGCACCGGGAAGCCGATCTTGTCGGCGGCCTTGGCCAGAATCGCCTCGTCCTGGGCCTCGCCGTGATAGCCGGGCACCAGCGGCACGCCCGCCTGCTCCATCAGGAATTTCGAGCCTGACTTAGAGCCCATCGCGGTCATCATCGCGGCCGTGGGACCGACGAACACCAGCCCGGCATCGAGGCAGGCTTGGGCGAATTCGGCGTTCTCCGACAGGAACCCGTACCCGGGATGCACGGCCTCGGCACCGCTTTGGCGCGCCGCTTCGATGACGCGCTCGACGTTGAGATAGCTGTCGCGCGCCCGCGCCGGCCCGAGCAACACCGCCTCGTCGGCCTCGGCGACATGCAGGGCGTCGCGGTCGGCCTCGGAATAAACAGCAACCGTGCGCAGGCCCATGGCCCTCGCAGTACGGATCACGCGGCAAGCGATTTCGCCCCGGTTGGCGATCAGGAGCGTGCGGAAACGCCGGTACAGTTTTGAGCGGTCCATCATCACATCCTGAACAGGCCGAATTTCGTCGGCTCGATCGGCGCATTCGACGCCGCCGACAATCCGAGGCCCAGCACCAGCCGCGTATCGGCGGGATCGATCACCCCGTCATCCCAGAGCCGTGCTGTGGCGTAATAGGGGTTGCCCTGGCTCTCATACTGGGCCCGGATCGGGCTGCCGGAATTTGTCTTCTTCTTCCGCCGACCAGGTATCGCCCTTGGCCTCGATGTTGTCGCGGCGGACCTGACTGAGCACCATCGAAGCCTGCTCACCGCCCATCACGGAGATCCGGGCATTCGGCCACATCCACAGGAACCTCGGGCTGTAGGCGCGGCCGGACATGCCGTAATTGCCGGCGCCATAGGAGCCGCCGATCACGACGGTGAATTTCGGCACGCCGGCGGTTGCCACCGCCGTCACCAGCTTCGCGCCGTCGCGCGCGATACCGCCGGCCTCGTATTTCTTGCCGACCATGAAGCCGGTGATGTTCTGCAAAAACACCAGCGGGATATTGCGCTGGCAACACAGTTCGATGAAATGCGCGCCCTTCAGCGAGCTCTCGCTGAACAGGATGCCGTTATTGGCGATGATGCCGACCGGATAACCCCAGATATGCGCAAAACCGCAGATCAGCGTCTGGCCATACAGTTTCTTGAATTCGTCGAATTCGGAGCCATCGACCAGCCGCGCGATGATGTCATGGACATCGAACGGCTTTCGGCCGTCGGCGGAGACCACGCCGTAGATTTCGTCAGCGGGAAACAGCGGCTCCCTCGGCTCGTGCATGTTCAGCACCGCGCGGGTCGGCTGCTTCAGCGTCGGCGACGATGCGCCGCGCGATCCCGATCGCATGCGCGTCGTTCTGCGCGTAGTGGTCGGTGACGCCGGATTGCCGCGAATGCACGTCGGCGCCGCCGAGTTCCTCCGCGGTAACGACCTCGCCGGTCGCGGCCTTCACCAGCGGCGGGCCGCCGAGAAAGATCGTGCCCTGGTTGCGCACGATGATGCTCTCGTCCGACATCGCCGGCACATAGGCGCCGCCGGCGGTGCAGGATCCCATGACGATCGCGATCTGCGGGATCCCTTGCGGCGGACATCTGCGCCTGGTTGTAGAAGATGCGGCCGAAATGCCGCTCGTCCGGAAAGATCTCGTCCTGCATCGGCAGGAAGGCGCCGCCGGAATCGACCATGTAGACGCAGGGCAGATTGTTCTGCGCGCGCGATATCCTGCGCGCGCAGATGCTTCTTCACCGTCATCGGATAATAGGTGCCGCCCTTGATGGTGGCGTCGTTGGCGACGATGACGCATTCGCGGCCCGAGATGCGGCCGACACCGGTGATGACGCTGGCCGAATGGACGTCGCCGCCGTAGAGGCCGTGGGCGGCCAGCGGCGACAATTCGAGGAACGCGGTGCCGGGATCGACCAGCAGGTCGACACGGTCACGCGCCAGCATTTTGCCGCGCGAGGTATGCCTCGCGCGCGAAACCTTGCCGCCGCCACCTGCGACCTGGTGAAGCTTTTCGCGAAGTTCCGCGACCAGGCCGCGCATCACGTCGGCGTTGCGGGCGAACTCGGAGGATTTGGGATCGATCGTGGAGTGAAGCGGCATGGTCCGCGTTTCTTTGATTGGCTGGCTGTTGAAATGTTGCCGTCAAGTCGGTTGTAATAGGATATATCGCGAGGTCGCGCGACCGGCCGTCAGATTAAAAACGATCATACGTTTTTTTAACTGACCTGCAAGAGGACGCGTCAACTTTCCGACTGCCCACCGAACGCCATGCTTATACTATTGAAATTCCTAGTATCTCATGCAATAAACATACGGTCGATTGTATGTTTAGTGCCTTTGTAGGGCGCACCGATCGACAGGATTCGCGGCAACCAGATGGCACGCACGATCGGCTCATACGGCCCGAAGACGCTGGAAGCGATCCGGAAGGCCGGGCTGCGCCTGATCTTCGAACACGGCTACGAGGCGATGAGCCTGCGCCATCTCGCGGCGGAGGTCGGAATCCAGGTGGGATCGCTGTACAATCATATCAGCACCAAGCAGCAGTTGCTGTTCGACCTCGTGCAGGACCACATCAACGAGTTACTCCGTCAGCTCGATCTCGCGCTGGAAGGAAAGCAAGGCCCGGTGGAAAAACTCCGCGCCTTCGTCGCGTTCCACGTCACCTACCACATGAGCCGGAAGCGCGAAGTCTTCATCGCCAATTCCGAACTGCGCTGCCTGGAGCCCAAAAATTACGACGCGATCGTGGCGCTGCGCGGCGCCTATGAGCAACGGCTGGCGGGGATTCTCGCAGAGGGCGTTTCCGAAGGCGTCTTCGAGGTCGTCGACGTCCAGGTGGCGACGTTTGCGATCCTGGCCCTTCTCACCGGCCTCTGCACCTGGTACCGGCCGGGCGGGCGCCTGACCAAGGAGGCCATCGTCGCCGCGCACGAAAAGCTGGTGCTGTCTGGCGTTTCGCCCCACGCCGTGATGCCTGCCCGAAGCCCCCGCAAGCACGCGCGGCGCATCGCGGCGGTCTAGCTGCGGCCTTTGGAATGCGGACGAGGTACCCATGACGGAACGTCACGAGCTCGATGAAATCGACTTGCGGATATTGTCCGAGCTTCAGAACGATGGACGGATCCGGACCAATGAACTGGCGGTTCGCGTCGGCGTGTCCCATCCCTCGTGTCTGCGGCGCGTCCGGGCCCTGCGCGGCCGCGGTGTGATCACCGCGATCCGCGCTACCCTCGACGAGAGGCTGCTCGGCTACGAGGTGGTATCATTCGTATCGATTCAGTTGGCGAGCCAGGCGAAGGCGACGCTGCAGGCGTTCGAAACTTCGATTGCGGCGTTACCGCTGGTCCAGCAGAGCTGGCGCATTTCGGGGGAAGCGGACTATTTGCTCAAATGCGTCGCGCGAAGCGTCGAGGGGATGCACCAGCAGCTTCTCAAGTTTGCGGCCATGCCCGAGGTCCGAAACATCAGAAGTTTCCCGGTGCTTGGCGTATCGAAGGATGCGCCATTGCCGATGCCGGGACATCCGGCGGCATAAATCGCCGCCGAGCCGATCCCGGTGGGTCCCCAACCTTTAGTGGGTCCAGGGTTCGCCGCGCCGGAATGCGAAATTGTCGGAATAGGCGACTTGCCGGTGCGCCGACGCCTTGGGTTCGATCACCTGGTAGGGAATGCCCTTGCGCTCGCAATAGGCTACCGCGTCTTCCCTGGTGTCGAAGTGAAGGGTGAGCTGCTGCTTCATGTCGCCGGAAGAGGTCCACCCCATCAAAGGTTCGATCGCCCGGGGCTGCTCGGGTTCGTAATCGAGCTGCCATTCCTTGGTCTTGGCCCTCCCCGATTGCATCGCGTTTTTGGCGGGCTTAAAAATGCGTGCGGTCATGGACGGTCGGCCCCGTGGTATAAGCGACATGGAAGCGTTTGGCGGAAACAGCCGGGATAGTATACAGACACCTTTCAGGAATTTGATCGGTGATTCCTTAACCCCGGATGTACCATTTCCGCACCGGTATAGTCATTATGCTGCACTGTGACAATCTTGGGCCGCCCGGTGGCCGAGGCCTTGTCCGGCGGCGCGATCTGTTCGAAAGCATCATCTCGAAACGGCACCCATGAAAATCAACGCCACCCTGCCCGAAAAAGGACGTGATCTCCGGCTCGACCTGTTTCGCGGGGTCGCGAACTGGGCGATCTTTCTGGATCATATTCCAGACAATGTCGTGAACTGGATCACCACCCGCAACTACGGCTTCAGCGACGCCGCCGATCTGTTCGTTTTCATTTCCGGATATACTGCCTCCTTCGTCTATGCCCGGATGATGCTGGACCGCGGCTTCGTCGTTGGCGCCACGCGGCTGACCAAGCGCGTCTGGCAGCTCTACGTCGCCCACATCATCCTGTTCGTGATCTACATCGCCGCCATCAGCTATCTGGCGCTGCGTTTCGGCAATTCGGAGATCATCAACGAGTTCAACGTGGCTGGCCTGGTCGACAATGCGACCGAAACGCTGCGGCAGGGCCTGTTCCTGAAGTTCAAGCCGGTCAATCTCGACGTGCTTCCGCTCTACATTGTGCTGATGGGATTGTTTCCGCCGGTCTTGTGGATGATGCTGCGCCAGCCCAACTGGACGATGCTGGCCTCGATCGTGCTGTGGCTGGTGGCCCGGCATTTCGGCTGGAACTTCACCGCCTATCCCGCCGGAACCTGGTACTTCAATCCGTACTGCTGGCAGGTGCTGTTCGTGTTCGGCTCCTGGTGCGCGCTCGGCGGCGCCCGGAAGATCGACGGGCGATCATCAATTCGCCGATCACGCTCTACTTCTGCATCGCCTATCTGATCTTCGCGACTGGTCATGACCATGGCCGGCAAGTTTCCGGATTTCGGCGCGATGTTCCCGCACTGGCTCTATTCGACCTTCAATCCCAACGACAAGACCAACCTGGCGCCCTATCGCTTCCTGCACTTCGTGGTGATCGTGATCCTGGTCATCCGCTTCGTGCCGAAGGACTGGCCGGGGCTGGAATGGAAAGTGTTCGATCCGGTCATCGTCTGCGGCCAGCAATCGCTGGCGGTGTTCTGCGTCGGCGTGTTCCTGTCCTTTGTCGGGCATTTCGAACTGATGATGAGTTCGGGCTCGCTGTTCGCGCAGATATTCGTCAGCGTGAGCGGCATCGCGATCATGACGATCGTCGCCTATTACATCTCGTGGTCGAAACGGCAGGACAAGCCGTTGCCCAAAGTGCCGGCGGCGCCATCGGCCGCGGCCAAGGCTGGTTAATTCTACTTTTCCGAGTCAGGATTTCGGCTCTTGCCGCTGGGCTTGTTGACCAGCAATCGGCCACGCGACGAAAACCCGGCCCACTCGGTCGACCAGCCGAGCTGCTTGACGGCATCCGGGCTTCGCTTGCCCTGAAGCGCGAAAGCGGAGCCCTGAGGATCCCTGCACCGGGCAACCCAGCTGCCATCGGGCAATTCGAGCGGTCCCTCGAAAATTTGGCCACCGCCATTCGTCACGCGCGCGGTGGCCGCATCCAGATCCCCGACATTGAAATAATATAGCCAGAACGGGACCGGCTCTTGCGCACGTTTGGTGAACATGCCGCCGATGGTCTGTCCGCCGGTGGCGAATAGCTGATACTTGTCCGTCGAACCGGATTCGGCGTCCACTTTCCGCCAGCCGAAAAGCTCGTTGTAAAAGACGAACGCCTGCTTCCAATCAGCGGCGAGCAGCTCGTGCCAGCCCACGCGGCCCAGTTCGCCGAGTTCGGCAGGCTCCGATTGACCGGGTTTCAACCCCTTTACCAAGGCGAGCGTCGCCGTCTGCGGATCGGCGACGACCGAAATGCGGCCGATATTGCTATCCGTCGGCGGGACGTAAACGGCACCGCCAAGACGCTTGATCCGGTCGGCGGCGGCGTCAATGTCGTCGACGCCGACATATCCCACCCACCTCGACATCGCTCCCATGCTTCTTGCCTCCTCCGGGAGTTCCATGAGGCCGCCCACCGGGGCTTTTCCGGAAGTGAACACGGTGTAGGCGAACGCGGGCGTCGATGCGTCTTGCTCGCCCCAGCCCACGACACTGCCGTAAAAGGCCTTCGCGGCCGCAATGTCCGTCGTCAAAAGTTCGTGCCAGACGAAACGTCCGTGATGGTCGCTCAACCCGCGTTCTCCCTTTCGAGCAGCAAATCACCGCGCTGCAGCATCGCGGTCCCTGACACGGTCTACGAATTATTTCATGGGGTCGAAGGGCGACTTTACGCCAGTGGTTTTTTGATGACTTTCGCGCTGTCGTTGCCGTTCGAGACCGAGTGACATGACATCGTTCACACGCGGTTCATGGATGTCATGATCTGATAGAGATGCCGATTTTGTTCATCAAGATGAACCAATTAGATGCAGGATCGACAAACGATGTGAGACCCCAACCAGTCTTGCATGGCGCATTCGCCAAGCGTACAATCGCACGGCTGGACTCGAAACAACTTTTATCAGGTAATGGAGGATGCGACGATGCCACGGGTGAAACAAGCTTCTAAGGCGAAGCGTGTGACCAAAGCCGCCGTGCCCGCGTTAGGTGCCGCCGGTCTGACTTTCTCGCTAGTGGGAGGCGCATCCGCAGCGGCCGTGCCGACCGCGGACGTGCACCAAACCCCGAACTATGTACCCACTCAAGCGCTCACGCTCGGCGAAGAAGAAATCGCCGACGTCAGTCTCGCCACGTTCCATCTGTTCGACAAAGAGAATACAGGCGCGGCTAGCGGCGCCGTACAGATGGCCTGGGGTTGCAGGTGCGGTGGCTGCAGAGGTTGCGGCGGCTGCAGAGGCTGCCGGGCTTGCCGGGGCTGCGCGGGTTGCGCAGGTTGCGGCGGATCCTGCTGCGCGTCGTGGGGCGTTTGCCGCCTCTGCTGATGCAGCGCAGTTTCCGAACACATTGACAAACACGAGGCGTCATGGCCGGGTTCGACAAGGTCGACCCGGCCATTTTGTGTCTGATGTTGCCGGAGCATATGCCTCACAATGGCGATCCGTAGTGATAAGCAAGGTACGCGTACGAAAGTCATGACAGGCCATCGCAAGACTCCCTCCGCGCGCAACGCCGGCAAAGACGTTGTGCAGTTCGCACCGAATTTCACCGTCTACCTGCTGCCCCCCGATGTCGTGAGCCTCTATTCGGAGGACCGAAAATTCTTCCTGCACGGCGAGCTGTACGTCGCGCTCGCCGAGGCGATCGGAAAGACCGGAAAAAGCCTGAGCCGGCTCGTCGGCGAACTGGAGCGGAAATTTCCGTCCGACCAGATCAATGAAGCGCTCAAGCGGCTGTTCGACCGCCGCTACATCGTGCCAGCCTCGCCCGCTGCCGACGGCACCGTCGCCGGCTATTGGGCGAGCCTGGGTCTACCGTCGGAGGTCGCGGCAACCAATCTGCAGAATTGCCGCGTGCGCGTTGAAGCCATCGACGTCAAGGGCGCGAGCGAACTCGGCGCTGCGCTCGGCAAGCTTGGCGTTCGCGTCGTCAAAAGCTCGCCCGACCTGACGATCACGCTGGTGAACGATTATCTCGAGCGGCAACTCGCCGAACTCAATCACAAGCGCGTTGCCGACAAGACGCCGTGGTTGCTGGTGCAACCGTCCGGGGTTTTTCCGCTGGTGGGACCGGTGTTCAAGCCCGGCGAGAGCGCCTGCTGGACCTGCCTGTTCGACCGCATGATCCGCAACCGCGAGATCAAGGGTTTCCTCGATCGCGGCGGAGCCCAGCCCGTTGCGGTTTCGCCGCTGGCGCGCGGGACATTCGGGCACGGCGCGATCCAGTTCGCCGCCGTCGAAATTGCCAAGGCGATCGCTTCCGGCTTTCGCACCGATCTGCGCGATCATATCGCAAGCTTCGATCTGATGGGCGCGACCATTGCAAAGCACTTTGTGGCGCATCGCCCGCAATGCCCGACCTGCGGATCCAAGAAATTGCAGAACCCGCGCCGCGCGCCGCAGCCGATCGTCAACGGCCCCGGGCGCCAAGCTGATCATGACCAGCGGCGGCTATCGCACGGTATCGTCGCGCGTCACGGTCGCGCGTTACCGAAAGCACGTCAGCCCCTTGACCGGCGTCGTGAAGAAGCTGGAGCGAATCGAAGCCGACCTGCCGATGAACACCAACTTTTTTGCGCAGCATAATTTCTCGGCGCCGGCGATGAGCGTCGATCAGCTCAGGTCCGGGCTGGCCGGCGGCAGCTTCGGCAAAGGCTCGACGTCCGAGCAGGCCGAGGCCAGCGCGCTGATGGAAGCGATCGAGCGCTATTCGGGAATTTTCCAGGGCGACGAAATCCGGATGAAGCGGCGTTTTACCGATTTCGCACCGGGCGAAGCGATGCTGGCCAACGACGTCCAGCTGTTCAGCGAAGCGCAATTTGCGGCGCGGCACCAGCCGGCCGGCGATGATTCCCATCCGGTTCCGGAGCCGATCGATCCCAATGCGAAGATCGAATGGTCGCCGGCCTGGTCGCTGCGCGACCAGCGTTTCCGGTATTTTCCGACCGGCCTGATGTATTTCTTCTACCGCGACGCCCATACCGATTCCAATGGTTGCGCCGCCGGCAACACGCTGCAGGAGGCCATCGTCCAGGGCTTTCTCGAACTCGTCGAGCGCGATGCCTACGCGATCTGGTGGTACAACCGGTCGCAGCGATCGGAAATCGACCTCAGCGAGTTCGACGATTCCTACATCCGCGATATCAAGACCCAGTTCACCGACGCCGGCCGCAAATTGTGGGTGCTCGACGTCACCAACGATCTCGGCGTTCCCACCTATGTCGCGATCATGCACTGGGTGAAGGACGGCCAGGAGAATATCGAGTTCGGCTCCGGCGCGCATTTCGATCGCCGCATTGCCTTGCTGCGTTCGCTGACCGAGCTGAGCCAGTTCCTTTCGATCGGCCTGATGGGCGGCGGCAGCGGCGACAAGTCGAGCCTCGACGGCATCACGCCGTTGCGGCTGGAGAATTATCCGTTCCTGATCCCCTCGAACCGTCCAAGCGTGGCGCCGGAACTCGGCATGAACGTCCCGCTCGACAGCGCGCGCGAACAGGTGGAAGCCTGCGTCGAGATCGCCCGGCGCGCCGGGCACGATTTCCTCGTCCTCGATCAGACCCGTCCCGACGTCGAAGTCTCGGTGGCCCGGGTGATCGTTCCCGGGCTGCGGCATTTCTATCGTCGCCTCGGGCCGGGCCGGCTGTATGACGTTCCGGTCAAGCTCGGTTTGCTCGACCGCCCGCTGGCGGAAAGCGAACTGACGCCGTTCCTTCCACATACCTAAAGGGGCAGCCTTGCGCGCGCCTGCGAAAAAGCCAGCGCGAAAAATCGCACCAGCCGTCGCGGCCCGGCTGAACGCGCGGGTCACGCTCGAAGCACAGGCCGATGGAAACGTCGCCGCCCGCTTCGACGGTTACGCGGCAGGCCTCGGAAAATTCAGCACTGAGGCGCTGGATCGGGTGCAGGACCTGCGCACTGGTCTGTCGCTCGCCTCGTTTTCGCCGCCTCGCAAGGCGATCGATCGGGAGATCGATCTGCTGATCCGGCGTTTGGCTGAGCGCGGTCTTCTGGAATACCGCCTCGGACGCTCACGCGGGAAAGATGACCTCGTCGTCATCGAACCGCAAGTTCCCGACTATTGGCCGCAAGTGGCCAAGCTTGCCGACTCCGCGACGATCGTGCTGTCGCGGTTCGCGTATCTGCGACGGCGCGGCAACGACATGGTGCTGGAATTGCCGCGCGCGAGCGCGCTGTTCACCATCGACGATCCGAAAGTGGCGGCTGCCATTGCCACGCTGTCCGCGCCGCAGAAGATCGGTCAGTTCCGCCGGCAGGCAGGATTTCCCGGGCTGGAACTGCTCGGATTGCTGCTGGACTGCAAAATCCTGTTCAAGATCGGCGCCGACGACCGCGACGGCCGCCGGGCCAATGAGGGCGACGAAAACCTCGTGCTTTGGGATTTTCACGACCTGCTGTTCCACACCCACAGCACCGAAGGCCGGCAAGCCAATCCATTGGGGGACTCTATCCACATGCCGATGCCATCGCGCCGCCACCGGCGGTACGGTCGCCCTGGCCGGGCGCGGCAATCGATCTGCAGCCGTTTTCGGCTATCGCCTCCGAAGCACCCTCGCCTTACGCAAAGCTTCTGAGCGCGCGCCATTCGACGCGCGATTTCGACGAGCAGCGCCCGATCACGCTGGCCGAGCTGGCGCAATTTCTCGAGCGTGCCGCGCGTGTACAGTCGAAGTGGACCAGCAAGCTCGATTTTGACGGCGACAGTCCTGACATCGCCTACACCACACGGCCATATCCCGCCGCCGGCAGCGCCTATGAACTCGAGCTCTATCTGAACGTCGCCAATTGCGCAGGACTGGAGGCCGGCTTCTATCACTATGACGCCGATCGCCACGCGCTGGTGAAGATCGATGCCCGCGAGCCGGAGCTCGAAGCCCAATTGGGGTCGGCGGAATTCGCGATGGACGCGACCAACTCGACCCAGATCCTGATCACGATCGCCGCGCGCTTTGGCCGGATTTCATGGAAGTACAGCTCGATTGCCTATTCGCTGATCCTGAAGGACGTCGGCGTGCTGCTCCAGACGCTCTATCTGACGGCAACCGACATGGACCTCGGCGGATGCGCGATCGGAACCACCAATATCGACCTGTTCGCGAAGATGACGGGTATCGATTTCCATGTCGAAGGCCCGGTCGGTCAATTCGCGCTCGGCCGCGGCTTCAAATCCGATGGCGCGCCCTAGCTCGCCAGCCGCGGCAGCAACTTGAGCGCGTTGCCGCGTTCGATCGTCCGGCAAGCTGCGCGTCGGTGAACACGCCCGCCTCGCGCAATCCCTTCACGTGATCGATGCTGGTCCGATAGGGATAATCGGTGCCGAACACGATCTGCGACACCGGAATGATGGCGGAGAGCGCCGCCATCGAGCCCTTGTTCGAGGTCTGCGCGGTGTCGTAGTAGAAGCGCCTGAGTTCGGCCAGGGTGCCGTCCGGCACGGTTGCCTTGGCTTTCGGATCCAGCAATGGGTTGCGGACGAAGCGCTCGATCAGGAACGGCATCGTTCCGCCGGCGTGCGAAAAGATCCAGCTGATGTCGCGGAATTTCTGTGCATTGCCGCTGAAGACGATGTCGGCGATGGTCCGGGTCGTATCGGTGCCGAATTCGATCATGACCGGCTGCTGGGTGCGGACCAGATTGACGCAGCAATTGGCCGCCGTCGGATGGGTATAGACCACAGCCTTGCGCCGGTTGAGCTCTTCCATCACCGGCAGAAACGAGGGATCGCCGAGCCATTTGTCGCCATAGCTCGTCATCAGGCCGATGCCGTCGGCCTTGAGCGTGTCGAGCGCGTAGGCGATCTCCTGCAGGCTGCCGTCGGTATCGGTCAGCGGAATCATCGCAAAGCTGCCGAAGCGGCCGGGATGGTCCGCGATCAGCTTGGCGGCGTAATCGTTGCACTCGCGCGCAAGCTTGCGCGCGGCCTCGCCGGACGTGAAATTGAGCGCCGGCGTGGTCACCGAGAGCATCGCGACTGGCGACGCCGGCCTTGTCCATATCCGTCGAGCGATTTCTCCGGCGTCCAGTTCTTCATCAGGGGATCGCCGAAATTGTTGGCGTTCGAGGCGGCGACATAGGTCGGCGGCGACAGATGATGATGGACGTCGATGCGATAGGGTTTTGCCGGCTTCCGCGCCTTGCGCCGCGGCACTCCGGCGGCTGGCCGAGGCCGACCGCGGCCAGCGCCGCGGCGCCCGCCACTGAGAAACTGCGCCGGCTGAGTGTCGCGCCCGACAGCGAAAGCGTGCTTCCATCGCAGCATGCGCATCCCCGATACGACCAGCGGTGTCTGTCTTTCATCACGTCCTCCCTGTCGGTCTCTTCGGGACCTTTTGTTTCGGCTTGCCGTGGACGCGCAGTGAACTTCAGCCGTCGAGAATGGCAACCGCCCGGGTCCAGCCCGCCGAGGCGCGTTCGATCTTGACCGGAAAGCACGACACCGTGAAGCCGGTCGAAGGCAGCTGCTCGAGATTGTGCAGCTTCTCGATGTGGCAATAGCCGATATGGCGGCCGGCCTTGTGGCCTTCCCAGATCAGGCTGGCGTCCTTGGTCTCGGCATATTTCTTCGCGGTGTAGACGAACGGCGCATCCCAGCTCCAGCCGTCGATGCCGGTCAGCCGCACGCCGCGCTCGAGCAGATACATGGTCGCCTCATAGCCCATGCCGCAGCCGGAATTGACGTAATCCTGCCGGCCGTATTTGGCGCCGGCGCTGGTATTGACCACGACGATCTCGAGCGGCGACAGCGTGTGGCCGATGCGCTTGAGTTCGGCTCTCGACATCCTTGGCGGTGGCGACATAGCCGTCCGGCAAAATGCCGGAAGTCGAGCTTGACGCCGGGCTGCAGGCACCATTCCAGCGGCACCTCGTCGATGGTCCATGACCGCTCGCCGCGGTTCATGGTCGGGTGAAAATGCCAGGGCGCATCGAGATGGGTGCCGTTGTGGGTGGAGAGCTGCACCTGCTCGACCGCCCAGCCCTGCCCGTCCGGCAGATCCTCGGCCTTCAGCCCGTCGAAGAACTGCAGCATGCGCGGCAGGCCCTGCTGGTGATCGATGTACTGGATGGTCGGATGACCGCCCGGCGGATCGGCCGGCACGTCGTTCTGCAGCGGCACGGAGATATCGATCAGCGTCGGCCATGGCGGCTTCCTCACTGCTGTGCTTTCTTGTCTGGGTCTCGAGTTGGCCTCTCGGCGTCCTGGCGTTCGACCTTGTTCTTCAGGACGCCGATCTTCTCGACCTCGAGTTCGATCGGCATCGCCATGCTCGAGATACCAGCCGAGTTCAAGTCCGCAGCCGTTGCCGACCGTGCCGGAGCCGATGAACTCGCCGGGCATCAGGGTTTCGTCCCTGGTGACATGCGCGATGATCTCCTCGAATGAAAACAGCATGCCGTCGGACGACGCCTTGCGAGCGCATCTTGCCGTTGACGCGCGCTTCCATCTTGAGCTTGTAGGGATCGCCGATCTCGTCCGGCGTCACGATCCAGGGGCCCATGACGTTGCCGCCGTCAAAACTCTTGCCCTTGGCGGGGCCGAGCCGTCCTTCCATCTCGATGCGCTGGGCGTCGCGCGCGGAGAAATCGTTGAAGATCGTGAAGCCGAAGATGTGATCCTTGGCCTTCGACGCCGGGAATATTGGCGCCCTTGTTCCTGGTGATGATGCCGAACTCGAGTTCGTAATCCATCACCTGGCTGTAGCGCGGCCACTTCACCGTGGTGTTGGTGCCGCGCACGCTGAAACGGTTGGTGATGTAGTAGATCGGCTGCTTGCGATAGACCTCGGGCAATTCGCCGAGCGGTTCGGCGTCGATCCGGGCCAGTTCCGCCATGTCATTGTTGGCGCGCGCCGCCAGCTTGCGCTGGCCGCGCGGCGCCTGCAGGATATGCAGCGGAAACGACATGCCGTCGCGCATCTGCCGCGGCTCCGGCACCGGCGCGAGGATCTCGGCGTCGGCCGACGGCGACCGACAGCGCGTCGTCCTTGCCGTGCTCGTCGAACAGCTCGCCGGCCTGATCGAGCGCCGCCGGGCCGGCATCGATCAGCGCCAGCATCGACGTGAAGGCCGGATTCGCACTGCCGTCGCGGTCGGCGGCCGCCGCCAGATCGAACAGGCGGCTGTCGCCGGCATGGACCATACCGATCTTTTCCTGGCCGCCGGATGCGAAATGTCGCAAGTTTCATGTGCGTCTCCTCTTGTTCTTTGAGAAAATATATGATCGAAAAAAATATCGATAAACAAGATCCGATAAAAATGTAATCCAATGCGGGAGACGATCGATGACAAAGATTCTGGCATGCAGTCGGCCGTTGCAGCGCTGCTGCGCCGCCGGCCCTGCTCACGCGCAGACCAAAATCCAGATCGGCTGCACCGCGACCGTCCGACTGCGCCTCGGCCATGGTCGCGGTCGACGAAGGTATCTTCAAGAAGCACGGTCTTGACGTCGAGATGATGCTGATCGGCATCAATTCGAATATTCCGGCAGCGATCCTGTCGAATTCGATCCAGATCGGCGGCCCGACCTCGACCGTGTTCCTGCAGGCCGTCGATGGCGGCCTCGACCTGGTTGCGATCGCCGGCGCATCGATCATGAACCCGACCTCGAACGACGCCATCGCCGCCTTCGTCCGCAACGGCATCACCATCAAGGAGCCGAAGGATTTCGTCGGCAAGAAAGTCGGCGCGCCCGGGCTCGGCGCCTTCCTGCACGTGCTGTTCGTCAAATGGCTGGTGGAAAAAGGCGTCGATCCCAAGAGCGTCAATTTCGTCGAGGTCACCTTCCCGACCATGGCCGACATCATCAAGTCCGGCGGCGTCGATGCCGTGCTGACGGCGGAGCCGTTCGTCACGCGTATGACCAATGCCGGCCTCGGCTCGGTCGGCGCGCGCTACGCCGCCGAACTGGCGCGCACCGAGCCGATCATCTTCTACGCCGCGTCGCGCGACTGGGCGGAGAAGAATCCCGACACCGATCAAGAAATTCCGCGACGCGATCGCCGAAGCCGCCGAGATCGTCAACACCGACCGCGAGAAGGCGTCGGCATCGATTTCGAAATTCACCAAGCAGCCGCTCGAACTGGTCAAGGCAACGCCGCCGAACCGGTCCGAACCGGCGCTGAAGGCCGAGCAGCTGGCCTGGTGGATCGACGTCATGTCGTCGCAGAAAATGCTGCAGATCGAAGCTCGACCTCAACAAGCTGGTCCTGAACTGAGGACGTCACGATGACGGCGCCGCGAACGTAATCGACGGTCAGCCTGACAGCGAAGCCGACACGCTGAGCGAACGCGCGGCGACGCTGGTCGAGCACGACATTCTCGCCGGCCACCTGGCGCCGGGCGCGCGGCTCGGCATCGTCGATCTCGTCGCAGCGCTACGAGATCGGCGCGACGCCGCTGCGCGAGGGATTGTCGCGGCTGATCTCGCGCGGCCTGATCGTCGGCATCGGACAGCGCGGTTTTCGGGTCGCCGAAATCAGCCGCGAGGATCTGCTCGACATCACGCGGATGCGCACCGTGGTCGAGATCGAGGCGCTGCGGCTCGCCATCTATCAAGGGCGACGACGCCTGGGAGGCCGGCATTCTCGGCGCGCTGCACCAGATGCGCCGGCATATCGAGCGCACCGGCAACGAATTCCGCGAGGGCGCCGACGGATTTCGACCGGCTGCACAAGGGCTTTCACACCGCGCTGCTGGCGGCCTGCGGCTCCAGGCGCCTGCTGGCCGCCCATTCCGATCTCTACGACCAGGCCTACCGCTATCGCCGGGTGATGATGCGTCAGCTTCGACAGCGGCAAGAAATTCGTCGCGGCGCATCAGCTGCTCGCCGACTGGGTGCTCGCGCGCGACGTCGCACGGCGCGCAGGCCATGCTGGCGGCACATCTGCATTCGACGCTCGACTTCGTCTATCCCCCCGGCAAGGAGAGCAAATCGTGACGCCATGGCGACCGCCGCCAGACGCCGGCGAGGCGCCCGTGTCTGCCCGGCGCGACCGCAGATCGCGTTCGCCGACGTCACGCTCGATGCTCGGCGGCAAGACCATCATCGAGAATCTCAGCCTCGAGCGTCGCGCCGCGGCGAATTCCTCTGCATCATCGGCGCCTCCGGCTGCGGCAAGACCACCGCGCTGCGGCTGGCGGCCGGGCTCTATCAGCCGACCAGCGGCGCGGTGACTTTCGACGGCCAGCCGATGCGGACAGCCGCGCCGCGAGATCGCGATCGTGTTCCAGGATTACGGCAAGGCGCTGCTGCCGTGGCGCACCGCGGCCGGCAATGTCTCGCTGGCGCTGGAGGCCGGCGGCATTCCCGCCGCGAGCGCGCCTGCCCGCATCGACGACTTGCTGCGCAAGGTCGGCCTGCCCGACCATGCCGACAAATATCCGGCGGAGATGTCCGGCGGCATGCAGCAGCGCCTGCAGATCGCGCGCTGCCTGGCGCAGGAGCCGAAGGCGCTGTTGATGGACGAGCCGTTCGGCGCGCTCGACGCGATGACGCGACAGGGCCTGCAGGACGAGGTGCTGTCGCTGGTCGCGGCCAGCGACGCCACGGTGATCTTCGTGACCCACGACCTCGACGAAGCGATCTATCTCGGCGACCGCGTCATCGGCCTGTTGCCGCATCCCGGCCGGATCGGCATCGAACTGCCAGATCGATCTGCCGCGGCCGCGCGATCAGCTGACGACCCGCGAGCATCCGGAATTCCTGCGGCTGCGCCGCGCAATTGTTCGATTTCATCAAGGCGACCGAAGCAGTGATGCCGGAGCGCGCCAAGGCGCTGGTGCTGCCGGTCGCGGCGCTGCTGGCTTTCGAAGATCTGGGCGCGCGCTGACGCATCTGCAAAGCGATACGCCTGGCGCCGCCGAGCGCCATCGTCGCGGCGCTGGTCGGAGCCTTCGCCGACGGCTCGATCCTGACCGCGACCCGCGACACGCTGTTCGCGGCATTTGCCGGGCTCGCGATCGGCGGCGTCATCGGGCTTGCGCTCGGCATCGCCTTCGGGATTTCCGACACGCTTCGACCGGCTGATGGAAGTGACCGTCGAGGCGATCCGGCCGATCCCGTCGATCGCGCTGTTGCCGATCGCGCTGATCGCGCTCGGCTTCGGCTATCGCATGGAAATCGTGATCGTCGCCTTTGCCTGCGTCTGGCCGATCCTGATCCTGAGCCGCGCCGCGGTCGCGCGGCATCGAACCGCGGCTGATGGAAGTGTCGCGCGCGCTGCGGCTGTCGCCGGCGCGAGCGGGTCTGCAAGATCATCATCCCCGCCGCGCTGCCGCGGATCTTCGTGGCGTTTCGCCTCGCGGCCGGCATCGCGCTGATCGTTGCCGTCACCGTCGAGATCGCGATCAATCCGATCGGCCTCGGCGCCGGCATCATGACTGGCGCAGCAGGCGCTGCGGCCCGACCTGATGCTGGCCTATCTGGTCTGGATCGGCGTCATCGGCTACGCGCTCAACTGCCGGCTGATCGTGGCGCAGCGCCGGCTGTTCGGCCGCGCCGCGCTGGGCGGAGACAGCCGCATGAACCGCACCGATCTTCTGGCGCCTGGCGAGTTTCGCGGTCGCCGCCGGCTTCATCGCGCTCTGGCAAGCTGATCGCCAACCTGCAAGCTGGTTTCGCCGGTGTTCCTGCCGGGGCCGGACCGCGCCTGGGCCTCGCTGGTGCGCGGGTTTTCCAGCGGCGACCTCTGGAGCAAGCTTTTCGGCACGCTCGAGCACATGGCCTATGGCTGGCTCGCAGCCTCGATCGCCGGCATCGCGCTCGGCGCGCTGATCGGATCGTCGCGCGCGATGCGCGACCTATGTGGCGCCGTCGCTGGAATTCTTGCGGCCGCTGCCGGTCTCCGCGATCATTCCGGTCGCGATCGCGCTGTTCGGACTGACCGCAGGGCATGGCGCTGTTCGTGATCGCGTTCGGCGCGATCTGGCCGATGCTGCTGGCGACCATTCACGGCTTCGCCGCGGTCGAGCCGCGGCTCTACGAGGTGGCGCGGTCGCTGCAAATGTCGCGGCTAGCCGTGATCTTCAAGATCGCGCTGCCGTCGGCCAGTCCCGATATTCTCGCCGGGCATGCGCCTCAGCCTGACCGTGGCGCTGATCCTGGCGGTGGTCTGCGAAATTCTCGCCGGCCTCGACGGCCTCGGCCACTGGGTGCTGCTGTCGGCCCGCGCCGTTCCGCTCCGCCGATCTGTTCGCCGGCGTCATCCTGCTCGGTCGTGACCGGCTACGTCACCTCGGTCGCGATGTCGCTGGCCGAGCAACGGCTGTTGGCGTGGCAGGCCTCGCAGCGGTAGACCTCAGCACGGTCGCTGCAACTCGCCATGAAGCCAGCCGTCCAGGAGCACCGACTTTATCGGATCCCCAGCGGCCCGTGCGATTTCGACCGGACGGCTTGCATTTGGACAGCCATCGCAACGCGGAAATTCGAATGCACACGCACTGAAAGACGCAAAGTCAATTTTGCCCTCTTTCACCAGGCGACACCAAGCCAAGGCTTGTTCGGATTGGGGCATGATGCTCCCCTCCATCCAGGCGAGAGCGCGACATTCTCAGTCACCGATAACAGCCACAGGGGGCGGCGATGCAAACAACATGCGCTTCCGGCCACGGGCTCGCTGGTCAATATTGCTCAGTTTTCGAGATAGTGCACAAAGGAATGGCCCCGGCAGGGGGCGCCGGGGCCATCTTTCCGGGAACGCCACAGGGGCGGGCGGCGATCCCCGCTGCACTAAGGCGCTGGTCCGGCATTCGTTCCATTCGCATCTTCTGATGAACTACGGCAATCGGGTAAATGTGAGCTGTTTTGACCATTTCCGCTGGCGTGCCCGATGTAAGGTTGCGCAACGCCGCACCATATCGGCGACTAAGAGCGCGCAACTGCGCTTAGTCAAGGATTTGCCCTTGTCGGACCCCCCACTCTGCTTCGCATCGAGCAAGATCGAGAGTCACCCTTGCGTCAAGTGCCAGGCCCCGATGGCGCTCACCCGCATCAACACGGCCCGTCTGGCATTCGATGTTCGCACGTTCGAGTGCTTCAACTGCAATAATGTCGACAAGGTGATGACGGAGACAAAGCGCGTATCGCCCTTCTTCCGCCCGCCGCTCCTGTAGCGAAAGCTTCCAGGAGCTTCATTACGGCTCCCGTTTTATCTCGGGCTTGTCGTACAAAACGGCGTTCAGCAGTGAATTATTGACTTCGATTTTTCCGTTGTAGCTGATGAAGCCAAGCTTGCGAAACTTGTTCATGAAGAAGCTGACGCGGGACCGGGTCGTGCCGATCATTTCGGCCAGTGTTTCCTGGCTGATATTTGGACTGATCGGCTGAGGGACTGCCGTCCTTGCCGAAATTGGCCAGCAACAGCAGCAAACGGGCCAACCGCTTCTCGCTCGAATTGAAGAGCTGGTCGATCAGATCTTCCTCAATTCGGCTGTTGCGGGTCAAGAGATACGCCATGAACATTTCGGAAAACTTTGGCTGATCGTGAAGCGCCGCGAGCATGGCGGCCTTCGTGATGGCGGTGACCAGGCACTCTTCCAACGCGGTTGTCGTCGCAATGCGTATCGAATGCCCGTTCATGCAGCCTTCGCCAAAGAACTGGCCGGGCTCTAAAATGCCGACGACGGCCTCTTTGCCTTGCTCGGATATGACAACAACCTTGACCCGACCTTTTTGAATATAAAAAACCGTGTCGGCCACCTCGCCTTGGGCGAAGACGACCTGGTCCTTGCTGAATTCGAGTATCGTTTTCCCGTCGCCCACCTTTGCGAGAAACACTTTGGGGTCAAATGAAGCCTGATTGGTATTGTTCGCCATGGTCCGGTTTGGTCGCGTGGTGGGGCCTACCTTAGCCTTTTCAGGCCAAGGACGTCCGAAATAATCCGAAATCAAGTGCCGCGCAACCAGGGGTTTTGCAAGCATTGAAGAGCGAGGGAGCCCCGCTTGGGGTGGACGAAGCTCCCTCGTAAGCCGGGCGAGCACCGACGGCATTGCTTCCCGGCATTCCGCAACCGTTGATGGCTTGCACATGTCACCATCGCTGTCTGAGCAATTTTGACCATCGCTCAATATTGTCCAACCGATTCCAGCTCTTTCCACAAATCGGTTCGTTCGCCCACCAATGCAGCTTCGAGCGCGCCCAGCGCATTGGAGCAGCCGACAGTCGTTGCTGAAAATGAATCAAGAACCCTGCGGAACCTTTTTGAGCCCAAACGACTATGTCCGGTGCGCGATAGCGCTCGACGGATCCCAGGCAGGCGCGATCCCCCATAGCGAGCAGCGTAGACGAGGCGATCGCACCTCTTCTGTCCTAAACGAGTTGACGCCCCTTATCTCCAACATCGTCCGTCGCGGGACGGAGCCCTTGCGCCGGTAACCGGTTGCGGGTGCTCGCGGCGTTTCCCGATCTGGTTTCGCCGCGCTCGCCGTCAGTCCTGACGGTCTCGGATCAATATTGAAGGATCAATCGATGGTGACGGAAATACTGGTGCCAACCGACCTGAACTCTGATGTCGGGCTGTCGGTCGGGCGATGGTTCAAGCGCCTCGGCGACCCCGTCAGCCGCGACGAACCATTGGTCGAGATCGATACCGACAACGTAACCCGCGAGATTCGTGCCTCGGTCACCGGCATATTGTCCAACGTTCTGGTGAGAGACGGCGGGTCCGTCGACCGCGGCACTTTGCTCGGAACGATCACCGAAGATTGACGCGATCTCGCCGCGCTGCGGCGAGTCCCGATATTTTGCCAACCTTCCGAAGCGGGCTGGGCCACCGGCCAACGCCCGACAACCGCCTGCCCGATCGATATTGAAAGAGACACATGGTCCTGTTGCACCGATTGCTCACGACAGAGCCCCTGCTCGCGCTCTTCGTCACCATCGCGCTCGGCTATCTCGTCGGAAAACTGAAGGTTGGCAGCTTCGTTCTTGGCGGCATCGCCGGAACGCTGCTGGTCGGCGTCGTCATTGGCCAGCTCGGCGTCGACATCGACAGCGGCATCAAGGCGATATTCTTCGCTCTGTTCATCTACGCCGTCGGATTTCAGGGCGGCCCGCAGTTCTTCCATGCGCTGAACCGGCGTTCGCTGAACCAGCTGGCATCCGCCTTCGTGATGTGCTTTGCCGGCCTGCTCTGCGTGCTGGCGGCGGCCTGGATGTTCGGCCTCGATCGCGGCATGGCGGCGGGGCTCGCCGCCGGCGGCCTCACCCAGTCGGCGATCATCGGCACCGCCGGCGACGCGATCGGCAAGCTCGGGCTGTCGCCCGAACTGACCAAGACCATGCAGACCAACGTCGCCGTCGGCTACGCCGTTTGCTACATCTTCGGCTCGCTCGGCCCGATCATCATGGTGAGCTGGTTCCTGCCGATGATCATGAAGTGGGACATCCGCGCAGGAAGCCGTGAAGCTCGCCAACCTGCTGTCCGGCGGCCACGCCGAACTCGATCCGGGCCAGTTCAACGCCGCCCAGCAGATCGCCACCCGCATCTACGAGATTGCGCGCGGACAGCAAGGCCGTCGGCAAGACCGCGCTGGCGATCGACCAGCAGCTTTCCGATGCCTCGGTCGAAGCGATCTATCGCGAAGGCAAGACGCTCGATCTTGACCGACACGACGCGTCATCGAGGTCGGCGACCGCGTCGCGATCACCGGGACGATCTCCGTCATGGAAGCGCCGCCGGCCTGTTCGGCCGGAAGTGACGCCACCGAACGGCCTGCTGCTGGTGCAGGAGAACCGCGAAATCATTCTGACCAACCGCGCGCTGAGCGACCGCGACAGTCGGCGAAATCCACGATCAAGTCAATGTCGAAACCCGTCACGGCGTGTTCCTGACGGCGGTCAAGCGCATGGGACTCGATCTGCCGGTGCTCGACAAGCTGCAGCTGAAGCGCGGCGACGAACTGCACTTCACCGGCAGTCCGGCCGACCTCAACCGCGTGCAGTCGAAGATCGGCTACAAGATCAGCGCGGCGGCGGTCACCGACTTCATCTTCTTCGGCATCGGCATGCTGATCGGCATGCTGATCGGCATGATCCAGTTCAAGATCTGGGGCATCCCGATCTCGATCGGCAGCGGCGGCGGCTGCCTGCTGTCCGGCCTGTTGTTCGGCTGGCTGCGCAGCGTGCATCCGAATTTCGCGGCGCTGCCGGTCGGCGCCTCGAACTTCCTGCGCGACTTCGGTCTCGCGGTGTTCGTCGGCATCGTCGGCATCTCCGCCGGGCCCGCAGGCGCTGGTCGCCATCGAGCAATACGGCCTGACGCTGTTCTTCCTCGGCGTCGGCGTCACGCTGATCCCGCAGATCATCACCTTCTTCTTCTCCTACTACGTGCTGCGCATCCAAAACCCGATCGAGGCGCTGGCCTGCGTCGCCGGCGGCCGCAGCGCCAATCCGGCCTTCGCCGCGCTGCTGGCCAAGGCCGGCAACGCCACGCCGGTGGTTTCGTTCACCGTCACCTACGCCGTCGCCAACGTATTCCTCACCCTGTGGGGACCGCTGATCGTCGGCATCATCACCAAAAACGCATCGCCCTAGAACTCGACAATCGAGGAATCCCACATGCTGGAACGCAATCTCACGCAATTTGCCAAGCTCAGCCCGTTCGAACTGAAGGACCAGCTGATCGCAATCGCCTCCTCGGACGCGCAGCGGCTGATGCTGAACGCCGGGCGCGGCAATCCGAATTTTCTCGCGACGCTGCCGCGCTGGGCGTTCCTGAGCCTCGGCGACTTCGCGATGCGTGAAGTCGGAACGCTCCTACTCGTATCTGGACAGCGGCTTCGGCGGCCTGCCGGAGCACGACGGCATCGTGCAGCGCTTCGATGCCTACGCGACCCATCATCGCGCAGACCGACGGGGTGCGCTTCCTGCGTTCGGCGATCTCCTACGTCAAAGACCAGCTCGGCCTCGACCAGGACGCATTCCTGTTCGAAATGGTCAGCGCATTTCTCGGCAGCACCTATCCGACGCCGCCGCGGATGCTCTGCCATACCGAGGAAATCGTCAAAGCCTATCTGGCGCAGGAAATGTTCGGCCCGCTGCCGCCCAGCGGCGAGTTCTCGGTGTTCGCCACCGAAGGCGGCACCGCGGCGATGACCTACATTTTCCAGAGCCTGCGCGCCAACGGCCTGATCAAGCCCGGCGACAAGATCGCCATCGCGACGCCGATCTTCTCGCCCTATCTGGAAATTCCGGTTCTCGGCGATTACCAGCTCGAAATCGTCGACATCCGGATGGACCGGCTCGACGACTGGCAGTTGCCGCAAGCCGAGATCGACAAGCTGCTGGACCCCGCGATCAAGATGTTCTGCCTGGTCAATCCGAGCAATCCGCCTTCGTCAAAGCTGTCGGATGCCGTTCTGGACCAATTGGCCGCGCTGGTCGCCAAGCGTCCGGACCTGTTCATCGTGACCGACGATGTCTACGGCACTTTCGCCGATGATTTCGTCTCGCTGTTTGCGAAATGTCCGCGCAACACGCTCTGCGTCTATTCGTTCTCGAAATTCTTCGGCGCCACCGGCTGGCGGCTCGGCGTGATTGCGCTGCATGACGACAACGTGTTCGATGCGGCGCTGGCGGCTCTGCCGGAGCCGGCAAAAGCTTCTGCTCGACACCCGCTATGCTCGTTGACCACGACGCCGCGCAAGATGCGCTTCATCGACCGGCTGGTCGCCGACAGCCGCGCGGTCGCGCTGAACCACACCGCCGGACTCTCGGTGCCGCAGCAACTGCAGATGGCGCTGTTCGCGCTGAGCGGCCTGATGGACCGCGAACATCGCTACAAGGACGCGGCCAAGCAGCTGATCCGCAAGCGATACCAGACGCTGTACAGGCACATGGGCGTCGACGGCGCTGCACGAACCCAACGACGTCAATTATTATTCGCTGATCGATCTGCAGGAGATCGGCGGAACGCTGTATGGGCCGGAATTCAAGGCCTGGTTCATCAAGAGCGATCTTGGGATCAGCTTCCTGTTTCGCCTCGCGGATGAAACCGGCGTTGTGCTGCTGCCTGGCAACGGGTTCGAGGTCGTCGATACCTCGGCCCGCGTTTCGCTCGCCAATCTGACGGAGATCGAATACGCCTCGATCGGCAAGTTCACCCGGCAGGTTCTCGACGAGTGCCATCAGGACTTCAAGAAAGCGACTGCGCCGCAACGGGAGGCCACCCCATTGGGCTCGTGAGGCCAGGGGCGTTCGTCGATGCCAGGACCGTCAGGTGACACGAAGCTGCTTGTTGCCACCTCGGTGCTATTGCAGCAGCTGCACGACGAGATGCCGGCAGATCGCTTCACGCTGGGCTGGCTCATGCACAGCCTGCACAAGCGGTCTTTCGGCATCATCATGCTGCTGCTGGCACTGGTCGCCATTGCACCGGGCCTATCGATCGTAGCTGGCCTGCTGCTGGTGATTCCTGCGTTCCAGATGATTAGCGGCGAGCCGGCGCCTGTGTTCCCACGCCGCGTCGCCATGCGTTCATTGCCGACGCGGTACCTGGCGATGATGGTGCGACGAGCCATACCCGTGCTCGGATATCTCGAGAAATTGATTCATCCGCGCTGGCATACCCCGCCCGAGGTGACCAAGCGCACGGTCGGCCTCGTCGTCCTGGTGCTCAGCGGCACGCTGGTGTTCATTCCGATCCCGCTGAGCAACGTCGTTCCAGCACTGACGATTGCCTTGATTTCGCTTGCCTATCTCGAGGAGGATGGAATTCTTCTGGTGGTCGCCCTGCTTTCGACTCTAGTCTTGCTGTCGGTCGTAGCGGCCACGGGCTGGGAGATGGCGATCGGCACAAAATGGCTCATCGGTCGGCGGTAACCATTCCGCCGAGACGGCCGCAAACCAGCCGCTTTAACCAAACCTGTTTACAAAGCGTAAACGTGCGCTTGCCATTTTTAAGCAGGAGGGTCCCATGGATATATATCCCGTACCTGCCGCCGTGACGAATGCCAGAGCACAGCTCGTCACCGACCAGGCCACCAAGGCGCCGCCCCGCACGATCAAAGAGGACGTGCTGGACGTGCTGGCCACCGAGAACCAGGCCGAGCGAGAAGCCGTCCTCGACGTCAAGGCTTGACCGAACGAGAAATCCGTTCGGGTGAGACCCTGGCAAGCGCCTTGCGCGCAGATTTTCGGCGTGAGCAAATTTCTGCAATGGCGCGCCGGACTCCTTCTGTTCACGGAGAACGAACAGAGTCCGGGTTTTCTCATTCATTCCGGGATTAACGAACCCTCTATATTTTGCGAAAGCGATCCAAAAATCGCTGTGCCAACTGACCCGATTAATTGCGCGAGATGATGATGAACGACGAGTATTTCAAACGGCAGGCCGACCGGGTCCGGGCGATGGCCGACAAGGCCGACCCCTTCACCAAAAAGCGTCTGCTCGACCTGGCGGAACGCTACGACGCCAAGCTCGGACGGCCATCACGGGCGACACGGCAACTCAGACTGCCTGATGTCACGGAGCACACCGCAACGGACCAACCTCGCGACCACCGCTCCTAACCTCGTCAGACGATATTCCTCGTCCCAGTTCGCAGGCTGCGGCGTCGTCGCTCGCTAAAACAACAAAGTTAAAATGCGTCAGCAACGCATTGGCGCAGCTGGATATTTGGTCGGGGCAGCTGGATTCGAACCAACGACCTGCAGTACCCAAAACTGCCGCGCTACCAGGCTGCGCTATACCCCGATCATGTTGGGAAGCTGCGTCGATACACGCTTAAACCGGCGCCAGCAAGGCGTCCCATAGCGTTTTCGAGCGAAGCGGATACCGGTTCGCCTCAAAAGATTAGTGCCCGTTGAACAGCGGGTGCGCCACCCGGTCGCCGGGCTGGATGCCGTATTTCTGCGCGGTGCCGGCGATCACCTCCAGCACGCCCTTGGCCGGCCCGTCGTGAGGCGATGATCCGGGTCGACAGCGGCTCGGTATTTTCGGCGATCCGCAGGATGCGGCCATCGGCACGGATGAAGATCATGTCGAGCGAGATGTAGGTGTTCTTCATCCACATCGACACCTCCTGCTCGGGCGAGAAATCGAACAGCATGCCTTTGCCGTCGGCCAGTTCCTTGCGGTACATCAGGCCGGTTTCCTTCTCCTGTTCGGTGGTCGCCATCTCGACCGAGAACACCTGCACGCCGGACTTGGTGACGATCTCGAGCGGCTGAATGCTCGCCGCCCGCGCGTCGGAGTTCGCAAACGTCCCGAGCGCTGCGACCATCATCAACCAAACGCACAGGCGGACCCGGGCGACAACCAAAGCGAAATTCATGGAAAACACTTACACCTGCTATTTTGCCGGCGGACCCTAACCCGATGATCGCGGCAAATACCAGAGCCTGCGACCGGGACGCATGCCGCCTGGCTCACGATTCCGTCAGGTGGTGCTGTCTCGATTAATCAATGCGACGACAGGGCCGACGGGCCACCCTCGGGGTGGATCTCGGCCGCCATCATGCCCTTGGAGCCGGGCCCGAACCGCACCAGCACATACTGGCCGGGGCGCAGTTCGGTCATGCCGAAGCGGCGCAGCGTTTCCATATGGACGAAGATATCCGGCGTCCCCTCGCCACAGGTCAGGAAGCCGAAGCCGCGCAGCCGGTTGAACCATTTGACCTGCGCCCGCTCCAGGCCGCTGGTCGGGGTGACGCTGACATGGGTTCGCGGCGGCAGCATCTGTGCCGGATGGATCGCGGTCGACTCATCCATCGAGACGATCCGGAACGCCTGATAGCCCTTCTGGCGCTGCACGCACTCGACCACCAGCCGCGCGCCTTCATAAGCCGTCTGATAGCCGTCGCGCCTGAGCACGGTGACGTGCAGGAGCACATCCGGCCAGCCATTGTCGGGAACGATGAAGCCGTAGCCTTTCGAAGCATCGAACCATTTGATGACGCCGGAAATTTCAACGAGGTTGGCAGCGGCATCGCCGAGGCCCGAGAGCGCATCCATCGCCGGATCGCGCTCCGCGCCGGCAGAACTCGCCTGGCCCAAGCGTATTCTGTCCAAGTCTGTTCTGCCCTGTCCCGCCTGATGGCGGACCACCGAGCTTCTTGGACTCAAATCCGTCCGACCCCATGACCCCGGACCCCACACATATTGGCAGCCCGTCGTCTTGCGACCGAGCCGGAACACGCGCCCATCCATGACCACTCATGATAACGCCGCGCGAATCTCTCGAATCAAAAGATAACACTCCCGCTTGCGGCGCATAGCTAAAAAACTAACTGGTCGGGAACTATGAACAGTCTTGCACAGCCGCGAATCAATTCGGCAATCAGTTGCCTACGAACGGCCCGAGCGTTTCCCCGATGTCGTGCCGGATCACCAGATCGGCGACATCGTCCTGTTCGGTCGGCTCGTTGTTGATGATGACCAGTTTGGCGCCGCAGTTCTTGGCCATCAGCGGAAACCCCGCGGCCGGCCACACCACCAGCGACGATCCGATCGCCAGGAACAGGTCGCAATGCTGCGCAAGTTCCGTGGCGCGGCGCATCGCGTCTTCCGGCATCGCCTGTCCGAACGAGATCGTAGCGGTCTTGACCGGATCGTCGCACAGCGTGCAGTCGGGCGCGCCGCCGGTTGCATCGAAGCGCTGCTTGACCCACGGCAGATCGTAATCCTTCCCGCAGCCGATGCAGCGGGCATAGGTGGTGTTGCCGTGCAGTTCGACGACGTCATCACCCTTGAAGCCCGATACCTGATGCAGATTGTCGATGTTCTGGGTGATGATCGCGGGAATCTTGCCGGCCTTGTAGAGCGACGCCAGCGCACGGTGCCCGCGCCCGGGTTTTGCGGCGGCAAAGGTCGGCTCCATCGCAAAGCGCCGCCGCCATGCCTCGTCCCGCGCCTCAGGGCTGGCGACGAACTCGTCGAACGGGATCGGGCGGTTGCGGGTCCATAGCCCGCCGGGGGAACGGAAATCGGGAATCCCGCATTCGGTCGAAATGCCGGCACCGGTAAAGGGAACGATGCTGGAGGCCTCGGCGATCATGTTGCCGAGTTGTTCGACGCCGCTGCGCAGATCCGGTGCGATCACTTGGAAGGTCCGATTTTTTGGCTGCGCCAACTATAGCACGGCCGATCGGATTGCGGGATCGGCGCTGCTAGGCCGCCTTGGCGACCGGCTCCTTCGGCTCCCGCACCTCGTCGCTCTTCTTGACCTTGGCGACCGGGGCAGCTTCCGATTTCTTCACAGGCTTGCCGTACTGGGCGAGCTTTTCCAGTTCCGCCTCGAGTTCGGCGCGGCGCGCGGCGACCTTTTCAAACAGCTTGTCGGTGGCGTGATCGCGCAAGGCTGCGAGTTCTTCGATGCTCAATGAATCCAGATCGATCTTTGCCATGAAAGCCTCCCGTTTTCTTTTCGCTACCGGGAAGGTGCGCGAGCCACAAGGCAAGTTCCGTCCTTATCCACCGCCTTCGCTTTGAACACATGCGATCACAATCCCGCGACGCTGTTTCCCAATTCGTGCCCCAATCGCGACCGTCAATAAGGCCGGGACGAGACTCAAAGAAAACAGGATGGGCAATGACCGAACAGGAAGACCGGATCGCGCGCGAGCGCGAAGAAATCGCCGCGCGCGTCGCCAGCTTTAAGGCAACCCAGCAGAAATTCGAACGCGAGCGCGAGGAATATTACGCCGCCACGCTGGGCAATGCGTGGAGCGGATTTGCCCGGCAGCCGGTTTGGGAATAGCCGGATTTGCATGACGCCGGCAAAAAGCCCGGAGCGATGCTCCGGGCTTTTTCACGACCAGCGGCGTTCGTCACCAGTGATGACGCCAGTAGTGGTGACGATAATACGGTCCGCCGTAATAGGCGTAAGGTCCTGGACCGTAATAAGCGGGTCCGGAATAGCCATAGTAGCGCGGGCCGTAATAACCGTAGCCCGGCCCATAATAATACGGTCCGTAGGCTCCAGCGACGCCGGCAGCGATCGCGCCCGCCGCGAGGCCGAACGCCAGGCCGGGACCGATTCCGCGCGCCTCAGCCGGCGCGCTGATGGCGGTTGCGCCGATCGTGGCAACCGTTGCCAGAATTGCGATTGTTTTTCTCATCCGCTCCTCCTCGCATTACATACGAATTAACGCAGAGGGTTTGCGATGGTTGCAGGGCATCAGGACGACCGGGAACCCGCGTCGTCCGGGAACGCCGAAGTTGTGTGACCGGAACTATGCGAGCTATGCGTTTGGGCCGGGACCGACCTTCGGCCGGCGCAGGAACCAATCGGGAGTTTCGTGGTTTGATCGCACCGGGATTCTTATCCCGAAGGGGTCACCCCATGCCGCCGTGGATGGAAGTCGTGCTCAATGTCATCGCCTATGGCGGCTTCATCGCCATCGCGATCTACCACCGCGCACCCAGTAAGAACCCGCCGGATTGATCAGACTTGCGCGCGATCTCGGCTAAACGGCTTTTTGCGGTTCGCCGGCGGTGCGCACCAGCCTGTCGGCCTTCACCAGCACCTGACCGCTTTCCGGTGGTGACCGCAGCGAAACACTGATCGAGACAAAGGCCGCGCAAAACAACAGACCAACCACCATCACGCGTCGATGGGTCGGCTTGTCCGCGTTGTGAAATGAAGGGACCATGGCTGTTTTTCCGCCATGCATCCCTACAGCACGCCCCGATCGGCACAACGCGATTTGGGTTTTAACCTAACCGAATACGGTTATCGGTTGCCGGGGGTTATCGGGTGTCCGGAAAGGGTTCGTTAGGACAACGCTGAAGGCGGGCAGCTTCGCGGCAAGCCGCTGCCCGATTCGCTTGGAAGGGGCCCCCATCCCCAACTTATCCGCAGCAAATCCACAGGTGCGGAATCGCGGCTTTCGCCTGCCGTCCCATCGTCTTGCTGCGCACCCGTCCACAGCCTGTGCGCCGACACCCCGGCGCATCAACCGTCCACCAGTTTCTTCAGCGTCGCGCGAAAGCTCAGGCTGCGGCCCGCTCGCCTGCCGCTGAAGTCAGGCTGGAAAGCGCAGCCTGAACTCCTTTTGTTCCCAAAGAACGAACAGGGGGCGCATTTTCTCACCCCGCCGCCCGCTTAAGATAGCGTTACTTTTCGTGCTCCATGGTGACGGCAACGTCGCCGTTCGCCGAAAGGCGAACCTTGTTGCCTTCGACCTCCGCAATCAAACCACCGTCGATGAAATGGTGATGGCCCTTGTGGGCGCCCTCGCCGCTGTCTTTTTTGGTCAGCTTGATCTTGCCGCCCTCGACCTTGTCCACGGTGCCGACATGCACGCCGTCAGCGCCGATGACTTCCATATGTTCCTTGATACCGCTTACGCCTGCCATTCGATGTTCCTTGATGTTCCTTGGTCGTTGCCCTGATGGGAACACTTAACGCGCCGGATGGGCCGTTGGTTCAAAAGGCCGGAATAGCGGCATCACCGCCTTGTGTACCGGCCCGCCCCAACCTTGCCGGGATTTCATTTTGGCAGATCGAACCTTTTCGGCCCGGTCCGGACTTATCTTCAAAAGGTGCTGCCATGACCCAAGCCGACCACTACCGAGACCAGTCCAACCGAGCCAAGCGATTGGCCCAGGCCGTCAACGATCCCGAAGCCTCGAAGAAGCTCGCCGAGATGGCCGAGGAATTCCGGCTCTACGCCGAACGGCTCGAACAGACCCATTGAGCCGGTTCGAACTCTTATCGCTGGATCGATTCCGCCCGGTAGATCCTGGTCCCCGAGGTTTCGACGATCCGGCCCTTGAGGGACTTTACGAACGCCTTCGACCCTTCGACCGCGAAGTGGGCGCGCAATGCCGTCTCATCCGCCCATTGCTCGAAGAAAAACAGCCGCATCGGGTTTTGGCAATCGACATGCACGTCATGGGAGATGCAGCCGGGCTCCTTCCGGGAGCGCTCGACGTGCTCGAGGCAGGCGCGAAGCACCTCATCAAACCCGTCCTCCCGCGCAACAATACTGCCGGTGACCAAGATCATCTCGATACCCTTGTTCGCGCCTACATATCAGCATCCCTGCCCTTACTGGACACAGTGTATCGTCGCTGAAAACGCCACAGGCCCGCCGCAACGCGGGTTCTCTTTTGGCGAAATAGCGTGCATAAGGGCGCATGGCAAAAGCAAAAGTGACCTTCAAAATCGTCCGAAACGCCGAGGACGACTGGAATATCCTGGCGGAATATCCGGGCGTCGAGCCCCGACAAATCACCGGCCTGAAAAGCAAATCCGACGCCGACGACTGGATGAACGGAGAACGCCGCATCGCGTGGCTTCGCTCGCAGGGTTACGCCAAGTAGGCCGTCGAGTGATCCGTTAGCTTTTCGGCGTCAGCACAAGCAGCTTTGACCCGCACGCAAGGGCCTGCCCTCGCGGGCGTTTTGCTGCTATTCAGTGTCCTGAACCACCCAACCCAAACCTTCTCAGAAGAAACCAGAGGGAGCCAAGAAACATGCGTTATCTCCACACCATGCTGCGCGTCCGCAATCTCGATGCCGCGCTGAAATTCTATCAGGACGCGCTGGGGCTGAAGGAAGTGCGACGCGTCGATAACGACAAGGGCCGGTTCACGCTGTTGTTCCTGTGCGCGCCCGAAGACGAAGGCCTGTTCAAGCAGGCGCCGCAAAATCGCGGCGCGCCGCTGGTCGAGCTCACCTATAATTGGGACGAGGAGAAATACGGCGAGGACCGCTATTTCGGCCACCTCGCCTATGAGGTCGACGACATCTACGCCACCTGCGACCGCCTGATGAAGCTCGGCGTCACCATCAACCGGCCGCCGCGCGACGGCAACATGGCGTTCGTGCGCTCGCCGGATCTGCATTCGATCGAACTGTTGCAGAAAGGCAATCCGAAGCCGCCGGCGGAGCCGTGGTCTTCGATGCCAAACACCGGTCACTGGTAAACCTCGTACAAATTCTTCGTGCACGTCCGCCATCCCAGTTACCGGCTGGTGTGCGCGAGGCCGTCGATCAAAACGGCTACTCGCTTTTCCAGATCGGACTTTCGCTGTCGCAGATTCCGAAACCGTAGGAACCCCACTCGCCGTTGCGCGTTGTTCTCGCGATCAAAAGAATTCGAGGAGACGACGATGGGAAAAGGACTTTTGCTTTGGCTATTGGGCGTGCCGATTCCAGTGATCATTCTGCTGTGGGTGTTCTTCGGCCACTGATAACTCGCCAGACCTGTTTTACGTGAGATCAGGCTCCGTCGTTACGTGGCGGGGCCTGATTTTTATTGGCCTCGGAGCAATCGCATCCGCGCTTTTCTGCGGGAATTCCGATATGAACTGCGGCAAGCAGATCATCGGGAGGCGAAAACGCGTGGTCAACGACAAGCAAAAACAACTCACCATCTGGGGCCGGGCCAATTCGGTCAATGTGCAAAAAGTGCTGTGGTGCCTTCGCGAACTCGATCTCGCCTATGACCGCATCGATGCCGGCATGGCCTTCGGCAAGAACACCGAGGCGCCCTATCTGGCGATGAATCCCAACGGACGCGTGCCGACCCTGGTGGACGGCGATTTCGTGCTCTGGGAATCCAATTCGGTGATGCGCTACCTCTGCCTCGCTTACGGCCAGGGCTCGCCGATCTATCCGCAGGCGCCGCAGCAGCGCGCGGCCGTGGACCGATGGTTGGACTGGACGCTGTCGACGCTGCAACCGGTCGATCGTCCCGTGTTCTGGGCGCTGGTGCGGACGCCGCCGGAAAAGCGCGACATGGTCGCGATCCAGAAGGATGTCGACGCGGAAGCCGTGGTGTGGCGGATCGTCGATGCGCAACTTGCGACCCGGCGCTTTATTGAAGGCGAAGGATTCACCATCGCCGATATTGCGATCGGCGCCTATGCGCGGCGCTGGCTCGGCGTCGAAGGCGTCACCAAGCCGAAGCTGCCCAACCTCGACCGCTGGTTCGCGCAGATTTCGGAGCGGCCAGGATTTATCAAATTCATCGCGCCGCCGATGACGTGACTCAGCGAGCGCCCACATAGCCGCCCGCCCCGATGCTGACGGAGCCGCCGACCTTTACGCAGGTGTCGGAGCCCTCGACCTTGACGAAGCCCGCGCCAAATGCGGCGCACGCATTGCTGCGCGTGGCTCCCTTGAGCGGAAGCAGCTTGCCTGCCGTCAGAGCTTTGCCCGACTTCTGATCGCCGGTTTGCTGCGCCGGCGCGAACGCGGGCCATCCGGCGACGATGATGATCAGAATGGTTTTTCGCATCGCGCCTTTTACCGCGCGGTGCCGAACCGCGCTAGCGGACGAACTTGACGCCCACCGACTTGCCGCGGCGCCACACCACTTCGCAGTTTCGCCCGGTGCGGGCATCGCGTGAAAACGCCAGCCGCAATTTGGCAGGCAACGTGTTGGGATCGTCGATCGTGACCTTTGCACCCGAGGCGGACATGTCGTGCACCACGCACTGGCGTGCCGCAAAGCCGCCTTCGAGCGTGATCCAGCCGGCTTGATGCAGTGATTTGCGCGCCGCGCGCTTTTTGGTTCCGATCGCCATGGCGCATTCTCTACCCCTTGCAGCTTTAAAAACCGTTGCGAAACGGCGGATGCTTTCGGCGGGCGCCTGGCCTCGTACCCGGTTCGGGGTGGCCCGCAAAAAGGGGTTTCCGGGCGGCTTGCCCGGCCGGCCAAACGCCACTATACGTTCGCCCGTCCCCGCCTTGATCCGTCGTCGCGGCCGGGACCAACACGGCGAGCCAAGCGCGTAAAGCACTGATTTGCCAGTTGTTTTTGCTCCCTTCGTCTATCGGTTAGGACGCCACCCTTTCACGGTGGAGAGAGCGGTTCGATTCCGCTAGGGAGCGCCATTGACCAGAATGGCCACTGATTTCAAACGAGTTTTCACCAGAAGTGCCAAACCACCGATTTCGGTTTGCCACGCGACGTACGGTCTTGCTCGGAGCGCGCCATGACGCTTCAGTAGCGCACGCTCGCCCTCACCCCCGGCCAGATCCGATCGATGTTAAGAGCTGCTCAAACGCCACGTTTGCGTATTTGCGAGGTTGCGCTTCATGCCTGACAATTCTTCCCCGGTCGACGGCGCCCGGGTCCTTGCCGATCTCAATGCGCTCCGCGACATCGGCGCCTACAAGACCGGCGTTCACAAGCCGACATTCTCCGAGCCGCATATGCGCTCGCTGGAGTGGCTGGCGGGCAAACTTCCCGAGGCCGGGCTCGCCGCCACGATCGATGGCATCGGCAATGTGCTCGGCACCAGCGCAAAATCCGGTCCCAAACTGCTGGCTGGTTCGCACCTCGAAAGCCAGAATTATGCGGGCTGGCTCGATGGGCCGCTCGGCGTGGTCTATGCGCTCGAAGCCGCCCGCGTGATCAATTCCGATCCGACCGTCAACGGCGCGGTCGAAGTCGCGGCGTGGTGCGACGAGGAAGGGCATTTTGGAAGTTTCCTGGGCAGCAGATCTTACGTTGGCGACGTATCCGACGCGGTTATCGACGCCGCGCGCGACCGCACCAGCGGCCGGACCATGCGCGAAGCGCTGCACGATGTCGGTCTTGCCGGCCGGGCGCGCGTCCGCGCCGAACGCGGTCGGCATATCGGATATCTGGAGGCTCATATCGAGCAAGGCCAGATCCTCGAAAGTGACGCTCTCTCCATCGGAGTCGTGACTTCGATCGTCGGGATCTGGCAATACCGGATCAGATTTACCGGCGAGCAAAATCACGCGGGCACGACCCGGATGGGCGTTCGCAGGGATGCCGGGCTGGCGCTGGCGAGGTTTTGCGTCGCCATCGACGACCGCTTCCCCGCCCATTGCGGACCGCGCACGGTTTGGACCACCGGCCGCATCACACTCGAGCCGGGGGCGCCGAGCATTATCCCCGGCGGCGCCGAAATGCTGTTCCAGATTCGCGACGCCGACCCTGCCGTGATCGGCCGCCTCGAGGATTTATTGCGAAGCATGGCCGCCGAGGTCACCGCGCAAGGCCGCTGCAGCGTGACGATGGAGTGCATACGAACCGGTGTCCCCGCCATGATGGACGGCGCGATCCAGCAGGCCATTGAAACCGCGAGTTCGGCCTTTGCGGGAGGCAAATCCGTGCGGATGCCGAGCGGCGCCGGCCATGACGCCCAGATTCTCTCGACCATCATGCCGGCGGGCATGCTGTTCGTTCCATCTATCGGCGGCATCAGTCATCACTGGACTGAGAATACCGCCGACGCCGACATCGTCACCGGCGCGCAGGTTTTTGCCGAAGCTTGCCGGCGCCTGCTGGCGCGTTGAGCGCCCCGGCCATGTCCAATGTTCAGTGATGAAGGCCTGCCAATTTGCTACTATTGCGGTGCACGCGTATGCAATTCGCGCGAATGCCGGGATTTTATGCAAATGACCTTCAAGTCAGGCGATCTCGTGGTCCTGAAATCCGGCGGCCCGACCATGACCGTCGATACCGTCAACACCGACATATTTGACGACAACAAGGTCACCGGCGTGCTCTGCGTATGGTTCGTAGGAAACAAGTTCGAGCGCGCGAGGTTCGATCACAGGGCCATAGAGCCGGCCGAGTTGGCAGGCAGCTCGCCGGGAAATCCGGAAGCACGTTCGGACGAAGCTGCAGGCGATTACAAAATAGTGCTTGATGAGATGGTTTCCGCAATGAACGTGCCCGCGGAAACACGCAATGATGCGCCCATGCCTTGCGACAAGTCCGGCGCCGCTGGCGTGACCATGGCAATCGCCAAGCGGAAGCGGGTTCCACGAACGGCGCACAAAGCGATCGGGCCGCATTAGACGAGACTTGAGACGAGATTTGGCGTTGTCTCGGAAGCTACGGCTGCTTCAAGCGTGCCGTCGCCGGGATCCGGTTCACTTGCGCCGTCCCCATTGAACGTCCGCCCAGGCACGCTCATGCAGGTAATACCAGGCGATCTTGGTAACGACTTCCAGGGCGGCGATTGAACCGGCGATCTCGACCCTGCCGGTCATGAACCAGCTGATGGCGAATGTGTCGAGCGTACCCAACGTCCGCCAACTGACGGCTTTGAGAACCGATCTCGTATGTGTCTCTGCTCCGCGAACAAACACCCGGTCATGCCTCCTTGCCTGGCTCCGATCGAAATCTATCACGCCGCCGCGCCAAGCTGATCCACGATCGTCGTTTCCCGATGACTTTCCTGCGCCGCTGCGGCCGGCGGCCGCGCAGCGTTCTTCGGCAGCGTTCTTGGGCAGCGTTCTTGGACTGGCGGGCGGCCCTCTGATATGTCCGCAGGATTGCGGCGCCAGTAAACACCGGTGCAGGCGGTCGGGTTCCGTCGGCCGGGAAATGGAGTTGAAATGAAATTGATTGCCATATTCGCCGTGACATGTGCGCTGTGCCAAGCGGCGACCGCCCAGACCAGCGAATGCCGTTCGATCGCGGATCCCGCCGCGAGGCTTGCTTGCTATGACAGGACCGCCGCGCCGCCGGCGCGACTGCCTGCGCGGCCACAGGTCCCAGCCATCGACGGCAAAGATAATACCGACGGGACCAGCGACGAAGATGCCGTGGTCAATGCCAAGCTGCACGGGATCTGCCGGGGCTGCTGAGCCGCGCGCCTTATGTCTCCGTTTGATTAAGCGTGTATTCTATGTCGTCTCTGAATGCAGGCACAAAAGGTCCCGGACGGTGCCGGGACTTTTGATTTGTCCCGCATGACCCGTGACGATACGATCTGTATGTTCTTGCAAAGCGCTGAATTTGCGGCCATTTTCGCCCCGATAGGTAAAGCTCTGCTCGATGCTGCTGCTGGAATCCCTGCCCACCGTGATCGGCGCCGCCGCGATCGCACCCGCGTTGCTGGTGTTGTGGCTCGTCATCGCCGCGGACGAGCGGCCGGGCCCGCCGGCCCGGGTCTGGATCGCCTTCCTGCTTGGAGCCGCCAGCATCTCGTTGTTGGGCATCGCCCGCGCGCCGTTTAACGCGCTGCTGGCCATCCCCGGAAATCCCTGGATGACGCTGGCACTGCGTTCGCTGTTCGGCGTCGCCGCCCCCGAAGAGATCGTCAAGGTTCTGGTGATCGTGGCCGTGTCGGCACGGCGCCGGACCTTCGCGGATCCGATGGACACCGTGGTCTATGGCGCCGCCGCCGGCCTTGGCTTCGCGGCCTATGAGAACCTCGCTTACCTGGTGCAGCACGCCGACATGTGGCGATCGCTGGCCGCCTTGCGCAGCGTGCTGACCGTACCGTTCCACGGTGCGCTCGGCATCATCGCCGGCGCCTATCTGGCGATCGCGCGCGCCGGCACCGCGCTCGGCGCGCACCGGCACCATCGCGACTGGGCGCGGATATCGAGCTGGATTCTGGTGTTGTTCGCGCCGATCGCGCTGCATGCCGGCTTTCGATTTTCCGCTGCTGACGCTGCAGAAAAATCGCGGACCTCGAGTCCCACCGCCCGGTTGATGCTGGGATCGGCGAGCGTGCTGATCGGCTTCAGCTCGATCGGATTTGCGGTTCGGCTGGTGCGCCGCGTCGGCCGGCATCACGCGCCGCGCACCGAACTCGCGCGCGAGCGGCTGAGCCAGTTGCGGCGGATGTGGGCGCTGTTGGTCGCCGGCGGCGGCGCCGGCTTCGCGGGCGTCGCCTTCCTGCTGACCTCGCTGCACCACTGGTTCATCAATCCGGAGCGCAACGTGTCGATCGTGCTGATCCCGATCGGCCTTACTTCGATCCTGATCGGATTTGCGCTGCTGGTGGCCACCACGGCGGTCTATGTTTTCGGCCGCAACCGGATCCGGACGACGTCGGAAGGCTTTTCGTCGGCACCCGGTCAGGGGTAAGATCACGCTCGCATACCGGGAGAGCTGCGATGACCCTTCCCAACGACATCGACAAATTGCAATCCGACATGAACGCGACGGTGAAAGCGCACTGGAAGGCCTTTCTGTTCGAAGGCATCCTGCTCGCTGTGCTCGGACTCGCGGCGATGATCGTGCCGCCGCTCGCGAGCCTCGCCGTCACCATCTTCCTCGGCTGGATGTTCCTGATCAGCGGCATCGGCGGGCTGATCGTGACCTTCTGGGCGCGCAGACATGCCGGGCTTCTGGTGGTCGCTGATCTCGGCAGCGCTCGCCGTATTCGCCGGCATGGTCCTGTTGGCGAAGCCGGTGCAGGGCGTCCTCACGCTCACCATCGTCGTCGGCGCCTATTTCCTCGCCGAAGGCGTCGCCACCATCATGTACGCGCTGGAGCACCGCCGCGAATTGTCCGAACGCTGGTCCTGGCTGCTTTTCGGCGGATTGATCGACATCGTGATCGCATTCATGATCATCTCGGGCCTGCCCGGCTCGGCGGAATGGGCGATCGGCCTTCTGGTCGGCATCAATCTGCTGTTCGGCGGCGCGACCCTGATCGGCATGGCGCTCGCCGCGCGCAAGGCCTGATCCGGAGCAACGGTGCTTTCCACCGATTTGGGGATGACAAGACGAAAGCCGTGCGCTATAGAACCGCCATGATCACCGTCGCCACCAGCTCCTATTGGTACTTTAGCTACGACAGCTCGCTGGCGGTGGGAGGATCGCGCTCAATCTGAAAAATTGCAGCAGGAAGTCCGAACAGCCGCCAGACCTGGCGGCTTTTTTATTGCGCCGGCAGGTCCTCAAAACACACAGGAGCCCGCCGTGTTGAGCACGACAGACGATCTTCGCATAAGGAACTGAAAGAACTGAGTACGCCCGAAGAGGTGATGCGCGAGATACCGCGCACCTTGACCGCGACGCGAATGGTGATGGCGGCGCGCAACGCCATCCACGCCATCCTGAACGGAACCGACGACCGCCTTCTGGTCGTCGTCGGGCCCTGCTCGGTCCACGATCCCGTCGCCGCCCTCGACTATGCCGACTCGCCTCGCCGCCTTGCGCGAACGGCTTGCCGACCGGCTCGAGATCGTGATGCGGGTCTATTTCGAGAAGCCGCGCACCACGGTCGGCTGGAAGGGGCTGATCAACGATCCCGATCTCGACGGCAGCTTCAACATCAACAAGGGCCTGCGTCTTGCGCGCAACGTGCTCTCGGCGGTGAACAATCTCGGTCTGCCGGCGGGCACCGAATTCCTCGACATGACGACGCCGCAATACATCGCCGACCTCGTGGCGTGGGCCGCGATCGGTGCGCGCACCACCGAGAGCCAGATCCATCGCGAGCTCGCGTCCGGACTGTCCTGCCCGGTCGGCTTCAAGAACGGCACCGACGGCAATGTGCGCATCGCCGCCGACGCGGTGAAGTCGGCATCGCCATCCGCATCATTTCATGGCGGTGACCAAGGGCGGACGGTCGGCGATCGCGGCGACGACCGGGCAACGAGGACTGCCACATCATCCTGCGCGGCGGCAGCAAGCCGAACTACGACGCGGCCAGCGTCGATGCCGCAGCGGCCGAACTCGATCGTTCCGGCGTCGCGCCGCGGATCATGATCGATGCCAGCCACGCCAATACGAGCAAGAAGCCGGAGAACCAGCCGCTGGTCGTTGCCGATGTCGCCCGCCAGCTCTCCGGTGGCGAGCAGCGCATCATCGGCGTCATGATCGAGAGCAATCTGGTCGCCGGCCGCCAGGACGTCCTGCCGGGCACGGCGTTGACCTATGGCCAGAGCATCACCGATGGCTGCATCGACTGGGAGACGACCGTGTCGGCACTGAACGTGCTGGCCGACGCCGTTGCGGCGAGACGGGATGGGCTGCGCGGGAAAATCCGCGAGCGTTCGGCCTAGGCGACTAAGCCGATTGACCACGAGCAGGGCGCGCGTGGTTTCGCGCCCTGCCCCGGGTTCAACGCGCGCACTAGCAGCCGCGGCAGATGCTCTTGATCTTCTTGTCGAGGGCCGCGTTTTCCTTGCTCAGCGGATCGTTCGGGTCGCTCAGATTCTTCTCGCTGGGCACGTCGCCCGCGCGCGGCTGGCGATGGCCGACCGGCGCCTGCATTCCGGATTTGTCGGCTCCCGCCGAGTTCTTCGGGACCGTCGATGTTCCGCTCTGCGCGAACGCGCCGGAGCCCCGACCAGAACCAGCAGCGCTATCGACAGGATCGTTTTTCGCATTTTGGTTCTCCCTTTCGAAACTCTTTTAGCGCGTCCGCTGCGGAACGTCGATATCGGCGCAATTCCGGCGTCCCTGGGCGGCACAGTCCTGCACCTTTCGCAGGTCGGCCATGGTGCCGAGCAACCAGATTCCCGCCGCCACCAGCACCACGAAGAAACCGAGCATGACAGCGTTTTCGACGTGGCGACTGCCCTCCTCCGGCGGCTCCGGCTTCCCCTCGCCCTCTGATGTCATCGGTCGATCACGGCTTCGGAGGATAGAGATGAACGTCGCCGCAATAATCGACCACACGATAACGCGTTTCCGAGGATAGTTCACTTGCCTGCGAATTCGCATGCGACAAATAATTCGGCCCGACCGGCGCCTTGCCGTGGCCGCCGGGAATGTCGAGCACATAGTCCGGCTGGCACAGGCCGGACACCCGTCCCCGCAACGCCCGCATCAGCTCCTGCCCTTGCGCCGATCGTCGTGCGCAGATGCGCCGTGCCCGGCGCGAGATCGCCATGGTGCAGGTAATAGGGCTTGATCCGGCATTCGACGAAGGCCCGCATCAGGGCCTCCAGCGTCGCGGCATCGTCATTGACGCCGCGCAGCAGCACCGACTGGCTCACCATCGGAATGCCGGCATCGACCAGCCGCGCGACAGGCGCGCACGCGCCGTGTCGCCGAGCTCGCGCGGATGGTTGGCGTGCAGCGCAACCCAGGTCGTCGCGCCCTGCACCTTCAGCGCCGCGACCATCTCGGCGCTGATGCGCGCGGGATCGGCGACGGGTACGCGGGTGTGGATGCGGATGATCTTGACGTGATCGATGGCGGCGAGATCGGCCATGATCTCGGCGAGCCGGCGCGGCGACAGCATCAGCGGATCGCCGCCGGTCAGGATCACCTCCCAGATCTCGGGATGCGTGCGGATGTAATCGAGTGCAGCGCGATAGGCGGCTTCCGAGAGCGCCGTCGCCTTGCCCGGCCCGACCATTTCGCGGCGGAAGCAGAACCGGCAATAGACCGCGCAGACATGAACGAGCTTGAACAGCACCCGGTCGGGATAGCGATGCACGATGCCGGCAACCGGCGAATGCGTATCGTCGCCGATCGGATCGGCGCTCTCGCCGGGCTGTTCGATCGAGTTCCCGGACGTCCGGAATGAACTGGCGCGCGATCGGATCATCCGGATCTTCGCTGTCGATCAGCGCTGCGATATCGGGCGTCACCGCGATCGCATAGCGCGCGGCGACCCGCTCGAGGTCGGCAAGATCGGCCCCCGGCGCAAGGCCGTGGGCGATGAGTTCGGCGGGCTGCCGCAATGTGGCGGCAAGTTTTGGATCGATCCTGTTCATGCCTCACCTGCCGGCGGTGTCCACACCACCTGGTCGATCCGCAGCGCGCCGCTTGCCAGCATGACCAGCCGGTCGAAGCCGAGCGCGACGCCGCTTGCCTCCGGCATCGCGGCAACCGCATCGAGAAACTCCTCGTCGAGCGGGTAGCGCTCGCCATAGCGCCGCGCCTTTTCGTCCATCGCCAGACTGAACCGACGGCGCTGCTCGGCCGCATCCGTCAACTCGCCAAAACCATTGGCGAGCTCGACGCCGCAGGCATAGACCTCGAAACGTTCGGCAACGCGTGGATCGGATGCCTTGGTCCGCGCCAGCGCGGCTTCCGGGGTCGGATATTCGAACAGCACCGTCAGACGCCCTTCCCCGAGCTGGGGCTCGACATGCTCGACCAGCACCTTGCTGAACATGTCCGACCAGGTGTCGTCATCGGCAATCCGTATCCGGTCCTTTGCCGTCGCCGCAAGCTGAGCGCGATTGCCCTCGCCGTCCGCAATCGTCGCCAACAGATCGATGCCGGCAAAGCGTTCGAACGCGGCCGCCACCGTGAGCAACTCCGGCTCGGCGAATGGATCGGCGGTTTTGCCGCGAAACGAAAATCGCCCGATCCCGGTCGCCTGCGCCGCGTGCGCGATCACGACAATGCTGTCGGCCATCACCGCATCATAGGTCGCGTTGGCGCGATACCATTCCAGCATGGTGAACTCTGGCAAATGCAGATCGCCGCGCTCGCGGTCGCGAAACACCCGGGCGAATTCGAAGATCTTCTCCTCCCCCGCAGCCAGCAATTTCTTGGCGGCGAATTCCGGCGAGGTCCGCAAATAGCGGGTCGCGCGGCTGCCATCGGCCCGAATCAGTTCGGTGCGGGGGGCGTGCAGATGGGTCTCGTTGCCCGGCGAGACCTGGAGGATGCCGGTCTCGACCTCGACAAAACCCTGCTCGTCGAACCATGCCCTCACGGCCCTGGTGATCGCGCCCCTCGCCATCAGGAACGGCCTTCGATCGGCGTGCCGAGATGCCGACCACCACGGCGACGGCTGGTCGATCCCGGCCATCAGCCATTACCTCGAACGGGCCGCAACAGATCGACGAAAATCATTGATATCACTTATCGTTCCTTGCCCCGCCGAAGGCGATTCCCTGCAAACGACCGGCCGTCGGCTCGCCATTCGCCTTTTCATGTCGAAAGACGCACGGCTTGTCCATCCAACCGACCAAACGGACCGCAAAAGGCTGGTATCTGGACGGCAAATCAGTATGTTGCAGCCCGAAACCGCCTCATTGGCCCAGGGACACCCATGTCCGGATTGGTCGGAGGCCAGAAATTCAGGAAAACAGCTTTGAAAGTCATCGCCAGTTCTATTCGCAAGGGCAACGTCATCGAGCAAGACGGCAAGCTTTATGTCGTTCTGACCGCCGAGAACATCCACCCCGGCAAGGGAACCCCGGTCAGCCAGATCGAAATGCGCCGGATCGGCGACGGCGTGAAGATTTCGGAACGCTACAAGACCACCGACCAGGTCGAGAAGGCCACGATCGAGGATCATAACTTCAACTACCTCTATGAGGACGCCGACGGCTTCCACTTCATGAACAACGAGAACTACGACCAGGTCCAGGTGCCCAAGGACATCGTCGGCTCCGCCGCGCCCTATCTGCAGGAGAACATGACCGGTGAAACTGTCGCTGCACGACATGACTCCGGTCGCCATCACGCTGCCGCAGCGCGCGACGCTGGAAGTCGTGGATACCGAGCCGGTGACCAAGGGCCAGACCGCGTCGTCATCCTACAAGCCTGCTATCCTCTCCAACGGCGTGCGTACCGCGGTGCCGCCGCATGTCGGAACCGGAACACGAATCGTGGTCATGACCGAAGACGGCTCCTACGTCGAGCGCGCCAAGGACTAAGCCACGCGGTGGCGCCGGGGGACGCATTGAACACGAAAGCTGTCCGCTTGCTGACCCGTTGGCTGGCAGCGTTCTGTTTGCTTGCCGCCGGCGCGGCTCAAGCATCCGCCGACGAGTTCCGGACCCCTTCGATCTCCGCCGTGCGCGTCGAATGGCGCGCGGTGCTCGATCAGCTCCGCTCCGAGATCAACGCCCAGCCCGCGGTCGCCGCCAACTTCACGTTCTCCGGCCAGCGCCGGGTACCGGCCTGGGATCCGCGTTCGACGCCGGCGCTGGTGCAACTGAACGCGGTGACCTCGCCGATCTTCGCCGGGATCGGGCGCAGCCCGGTGCCGGTGCTGCTGCCGTTCGATACCGCAGCCTATCTCGACGCGCGCGCCGGCGGCGCGCCCGGCAGTCTCTCGGTATCGCGCTACCAGGCCGACTTCCGCCCCGTCGACCTGTTCGACGCCGGTCCGGCCGGTTACGACGCCATGTTCTCGCTCGAACCCGGCGCCGGCGACGGCATGCCGCAGCGGACCTTTGATCAGGCCGGTCGAAGTTCAGATCACCGGCTCGATCCTGACCTACGATCTCGCCGATCCCCTCGGCGGCAAGGGCGAACCGGTCAAGGCGCTGGCGGCGCAATTTCCCGACCTGCGCCGCTTCATCCGCGAAGGCTATGTGCGCTATGCCTTCACCCGCTTCGGCGTGCCCTATGTGGTGTCGATCCAGTGCCTGGACTCGACGCCGCGCGCGCGGCGGCTGGCCTGCCGCGAGGCCTATCCGGTCGCCGAGCGTTTCCTGAAAGCGCTGCGCATCGCCGGCGGCCTGCCGTCGCGGCCGCGCACCGACATTTCCTCCGATCTTGCCGAACGGCCGACTGCGGCGTCGCCCGATTTCAGCTATCGTCCGAGCGGCGACATCATCGCCAACAGCGGCTCGCACAAACAGGGCGGCCATGCCGACCTCACCGCCTATTCGCAGATCCGCTTTCCGCTGGAAAAGGCGCCGGCCTTCGTCCACTCGCAATCGTCGCCAGGCGCGCCAAATCCGACGAGTCCGCCGCGCGGCTATCCGTGGCGGGACAATTTCTGCGAAGCCCGCAGTTTCGAAGTCGGACAATGCGCCAGCGGCTTTGGCCACCAGGGCGAGGATATCCGCCCCGGCGCCTGTCCGGCGCAACGGCGAGGGCCCGAACACTGCGATCCCAAGCAGCAGGGCGTCGTCGCCGTCCGCGACGGCGTCGTGATCCGCTCGCCGAAGCAGCAGGCGGCGACGCTGCAGATCAACACCCGCAACGAGCACATCCGCTTCCGCTACATGCACATGAACCCGTCCAGCATGGATGCCGACGGCGTGCTCAACGGGCGTCGCGTCGCCGAGGGCGAAAAGATCGGCGTGGTCTCGAACTATCTCGACCATCCCAACGGCACCTCGCGCCATCTGCATTTCGACGTCCAGGTGTTCACGCGCGACGGCTGGATCTGGGTCAATCCCTACGCCACGCTGATCTCGGCCTATGAGCGCCTGATCCGCGGCCGCGGCCGCGAGATCGGCCCGAACCGACGGCGTCCGCCGCGGTGGCGCATGCGCTGCCGGAGGACGTCATCCGTCCCGACGCACGGGAAGGCGGCGAGAACTGATTCCACCGCGATCTCATCGCTACGACGCCGCCGCGCCGACGGCTTTTGGCCGCGCCGGCGGGGTCCAGCGATAGGCGACGCCGAACCTGTTCCAGACATTGATCGAGGCGATCGCCGAGGTCGAGATAGGTCAGCTCCTTCTCGGAAAATTCCGCGCTCGCCTGCGCATAGACTTCGTCGCTGACGCCGCTCGGCAGCAAGGTCAGCGCTTCGGTCCAGGCCAGCGCCGCGCGCTCGCGCGCGGAGAATTGCGGCGCCTCGCGCCACACCACGACCAGGTTGAGCTTGTCGGCGGGGATGCCGAGGCTCTCGCCTTGCAGGATGTGGTACTGCACGCAGAACGCGCAGCCGTTGATCTGCGAGGCGCGCAGCTTGATCAGTTCGAGCAGCTGCTTGTCGATGCCGGCCTTGGCCGCGACCTTGCCGAGCGCCAGCACGATCTCGTAGGCGTCGGGCGCCAGCGCCTTGAAATCCTTGTATTCCTTGCGGGCATGTGACATCTTCATCTCCTCATGTTATCAGTGCTCTGATATATTATAAGAGCCCTTATATGCCACGCAAGATCGGCACTTTCGGCGAAAGTAAAATCGGGCGCGGCGCGAAAAACGCCGGCCGGAAAATCGAAACGATCCAGAAAATCCGCGGCGGCGAAAAAGCCCGTCCGGCGCGGCAAAAATCCGCCGGCAATCTGCCCGACGCCATCGGCCGCCCGCCGCCGCCGGGCGAAGGCAAGCGCGGCGAACAGGGCTACCTCGCCTATCTGCTGCGGCAGGCCCAGGCCGCGACGCGGCTGACGATGGAACGGGCGCTCGCCGACCTCGGCGTCACCCCGCCGCAATTCGTCGTGCTCACCATGCTGAAGGCCTATCCCGGGCCTGTCGGGCGCCGATCTCGCCCGGGTGGCGCTGCTGACCCCGCAGACCGTCGGCGTCATCATCCGCAACCTGGAACGCGACGGCGCGATCCGAAAGACCCCGCACCCGGTCCACGGCCGGGTGCTGCAATGGACGCTGACGCGGCGCGGCGGACGCTTGCTCGACAAATGCCGGCGTCACGCCAAGGCGGTGGAGCGGCGGCTGGCGGCCGGGCTCTCCGCCAAGGCGCAGGCCACGGTGCGGCGCTGGCTCGTCCAAAATCGCCACAGATTTGCAGCAGATAAGCTAGTTCCGCGGCGCCCTGGCTTTTGGCTGCACGCTTGCTGCGCCGCTAGACTGGCCCGATGAAACAGCCTGATTCTCCGAACACCCCGACCCGCCGCGCCCTGCTGCGATCCGGCCTCGGCGCCGCCGCCCTGCTCGCCCGTCCGCTCGCGGCGTTCGCCGCGCGCCGCCCGGCTTCGACCAATGGCGCGACGGTTTTCGCGCGCGCGCGCTGGCCAAGGGCATTTCGGAGGCGACCTGGAACCGCGTGATGGGCCGCGTCGAGCCCGACATGACCGTGTTCAAGCAGATGCAGAAGCAGCCGGAGTTCAACGAGCAGATCTGGCAATACATCAACCGCCGCGTCTCGGACTGGCGCATCATCGCCGGCAAGGAGGCGCTGAAGAAGAACGAGGCGCTGTTCGCGCGGATCGAGCAGGATTTTGGCGTCGAGCGCGGCACGCTGCTGGCGCTGTGGGGCGTCGAGTCCGCCTATGGCGATCCGCTGGTGCAGCAGAACCACATGCGGCCGGTGTTTCCCTCGCTCGCGGCGCTCGCCTGGAACGAGCCGCGCCGCAAGGCCTATTGGGAAACCGAACTGATCAACGCGCTGCAAGATCGTCGATCGCGGCTGGAGCACGCCGGAGGAGATGCGCGGCTCCTGGGCCGGCGCGATGGGGCATACCCAGTGGATGCCGGAAGTCTGGCTCAATGTCGGCATCGACTACGACAGCGACGGCAAGATCTCGCCGTTCGGCAAGCCCGACGACGCGCTCGGCTCGACCGCGCGCTATCTGGTCAATCGCGGCAAATATCACCGCGGCGAGCATTGGGGCTATGAGGTCCGCGCGCCCGGCGGCGCGCGAGCGGCAGCCGCACCTATGCGGCGTGGGCCAGCGCCGGCGTCACCCGCGCCGACGGCCAGCCGTTCCCGCAGCCGAATGCGACGCGCGCAGATGTGGATGCCGGTCGCCGGCGGACCGGCGTTCCTGCTGGGACCGAATTTCTACGCGGTGCGCAGCTACAATCCGTCGATGAACTACGCGCTGGCGATCTGCCATCTCGGCGACCGCATTCTGGGCGCGCCGCCCTTCATCCAGCCCTTCCCCGGCTCGGAGCGCGCGCTGACGCTCGCCGAAGTGCAGGAGATGCAGACGCGGCTGACCAAGGCCGGCTTCGACACCGGCGGCACCGACGGCCGCGTCGGCAACGACACCATGAAGGCGGTCAAGGATTATCAGGCCAAGATGGGGCTCGCGCCCGCCGACGGCTATGGCGGGCTGAAGGTGCTGGCGCGGTTGCGGCAGGGAAGCTAGTGCTCACCGTCATTGCGAGCCAACGGGTCGGAGCAAAGCGCCCGCTCCGATGACAGGCTCCGCGAAGCAATCGCATCCGTTCCACGCGGATGCATGGCATTGCTTCGCTTCGCTCGCAATGACGAACAAGTTTCACCTCCGCGGAACGCCGCCCGCATTCATGCCGCCATCGATCACGAGCTCCGTCCCGGTCACGTAGCTCGACGCATCGGACGCCAGATACAGCACGCCCTGCGCGATCTCCGAGGCCTGGCCGGCGCGGCCGAGCGGCGTAGCCAGTTTGGCGCGCTCCTCGGGATCGATCGGCGCGTTCTGTCCGGCGCCCGGCGGCTTCCGTCGGAATCTTGCCCCAGATCGGCGTGTCGATGATGCCGGGATGCACCGAGTTGACGCGGATGCCGTCGCCGACTGACGCGCATTCCATCGCGATCGCCTTGGCGAACAGCCGCACGCCGCCCTTGGTCGCGCAATAGCCGGACAGGCCGGGCGCGCCGCGCAGGCCCGCCAGCGACGACATCATGATGACCGAGCCGCCGCCGGTCTTGCGCATCACCGGCAGGCAATGCTTCACCGACAGGAACACGCCGTCGAGATTGATCGCGGTCTGCCGCCGCCAGTCTTCCAGCGACATCTCGATGATCGACGGCACGGCGATGCCGATGCCGGCGTTCGAAACCAGGATATCCAGCCGGCCATAGCGCTTCATGACCTCGGCCACGACCTCGATCCAGCGCGCTTCGCTGGTGACATCCTGATGGAGGAAAATCGCCTCGCCGCCGGCCTTCTTGATGTTCGCGACGACCTCCGGCCCGTTGAGATCATCGACATCGGTGACCGCGACGGAAGCGCCTTCGCGCGCCAGCAATTCGGAGACCGCTGCGCCAATGCCCGATGCGCCGCCCGTCACCAGCGCGACCTTGCCTTGAACCTGCCCCGTCATTTTCACTCCCGTTTGTTTTGTTGGTTTCGTTGGTATTGATCTATCGGATCACCGCCGGTCCCTGATCCGGCACCGCGACATCGATCACGCGCAGCTGCACGCGCTCCGAGCCCTGCTAGCGATCGACCGCGAGCGATCCCGCGACATGCAGCGGCTGGCCGCGATTTTGCGTCAGCGCGTTGCCGAGTTTCTGTCCGATCGAGCGGAACGCGATGCCGTTGACGATGGCGCCGTCGCCGGACTTGAAACGCACCCGCAGATGCGCCTGCCCGACTTCGTCGGCATAGACCAGCTGATGCGACGGCAGCGCGATCACCGGCTCCGGATTGCCGGCGCCGAACGGCCCGGCGCGATTCAGCGTCGCGGCGAATTCCGGCGTCACCGCGCGCGCGCTGACGGCGCCGTCGATGAACAGCTCGTTGTCATGGCGCGAGTTGGCGACATCGGCGGCGAGCGCGTTTTCCATGAAGGCGCGAAACTCCGCGAGTTTTTCCTTGCGCAGCGTCACGCCGGCGGCCATGGCGTGGCCGCCGCCTTTCATCAGCAGTTTGTCCTTCACCGCCTGCCGCACCGCCTTGCCGAGATCGACGCCCGAAATCGAGCGGCCCGATCCGGTGCCGATGCCGCCGGGCTCCAGCGCGATCGCAAAGGCCGGCCGCGCGAATTTTTCCTTCAGCCGGGAGGCAACGAGGCCGACCACGCCGGGATGCCAGCCTTCGGACGCGGTGACGATCACCGCGCCCTTGTCTTCGAGCCCGAGCGAGGCCAGCGCCTCGGCTTCGGCCTGCGCCTCGGCGGCCTGTTCGATGACGCGGCGCTCGCTGTTGAGACGGTCGAGCTCGGCGGCGATCCTTGCGGCCTCGGAGACATCGCCTTCCAGCAGCAGCCGCACGCCGAGATCGGCGCGCCCGATCCGGCCGCCGGCATTGATGCGCGGGCCCAGCATGAAGCCGAGATGCCAGGCCTCCGGCGGGCCGTTCAGCCGCGACACATCCATCAGCGCGGTATGGCCGACATGGTCGCGGCGGCGCATCGCGATCAGGCCCTTCGCGACGAAGGCGCGGTTGAGCCCGATCAGCGGCGCGACATCGGCGACGGTGCCGAGCGCGACGTGATGCAGCATGCCGAGCAGATCCGGCTCCGGCCGTTCACCGGTCCAGAACCCGCGCTGGCGCAATTCGCGATTGACCGCCACCAGCGTGATCAGCACGAGACCAACGGCGGCGAGATAGCCGAGGCCGGAGAGATCATCCGCCCGGTTCGGATTCACCAGCGCATCGACCTCGGGCAGGTCGTCGCCGGTTTGATGATGATCGATGACGACGACGGACATGCCGAGCCGCCGCGCCTCCGCCAGCGGCTCGAGGCTGGTGGTGCCGCAATCGACGGTCACCAGCAGCGTCGCGCCCTTGCCCGCGAGCGTGCGCACCGCTTCGACATTGGGCCCGTAGCCTTCAAAGATGCGGTCGGGAATATGAATCAGCGGATCGAGCCCGCAATGGCGCAGATGCCAGGCCAGCAGCGCCGCCGAGGTCGCG
>CAVTYA010000039.1:0-98966 GCA_963738765.1 uncultured Alphaproteobacteria bacterium | reverse complement strand
GACCCTGCCACGCAACGGGTGAGTGCAGCGGAAGCTCGTCAGAGATCCAGTTCCGGTGCACCATGTTCGGCGCGACGACGATGGCCCCATCGATCCGTTTTGCGAGGAATAGCCGTGACACCGTGTGGATCGTTGGGGCCGTTTTTCCACAACCTGTGCTGTAGAAGATCGCGAAGGCAGGTAGCTCCCACGTCGCTTCCAGCAGTTCCTTCTGGTGGACGAACAGCTCCGGTGGATTCTTCGGAAGCGTCACTCGAGATCCTTCGGCAGCCACGCGTGCTCTGGCTGTACGGGAGCCCATTCGCCGTCGACGACTGCACGTGTCGCAACCACCGCGTCGCAACACGTGCAATGCTGACGCTCACTGATCGCCGCAAAGCAACGATCGTCGCCGACGTAACGGATCGCGTACGACATCAGTCCATCGTCATCATCAGGGACGATTTCGATCTCGCCGCTCTTGTGACGTGCGAAGTGCCTTTCAGCGTCGTACCCGCCAGCTACGACAGTCCACTCGCGGATCGTCCACTGCTTCGCGATGTCGAGGGTTGTGAACACCCGACGGATGGGACCGCCACGGGTGCCGATGGTCCAAGTCGTCTTCATAGTACAGGCACCTTTCCAGTGCGATGTAGCTCTGCGATCGCAACGGCGTACCGTTCGGGCACGACTTTTCTCGGCCGACGACGAGCGTAGTCGTAGTTCGCGAACAGGAGGATCCGAGTGTCAACCTCGACAGCGCCCAGCGATATTGCGTGACGTCGTTTGGGCGGCGTGACGTCGTAGTGATCGAAGCTGCCTTGCTGGAACCACACACGTCGAAGGCCGAGACGATCTGCCATCGCGTGCAGCTCTTCGGGGCACTCTGTCGAGACCATGTGCGACCAGTCTTTGTTCCGAAGCTTCGTCTCCCAGGTCATGATCGAGTCGACGAGGATCACATGCACACCGTCGACGATTTGCCGCATCTCGCACACACTCGCGAAGCCCTCATGGCCACGAGTGCTCTGACCTGGGACAACTTCCACAGATCGGATCCGTCCTCAGGGTTCAGGTGCAAGGCGGCGCAGTGGGGACACGATAGCCGACCGAAACCGGGCTTCGTCCCATCGGGATAGATGGCTTCGAGAAAGACCGTGTTCATGTGAACCCTTCACAAACGGTTCTGAAGGTGAGGTTGACACGCGGTCCCACGGGACGTGCAGTGCGCGGAAGGGAATGCTGAAAACCGCGCTGGGAGTCTCCGTACATGATCAGCAGGTCACCGTTGTGCAGATCGACATCCCATCCCCGCGATGGGTTCTGGGCACGCGTGCGGATCTTGAACTCGCGTGAGTCGCCGATCGACAAGCTAGCAATCCACGGATGTGTACCCAGCTCGGGTTCGTCGTCGGAGTGCCAGCCAACCGTGTCCGAGCCGTCGCGGTACAGGTTCGCCAGCACACTGTTGGTGTCCTGCCCAAACTCCGTCGAGAGGGCGATGCGAATTCGCTCGATCCAAGCCGGTACCGGCGACGGGGCGTGGCGAATCCCCGAGTAGGTGTAGGCGTGAGTTCCCATCCAGTGCGTGAGACGCGGTACGAGGTGCGTCTTGCCGAAGATCCGCACCGATTCTTGGGTGAATGGCAGCGCCCGTGCAATCGGCACTGGGTAATGGCTGCCGACAACGTCCATACCGAATAGCCAGCGGCGGCGCAGCGAGAATCCCGGTGGAAGCGGTGGAGCGTCGTCGTTCATGTTCACCGAGACCTCCGACGATGTTTCTTCTCCTGGTAGTACGCCTTGCGATCACACACGTAGCCGATTCCATCGAGCGCGTCGAAGAACTGTTCTTGCCAAGGAGTCGTCTTGCCCGTTTTCAGATCGATCATGGTGCCAGACCCCCGACCCAACTCCTTGTCGAACTTGAGCGTGAAGAGCACGCACCTGGCGAGAGTGATTGCAGCCTCTCGCCACTTCACCCGTGGCGAACGCTTCTTTGCCGCGGGCTTCTTTGCGGCGGGCCGTTTCTTAGACCGAGGCTTCACGGCAGAGCTCCGTTGCTGGCATCGATCCTCGCGATGGCAGCGACGAGCATCGCGCGGATCTCGCCGCGCATATCGATGGCCGCGCACGACTCCGAGCCTTCGACGGTGCAGCCGCACGACGCCGCGCCGGACTCCGGGTGCTCGTTCACGACGATCACGGGCTCGCCGCATTCTCCACAGGTCTCGGTCTCGATCGCGATGATGACCTCGTCGTCGACACGAGAGACGCGGACGATCGCCAGCCAGTCGCCGGTTCCAGGCCATCCGGCTGTTCGCGGTCTCCACGGCGGCTCACGTGCCTCACTTCCCGACGGGCTTGAGTGGAGGACGGCGGCGATCGTGTCGCCCAGGCTCTTGAGACAGCGCCTTGCGCGCTCCTCATCACTTGCTGTGGACGACGCCGCGTAGATGAGCGCTTCCGTGAGGAAGACGATCACCTGCCGAGCGCCTTCGCGCGGATCTCCGTTGTACTGCATGATCGCAGCGTCGAAGAGCTGGTTCGCGAGGGCCTCTGGCGTCAGGGTCTGCGTGGTGTCACTTGGATTCGGCATCGTCGTCCTTACCTTCCTTGGGCCGGCGTGCGGCCGATAGATCGTCCGCAGCTGCTCCATGGCGGAACGTGCGGCCGATAGCTCGTCGAGCATCTTCATCGCGAGAGATCATCTCGTCACTGCGGCCGCGGAGATAACCCATTTCGTAGGCGAACAGCACACGATCTTTGACGAGAGGCGGCATGTCGCCGCCCAGATCACGTTCGAGCCGAGCTGCGAACTCGCGGGCCGCGAAACGGCCTTGTTCGGCTGCTGCATCTCCAGCCGCGCTCATGGAGTCTCCTTCTCTCGACGAGTGCTGTGGACAGTACCAGCCATCTTCCTCCTCGCACCAGCCCGACTGCACGCGCCCATGCGCGTGCGATCTCGGTCGACGAGATCTCGGAGGTGTCCACCTCCAACTCATGGGTCAGAGCGAGCGCGAGCGCTTCCAACGTGATCCCAACCGGAAGCGGGATGACCCTCTACAGTTTGCCGAGCATGACGCGATACGTAGATCCCTGCGTTCACGGCTCTCACGGCTCACACGGTTACGAAAAAGTTCGCCGTCCCACGCCGTCGTTCCATGCTCCGGGCACGGGACACGCCGCTCAGCCTCTTCCACCTGTCGCATCGTCGCATGACACCGCTCGCACTGCGTCATAATCTCTTCTCCAGCGGGCGCTTCCAGCCTACGCTGCCGCTACGGCACAGGAGGTCCGCGTGGCCTGCTGGAAGATCGCACCTGCGGTAGCCGCCAAACCCGAGCGGCGAGCGCGACCCGCAGGGAACGACAAGCGAGGCTGAAGACTCACGCAGTTGCTTCTGACTGGGAGCTTGCTCGCGACGGATGATGTAAGAGGCGAAGGCCACCGCAAGCTCTTGCGCGCACATGTCACAGAGTGCGGACGGATCGTAACCGGCCTTGAGGTGGTAGTGCTCGCCGCAGCAAACACACTCGTTGATCCCTGCTTCGAGATCCGCCCCGTCACGTGTGAACTTCACGATCGCTTTCGCTGCCTTCATGATCTCGCGTTGGTTCACAGTGCGTAAGCCTTTCGCTTCCCATGACGGTGTGCTCGCACCACAAGACCCGCGGTGATGAGCGCCAACGCTTCTTCCGCGCACGTGAGAGGTGCGTGCAGTGCAGCTCGAGGAGGTGTCTGATCCTTCCAAAACTGTGCCATCTCTAGCAACAAGTTTTGTTTACGGATCGAGAAGCCATGTCCCAGCCGCTCCAGCACGGCGATCTCTACGCGTAACGTGGTCAACTCGTGCGCGTTATAGGCGTCAGTATCCTTGGGCAAGAACTTGCTGATCTTATAGGGGTCTGATCGATACGGATCCCCCAGACAGATTCCATGCACCAGCTCATGCAGGGTTGCCTCGACATCATCAAGTTTTGGGCTTCGATGCTTGATGGTCGATCCACCGATCTCGATGCCGTACTCCGACTGAAGAAGCGCCATCGCAGCGTGGAGTTGGCCCAGCGACAACTTCAGCCTCCTACTCACGAGGCCTCCGCGGATCCGACATGTCGACGGATGTGTAGCCGTCCGATGGAGGTGTGCCGAGCGGCACCACGCGCATCACATCCTTCTTGTTGCGGGACGTCGCGTGCAACTGGACCTCGAACAACGCCTGACGGTTGAACCACGTGTACCAGCCGAACGGCAATGGCTCCGCACCGGGGGGACTGCTGCGTGGGCCGATGACGCAATCGCGGATCGGATCTGCATCGAGGTGCGTGAGGACCTTGTCGAGGAAGACGATGTCCTTCTCGCGGGGAGCCCGTTCGTCTTTGCGGACCGCATGTGCAAGCCACCAGAGTTGCTTGTTCAGCAGGTAGAAGGTCGCTTGGATCTTCCAGCCGTAGATCTCGATCGGCTCCCAGAGCGGCGGTGTCTCCGCGGACGCCTCTGCAATTGCACGATCGATCTCGTCCTGGAGGGTCATCCCATCCTTCGTCTCGTCGACACGGCGGAAGATCGCCAAGATCTTCGTGAAGCTTGGAGGTAGCTCTCGCGCCTGTTGATGACCGGCCGACAGGATCACCATGCGAAGCCGCTCGGCCTTGTGCTTCCAACCGAAATTCATCATGGTGTTTCTCTCAGCACCGCGTGTAGCGCTTCGCTCGCATCGATATCGGTCGTGAGCATGAGGATCGCCGCATCGACGTGCGCGTCGAGCAGACCCTCGTCGCTGTCCGTCTTCATAAGGCGATGTGTGTGCATCAACATGCCACCGGAGTCGTCGAGGATCACGTAGCTCGTGACCTCGGGATGGTCGCGAAGCCAGACATCGATCTCGAGCCCGCGTGGGAGTCGATCTGCCTCTGGTGGAGCGTTATTGTGGACACGAGGATCTCGCTCGCCATCCGGGGTCGCGTCGTAGAGCCGATGTGCAAAACCATGACTGTCGAGGATCTTCTGAAGCGTGGGCAGATCGTAGAGCACACGCCACGAGCTGGAGACGACGACCACTGCACCCGTCGCGGTAATCAGCCGGTTCAGACATGCGACCGCGTCGCGATCGATCTGCTGATCGATCCGAAAGCACGTGCACGTCGTCAGGCTCTTTGGGCTTGAAGGTTCCAGGTGACCGAGTCGCTTGTGCTTGGCCTCGAGTGTTTGAAGAAAGCGCTCGCTGTTGAGCACGCCGTCGAAATCGAGAAATGCAACCTTCATTCGTCGAGTCCACTCACCGGGTGCTCGTATGCGAGACGCGCCGCACGAACCTCGGAAGGCAGGGTCAGGATGTCTGCATCAAGAACCGCGTCGACGATGGCGTTGTACGCGGCCTTCTTCTCCAAATAGACGAGGCTGTCGCGTGCAACGACATGATCCAGCAGACGGAAGATCGCCTTGCGAACATCCGCAGCATCACACGCTCCCGTGTCGGCCACGATCCGCTCGACACCTGCACGCAACTCCTCTGCCTCCTGGCCGTGCACGGCACCATCGTGCTTCGGACATGGCAGCCCGACCAGACAGGCCTCCGCGAGCTGCAGGATCACCCCCGCGAAGTCGTCTGCGAGGGCTTCCGTGTCGGCGGCGATGTACCCGTCCTGAAGGTACTCGCGTGCCGCCTCGATCGTCTCGAGGATCTCGGTCGAGAAGGCCGCGGCCATGATCTCCTACGCCTCTGCCTTCGGCGGTGTGTACGCCTGCGCGTTCTGCGCGACGTCGCAGAGAACTTTCCAAGCGAGCTCGGTGAGCGCTCGGAAGGTCGGATGCATCTCGCCCTGCGGATCGATCTCGACGGGTACGCCGAGCTGGATGACCCGACGCCCCATGTCGGTGTTCACTTCGAGGCTCAGGATCTTCATCTACTCGGCGCCTTCGCTGACGAACGCGAGCACGCGCTTGCGATCGCTCGGCGAGAGCTGATCGAGGATCTTGGTGATCTTGGTGATCGCCTGGATCTTGGTGATCTTCGTGATGGCTTCACCGTTGGTCTGGGTGGTCGTGTCGGTCGTGGTTGTGGTCGTTGCGGTCGTTGCGGTCATCGATCAGGTCCTTGTTGAGGTTAGAGAGGCACTGGGAACAGAAGGGCAGCCGCGCGCGCGAAGCCGGGGTGTGGGTACTCGGCAAGACCGCGTGCGCGAAGCCACGAGCGGTTGTTGACGAACGCGCTCGAGGTGACGGTGGTGCCCGCAAGCTCAGCAAGGCCTTCGAGAGCGATTTTCTCGGGATACGCGTCGATGAGCACGCGGAGGATCCGTCCGACGGCCGGCTGCAGCTCGGCGAAGATCGCCTTGTGAAGCGCGTCGTTCGTCGGTGGAAGCTCGGACTGCGGAGCCACCGAGAATCCCTTCGCGGTCAGCGAGACCTTGCCACTGGACGGGTACTCGATGTACTCGCGCGCCCGCAGGTACGAACGATTGTTGACGAACGCGGAGGACTTCGTCGAGGTCTTCGCGATGAAGGCGACGCCGGCGAGATCCGCGGGGGTGATCCCAATGCTGGCCCACCACGCGATCGCAGACAGCAGCCGAAGGTGAGCGGGCTTGAGGTCCGCTGGAGCCGCGCTACCTGAAGCGTCCCGCATGTGAGAGACGCTACCCGAAGCGTCCCGCATGCGAGAGACGATGCGCTTCAACTGAGCCGCGGGGATCTCAGTTGTCGGCTTGGCTGCCTCCTGTCGCATGTGCGCGGCGACGTCATTGTAGGCCATCTCGTACACACCCGCGCTCTTGCGGGTGACTGTCGACACTGCCGTGAGATCAGCGCCGCCCTTCACCTCGCGTGCGGCAGCTTGAAGCTTCGTGGTCTCTGCGGCGAACGTTGCGTGCACGTCGGTGACGCGAGAGAGGAGCTTCTCGATCTTCTTCGCAAGAGCTTCTAGTCGACGAAGGTCGGCTGGCGAGACGACGGCGACCTTCCTCTCGACGACCTTCTCCTTCACGACAGGTACGCTGGGCTGCGTGCGTGCGGTCGCGATCTCCTTGCGGAGTGCAGCGATTTGCTTCTTCAGCTCAGTGTACCTGTCGTGAAGGAGAAGGTCGTCGAGAGGGAGGTCGCGTCGGTCTCGCCAGCCGACCTTCATCAAGCTGGACTGCGAAGAAGATCGAGAAGCTCCTCTCTCCGTCACCGACGTGCACGCAACGTTCGCCGCAGAGACCACGAAGCTTCAAGCTGCCGCACGCGAGGTGAAGGGTGGACTGATCTCACGACACCGTCAACAGTCATCCGCAAGAGAGTGGAGTACGATGGCCTACGATGACGTCGTCGCTCGCATGCGACAGGAGGGCAGCCGAGACCAACAGTTGAGATCCCCGCGGCTCAGTTGAAGCGCATCGTCTCTCGCATGGGACGCTTCCGGTCACTCGTCTCTCACATGCGGAACACTCAGGTAGCGCCGCTCCACGACCTTCGCCCTGTGCTGCTGCGATCGCGTGGATGGCCAGCATTGGAGTCGCCCCTGCGGATCTCGCCGGCGTCGCTTTCATCGAAGACCTCGACGAAGTCATCGGCGTTCGTCAACAACCGCTCGTACCTGCGGGCGCGCGAGATTGCATCGAGTACCGTCCAGCGGCAAGCTCTCGCTGACCGCGAAGGGATTCTCGGTGGCTCCGCAGTCCGAGCTTCCACCGACGAACGACGCGCTTCACAAGGCTCCGCCGAGCTGCAGCCGGCCGTCGAGACGATCCTCCGCGTGCTCATCGACGCGTATCCGAGAAAATCCTTCTCGAAGGCCTTGCTGAGCTTGCGGGCACCACCGTCCACCTCCGACGCATTACCCGCTCATGGCTTCGTGCGCGCGGTCTTTGCCGAGTACCCACACCCTGGCTTCGCGCGCGCGGCTGCCTTCTGTTCCCAGTGCCTCGCTAACCTCAAACCAAGGACCTGATCGATGACCGCAACGACCGCAACGACCACAACCACGACCGACACGACCACTCAGACCAACGGTGAAGCCATCACGAAGATCACCAAGATCCAGGCGATCACCAAGATCACCAAGATCCCCTCGATGAGCTCTCACCGGGCGATCGCAAGCGCGTGCTCGCGTTCGTCAGCGAAGGCGCCGAGGTCGTGAAGATCCTGACCTCGAAGTGAACACCGACATGGGGCGTCGGGTCGTGGGCTCGGCGTACCCGTCGAGATCGATCCGCAGGGCGAGATGCATCCGACCTTCCGTGCGCTCCGCCCGAGCTGGCTTGGAAAGTTCTCTGCGACGTCGCGCCAGACCTTTCCAAGCGAGCTCGGTGAGCGCACGGAAGGTCGGATGCATCTCGCCCTGCGGATCGATCTCGACGGGTACGCCGAGCTGGATGACCCGACGCCCCATGTCGGTGTTCACTTGGGGAGCCGGATCTTCATCTACTCGGCGCCTTCGCTGACGAACGCGAGCACGCGCTTGCGATCGCCCGGTGAGAGCTGATCGAGGATCTTGGTGATCTTGGTGATCGCCTGGATCTTGGTGATCTTCGTGATGGCTTCACCGTTGGTCTGAGTGGTCGTGTCGGTCGTGGTTGTGGTCGTGTCGGTCGTTGTTGTGGTCGTCGCTTGTTTTCCTTGACCCGCCGCAAGATATCGATGCCGGTCATGTCCGGCAGGTTGAGGTCGAGCAGAATCAGAAGGGCATTGCCTTTGTGCTCCAGGCCGGTTCCGTCCTTCCCGAACAGATAGCGCACCGCCTCTGTACCGTTGGTGAACGGCACGATCTCATTGTTGACACCGGAGCGCCGGATATTGCGCTCGATCAGGCGGGCGTGGCCCTCGTCGTCCTCGATCATGATGATGGTGACTGGATTACTCATGACTCTCTGATTCCGGTTGCTGAAGGTCCAGTTGATCGGCAGTGTTATCGTGAATGTGCTGCCGGTGTGAAGTTCCGAGGCCAGCGACATGGTCCCGCCGAGCCGCCGCACCAGCGCCCGGACGTGCGCAAGGCCGATGCCTTGCCCGGGTTTGTCCTGGGTTCCCGCGCGGCGGAACAGGTCGAAGATCCGTTGGTGGTCCTTGGGGTCGATGCCGCGCCCGTTGTCGGAAACGTCGAAAATCGCAAAGCCGAGCTTGGTGCGGCCCCGGATCAGGATATCGCCGGGAACCCCACCCCTGAGATATTTGAGCGCATTGTCGATCAGATTGGAGAAGATCTGCTCCAGCGCGAGACGGTCGCTGACGATGTTCGGCAGCGGTTCGATCCGGATCTGGGCGTCGGCTTCGGCGGCCTGATGCGCCATGGTGGCGACGACGCCTTCGATCAGTTCGCGGGTATCGATGCGCACCGGCTGGAATTCGCGCCGCCCCTCGCGGGTGAGGTTGAGGATCGCCGATATCAGCCGGTCCATCTTGCCGATCGAGGATTTGATGAATCCGAGCGCCTCGGTGAAATCCTCCGAGAGCTGCCTGTCGGTGCCTTCGAGCGCAGGTTCGGCGCTATCGGACGTGTTGTCCGGGACCGGCGGCGCTGCGGTCTCGGCGCGGGCAAGGGCTGCGATCCGTTTGAAGATATCGCCGCGCAATTCCTCGAGCTCGCTGGTGAAACCCATGATGTTCACCAGCGGCGAGCGCAGATCGTGGCTGACGATATAGGCGAAGCGCTGGATCTCGTCATTGGCTTCGCGCAGATCCGCGGTGCGCTCGTCGACGGTAGCCTCGAGATTGAGATTGTTGTCGCGCAACTGGGCCTCGGCCTCGTCGCGGGCGCGCGCCGAACGCCGCACCAGAAAGATCGAGATGCCGGCCAGCGCGATCACGAGACCGGAGCCGGCCACGGTCACCACCGAAGCCAGTTGTTGTGTGCGGTCCGCGGTCGCGGTGCGCATCGCGAACAGCCGGTCCTCCTCGGCGCGGATTGCTCCGGCGATTTGATCGATGCTTTGAACGGAATCGCCGGCGCCGGCCTCGCGCAACATCGCGACGCCGCCGGCAATATCGTTGCGCTTGACGAAGTCGATCGCTCTGGCGAATTCCGCGAGCCGGGCTTCGACCAGCGCGCGCAACTGTTTGACGTTGTCGGCTTGAACCGGATTGTCGCCGGTGAGGCCGGCGAGCTTGTCGATGTCGGCGGAAATCGTGGCTACGGCAGCTTTGTGCTCGGACAGAAAGCGCGGCTCGGAGGTCAGGAGATAGCCGCGCGCCGAGCTTTCGGCGCGCCGGATTTGCAGCAGCAGGGTCGAGAGCTGGTTCTCGACCTCGACCGTGTGCACCACCCAGGCATTGTCCTTGCGGGCCTGATTGACGAGGACCACCGATGTTGCGCTGATCGCCACCAGCACCAAAAATCCCGCCGCAAGCAGCAGGATTTGACCGATCGTGCGTCGGTGCGTGGCGTCAAGCGTCACAAGCTTCATGAATGATCAGAGTTCAAGCGGCCCCCGGGACAGGAAATCCCCCAGTTCGGCAAACGCCCGATCGGGCCGCAGGTTCCAGGCGTATTGGACTATTTTTTGGAAGTTTCTTCCGCCGCCTGGCCGGCCAGATACTGCTCCAGCCAGTGGATGTGGTAGTCGCCATCGATGATGCCGGGCTCACGCACCAGCGCGCGAAACAGCGGCAGCGTGGTTTCGATGCCCTCGACCACCATCTCGTCCAGCGCGCGGCGCAACCGCATCAGGCATTCGCCGCGGGTCTTGCCATGGACGATCAGCTTGCCGACCAGCGAGTCGTAATAGGGCGGGATGACGTAGCCCTGATAGACCGCCGAATCGATCCGCACGCCGAGCCCGCCGGGCGGATGGAATTGCGTGATCTTTCCCGGTGACGGGCGGAAGGTCTGCGGATTTTCCGCATTGATGCGGCATTCGATGGCGTGGCCGATGATCTGAATCTCGTCTTGCGTCGCCGGCAGGTCGCCGCCGGCGGCGATCCGGATCTGCTCCAGCACGAGGTCGATGTCGGTGATCATCTCGGTGACGGGATGCTCGACCTGGATGCGGGTGTTCATTTCGATGAAATAGAACTCGCCGTCCTCGAACAGGAATTCGATGGTGCCGACGCCGAGATATTTCATGTCCTGCATCGCCTTGGCGCAGGTCGCGCCGATCCTGGCGCGGGCGGCCGCAGCGAGAACCGGCGAGGGGCCTTCTTCCCAGACCTTCTGGTGGCGGCGCTGCAGCGAACAGTCGCGCTCGCCGAGATGGATCGCGCCGCCGCGGCCGTCGCCCAGCACCTGGATCTCGATGTGGCGCGGCTTCTGCAGGTATTTTTCCAGATAGACCGAGGCGTCGCCGAACGCGGACTTGGCCTCGTTGGAGGCGGTCGACAGCGCCATCATCAGATCGTCGGCGGTCTGCGCCACTTTCATGCCGCGCCCGCCGCCGCCGGCGGCAGCCTTCACCAGCACCGGAAAGCCGATGGATTCCGCGATCGCCATCGCGTCGTCCTCGGAACCGACGCCGCCGTCCGAGCCCGGCACCACGGGAATGCCGAGCCGTTTTGCGGTCTTCTTGGCTTCGATCTTGTCGCCCATCAGGCGGATGTGCTCGGCCTTCGGGCCGATGAAATGCAGATTATGCTCGCCGAGGATTTCGGCGAAGCGGGCATTCTCGGACAGGAAGCCGTAGCCGGGATGCACCGCATCGGCGCCGGTGATCTCGCAGGCCGCAAGCAGTGAGGGGATATTGAGATAGATGTCCTTGGACGGCGGCGGCCCGATGCAGACGCTCTCGTCGGCGAGGCGCACATGCATCGCGTCGGCGTCGGCGGTGGAATGCACGGCAACGGTGGAGATACCGAGTTCCTTGCACGCGCGCAGCACGCGGAGCGCGATCTCGCCGCGATTGGCTATGAGGATCTTGTCGAACATCGCAGCGCCTGACGTTGACGAATTCTATTCAATGATCACCAGCGGCTCGCCGAATTCGACCGGCTGGCCGTCCTCGACGAGAATCTGCGTCACGGTGCCCGCGCGCGGCGATGGAATCTGGTTCATCGTCTTCATCGCTTCGATGATCAGAAGCGTTTGTCCGGCAGTCACCTTGGCGCCGACCTCGATGAACGGCTTGGCGCCCGGCTCGGGTGACAAATAGGCGGTGCCGACCATCGGCGAGGGGACGACGCCCGGGTGTTTTGCCAGGTCGGCGACAGCGGCCGGCGCAGCGGACGCGCCCAGCGAAGCCGAAGCCGCCGGCTGGAAATTCGCCGGCATCGAGGCTGCGACGCTGATGTTGCGCGCGACACGGACCCGAAGGCCGGCGCGTTCGATCTCGATCTCGGTGAGGCTGGTCTCGTCCAGCAGCAAGGCGAGTTCGCGAATGAGCGCGCTGTCGTCGCTTTTGAAACTTGCGGCTGATTTGGTGTCAGGCTTGCTCGCCATGCTGTTGATCCGAAATTTCTCTGGTGATGACGGCTGACGCGTCAGGCTTCGATGTCAGGTTTTTGCCTTGGCGCCGATTTTGGCGGCAAGGCCGTTGATCGCGAGCCGGTAGCCGTCGATGCCGAAGCCGCAAAGCGAAGCGAAGGCGGCCCTGGCGGTGAAGGAATGATGCCGGAAGCTCTCGCGGGCGTGGATATTGCTGACGTGAACTTCGACGGTCGGAATTTGTACCGCGACCAGCGCGTCATGCAGCGCGATCGAGGTGTGCGAATAGCCGCCGGCATTGATGATGATGCCGGCTACCTTCCTGGCATGGGCATCGTGGATGAAGTCGATCAACTCGCCTTCGCGGTTGGACTGCCGGCAATCGGCGTGGAGGCCGAATTGCGCTGCGGTCTCCGTGCACAGTTTCTCGACATCGGCGAGCGATGCATGGCCATAGGTCGCGGGCTCGCGGGTCCCCAACATGTTGAGGTTCGGACCGTTGAGCACATAAATCGTCGCGGTAGAGGCCTGGGCCATCCAGATTCCAGTAAATTGGGGGCGGTAGGTCGCGGGGTTATAGGTAACAACGGAGCCTAGGGGAAGCCTTCAAGCCCTTCGGAATGGGCTTCAAAGGCTTCATCCAGTTCGTAAAAAACCGTATGGAACCTACGGAAAACGCTCGTTAACCAATATTTAGGGATGTCGGGCCGCCACGCAAAAGGGCGGGCATTTCTGCCCGCCCCGAGCGTCGCTGCGAGCTCAAAAGCTCTTAGCTCTCGATGATGTAGACGATCTCGTGGGTTTGCGGACGCACGATGATGTACTTGCCGTGCACGAAGATCACATCATAGCCGCGCCACTCCGGATAGATTTCCACGATCCGGGCGGGAAGCGGATGGAAACGAACCGTTGCCGGCACCGTGGCGCCCACCGAGATGTTGAAGTTCACGTTGGTGGTTTCCTCGATCTTCTCCGACTTGATGGCGGAAACGATCTGGGTGCGCTTCTCGGCCGGCGGTGCTGCGGTCGCCGACGTGGCGGCGTTGCCGGTCGTCGTCTGCGACTTGCTGTCGGTCGCGCCCTTGGTCTGGGCGTTCATGTTGCCGCTCTTGCTGTCACGGCTCTCGGCGGCATTGGTCGTGCCGGTCTTGCCGTCGCGACCTTCGGCCTTCATGTCCTTGCCGCCTTTGGTCTCGTTCTCGGAGCTCATGCTCTTCGACTTCTGACCCGGCATGGTGTTGGTGTCCTGGGCGCTCTTGCTGGTGCTCGTTCCCGGCTGCGCCTTTTCGTTCGATTGCGACGCCTTCATGCCGGAGTTCTCAGAGCCCTTCATGGCCTGGGATTCGGCGCCCTTCATGCCTGTCGATGCGCCCTGGTCCTTCTTCGGCGCTGCCGAAGGCGCAGCGTGTTCCGTTGCCGGAGCGCTCTGCTGGGTCGGGGCGGCGCCTGACGCGCCTTCACGGCTCATTCCGGTACCCTGCGCATTCGCAAAACCGGTTCCGGCGATCAGGGCCGCCACCGCGGCCGAAATCAAAAAGCGATTAGTCATCGAATATCTCCTCACGTGGATGCATTGCCCGCGCGACAACGAAAGGAGATCAGCGATGTTCCTCGCAAATTGCGGTTCCATCGACTTAGTTTTTTTGGGTGAGCGAACGAACATTTTCCATCGTTGGGCGTTTGCCAAAAAAATCCGGCTGCGCGGCAGCCGGATTTCTATCCGTCGAATGAAGTGGCTTGCGCGAGGCCGGCCGGTGTCAGCAGGTCGCCTTGCCGCAGCGGGCGACGCCGATTTTTTCCTTCAGACCATCGAGGCCGACCGCGCCGATCACGACCTGCTTGCCGATCACATAGCTCGGCGTGCCGTTCATGCCCATCGCTTCGGCGAGCTTGAAGTTCTCCTCGATCGTCGCCTTCGCTTCCGGGCTCGCCATGTCCTTTTCCAGCTTCGCCATGTCGAGGCCGACTTCCTTGGCAACCGCCATGGCGCGGGCCTTGTCGGCCGCGCCGCGGCCGCCGAGCAGCTTCTGATGGAAGTCGAGATATTTCTTGCCGGTCGGATCCTGCATCCGCACCGCGACCGCGACCTGGGCGGCTTCAACCGAGCCCTGGCTCAGCACCGGAAATTCCTTGAGCACGACCTTCAGCTTGGGATCGGTCTTCATCAGGTCGAGCATGTCGGACATCGCGCGTTTGCAGTAACCGCAATTGTAATCGAAGAACTCGACGAAGGTGACGTCGCCGTCCTTGTTGCCGAGCGTCACGCCGCGCGGCGAGTTGAAGATCGCGTCGGCGTTCTTGGCGACACTCGCTTCGTGCTTTTCGGCTTCGGCGGCGGTCTGACGCTTGCTCAGTTCAGTCATCGCCTCTTCGAGCACTTCGGGATGCGCGATCAGGTAATTCCTGACGATGGTCTCGATGTCGCCGCGCTGGGTATCGGAGAAGCTTTGCGCGGAAGCGGATAGCGGTGCGCCGCCGAGCGCGAGCGCGAGCAGAGCGGGGGCGAGAAGGCGGAACGAGGGCATTGGCAAATCCTTGTGCGGCGGGTTTCGCCCGGCAATTCTTGCGAAGGCCGGCTCTTGGAAGTTACGTCTTGGCAGTTCTCTTGGAAGTCCTCGGTTCGTTAATGTTTCGAACAGGTTGTAGTTCAACGCGGTTTATTTCTAGTTGTTTTTCTGTCCCGGCAGCGGTCTGGCGCTCACGATGTCGTCAGCCTTGACCCATCCGGGCGTGCCGATGGCGAAACGGGTTTTGGCCCGCGAGGCCAGATCGCGCGCGGTCTTGTTGTCGCCGCGCAAATAGGCGGCCTGGGCCGAGGCCAGATCGGCCTCGGCATAGTCTCCCTTGCGGCCATAGGCCATCGCGAGCTGCGTGTAGCCGAGCGGCGCCTCGGTCTCGCGCGCCACCGCCGCACGCAGAATCGAGATCGCTTCGTCGGTATTGGCCTTATTGTCGGTCGCCACCAGCGCCTGCCCAAGTAACATCTCGATGAGCGGGGCGTTGTTGGAGAGCTGCACCGCCTTGCGCAGCGGCGCGATCGCCTCCGCCGGCTTGCCGCCTTCCAGCAGCGCCTGGCCGCGCAATTCGTAGAAATAGGGATTGGCCGGCTGCAGCTGGATCAAGCCGTCGATCTGGGCGATGGCGCTGCGCAGATCGCCGTGCAGATAGGTCGTGATGGCGTGCGCGTAGCGCGCGGGCATGCTGGTGTTCGACATCGGATAGCGCCGGTAGACCGTATCCTGCCGCTCCATGAAGGCCGAGATCTTGGCGCGCACCATGTCGTGGCGCATCTGCAGGGCGGGGTCGTCCTTCTTGTCCCAATAGGGGCTGGAACGCGCCAATTCCTCCAGCGCCGCGACGCGCTCGGCCGGCATCGGATGCGATTGCACATAGGGGTCGGCGCCGCTGCGCGGCGAACAGGCTCTCGTTGGTGAAGCGCTTGAAGGTTTCGTACATGCCTTTGGCGGATTGGCCGGTGGCGGTCAGAAACTTGACGCCGGCCTTGTCGGCGTTTTCCTCCTGCTGACGCACATAGGAGATCAGGTTGCGGCGGATCATCTCCTGCGGTCCGGCCACCGCGGCAGCACCGGCGTTGGCCAGACCGCTCTGGCCGCCACCTCTGGAGCCAGCCACCAGCGCGCCGGCGCCGAGCAGCATGGCGATGATCATCTGGGTCTGCGCCTGTGCGAGCTGCTCGCGCATCTTGGCGAGATGGCCGCCGGCCAGATGGCCGGTTTCGTGCGCGAGCACGCCGATGATCTGGTTCGGGGTCTCCGACTGCATGATCGCGCCGTAATTGACGAAGATGCGGCGGCCGTCGGCGACGAAAGCGTTGAACAACGCTCTCGTTGATGATCACCATCTGGATGTTCTGCTTTTCCAGACCGGCGGCGCGCAGGATCGGCCTGCGTATATTCGCGCAGCAACTGCTCGGACTCGGTGTCGCGCAGGATCGGCGGGCCCTTGCTCTCCTGCGCCAGCGCGGCCATCGGCGCCACGGCCAGCGCGACCGCGGTGATGAGCGCGGTCCATTGCGAGGTCATTTTGCGGTGCGCGATGCGAAGCAACATGTGGGGTCTTTTTAACAATTGGCGGCGCGGCTATGGGGCGGAGCGGATTGGTTCCGATCGAGCGGGCTTGTTAGATCAGAATCCGACCCCAGTCTGTTGTTTTGGCGTGTTTTCTTCACGCGAACCGGTATCCACTTCGCCCGAAAACGCTATAAGGAGCCACCGAATGCGGCCAGTCTGGGGCGGTAACCGGTGCAGGACCCGTGAAATCGGCGGCGGCCGCTCAAATAGCAGAAATCGATGCTGCGAAGCGACACTCAGAGACCGTGCGAAAATCCTGCTGACGCCGTCGGCACGCAGCGATGTTCCACCCTTCATGGTGATGGACGTGATGGCGGCGGCGGCGCGGATCGAGGCGGCCGGCGGCCATGTCATTCACATGGAAGTCGGTCAGCCGGCGGCCTCGGCGCCCGAAGGTCGCGATCGCGGCCGCCCAGGCCGCGCTCGATCGACGGGCGGATCGACTATACCTCTGCGCTCGGCATTCCCTCGCTGCGCGCGCGCATCGCCCGGCACTACCGCGATACCTATGGCTGCCCGGTCGACCCCGAGCGGATCGTGGTCACGACCGGCTCGTCCGGCGGTTTCATCCTGGCGTTTCTGTCGATGTTCGAGCCCGGCGACCGCGTCGCGGTGACCGTGCCCGGCTATCCGCCGTATCGCCATATCCTGACCGCGCTCGGCTGCGAGCCGGTGCTGATCGAGACCTCCAGCGAGACCCGCCATGCGCTGACCGGCGAAGCGCTGCTGGCGGCGCATCGCAAGACGCCGCTGAAAGGCGTGCTGGTCGGCAGCCCCGCCAATCCGACCGGCACGATGATGTCGCGCGAGGCGCTCACCAGCCTGATGGCGGCCGCCGAAGGCGCCGGCATCCGCTTCATTTCCGACGAGATCTATCACGGTCTCGACTATGCGTTTCCCGCGGTGACCGCGGCCGAGCTGTCGCCGCAGGCGCTGGTGATCAACTCGTTCTCGAAATATTTCTGCATGACCGGCTGGCGGGTCGGCTGGATGGTGGTGCCGGAGCCGCTGGTGCGGCCGATCGAACGGCTGCAGCAAAACCTCTCGATCTCGGTGCCGACGCTGTCGCAGATCGCGGCCGAAGCCGCGTTCGACGGCGCGCGACGAGATGGAAGCGATCAAGCACGGCTATCAGGAGAACCGCCGCATCCTGATCGACGGCCTGCCGAAGGCCGGCCTGACCAAATTCCTGCCGGCCGACGGCGCGTTCTATCTCTATGCCGATGTCTCCGACTTCACCTCCGACAGTTTCGAGTTCGCCAGCCGGATGCTGGAAAAGGCCCATGTCGCGGCAACGCCGGGCGTCGATTTCGATCCGGTCCATGGCCGCACCTTCATTCGCTTTTCCTACGCGCGCTCGGCCGACGAGATGCGCGAAGCGGTGACGCGCATCGCGCGCTGGCTCGGCTAGCGCACGCCGCGCAATTATCCATATCCGCAAATCTGAAATTCGGAGATCTCCTTGTCCGTTCGCACGATGCCTGAGCCCGTTATGCCCCAGCATTCTCCACTCGCCGCAATGCTGTGGCCGCAGCGTGCCGATGGATTCTCCGGCGTGTGGCGCAGCCGTCATTCTGGTCGCGCTGGGAACCGCGCTGCTGACCTTGTCGGCCAAGGTCAATCTGCCATTGCCCTACGTGCCGATGACGCTGCAGACGCTGGTCGTGCTGGTGATTGGCGCGGCCTATGGCTGGCGTCTCGGCAGCGCAACCGTGATCGCCTATCTGGCCGAAGGCGCGCTTGGACTGGCCGGTATTCGCCGGTCCTGTCGGCGGTCTGGCGCCACTGTTCGGGCCGACCGCGGGATATCTGTTCGGCTTCGTGGCGGCGGCCTTCGCGGTGGGCTGGCTGAGCGAACGCGGTTGGGATCGCATCGGTGCCCCGGCTGTTTCTGGCAATGGGGCTCGGCCACATCCTGATTCTCGCCGCCGGATTTAGCTGGCTGGCGTTCGGTATGAAACTCGGCGTCGAAAAGGCGTGGCTGGTCGGGATCGCGCCGTTCCTGGCGGCGTCGCTGATCAAGAACGCGCTTGGTGCAGCGCTCGTACCGGCGCTCCGGCATGTGCTCGATCGTCGCGGTTAAAATCACGGAAGCCGCGGCCAACGCCATTGACACCGTTGGTCCAATGGATCTTGGCTAGACTGGGCGGGACGGCGCGCGGACGACATAGATCCGTGATTTCGGAGGGGGAGTGACGTCATGACGGCAACGATTGCGACTGGCGCGCCGGCGAGCCCAGTGAAAGCTGCAAAGCCCTGGTACAAGGTGCTCTATGTTCAGGTGCTGATCGCCATCGTGCTCGGCGCCCTGGTCGGCTGGCTGTGGCCCGATCTGCGCCACCAACGACTGGATCAAGGCGCTCGGCGACGGCTTCATCAAGCTGATCAAGATGGTGATCGCGCCGATCATCTTCTGCACCGTCGTCTCCGGCATCGCGCATATCCAGGATGCCAAGAAGGTCGGCCGCATCGGCGTCAAGGCGCTGGTCTATTTCGAGATCGTCTCGACCTTCGCGCTGGTGATCGGCCTCATCGTCGGCAATGTGGTGCGGCCGGGCGCGGGCTTCGGCGGCGCGCTGGCCGATGCGGGCAAGGTGGCCGGCTTCGCCAAGCAGGCCGAAGCCCAGAAGAGCGTCGATTTCTTCCTGCACATCATTCCGGACACCGTGGTCGGCGCCTTCGCGCAGGGCGAAATCCTCCAGGTGCTGCTGTTCTCGATCCTGTTCGGCTTCGCGCTCATGGGGCTCGGCGAGCGCGGCCATACCATCCGCGCGTTCATCGACGACGCCGCGCACGCGGTGTTCGGCGTCATCGCCATCGTCATGAAGGCGGCGCCGATCGGCGCGTTCGGCGCCATGGCCTTCACCATCGGCAAGTTCGGCACCGGCGCGATCCTCAATCTGGTCGGCCTGATCGCGACGTTCTACCTCACCGCGGCGCTGTTCGTCTTCGTCGTGCTCGGCATCATCGCGCGGATCGTCGGCTTCTCGATCTTCAAGTTCCTGGCCTACATCAAGGACGAGCTGCTGATCGTGCTCGGCACCTCATCGTCGGAGAGCGCGCTGCCGTCCCTGATGGAGAAGCTCGAGCGGCTCGGCTGCTCCAAGTCGGTGGTCGGGCCTGGTGGTGCCGACCGGCTATTCGTTCAACCTCGACGGCACCAACATCTACATGACGCTGGCGACGCTGTTCATCGCCCAGGCGCTCGGCGTCGATCTCACCCTCGGCCAGCAGATCACCATCCTGCTGGTGGCGATGCTGACCTCGAAGGGCGCGTCCGGCGTCACCGGCGCCGGCTTCATCACGCTGGCGGCGACGCTCGCCGTGGTCGATCCGCGCCTGGTGCCGGGCATGGCGATCGTGCTCGGCATCGACAAGTTCATGAGCGAGTGCCGCGCGCTGACCAACCTGTTCGGCAACGGCGTCGCCTGCGTCGTGGTCTCGTGGTGGGAGGGCGAGCTCGACCGCGACAAGCTCCACGCCAGTCTCAACCAGCAGATCGACCCGACCGATGTGGAGACGGCGCTCACGACGGACTAGGGAGCGTACTCATCAATCGAGCTTGATGGTGAGGCTTGCTCGATGTCCGCTATTCCGGGATAGCGACCAAATCCTGCAGCGCAACAAAATGACGCGATGCAGTGGAACTAACTATCTAACGATCAACTCATGACGGTGGCAAAAAGCCCGTCGCTCATCCCCGCACGGCATTGCAAGTGAAGCGGATGCAATCCTGGTAGACGCTCCGACACTCAAAGGATGGTATTTGCTTCATGGACAGGCAGTCGCGGTATCGTGCACGACAGGTATTTATGCATTGCTGTTTGGCGGTCTGAGCCGCCGCGAAGGTGAGAGAGCCGAGATCGCGCGCATTGAGTGTTCCCGTACTCGATGACAGAAGCACTGCGAATAGTACGGAAACGACGGCAGTCGACCGCTTGCTACAGTTCATGGCCCAGCTCCCTCAGGTTGAACAACACTATAACAGAATTGTCAGGTCGGTCATTTCATCTTGTGGCAAAGCAGAACGGCTCTACCTTTTGAAACGGGCGGTCCGAAATGGCCGCCCGCTCGGTCGTTCACAGGTGTTGGTCTCCCCGATCATTCGCTCTGATGACCGGCCTTCTTCATTTCCGCAAGGATGCCGTCGAGGTTGTAGGTCTCCGGCGCCTGCATCGGCGGGAACTCCTTGTACGACATCAACTCCTTTTCCCAAAGCAATTGGCCGATGGGCAGGATGTTCCAGTCGTAGAGATAGGCGGTGCTTGGAGAGCCGAGCGAACCCGCGTAGCCCAGCAACGACTTCGCGTCGGAACCGACCGTCTGCTCGAACGGATCGCGCTTGATGTTGGCGATCTGGGTCCAGTGAAAGCGTTGGGCACCAAACAACCCGCCGGTCCCGGTATCCGGCACCATCGTGTAGTAGAACTTCCAGTTCTTGTAGCGCACCGCCGACGGCTGCGCGCCGGTGTAGTAGAAGAAGACTTCGCGCGCCGATTTCTCCGACGTGCCTTCGAGATAGTCGCGCTGATCGACGCCGTCGAGCGTGGTCTTGACGATGCCGGGATAGCTTCCGGCCTCGATCTGCTTCTTCAGCGCGTCGCCCTTCGGGCCGCCGGCGATGTCGACCAGCGTCGGCAGCCAGTCGAGCGACGACATCATCTCGTTCTTGATCGTACCCGGCTTGATGTGGCCCGGCCAGCGAACCACCAGCGGCGCGCGCATGCCGCCTTCCCAGGTCGTCAGCTTGCCGCCCTTGAAGGGGGTGGTGCCGCCGTCCGGGAAGGTGATGTTCTCGGCGCCGTTGTCGGTGGTGAAGACGACGATGGTGTTGTCGAGCTGGCCCATGTCCTCGAGCTTCTTGAGCACGTAGCCGATGTTGTCATCCATCTGCTTCATGCCGGCTTCGTTGAGGCCCCAGTCCTTGCCGCCGGGCTCGCCGATCATGGCCTCGTATTTCGGCGGCAGCATCGGTCGTGATGTGCATGCGCGCCGGGTTGTACCAGACGAAGAACGGCTTGTTGGTCTTCTTCGGATCGTTGCGGTCGAGGAAGTCGATGACCTTGGCCGAGATTTCCTCGTCCACGCGTCCTCGAGCGCTCCAGCGTCAGCGGGCCCTCGTCCTTGCACGTCTGTTCGCCTGCGTGCCGTCGGAAGATTTGCACGCGAGCACCGGCCGCGGCGGCGTCAGGCAAGTCGTCGTTCTCGGATCCACGGCACCGGGAACCTCGGTGAGGCCCGGGACCGGCGTAGTTCTTGCACGGTGGCGCGACGCCTTGCACCGTCGGGCTCTTGTTGATGTCCGGGAAGCTCACCCCCTGCATCGCATCGAGGTGATACAGGTAACCCCAGAACTCCTGGAAGCCGTGCGCGGTCGGCAGCGCCTCGACGTGGTCGCCGAGATGGTTCTTGCCGAACTCGCCGGTGTTGTAGCCCTGGTCGAGCAGGAACTTGGCGACCGCCGGCGTGCCGGGCCGCAGCCAGGACGGGCTGCCGGGCAGTTGCGGAGGAATCATGCCCGTGCGCAGCGGATGCATGCCGGTGAAGAAGGCGTTGCGCCCGGCCGTGCAGCTCTGCTCGGCATAGTACGTCATGAAGATCGCGCCATCATTTCCGATGCGATCGATGTTCGGCGTCTCGCCGACCATCAGGCCGCGATGGTAGATGCTCGGCTGCATGATGCCGATGTCGTCACCCATGATGAACAGGATGTTGGGCTTACCGGCCGGTGCCTGCGCGAGCGCAGGCGCGGCGACCAAGGTCATGGCGGCGATCGACACCGACAAAGAGAGTCGAATTCTTCGCGCAATATTCATGTTTCACATCCTCGCGTTGGAGTTACGGCGAGCAATGCGATCATGCAGATGGAAGCGCGGGTTTGATTCAGATCAACCCAGCTGTGTATGATACGCGCATGACAACCGACTCCACGATATTCGCCGTTGGCGTAACTGCAGCGCCCCGAAAAACAAGCAGCTGGGCGCGATGCGCATCTGTGTGCTGCGGAAAAGCACGCGCTTCATCTGGCCTTCACTCGCGTCAATCCGAATTTGGTTGCGTGCTGATGAATCCACACCCTGGTTTGCTGCGGCGTTGCACCAGACGCCCGGGTTAGTCCCTGTCCTAGCGGGCGGCGTTTCCACCGGTTACCGGTCGATCGATGCGCGATCGGCATTGATCGATACCGCCTGAGATCTTGGACTGTCATATGCCGGTTTCCTAGAACCGCACCCAGCCGCTTGGGACGACGACAGAGGTCGCGACCAGCCAGCTTGCGCGTTCTGGGAGGAACCAATGGCCATGACACTCGCTGCCGCAGACGCCAAGCGATCCCGCGTCCGCCTCTTCATCGTGCTGATGCTGTTTCTGGTCACCACGGTCAACTACGCCGATCGCGCCACGCTCTCGATCGCGGGATCGGCGCTGTCGAAGGAACTGCATCTCGATCCCGTCGCGCTCGGCTACGTCTTCTCGGCCTTCGGCTGGTCCTATGTCGCGGCGCAGGTTCCCGGCGGCTGGCTGCTCGATCGCTTCGGCTCGAAATGGGTCTATGCCTGCAGCATCCTGATCTGGTCGGCGTTCACCTTCATGCAGGGCTGGATCGGCTTCTTCGCGGCGGGAACGGCGATCGTCCTGCTGTTTGCGCTGCGCTTCCTGGTCGGCCTGGCCGAAGCGCCGTCGTTCCCCGCCAATGCGCGCATCGTCGCGGCCTGGTTTCCCGAGCAACGAGCGCGGCACCGCCTCCGCCTTCTTCAATTCCGGGCAATATTTCGCGACCGTGCTGTTCGCGCCGCTGATGGGCTGGATCGCGCATGATTTCGGCTGGCGCTACGTCTTCTTCACGATGGGCGGACTTGGGCTTGGCGATGGGGCTGATCTGGATCACGACGATCCACGGTCCCAAGGACCATCCCGGCGTCAACGCGATCGAGTTCGACTACATCAAGGAGGGCGGCGCGCTCGTCGACATGGATGCCGGGCAGGGCGCGGACAGCGGGCCGAAATGGGATCACATCAAGCAGCTCCTCAGCAATCGCATGATGATCGGCGTCTATCTCGGGACAATACTGCATCAACGCGCTCACCTATTTCTTCCTGACCTGGTTCCCGGTCTATCTGGTCAAGGAACGGGGTCTGACGATCCTGCAGGCCGGTTTCGTCGCAACCCTGCCGGCGCTGTGCGGCTTCTTCGGCGGCGTGCTCGGCGGCGTGATCTCCGATGCGATCCTGCGCAAGACCAACTCGCTCACCCTCGCGCGCAAGATTCCGATCGTCGGCGGCATGTTGCTGTCGATGTCGATCATCGGCTGCAACTACGTCGACGGACAGGCGTTCATCGTCGGGCTGATGGCGCTGGCGTTCTTCGGCAAGGGCATCGGCGCTCTCGGCTGGGCCGTCGTATCGGACACCTCGCCGAAGGAAGCCGGCGGCGTCTCGGGCGGGCTGTTCAACATGTTCGGCAATCTGTCGAGCATCACGACGCCGATCGTCATTGGCTACATCCTCAGCGTCACCGGCTCCTTCAACGGTGCGCTGGTGTTCGTCGGCGCCAATGCGCTGGTCGCCGCGGTCGCCTACCTCTTCATCGTCGGCAAGATCGAACGGGTGCAACTGCAACCGACAGCGCCCTGATGGCGCTCGGGTGCTCGGGCCGCCAGGTTCGGCGGCTCCGGCTGCCGTTCTTGTCTTTGGGGGGATCGATGCTAAACTTGACGTCTGGACGCCGCGTCCATTCCAGCCACGCATCGATGTTCGATCTCAGCCAGCTGCGCTGTTTCGTGACCGTGGCGGAAGAACTGCACTTCGGCCGCGCTGCGGCGCGGCTCAACATGACGCAGCCGCCGCTCAGCCGGCAGATCCAGGTTCTCGAGCACATCGTCGAGGCGGCGCTGCTGGAGCGCACCAGCCGGTCGGTGCGGCTGACGCCGGCGGGCCGGAGCTTCCTGCCCGAGGCGAGGCGCATCCTCAAACTGGCCGAAAGCGCGTCCCAGGTCGCGCGCCGCATCGCGCATGGGCAAGACCGGGTCGATCAAGATCGGCTTCACCGCGGCGTCGGCCTACGGTTTCTGCCCGGACCTGGTCGCGGCCTGCCGCACGCGGCTGCCGGAGGTCGATCTGTCGCTGAAGGAGATGGTGTCCGGCGATCAGCTGGAGGCGCTGGTCGTCCGGCCAGATCGATGTCGGACTGGTGCGGCCGCCGATCGCGCGCCCCGAATTCGCGTCGATGCGGGTGGTCGCCGAACGGCTTCTGGTCGCGTTTCCGCACGGTCATCCGCTTCGCCGAGCCTGCAAACCGTCTCGCCCGGGGACCTCGACGGTCAGCCCTTCGTGATGTATTCGCCCTACGAATCCCGGTATTTCCACGATCTGCTGGTGACGCTGTTCACGCGGGCCGACGTCCTGCCGCGCTACGTTCAGCATCTCAGCCAAATCCATTCCATTCTGGCGATGGTGCGTGCGGGACTTGGCCTTGCGATCGTGCCGGAGGCCGCGACCAGCCTGAATTTCAGAGGCGTGGAGCTGCGGCCGCTGCGCTTGCAGGGCGCCGGCGCCGGTCGAGACTGTTCCTGGTCTGGCGGCGCGAGCGACGAAAACCCGCTGCTGCCGTCGCTGATTGAGATCGCTGGCAGGCTCGCATCGACCCAGATCAAAGTAGATTGATGCGTATCGGGCATTGGTCGATCCAGTGATTGGCTTGGACGCCGCATCCGATCGCTTTCTAGAACGGCCGGGGAACAAACGCATCGCCGATGTTTCGGCACTCGCGTCATCCCGACCATTTAAAGGAGCGGCCGCACCATGAGCAAAATGACCCCGCAGGAAATGGCCCGGCACATCGGCGGCGGCCTGCTTTCCTTCCCGGTCACCCCGTTCAAGGCCGACCACTCGTTCGACGAGGCGACCTATCGTTCCAATATGGACTGGCTGTGCGGATACGACGTCGCCGGACTGTTCGCCGCCGGCGGGACCGGCGAGTTCTTTTCGCTGACGCCGGCCGAGGTCGCCAGGGTCGTGCGCCGTCGCCGTGGACGAAACCAAGGGTCGCGTGCCGGTTCTCGCCGGCACCGGTTACGGCACGGCGATCGCAAGCGAGATCGCGGTCGCGGCCGAACGCGCCGGCGCCGATGGCCTGCTGCTGCTGCCGCCCTATCTCGTGCATTCCGAACAGGCGGGCCTTGCGGCTCACGTCGAGGCCGTCTGCGCGTCGACCAGGCTCGGCGTCATCGTCTATAACCGCGACAATGCGATGCTGAACGAGGATACGCTGGCCGGGCTGTGCGACCGTTGTCCGAATCTGGTCGGCTACAAGGATGGCGTTGGCGACATCGAACTGATGACCCGTGTCCGTTCGCGCCTCGGCGATCGCCTGACCTATGTCGGCGGCCTGCCGACCGCCGAGACCTTTGCGCTGCCCTATCTCGACATGGGCGTTACCACCTATTCGTCGGCGGTGTTCAATTTCGTGCCGAAATTCGCCACCGACTTCTACGCCGCCGTGCGCCGCCGCGACCATGCGGCGATTGACGCCGGGCTGAAGAATTTTATCCTGCCGCTGATCGCGATCCGCAACCGAAAGAAGGGTTATGCGGTCTCGATCATCAAGGCGGGCATGAAGATCATCGGCCGCGATTCCGGTCCGGTGCGCTCGCCGCTGACGGATCTGAACGAGACCGAGATCGCGGAAGTCGCCGCATTGGTCGCGAAGCTGCCGGGCGCCATTTCCGGCAAGCTGGTCGCGGCCGAATAGCAACGGGGAGGACCTGAATGAACGCGATCCTGAAGAACTACATCGCCGGCGACTGGGTCGAAGGTCCCGGCGTCAGCCGCAACATCAACCCCTCGAACACCAACGACACGATCGGCGAATACGCCAAAGCCGATCGGATTCAGACGCTGCAGGCGATGGCTGCGGCAAAGGCCGCGTTCCCGGCCTGGTCGCGATCGACGCCGCAGGTGCGCTATCGACGCGCTCAACCGCATCGCCACCGAAATTCTGGCGCGGAAAGACGAACTCGGCCGCCTGCTGGCGCGCGAGGAAGGCAAGACCTTGCCGGAGGGAATCGGCGAGGTCGCCCGCGCCGGACAGATTTTCGCGTTCTTCGCCGGCGAGGCGTTGCGCCTGACCGGCGAGAAGGGCGCCTCGGTGCGTCCCGGCCTCGATGTCGAGATCACCCGCGAGGCGGTCGGCGTCGTCGGCCTGATCACGCCCTGGAATTTTCCGATCGCCATCCCGGCCTGGAAGATCGCGCCGGCGCTGTGCTACGGCAACACGCGTCGTGTTCAAGCCGGCCGAGATCGTGCCGGGGTCGGCCCATGAACTCGCCGAGCATCATCGCGCGCTCGGGAATCCCCGCCGGCGTCTTCAATCTGGTGATGGGTTCCGGCTCGGTGGTCGGCCAGACCTTGCTCGACCATCCCGATGTTGGCGCCATCTCCTTTACCGGATCGGTCGGGACCGGACGCAAGATCGCGCAGGCCTGCGTCGCCTCGACGCCGATGAAGAAGTTTCAGCTCGAGATGGGCGGCAAGAACCCGCTGGTCGTGCTCGACGACGCCGATGTCAAGGTCGCGGTCGAAGCCGCCGTGAATGGTGCGTTCTTCTCGACCGGCCAACGTTGCACCGCTTCGTCGCGGTTGATCGTCACCAACGGCATTCACGACCGCTTCGTCGAGGCGCTGACCGATCGGGTAAAGGGCCTCGTCGTCGACGACGCGCTCAAGGCTGGAACCCACATGGGACCGGTCGTCGACCAGAGCCAGCTCGATCAGGATCTGCGCTACATCAAGATCGGCGCGGACGAAGGCGCGAAGCTGCACTGGGGCGGCGAAATGCTCAACCGCGAAACGCCCGGCTTCTATCTGCAGCCTGCGATCTTCACCGGCGCCACAATTCGATGCGGATTGCGCGCGAGGAGATCTTCGGCCCCGGTCGCCTGCGTCATCGCGGCAAAGGATTACGACGAGGCGCTGGCGATCGCCAACGACACCGAGTTCGGTCTGGCGGCCGGCATCTGCACCACCAGCCTGAAATATGCCTCGCACTTCAAGCGCAACAGCGAGGCGGGCATGGTGATGGTCAATCTGCCGACCGCCGGCGTCGACTATCACGTGCCTTTCGGCGGCCGCAAGGGATCGAGCTACGGCGCGCGCGAGCAGGGCGCTTACGCTCGCGAATTCTACACGATCGTGAAGACCGCCTATACCTATCCGGGCTAAGAGCGGGACCGGGCGGAGCCAAAAAAGGGCAAAAAAGGGAGAGCGTCGTGACAGTACATTCAACCGCGCAGGCCTACGCGCCGCGCTATATCAGGCTCGACGCCAACGACAATGTCGCGATCGTCGTCAACGATTTCGGGTTGCCGGCCAACACGCGCTTTCCCTGCGGCCTCGAGCTGCGCAATTTCGTGCCGCAGGGCCACAAGGTGGCGCTGTCGGACATTCCTGAAGGCGGCGTGATCCGCCGCTACAACGAGGTGATCGGTACCGCGGCGCGGCCGATCCTGGCCGGCGAATGGGTCGACGAGGCGCGGATTCGGATGCCGACGCCGCCGGAACTCGACAAGCTCGAACTCGCCACCGCCGTGCCCGCGCCGCAGGCTCCGCTCGACGGCTATACTTTCGAGGGTTTTCGCAACCCCGATGGCTCGGTCGGCACCAAGAACGTGCTGGCGATCTCTACCAGCGTGCAATGCGTCGCCGGCACGCTGGAGTTTGCGCTCAAGCGCATCAAGGCCGAACTGCTGCCCAGATATCCCAATGTCGACGACGTCGTTGGTCTCACACATAATTACGGCTGCGGCGTTGCGATTACCGCACCGCTCGCGATTGTGCCGATTCGGACGCTGCAGAACATCGCGCGCGAATCCGAATTTCGGCGGCGAAGTCATGGTCGTCGGCCTCGGGTGCGAAAAACTGGTTCCCGAACGGCTGCTGCCGGAGGGGGCCGGCAACAGCGTCGTGCGCATGCAGGACGAGGCGTTCGACGGCTTTGGCGCGATCGTCGATTCCATCATGGCGATGGCGGAGGCGCGGCTTGCTGTGCTCAACGTGCGCCGCCGCGAAACCTGCCCGGCCTCCGACCTCGTGGTCGGCCTGCAATGCGGCGGCTCCGATGCGTTTTCCGGCGTCACCGCCAATCCCGCGCTCGGATTTGCTGCCGACCTTCTGGTACGCGCCGGTGCCAGCGTGATGTTTTCCGAAGTCACCGAAGTGCGCGACGCCATCCATCTGCTGACGCGCCGCGCTGTCAACGAGGATGTCGGCCGTGCGCTGATCCGCGAAATGGATTGGTACGACAATTATCTCGCCAAGGGCGACGCCGACCGCAGCGCCAACACCACGCCCGGCAACAAGAAGGGCGGGCTCGCCAACATCGTCGAAAAATCGCTGGGCTCGATCGTCAAGTCCGGGACCAGCGCCATCGTCGACGTGCTGTCGCCGGGCGAGCGCGTGCGCAAGAAGGGCATGACGTTTGCGGCAACTCCCGCCAGCGACTTCATCTGCGGCACGTTGCAGCTCGCCTCCGGCATGACGCTGCAGGTGTTCACGACCGGGCGCGGCACGCCCTATGGGCTCGCCGCAGCACCCGTCATCAAGGTTTCCACGCGAACCGAACTGGCGCGCCGCTGGAAGGATTTGATCGATTTCGACGCCGGCCGTATCGCGACCGGCGAAGCCACGATCGAGGAGACCGGCTGGGACCTGTTCCGTTTGATCCTGGATGTCGCGAGCGGGCGGAAAAAAGTGTGGTCCGACCACTGGGGCATTCACAACGATCTGACGTTGTTCAATCCGGGACCGGTAACCTGAGCGGCCGCGCGTCGGCGCGTGCCAGCCGGACCACGGCGAACGTCATGCGTTGATCAAAAAAAACCGCCCGGTTTTGCCGGGCGGTTTTTCTGTTGAGTGCGATCCTTACTCGCCGCCGCCGAAGCGGCGCGACCACCATCCCGCCTTGCGCGGCTGGGTGTCGCTGGCTGCCTCTGGAGCCGGCTCGGCCGGCGCCGCAGCGGGCGCGGGTTCAGGCTGGCTCTGCACCACCGGCGCCGGCGCTTCGCTCGGAGCGCTGGTCATGAAGCTGACCTTTTCGCGCACCGTCGAGCGTCGTCGCGCGGCCCGGTCGGCTTCCTGAACGGTCTCTTCCGCAACGGGTGCGCTGACGGCTTCCGGCTGGGCATGCTGCGGCTCGGCAGGCTGCCATTGCGGCGGCTCCGACACCGGCTCGGGCTGCACCAGCGACGGCATGGGCTCAGGCGAGACGCCGTCGAAATCGGCCACCGCAGTGGTCGCTTCCGGGGCCGATGTCGGCCCGAGTTCGTCGGCGATCGATCCAACCAGACCGTCTTCCGGTCCGTTGCCACGCCGGCGGCGTCCACCGCGGCGTCCGCGGCGGCGCGGGCGCCGCTCGCCGTTGGGTCCTTGTTCGCTGCGCGCGAAGCCGGGCTGTTCGTCGCCTTCTTCCTCGTCGGATTCGCCCTCGTCGGCAACCGCACCTTCGGCGGCCATTTCGGGCGCCACGCGCGGGGCCTCGTTCTCGTCACGCGGCGCACCGCCTTCGCGGGCCTCGCCGGAGCGGCCGCGCCGGCGCCGGCGCCGCTTGCGCCGGTGACCGTCGGCCTCGGTTTCGCCGCCGGCTTCTTCGCTGCCTGCGGACTCTTCCGTCAGCCCTTCGGTCTCTTCGGTTTCGATTTCCGATTCGGTTTCGATATCGAACGCCTCTTCGTCGTCATAGGCTTCCTCGACCTGCGGCGGCGAGGCCGCGGCTTGCGCCACGAGCAGTGCCTTGGCCGCTTCCAGCGTGTGCACCTGTTCGCCGCGATCGATGATGAACGATTGCTGGCCGCTCACGGTCGCGTCGGCGACCACCGCCAGCGAGACCTTGAAGGCGTTTTCGAGATCGCGCAGATGGCCGCGCTTGTGGTTGAGGACGTAGAGCGCGACGTCGGTCCGGGTCCGCACCACCAGATTGTGGGTCGCGCCCTTCATCAGGATTTCCTCGATGCCGCGCAGCAATTGCAGCGCCACCGACGAGACCGAGCGGACGTGACCGGAGCCGCCGCATTGCGCGCAGGGCTCGGTCGAACTCTCCAGCACGCTGGCGCGGATGCGCTGGCGCGACATTTCCAACAGGCCGAAATGCGAGATGCGCCCGACCTGGATGCGCGCGCGGTCCTGTCTGAGGCAATCCGAGAGCTTGCGTTCGACCGCGCGGTTGTTGCGCTTCTCGTCCATGTCGATGAAGTCGATGACGATCAGGCCGGCGAGATCGCGCAGGCGCAGCTGCCGCGCGACTTCCTCCGACGCCTCGAGATTGGTCTTGAGCGCGGTGTCCTCGATGTGATGTTCGCGGGTCGAGCGGCCGGAGTTGACGTCGATCGAGACCAGCGCCTCGGTCTGGTTGATGACGATGTAGCCGCCGGAGCGCAATTGCACGGTCGGCGAGAACATCGCGTCGAGCTGGCTCTCGACGCCCATCCGCGAGAACAGCGGCTGGCCGTCGCGATACTTGCCGTACCGCCCGCACGTTGGAGGGCATCAGCATCTTCATGAAGTCGCGCGCTTCCTGGTAACCGGCTTCGCCGGCGACCTGGATTTCGTCGATTTCCTTGTTGTAGAGGTCGCGCAGCGAGCGCTTGATCAGCGAGCCTTCCTCGTAGACGAGGGTAGGGGCCTGCGACTTCAGCGTCATGTCGCGGACGGTTTCCCACATCCGGATCAGATATTCGAAGTCGCGCTTGATCTCGGGCTTGGTGCGCGAGGCGCCGGCGGTGCGCAGGATGATCCCCATGCCTTCGGGCACGTCGAGATCCTGCACCACTTCCTTCAGGCGCGAACGATCCTGCGCCGAGGTGATCTTGCGGCTGATGCCGCCGCCGCGGGCGGTGTTGGGCATCAACACCGCGTAGCGGCCGGCCAGCGACAGATAGGTGGTCAGCGCCGCACCCTTGTTGCCGCGTTCTTCCTTGACGACCTGGACCAGCATGACCTGGCGGCGCTTGATGACTTCCTGGATCTTGTACTGGCGGCGCGGACGGAAGGCGCGCTCCGGAACTTCCTCCAGCACGTCGTCACCGCCGACGGATTCGACCTGTTCTTCCTCGGCGTCGTCGCCGTCCTCGTCCTCGTCGTCGTGGTGTTCGTCGCCATGCGCGGCTGTGGCATGCTCGTCGTGCGGTGCGGCGTGGGCTTCACCGGCATGTTCATGGTGCTCGGCGCCATTGTCCTCGGCGCGTGCCGCGTCATCGGCGTGAGCCGCGTTTTCGCGCGCATGCTCCGCGTGAACCTGCTCGTCATGGCGTTCGTGGCCATGATCGTCGTTACGATCGTGGCCAAGTTCGTCTTGGGCTTCGTCGGGCGCGGCCGCCGATGCCTCGATCGCGGATCGAAACCGGCATTTCGGCCTGATGATCGCTGCGCGGGCATCTCGCTCGCGGTCATGATCATGGGCGTGATCGCCGTGGTCATGCGAATGTTCATGATCATGCGAATGCTCATGACCGCTCGTGGTCATGATGTTCGGCTTCGGCGTGGTGATGATCTTCGTCGTGGGCGTGGCCGTGTTCGGCGTGCGGGTCTTGCGCGTGGAAGGCTTCGGCCGTGTTCCTGGCCCTCATAGGGCTGGGCGAGCCTGCGACGGATCGACGCCGGCGTTCTCGACGACGTCGCTCTGGACCCGTTCGCCATGGCCGCGACGGCGCGGCGTTGCGGTGGCGCGAGCGGCCGCGATGGCGGTTGGAGGAGCGGTTTTCGCTCTCTTCCTCGGCCTCGCGATGGGCGCGCTCGTCGGCCTCGATCAGCGCCTGACGGTCGGCGACCGGGATCTGGTAATAGTCGGGATGGATTTCGCTGAAGGCGAGGAAGCCGTGGCGGTTGCCGCCATATTCGATGAAGGCCGCCTGCAGCGACGGCTCTACCCGCGTGACCTTGGCGAGGTAGATATTGCCGCGCAGTTGTTTGCGCTGGGCGGTCTCGAAATCAAACTCTTCGACGCGATTGCCGCGGACCACGACAACCCGGGTCTCTTCCGGGTGGGTGGCATCGATCAACATCTTGTTGGGCATTTTGGGGCTCTTGACGGCGGCGGGCGCGGTGCAGGGCGCGCGCAGATGCGCGGCCCGGTGACGCGACGGTCCACCTGATTCGGGGGTGAGGGGAAGGCCAAAACGCAAACCTTGGCGCCGCGCCGAACGGGGTCCCGCCGGAGCGATACGACGCGCGAAGCTTTCGCCTCGCGTAGGCGCGATCGTTCCGTGGATCTTGGTCGGCAACACAGTCTGGCGCATCAAGCGTCGGCCCGTCTGAACATGTTGGCGGCAAAACAGTACCGCCTTGTTAAATCGCTGAAGGCCCCAGCGCGGCGCCAAAGCGCCCGCCAGCCATCGCATATCGGACCTTTTTAGAGTCCGGATAATCGGTTCTACCGTGTCTTAAACCGTCCCTGGGGCGAGAGTGTACCTGGGACCGGACGCCGCTCGGGCTCGAAACCGCCACTCCGTGTCAGCCGCGCGCAGCGCTGGCTGTGGAGGGATCGGGAAAGACGCAGGAATTCTTCGGCTTCGAAGGTTCCGGCGCTGCACCGGGAGGCTGAACGCGACACAACCGGGAGTATTAGCCGTCAGCCCCTCGTACATACGTGGATTGGGCGTCGCGTGCAAGGGAAGCGTCGCAGCGCGGCAACACTCGCACCTTTTCGCGGCCGGAGGCATTAAGGTCCGATTAACCCTGTGGTTCTAATGCGGTAATGAGGTCTGCTCGGAGGCACCGAATTCGTTGGCGAGCCGCGCAAATCACCTCGTTTTGCTGGGATGCGGCCTGTTGTGCGCCGCAGCATTGCTGTGCGCCCCGGCGATCGCCCCAAGCGCGGCTGAGGCTCCCCCGCCGAATCCCGCCCCGGCCGGACCTGCCGTGGCATCGGATTTTCCGATCGCCTCCGATGCCCGCCTGGCCGGCGACGGCAAGCAAACCCGTTTCGTCCTCGATCTCGACAAAACCATCCAGTTTCGCGCCTTTGCGCTGGCCGATCCGTATCGCGTGATCGTCGATATTCCGCAGGTCAGCTTCCAGCTCCCGGCCGGTACCGGAACCGCGGGCCGCGGACTGGTCAAGGCGTTCCGCTATGGCCTTGTGATGCCCGGCGGCTCGCGGATCGTGTTCGATCTGACCGGACCGGCGAAAATCGCCAATTCCCATGCTGGAGGCGGCCAACGAGCCAGCCGCCGCGGCTGGTGCTCGAGCTCGAAGAGGTCGACCGGACCGCCTTCGTGCAGTCGCTGGCGGCCGAAAACCGGCCCGAACTGCGGCCGGCGATCGCCGATGCCAATGCCGCCGTTGTCCCCGGGAAGCAGCGCCGGCGGCCAAGCCCGCAAGCCCGCCCGATTCGCGCCCGCTGATCGTGATCGATCCCGGCCATGGCGGCATCGACAACGGCACCCAGTCCGGCGGCGAGGCTGGAGAAGAACCTGGTGCTCGGATTTGGCCTGGCGCTGCGCGATCGGATCGAGAAATCCGGCAAATATCGCGTCGTCATGACCCGCACCGACGACACCTTCATTCCGCTGAACGACCGCGTCAAGGTCGCGCGCAACCAGTCGGCCGCGCTGTTCGTCTCGATCCATGCCGATGCCCTGCCGCGCCGCGAGGGCGATGCCCAGGGCGCCACCATCTACACGCTGTCCGACAAGGCCTCCGACGCCGAGGCCGAGCGGCTGGCGGAGGCCGAAAACAAGTCCGACGCGATCGGCGGCGTGAACCTGACCGATGAGCCGACCGAGGTCGCCGACATCCTGATCGATCTGGCGCAGCGCGAAACCCAAACCTTCTCGAACCGGTTCGCCCGCACTGTTGATGGGCGAGATGAAGAACACGGTGCGGATGCACAAGCATCCGCTGAAATCGGCCGGCTTCCGGGTCCTGAAGGCCCCCGACGTGCCGTCGGTGCTGGTCGAACTCGGCTACGTCTCGAACAAGGGCGACCTCGAACACCTGGTGTCGGAGAACTGGCGGACCAAGACCGTCGGATCGATGGCGCAGGCGATTGACGCATTTTTCGCCAAACGGCTGGCAACCGCCGGGCCGGCCAAATGAAAACCTGAGTGAAAAGAGTAGCGGTCCGTGCCGGAAGCCCTAGTTTGGCCACAGCGGCAACGGTATAGAAAATCACCGGAGGGCCTTCGGAATCGGCCAATATTGTCCGGTCGGCTCATGTATTGTCGGCCCATGCCGACGGCGGTTCGTTGGGCGGGGTTTTCGCGCTAGGAACGGACGCCGGGATCGCGGCGCAAGGGTTGGAACGGAACGTCGATAATGCGCTTGCTGGTGCGGTTCCTGGGTTTCTTGTTCGCCGCCGGAACCGTGGTGTTCCTGGTCGGCGTCGCCGGCGTCGCCGGCGCGATCTGGCATTTCTCCAAGGACTTGCCCGACTATTCGCAGCTTCAGGATTATGAGCCGCCGGTGATGACGCGCGTCCACGCCTCCGACGGCGCGCTGCTCGGCGAGTACTCCAAGGAGCGCCGGCTCTATCTGCCGATCCAGGCGGTTCCGAAGCTCGTCATCAACGCGTTCCTCGCCGCCGAAGACAAGAATTTCTACGAGCATGGCGGCATCGACTTCTCCGGCATGGCGCGCGCCGCGGTGCTGTACGCGCAGAATTACGGCTCCAACCGCCGTCCGCAGGGCGCGTCGACGATCACCCAGCAGGTCGCCAAGAACTTCCTTTTGACCAACGAGGTGTCGTTCGCCCGCAAGATCAAGGAAGCCTTGCTGGCGATGCGCATCGAGCGCGCCTATTCGAAGGACCGCATCCTCGAACTCTATCTCAACGAAATCTATCTCGGCCTCGGCGCCTACGGCATCGCCGCCGCCTCGCTGGTCTATTTCGACAAGTCGGTGAACGAACTCACGGTCGCGGAAGCCGTCCTATCTGGCGGCGCTGCCGAAGGCGCCGGCGCGCTGCATCCGGTGCGTAACCGCGACCGCGCGATCGAGCGCCGCAACTACGTGATCGACCGCCTGCTGGAAAACGGCTGGATCAAGCAGGCCGATGCCGACAAGGCCCGCAAGGACCCGCTGATGGTCACCAACCGCGTCCAACGGCGCGCATATCTTCGCCGGCGAATATTTTGCCGAGGAAGTCCGCCGCGACATCTTCGAGCGCTACGGCGAAAAGAAACTCTACGAAGGCGGCCTGTCGGTCCGCACCACGCTCGATCCGAAGATCCAGGTGATGGCGCGCAAGACCATGGTGGCCGGCCTCGTCAACTACGACGAAGCGCAGGGCTGGCGCGGTGCCGCTCAGCAAGCTCGACATCTCCGGCGACTGGGGCGTGAAGCTCGCCGACGTCAAGTCGCTGTCGGACATCTCGCCGTGGCGGATGGCCGTGGTGCTGGAAACCAGCGACCAGTCGGCGCGGATCGGCTTTCAGCCGGGCCGCGAACTCGGCGGCGCCGTCAGCAAGGAGCGGCAGACCGGCATCATCACGCTCGATGGCGTGCGATGGGCCAAGGCCGCGGCAGGGCCGGCCAAGGGCAAGACGCCGACGGCGGTGTCGCAGGTGCTTGCGGCGGGCGACGTGATCTATGCCGATCCGCTGTTCGGCAAGGACGGCAATCCGGTCGAAGGTCAGTACCGGCTGCGTCAGTTGCCGGAAGTGTCCGGCGCGATGGTGGTGATGGACCCCTGGACCGGCCGCGTGCTGGCGATGGTCGGCGGCTTCTCGTTCGACCAGAGCCAGTTCAACCGCGCGACCCAGGCCTATCGGCAGCCGGGTTCGTCGTTCAAGCCGATCGTCTATTCGTCGGCGCTCGACAACGGCTACACGCCGTCGACGGTCGTGGTCGACGCGCCGATCGAAATCGATCAGGGGCAGGGCGCCGGCGTCTGGCGTCCGGAGAACTTTTCGTCCGGCAAATACCAGGGACCGATGACGCTGCGCAACGCGCTGCGGCTGTCGCTCAACACCGTGACGGTGCGGCTGGCGCAGGACATCGGCATGCCCCTGATCGGCGAATATGCCAGGCGCTTCGGCGTCTATGACGAACTGCCGAACTATCTGTCCTATGCGCTCGGCGCCGGCGAAACCACCGTCATGCGGATGGTCACGGCCTATTCGATGTTCGCCAATGGCGGCCGCCGCGTGAAGCCGACCTTGATCGACCGCATCCAGGACCGTTACGGCCACACCATCTTCAAGCACGACGCGCGCGAATGCCGCGGCTGCGACGCGCCCGGCGGCTGGAAGAACCAGCCCGAGCCGCAGCTGGTCGACCGCCGCGAGCAGGTGCTGGATCCGATGACGGCCTATCAGATCACCTCGATGATGGAAGGCGTGGTGCAGGGCGGCACCGCGACGGTGGTGAAGGAGGTCGGCAAGCCGATCGCCGGCAAGACCGGCACCACCAACGAGGCCAAGGACGCCTGGTTCGTCGGCTTCTCGCCGGACATCGTGGTCGGCATCTATATCGGCTACGACAAGCCGCGCACCGCTCGGCCAGGCAACGCCGCCACCGGCGGTCATCTGGCCGCGCCGATCGCGCGCGACTTCCTCAAGCTCGCGCTCGCCGACAAGCCGGCGATCCCGTTCAAGGTGCCGGCCGGCATCAAGCTGATCCGCGTCGACGCCAAGACCGGCATGCGCGCCGGTCCCGGCGACGGCGGCCGGACCATCCTGGAAGCCTTCAAGCCGGGCACCGCGCCGCCGGATAACTACTCCGTCATCGGGGTCGCCGATGCGGATGGCCGCGCTCCCGCCGGCGCAGACGCCGGATGCCGGCAATATCATGCGTCCGGGCACCGGCGGGCTGTATTAGAGCCTGCCCGGTTCTGATTACATCAGAACCGGGCGCTAACTTTTTAGTTTGACGCGTTTTCTACCGCGATAAGTCTACGCAATCTGCGCAAGCTTGATTGCTGGCGAACCGGTGTCCACTTCGCTCGAAAACGCTATTGCGATTGCGCTTTGCGGCCGCCGCCGCTACATCCCTCACACAATATCGACCGGCGGCTTGCGCCGCAGATCAGAGACCACCATGCGCGCCGAAGTCGAACGCCTCGTTGAAGAGATCAAGCAGTCTGTCGGGCTGCTGAGGAGGCATCTTTGACGTCGATGCATCCACGGCGCGTCTGGCCGAGCTGAACAAGCTCGCCGAAGATCCCAATCTCTGGAACGATCCCCAGAAGGCCCAGAAGCTGATGCAGGAGCGCACCTCGCTGGAGGATGCGCTTTCCGGCATCGGCAAGGTCGAGCGCGAGCTCGAGGACAATATCGGCATGATCGAGCTCGGCGAGGCCGAGAACGATGAAGGCGTGGTGACCGAAGCCGAAGCCGCGCTGAAGGCGCTGAAGAAGGAAGTCGCGCGCCGCGAACTCGAAGCGCTGCTCGGCGGCGAGGCCGACCGCTTCGATTCCTATCTCGAAGTCCATGCCGGCGCCGGCGGCACCGAGAGCCAGGACTGGGCCTCGATGCTGCTGCGCATGTACACGCGCTGGGCCGAGAAGCACGGCTTCAAGATCGAATATCTGGAAGAGACCCAGGGCGAAGAGGCCGGCATCAAATCCGCCACCATCCAGATCTCGGGCCACAATGCCTATGGCTGGCTGAAGACCGAAGCCGGCGTGCACCGGCTGGTGCGGATATCGCCGTTCGATTCCAACGCGCGGCGGCACACCTCGTTCTCGTCGGTCGCGATCTTTCCGGTGGTCGACAACAGCATCAAGATCGATATCGCCGAGTCCGACGTCCGCATCGACACCATGCGCTCGGGCGGCGCCGGCGGCCAGCACGTCAACAAGACCGAATTCGCGGTGCGGCTGACGCATATCCCGACCGGCGTCGCGGTGGTCTGCCAGGCCGGCCGCTCCCAGCACAAGAACAAGGCGCAGGCCTGGGACATGCTGCGCGCGCGGCTCTACGAAATCGAGTTGAAGAAGCGCGAGGAGCAGGCCGCCGCCGACCAGGCCGCCAAGACCGATATCGGCTGGGGCCACCAGATCCGCTCCTACGTGCTGCAGCCCTATCAGATGGTGAAGGATCTGCGCACCGGCGTGCAGACCTCGGACACCTCGGGCGTGCTCGACGGCGACCTCGACGAATTCATGGCGGCGACGCTGGCGCAGCGCGCGTTCGGCACCACGCCCGGCGCAGTCGAGGATGTGGACTAGTGCATGACGCGAGTCGCTTTCATCGGTCTTGGGCGGATGGGCCACGGCATGGCCGGCCGCTATCTCGATGCCGGTTTCTACCGTCGCGGTGTGGAATCGCAGCAAGGCCAAGGCGGAAGACCTGATCGCGCGCGGCGCGCACTGGGCGACCTCGCCGGAGGATGCCGCCGATCGATGCCGATGCCGTCGTGACCATGGTCGCCGACGACGAGGCCTCGCGCGCGGTCTGGCTCGGCCAAGGACGGCGCGGCGGCGACCATGAAAGCCGGCACGCTGGCGATCGAATGCTCCACCGTGTCGTATCAGCACGCGCTCGACTGGCGCGCGAGCTGCACGGGCGCGGCCTGATCTATATCGATTGTCCCGTGACCGGATCTGCCGGATGCGGCCGCCAGCGGAAAACTGACGCTGCTGGTCGGCGCCGATCCCGCCGATCTCGAACGCGCGCGGCCGTTCCTCGTGCCGCTCTCGACCACCATCCGGCATTTCGGCGCGGTCGGCTCCGGCACCGTCTACAAGCTGATCAACAATCTGATGGGCGCGATCCAGATCGCCGGGATCGCCGAGGGCCTTGCGATCGCCGAGCAGGCCGGTCTCGACATGAAGCTGGTGCTGGAGGCGATCGAGACCGGCGTTGCCGCCAGCCCGCAGGTGATCCGCCATTCCAAGCGGATGGTGGCGCGCAATTTCTCCGGCGCGACGTTCACCGCAGCGCTGCGGCACAAGGATGCGGCCTATGCCGTGGCCCTCGCCGAGAGCCTGCTGTCCGACGCCGCCGATCATGGGCCGCGCCGCGGTCGAGTCCTATGCGCGGGCCAAGGCCTACGCGCCCGACGATGACGAAGGCAAAATGATCGAGATCGTGTCGCGGCCGAAATAAGCGCGGCCGGATCAAATCGGCCTGCTGCGCCAGGCTTTGCCAAGTCGCGCCAACCGCAGCCCGTAAACCTGCCGCTGTCGCGTTCGCCGCCATGCCACGCCGCGTAGACCGCGCCGTCGCCTGCGACCAGCACCACGACGTCGAGGCCTTTCGATCGGCGCAGCGTGTCGATCGCCTGGTGCGGCGTCTGCGCGATCGGACCTGCGACATTGAACGACGTGTTGACCGACATCTCGACGCCGATGTGGCGGCCGAGCGCTTTCAGATAGGCGTAGGTGAGGGGATCGTCGTCGGCGCGCACGATCTGTATCCGGCCGGTGCCGTCGGCATGAATGACCGCCGGAATCTTTTCGCGCGCATGCGGCTTCGATTGCGCCGTCAGCACCATGTAATTGTAGGCGTTGTAATCGGCGTCCGAGGCGCCCTCGAGCAGCTCGAAATATTCCTTCGCCGCTTCCAGCGTCGCCATCGGCGCCAGCGGCCGGATCGCTTCGCGGTATTTGACGCGCTCGTTGAGCCGTTCGCGCGCGTTGGGGTCGCAGGGATTGGCCAGGATCGAGCGATGGCCGAGCGCGCGTGGGCCGGTTTCGGCCGCGCCCTGATACAGCGCGATCACGCCGCTGCGGGCCACCATGAACGCCATCAGATCGGCGATCGCGTCGCGGCCGTCCGGTGTCGTGATGTCGCCGATGCGCTGCGAAGCGACGTCGTCGGCGGCAAGCGCCGCGGTGATGTCGTCAGCCGACGGCGACGAGCCGCAATAGAACGCGTGCGTCATTGGCGCGCCGCGCGGCGCGCCGGCGAGATGCGCGAACAGCCAGGCGGCGCCGATGGTCACGCCGGGATCGCCGGGCACCGGCGGTACCCACAGATGCAGGCGGGCGTCGCGCTGTTGCGCCCCGGCAAACCATGCCTGATCGAAATGTTCGAGCAACCGCATATTGCCGATCGCATTGAGCGCCACGCCGCCGGTCAGCACCAGCCGGCTCGCGCCTGTCGTGCGTAACAGGTGATCGACGACATGGATCGATCGCATCCTCAAAGACCAATTGGGTTGCCGCCGCCTTGTCGAGGCGATCCTGGGTGTCGGGACGATGTTGGATGTCTTCGACGCGCAACACGGCGTCGGGATTCCAGAGTTGGTCCGGCTTGAGCGGCTCGCCGAGAATATCGATCAGCGGCGACTTGTAGGGATGCACGTCGGGTTCGCAGTACCAGTTCGCCATGGCGCGATTGAGCCGCACCTCGCCGGCGTTGCCGAGCTGCAGGACATCTCTCAGCCGCGTGTAATAGGGATTGCTGTCGCGGTTCATGTCGCCCCACGCGGCGGCGCCCATGTAGCGGCCTTCGCTGGACAGCCAGGTCCAGCCGCCCTGCGTCGACGAGATCACGCTGTAGAACATGCCGAGTGAATTGAACATGCTGCCGTTGCAATAGAGTTGCCGCATCCCGCCGTTCTCGACGACATAAAGCGAGATCGAGCCGAGATCGCCGGTGCCGTCCAGCACGGCGACGGCAACCGGTTCGCCGTCATCGGCGAATGGCGAGGCCGCAAACGAGAACCAGGCGTGATTGCCATGGTGCGGCATGCAGATCAGTTGCACCGGTTCGGCGAGCCGGAGCTGCCGCGCCAAAATTTTCGGCGAGCGCATCATCTGCTCGAGGCGGCGGCGGTCGAAGGCCGAGGCGTCGGTGAAGCGCAGCAGGTTGAGGCTCTCCGGCAATTCCTCCACCAGCGAGCGCCCCATGGTGCCCGCAAGCGAGAGGTAATCCCAGCTTGTGAGCCATGCGTCGACATCAGCGACGTCGCGCCCGGCGGCGCGGCAGCGTCGCGACCATCTCGTCGATCGAATGGCGCGGATATTCGGTGGTGTGTTTGTTGCCGGAGAAACGCTCTTCCTCGTTGTTGACGATCAGGCGCGGGCCGTCCGCCTGCGTCACCTCGACCAGCGCCACGCCGGAATTATGCGTGCCGGCAAGCCCGAGGCCGGCGAGGATACACGCTCTCGCCGCGGCGAAGCTTTTCGCGGACGCGCGCCAGCCGGTCATCGGCGAACTCCGAGCCGAGCTGATGAAATCCCGTCATCCCCCGCCGCGCCAGCCAGCGCCCGGAGCGAAATCCTGCGGCGCCTAATCGCGGATGTCGTGGACCTGTTCGAATGTTCAAATCCAACCGCCGTGAAAAAGTAAATGGAAAGGTGAGAGGACGGCCAACCATTGATCACAACCGCCGGCATGGCAACAAGTTCGTTTCGCCGGGCGGAATAAGCGCGATGCTTGCAAGCCGACGCACGACTTGCGAAACTTAAGTCAAAATAAATAACACAAGACGGGAGCAAACGATGCGGTTTCGCCAGCAAACTTTATGGCCGTGACGGCGTTCGCGGCCGCCGCACTGATCGCGACCGCGGCCAGCGCGCAGAAGAAATACGATCCCGGCGCCAGCGATACCGAGATCAAGATCGGCAACATCATGCCCTACAGCGGGCCCGCCTCGTCCTATGGCGTGATCGGCAAGACCGAGGAAGCCTTTTTCAAGATGATCAACGCGGAGGGCGGGATCAACGGCCGCAAGATCAATTTCATCACCTACGACGACGCCTACAGCCCGCCGAAGGCGATCGAGCAGGCGCGCAAACTGGTGGAGAGCGACGAAGTCCTGCTGATCTTCCAGTCGCTGGGGACGCCGTCCAATTCGGCGATCATGAAATACATGAACGCCAAGAAGGTGCCGCAGCTCTTCGTCGCCTCCGGCGGCACCAAATTCGGCGATCCCAAGAACTTCCCCTGGACCATGGGTTTTCAGCCCAACTACCAGAGCGAGGGGCGGATCTATGCCAAATACATCATCGACCATTTTCCAAACAGCAAGATCGCGGTGTTCTGGCAGAACGACGACGCCGGCAAGGACCAGTTCAAGGGCTTGAAGGACGGGCTCGGCGACAAGGTCAACATGATCATCGCCGACAAATCCTATGAGGTCAGCGATCCCTCGATCGATTCGCAGATCGTCGCGCTGCACGATTCCGGCGCCGATATCTTCTTCTCCTGGGCCGCGCCGAAGGGATCGGCGCAGGCGATCCGCAAGGTGGGCGAACTCGGCTGGAAGCCGAAATTCTTCCTGGCCAATACCGCGACCTCGGTTGCGTCGGTGCTGAAGCCCGCCGGCCTCGAATATTCCAAGGGGATCATCTCGACGGCCTATCTGAAGGACCCGACCGACCCGACCTGGGACAAGGACCCGGCGGTCGTGAAGTGGCGCGTCTTCATGGACAAGTATTATCCGGACGGCGACAAGACCAACGCCAACAACCTCTATGGCTACGTGCAAGCGGAGGCGATGGTGCAGGTTCTCAAGCAGTGCGGCGACAACCTCACGCGCGAGAACGTCATGAAGCAGGCCGCCAACCTGAAGAACTTCCACTCCGACCTGATGCTGCCGGGCATCATGGTCAACACCTCGCCGGACGACTACTTTCCGATCGAGCAGATGCAGTTGATGAAATTCAACGGCGAGGCCTGGGAGACTGTTCGGCGACGTCATCACCGGCGAGGTCGGTCACGACGCGACGCGCTAGCTTCCCGCCGGGTCCTTTTGGGATTTAGCCGGCGCTGAGCCGCACGCCGGCGCGCAAAAACTTCTGCGGATCGACCGCCTCGCCGTCGATCCGGGTTTCATAATGCAGATGCGGACCGGTGGAGCGGCCGGTCGAGCCGACCTCGCCGATCACCTGGCCGATCTTGATGAGGTCGCCGACCTTGACGTTGATCTCCGACAGATGGCCGTAGCGGGTCGACAGCCCGTTGCCATGGTCGATTTCGACCATGCGGCCGTAGCCGCCGGCCCATCCCGACGACGCCACCTTGCCATTCGCGGTCGCGCGCACGGGGTCGCCGATTGCAGCGCGGAAATCGAGGCCGGTGTGCATCGCGGGGCGGCCGAGGAACGGATCGCTGCGGACGCCGAAGCCGGAGGTGAACTCGACCTCGCCGACGACGGGCTTGCGATACGGCACCAGCGCCAGCGTCCGGTTCAGGCGCTCGACCTGGGCGCGGGTGATATTGATCCGGTAGAGCTGGCGCTCGAACGCGCCGGCGTCGGCCGGAAGCTTCACGGGAACGAAGGGCCCGCCGACGCCAGCGCGCGGGGTCGCGGCTTCCATCTGCGCCATGTCGAGACCGAGATCGCTGAACACGCCGCGCATCCGGCGGACCCGCGATTCCATGCCGTCCTCGACCGAACTCAGCGCCGCCATCTGGCGGCGCTCGACCGAATCGAGCGAGGTCTGCAGGCGGACCAGAACGTTGTCGAAACCCTGGACCTTGGCGAACTGGTTCGGCTGCGCCTTGGCCATGATGGGCGCGCGCGATTCCAGCCGCGCCTCACGATCCGGCGGCGCCACGAAGATCACGGTGTCGCTGATCGGCGAGGGTTTTGGGGTGCCGGAAGCGGGTGCATCCGCAGCGCTGCGTGCCTGCGGACGGATCGAGCCGGTCACTGACGCGTCCGGCATGGCGCCAAGCGCGGTGGCGCGGGATTCCAGCGCGGTCTGGCGCCGCATGATCTGGTCGAGCTTCTGGTCGAACTGTTCCTGATCCAGTAATTGCCGGCTGGTGGTGCGGTCGACCTTGGCGCGCAGTTCGGCGATGCGGTCTTCATAGGCGTATTGCATCTCGGCCTGACGGGCGATCAGCCGCGTCAAAACGTCGTCGCGAAACGCGAAATAGGTGGCGGTCGCCGCCGACCACATCCCGAGCACGGTCACCGTGCCGACCACGATCCAGAACACCACTGGCCCGAACCGGACCTGCTTGCCGGCGTGGACGATGGCATAGCCACTGCGTTCCTGGACCGGGGCGGGGGGCGCCGCATGTGCCACCGGACGGCGAGGATGCACCCGGCCGTGATCCTGCGGATGGTGGTGCTGTTGCTGGTACTCGGAATGATGACCGGAACGGTACGACATCGGCACTCCCGCGCCGGTCGGACAGGAGTTCCGTACGGCTTAATTTGCGCGGCCGATTTGACCCTTTCATGGTTAATTTTTAGGAAATGGAACCCGGCAAATTGGAGCGTTTTCGAGCGACGTGGCTAACAGTTCGCTCGAAGAGAGTGCCTCCAATACGGCCCTAAAGGGCTTGGGCTGCCGCCAGAACCTCGTCGGCGTGGCCGTCGACGCGCACGTTGCGCCAGATCCGCGCAATCCGGCCGTCCGCGCCGATCAGCACCGTCGTCCGAAGTATTCCAAGGAAGGTCCTGCCATACATCGATTTTTCGCCCCAGGCTCCATATGCCTCCAGCATCTCATGTTGCTCATCCGAAATCAGAGGAATGGAGAGTTGGTGCTTGTTTCGAAAGGATTCCTGCGCCTTGATGGTGTCGGCCGAGATGCCGAGCACCTCGGTGCCGGTTTCGGCAAAGGCGCTCTTCAAGCGGGTGAAATCGATGGCCTCGCGGGTGCAGCCCGGCGTATCGGCGCGGGGGTAGAAAAACAGCACCAGTTTCCTGCCGGCGTAGTCTGCGAGCGAGACGGAGCCTCCGCCGTCGCGCGGCAGGTGGAAACCGGGGGCCTTGGCGCCCTCGACCGGGGCCGACTTTGGTGAAGCCGATGGCTCGGATTTTAACGGTTTCGAGGCGGGCTTGTGCGAGGCTTTTGCGGCAGGGCCCTTGGCGCTTTTAGCGGTTTTGGCTGATTTCTTTGCGACCGCCTTGCCGGTTTTTGCCACGGGCTTCTTGGCCGGCGCCTTCGAGGCCCCGCGCGCCGGCTTCGCCGTGGCGGCTTTTTGGGCAGCTTTCCTGGCGGCAGTCTTAGCGGGAGTCTTGGACGGTTTGATGGAGGATTTCTTGCGCGTTTTCTTGGACATACGCCTTCCTTTCGTCGCTTTCCGCGGATCAACCAATAGGGTATTGCGGGGCTCGTCCCGGACGCCCGGATTCGTTTCCGTCGCTGGGCAAGTTTGATGACCTCGGAGTATGGTTACAAGGAATTCGACGCACCACCCGTCCGCTCGTTGAAGCGGCCCCTGATTGAGTTGTTGTTTGAGTACTTGGGCCTGAGGACGAGTAACAGTATTAATCGAGGATTGGCAGCGATGCCGACACAGGAGCGCTCGATAGAGATCGACGGGCGCGCCCTTGGCGGCGATCAACCTCTGCGCCGGCACCGAGAGGCAATGGCTAGGAATACTTCGCCCCAAGGGTCGAATCCGCGTGCTGAAGCCGACGTCTCCGAATGGGATGACCAGGCCGGCTGGGATCAGGACCACGACGAGGCGGCGGGTCACCGCGCGCGCCGGCTATTATCCCGCTCCAATTCCGGATTGCACCGGCTCGGCGACCGCATCTCCGGCGTCCAGCGATGGGTCCGCGGCGAACGCTGGGTCAAACGCCTGGCGGTCGTGATTGCGGTATTGGCCGTGATTTTCGGCGGATGTTTCGGCGGGCTTTGGTGGCGGCTCGGCGCGGGGCCGATCAATCTCGACGTGGCGACGCCCTGGCTGGCAGCGGCGATCGAGGAGAACATCGGGCACGGCAATACGGTCGAGGTCGGCGGTACGCAGATCGAGCGTGCGGGCCGGATCCGGATCGCGGTCCGCATCCGCGACATCGTCGTCCGGGACCGCGACCACGCCATCGTTGCGAGCGCGCCGAAGGCCGAAGTGCGACTATCGGGCTCCGCGCTGCTGATGGGACGGCTCCGTGCCGAGAGCCTCAATCTGGTGGACGCTGAACTCGCGGTGCGGATCACACCGGATGGCCAGGTGACGGTGTCCGCCGGCGACACCGCAAAGCCGCTGGCGACCGGCGTTGCCTCGAAGCGAGACGCGGGCATTGCGCCGACATTCCCCCGCCCGGCCCCGGGCCAGCCGGCACCCGGAGCCGGCAATACGCCCTCCGGGGCGGCGCCGGCGGCTCCCGACACCACCCAAAACGGATTGCTGGCCGGGCTCGATTGGCTCGACAGCCTGAGCCTGACCGGCCTCGACGGCCAGAACCTCAACGAAATCGGGTTGAAGAACGGCAACCTTGTCGTCGACGATCAGCAGCGCGGCAACAAATGGACGTTCGACAATATCAGCCTCAGTCTGCGCCGGCCGAGCGGCGGCGGGGTGGCGCTGAGCGTCGGCGAGGAGGGCGCCCGCCCATGGTCGCTTCGCGCCGTGATCGGGCCGCAGACCAACGGCGTGCGATCGGTCGATATTCGCGCCGACAAGGTATCGACGACCAATATCCTGCTGGCGCTGCGGACCAAGGACCTCACCTACAACGCCGACCTGCCGCTGTCGGGCGAACTCAAAGGCGAGCTCGGCCGCGACGGGTTACCGACCTATTTCCGCGGCAAGATCATCGCGGGCGCGGGCCACATCATCGACACCGATACGCCGGATTATCCGATGGCGATCGATTCGGCTGAAATGAACGTCGAATGGGATTCCGGGCGGCGCGTGCTGGTGGCTCCGTTCAAGATCATTTCCGGTGCGAACCGGGTTACATTGCTCGCCCATCTCGAGCCGCCGAACGACAGCGTCACCGATTGGCAGGCCGGATTCTCCGGCGGCACCATCGTTCTCGCCGGCAACGACAACGAACCGCCGCTGATCTTCAACCGCATCGCGATCGGAATGCGATTCGATACCGAGAAGAAGCGCGTGTTGCTGACCCAGGCCGATATCAGCAATGGCGAGATCGGCATCGCCGGGACCGGCAATATCGATTATTCGGGCGACGCGCGCCTGCAGCTTGGTTTTGCGGGAACGCCGATGTCGGCCTCCGCGCTGAAGCGGATGTGGCCGATCCTGATCGTACCCGAGGTGCGCGAATGGGTGATCGAGCGGATCGACCGCGGCATGGTTCAGCGCATCGACGTTGGCGTCAACTCGCCGGTGCGAAACCTGTCGCGCAAGGGTCCGCCGATCCCGGATGACGGTCTCGCCGTCAACATCGTGGCGTCAGGCGTCACGGTGCGGCCGGCCGACGAAATGCCGTCGGTCCGCGATGCCGATCTGAAGGCGCGGGTGACCGGGCGGACCGCGACGGTGACGATCGGGCAGGGCGATTGCCGATACGCCCGCCGGGCGCAAGCTGACGATTTCCGACTTCACCTTCGAGGTGCCGGACATGGCGCCGAAGCCGGCGCCGGCAAAAGTGAAATTCAAGATCGAAGGCACCGTTCCGGCCGCGGCCGAAATTCTCGCCTCCGACCGCCTGAGCGAGATTCTCCGGCACCCTGATCGATCCGAATTCCAGCAAGGGCACGGTGTCCGCCATCATTACCCTCGGCCTGCCGGTCAAGCGCGAGCCCTTTGCCGACACCACCTACACCGTCACCGCCGACCTCGGCGGGTTTGCCGCCGACAAGCTCGTGATGAACCAGAAGCTCGAGGCCAACAATCTGAAGGTCGTCGCCAACAATGCCGGCTATCAGGTCAAGGGCGACGTCAAGATCAACGGGCAGCCGGCCTCGCTGGATTACCGCAAGCCGTACGAGGGCGATGCCGACGTCAAGCTGCAGGCGACGCTCGACGACGCCAGCCGCGCCCGGCTCGGGCTCGATCTCGGGCCGGCCGTCAGCGGCGCCATCCCGGTCAAGGTGATCGGCAAGATCGCCGGCAGCAGCGACCATGACAGCAAGCTCGGCATCGAGGCCGACCTCACCTCGCTGAAGCTCGACAACATCCTGCCCGGCTGGGTCAAGGCATCAGGCAAGTCCGGGAAAGCCACCTTCAACGTGGTGCAGAAGCCGCAATCGACGCTGTTCCAGGACATCGTCATCGACGGCGGCGGCTCCTCGATCAAGGGATCGCTCGAAGTCGACCCGAACGGCGATCTGCTCAATTCGAACTTCCCGACCTACGCGCCGTCGGATGGCGACAAGGCCTCGCTGAAAGCCGAACGCGGCGCCGATGGCGTCGTCAAGGTCACCATGCGCGGCGACGTGTTCGACGGCCGCGGCTTCCTCAAATCGGCGATCTCGGGCAAGGAAGCCGACCCCAAGAGCAAGACCAAGAACATCGACTTCGACGTCGATCTCAAGCTCGGCTCTGGTCGCGGGCTTCAACGGCGAGGCGTTGCGCAGCGTCGACGCCAAATTCTCGCGGCGCGGCGGCGTCATCAAGAACTTCAGCTTGAACGGCAAGGTCGGTCACGACACGCCGGTGACGGCCGATCTGCGCCGCGCGCAACGACAGGGGCGCGACGTGATCGTGCTGGAGACCGACGACGCCGGCGCGTTCCTCCGCTTCACCGACACCTATTCCAAGATGGTCGGTGGCCAGCTCGCGCTGGCGATGGAGCCGCCCACGGTCGAGCCCACCGCCAAGGAAGGCCTGATCAATGTCAGCGACTTCACCGTCAAGGGCGATGCCCGCTCGATCGCGTCGCCGCCGGCGGACCGCAGCGGCGTGCCGAACGGCGTGGCATTCTCGGCGCTGCGCGCAGAGTTCACCCGGCAGAGCGGGCAGCTCACCATCCGCGACGGCGTCGTCAAGGGCCCGACCATCGGCGCCACCATCGAAGGCAGCATCGACTATCCCGGCAATTCGGTGCGCATGAGCGGCACCTTCGTTCCGATGTACGGGCTGAACAACATGTTCGGCCAGCTTCCCGTCATCGGCCTGTTCCTCGGCGGCGGCAGCAACGAGGGCCTGATCGGCGTCACCTATGAAGTAGTCGGCACCCCCAGCCAGCCGGTGCTGCGCGTCAATCCGATTTCGGCGATGGCGCCCGGCGTGCTGCGGAAGATCTTTGAGTTCAACACCGGCAAGCAGAACAACCCGATCGAGCTCCCGCCGAACAATTGAGCGCCGCGCTGCCGTCAGCGCCGCAGCGCCGGCACCACCAGGAACGGGATCAATCCGAGCACCACGTTGACGAGCGCGAAGGCAAACAGCGGATTGTAGCTGTGGGTCCAGTCGTGGATCAGGCCGCCGCTCCAGGAGCCGAGTCCCGATCCGAGCCCGCTGCCGATCGAAATCGTGCCGAAGATGGTGCCGACCCGCTCGCCGCGAAAGATGTTGAGCGCGGTCGCCGTGATCAGCGGGCCGCGCGAGCCGATCATGCTGCCGAAGCAGACGACGAAACCGGTCAGCAGCCAGAAGTTCGGATAATACTGCAACAGCCAGAGCAGAATGATGCCGACGATCGAGATCGCCGTAGCTGAACAGCACCGATGGCCTGCGGCCGATGATGCCGTCGAGCGTCGAGACGCCGAGCATGCCGAACAGCAGCACCACGCCGGAAAAGCCCCAGGCGGTCGCCGCCTGCAACGGCGGGAATCCGGCGTCGATCAGATAGGCGACGATCTGCGCCGTGATCGCGTACATCGCAACCGCGGTGAAGAAGAACGTGGCGAACAGCGCCCAGAAGGCGTGGTGGCGCATCGCGCTGTTGAGTGTCCAGCCCGAGTCGACGAAGCCGGCATCGCGCTTGCCGGGGATGTGCGGCGAGCCGGCGGCGAACCGCCGCCACGGCAGCATCAGTAGCGGCAACAGCAGGACCAGCGCCACGGTGCCGAACAGTTGATAGGCGTCGCGCCAGCCGATCTGGTCGATCAGGAGCTGCGAGGCCGGCAGCAGCATCAGGATCGCCGGCGCCGGTCGCGGAATACACCACCGCCATCGCGGTCGGCAGCCGCGGGCCGAACCAGCGGCCGAGCAGGATCGAGTTCGGCACATTGCCGATCAGCGCGATGCCGAGCCCGACGCACAGGCCGACGCTGAACTGGAACTGCCACAGACGCTTGCGCATGGGAGGCGACCAGAAACGCGCCGCCGAGCAGCAGCAGCCCGAGCGAATAGACGATGCGCGGGCCGGAGCGGTCGAACAGCCGGCCGACCAGCGGCGCCGTCAATCCGCCCGCCAGCCAGGTCAGCGAATAGACCGAGACCACCTGGGCGCGGTCCCAGCCAAAACTCTCGGAGATCGGTTTGAGGAAAACCGTAAAACTCTCGCCGAGGCCGCGGCCGAGCACCGACAGCGCAAAGCACAGCGCCAGCACGTTGAGCGCCACGCGCGCCGGCTTCAGCGGCTTCGTCGACGTTTCCTCAACTGGCGCCTTTTGATCCATGGGCTCTGATTTTTGAGCGCGATCGGACGCAAAACCGGAAACCCACTTTTGCTGATCGCGCTCGTAAGGAGCGCGTTTCCGCGCGCCTGAGCAAGGGCCTAACGCGAATGCGCCTATGCAGGCTTGAGCAGCACGTGACGCTTTCGGCCGAGCGACAGTTTGATCACGCCTTCCGGGGTGAGATTGGACGGCGTCAGCGTCATCTTCTCGTCGGTGACCGCGACATCGTTGACGCGGACGCCGCCGCCCTTGATCTGGCGGCGCGCCTCGCCGTTCGATGCGACCAGGCCGGCCTTGACGAACATGGCCAGCACGCCGGTTCCGGACTCAAGCTCGGCTTTCGAAATCTCGATCGTCGGCAGGTTTTCGGCGATCGCGCCTTCCTCGAACGTCTGCCGCGCGGTTTCGGCGGCGGCGTTGGCGGCATCGCGGCCGTGCAGCAGCGCGGTCGCTTCGGTCGCCAGCACCTTCTTGGCCTCGTTGATCTCGCGCGCCGCCGAGCGCCGCCAGCTTTGCGATCTCGTCCATCGGCAGCGATCGTGAACAGCTTCAGGAACTTGACCGACGTCGGCGTCTTCGGTGTTGCGCCAGTATTGCCAGAAGTCGTACGGCGAGAACTGGTCGGCGTTGAGCCAGACCGCGCCTTGCGCGGTCTTGCCCATCTTGTCGCCGGATGCGGTCGTCAGCAGCGGCGTCGTCAGCGCGTACAGCTGCGGCGTGCCCATGCGGCGGCCGAGATCGACGCCGTTGACGATGTTGCCCCACTGGTCGGAGCCGCCCATCTGCAGCCGGCAGCCGGTGCGCCGCGACAGCTCGACGAAGTCGTAGGCCTGGCAGACCATGTAGTTGAACTCGATGAAGCTCATCTCCTGCTCGCGCTCGAGCCGCAGCCGCACCGAGTCCATCGTCAGCATGCGGTTGACCGAGAAATGCCGGCCGATGTCGCGCAGCATCTCGATCCAGTTCAGCTTGGTCAGCCATTCGGCATTGTCGAGCATGACGGCATCGCTGGCGCCGTCGCCGAAGCGCAGCACCTTCGCGAACACGCCGCGGATCGAGGCCTTGTTGGCCTCGATCTCGGCGACGCGTGCGGATCGCGCGCGTCTCGTCCTTGCCGGAGGGGTCGCCGACCATGGTGGTGCCGCCGCCCATCAGCGTGATCGGCTTGTTGCCGCTCTGCTGCAGCCAGTGCAGCATCATCATGGTCAGGAAGTTGCCGATATGCAGCGACGGCGCGGTGCAGTCGTAGCCGACATAGGCGGTGGCCTGACCCTTGGCGGCCAGCGCGTCCAGCCCCTCGAAATCGGAGCACTGATGGATGAAGCCGCGTTCCTGCAGCATCTTGAGAAAATCAGATTTAAATGCGCTCATTTGTCGGTCGACTTTGATCATTCTTATTTTACGGTAATTGCAGCAAGTCGGGGAACTCGCGAAAACAGGCTGCCGCCAGCCGGCGCGCTGTGGCATTATAAGATGTGTCTGTTTGACACAAGCTGGGCGTCGGGGGCAGGGCGTCGCGAAGGCACTACGGCGATGATGTTGACGGCAATCGGTCTGATGAGCGGCACCTCGCTCGACGGGGTCGACGTCGCCTTGATCGAAACCGACGGCAGGCAGGTGCGGGCGTTCGGCCCGTCCGGATACCGGCCCTACACCGAAACCGAGCGCAGCCTGCTGCGCCAGGCCGCTGTTCGAGGCCGAGGACCTGCCGCAGCGCGATGCGCGGCCCGGTATCCTGCGCGAGGCCGAACGGGCCGTCACGCTGGCGCATGCCGAGGCGGTGGCCGCCTTTACCGCGCAGAACCGCATCTCCTGCTCGGACATCGATATCGTCGGCTTTCACGGCCAGACCGTCGTGCACCGCCCGGAACGAAAACTGACGGTGCAGATCGGCGACGCCGCAGCGCTGGCCAAATCGATCCATATCCCCGTGATGCACGATTTCCGCGCCGCCGACGTCGCCGCCGGCGGGCAGGGCGCGCCGTTCGTGCCGGTCTACCACCGCGCGCTGGCCCAATCGCTGCAGCGCGAGGGGCCGATTGTCGTCGTCAATATCGGCGGCGTCGCCAACATCACCTATATCGACGGAGCGGATACGCTGATCGCCTGCGATACCGGGCCCGGCAACGCGCTGCTCGACGATTTCATGTACCGGGTGATGAACCAGGGTTTTGACACGGAGGGCCGCCTGGCCGCCCAGGGCCGGCCCGACCAGGCCTGGATCGCGCGTGCGCTGGAAATGCCATTCTTTGCGTTGCCGCCGCCCAAATCGCTCGATCGCAACGATTTCGCCGCGCTGAAATTGCCGGAGATGCGTGCCGAAGACGGCGCCGCGACGCTGACGGCGCTCACCACGGCGGCGATCGCCCGGATCGTGCCGCTGCTGCCGAAGCCGCCGAAGAGCTGGATCGTGGCCGGCGGTGGCGCCCGCAACCTGACCATGGTGCGGATGCTGCGCGAGCGGCTTCAGCCCGCGACCGTCGAGGCCGCCGACGCGCTCGGCTGGTCCGCCGACGCCATCGAGGCCCAGGCGTTTGGTTTCCTCGCCGCGCGGGGCCTGAAGGGCCTGCCGCTGAGTTATCCCGCGACCACCGGGGTGCCGATTCCGATGACCGGCGGGATCATCGCCAGACCCTGATCGGGATCAAGAAATGTTGATGCAATTGCATCGACCTTGACGATTGCATGCAGGCGCATCTAGTTTTCATGCAAGTGCATGAAGCAAGGCCCGTGGGCTTGCGCGCTGGAGATCGTCATGACGCCAAAACTCACTTTGATCAGCCACAAGCTTTGCCCCTACGTGCAGCGCGCCGTGATTGCGCTCACCGAGAAGGGCGTTCCGTTCGAGCGGATCGACATCGACCTTGCCAACAAGCCGGACTGGTTTTTGAAGATTTCGCCGCTCGGCAAGGTGCCGGTGTTGCGCGTCGGCACCGGCGACGGTGAGGCGGTGCTGTTCGAGAGCAACGTGATCTGCGAGTACATCGAGGATACCCAGGGCGGCGCAAAGCTGCATCCGCAGGATCCGTTGCTGCGTGCGCAACACCGGGCGTGGATGGAGTTCGGCTCCACTGTCTTGAGCGAATTATGGGGCCTCGAAACCACCGGCGATCCCGCCATTTTCGAAAGCAAACGAGTTGCCGTTGCCGCCAAGTTTGCGCGTGTCGAAGAGGCCTTGGGTTCAGGCCCGTTCTTCGCCGGCGAAAATTTCAGCCTGGTGGACGCCGTGTTCGCGCCGATCTTTCGCTATTTCGACGTGTTCGACATGCTGATCGATCTTTCGATCTTCGCCGACACGCCGAGGGTACGCGCGTGGCGAGCCGAACTCGCCATGTGGCCGAGTGTCCGGTCTGCGGTCGGCGCCGACTATCCGCAATTGCTGCACGCGTTCCTGGTTCGCTACGACGCGCACATGCTGAAACTGGCGGCGTAACGCGAAGATTTACAATTCTGCGGCCATTTTGGTGAGGGCGACGACCGTATTGATGTTGCGCGCCGTTCCCGTCTTGGCTGCGGGCACGACCAGTTTCGATTTCGCCATGCCGTCGCCGTAGTGGATGTAGATTTCGCGCGTACCCAAGCCGATCTGTTCGTCCTTGCGCCCGCGGATAGCGGCGAGCGTATCGGCCGGTGGCGCATGGTCGAGAAATACCGCCATCGTCCGGTTGGCCGGCGCTTTTGGAAACGGGTTGTCTTTCAGCACAGCTTGTCGCTCGGCGGAGGAACGTACCAACACGCCGACCGGTTTGCCGGCATAGGCTTCCAGCCGCGCCTGCAGCGCCGATTTCACTGCCGTTTCGGATTTGCGGCTGGTGAACACGACATTGCCGCTGGCGATGTAGGTGCGGACGCCGCCAAATCCCAGCGCCTCGCACATTTGCTTCAGATCGGTCATCGGCAGCTTGCCGGTGCCGCCGACATTCACCGCGCGTAGCAGGGCGACGAAGGCGGTCATGGCGAATCCTGCGGTTAGCGAACGTTGGCGAGCCGCATGTCGAGATAGCCGGTCACCGTTTCCATCAGCGGCTCCATCTTGTCTTCGAAGAAATGGTTGGCGCCGGGAATGGTCTGCTGGTCGATCACGATGCCCTTTTGGGTCTTCAGCTTCTCGACCAGGGTGGTGACGTCCTTTGCCGGCGCCACGATGTCCTTTTCGCCATGGACGATCAGGCCGGAGGAGGGGCAGGGCGCCAGGAACGAAAAATCGTAGCGGTTCGGTTCCGGCGCGATCGAGATGAAGCCCTCGACTTCGGGACGGCGCATCAGCAATTGCATGCCGATCCAGGCGCCGAACGAAAAGCCGGCGACCCAGCAGGCGCGCGCTTCCGGATTGATGGTCTGCGCCCAATCGAGTGCGGAAGCCGCATCGGACAATTCGCCGGTGCCGTGGTCGAACGATCCCTGGCTGCGGCCGACGCCGCGGAAGTTGAAGCGCAGCACCGAAAACCCGCGCGCGGCGAAGGCGTAATAGACCTGATAGACGATCGGATGATTCATGCTGCCGCGAAACTGCGGATGCGGATGCAGCACCATCGCTATCGGCGCGTTCTTCTGCTTGGCCGGATGATAACGGCCTTCGAGGCGGCCTGCGGGGCCGGTGAAAATAACTTCAGGCATCAGTGATCCCTTGATTGATCCCTTCGGCAATCAACCGATTTGTGCTGACTTCATCGGCGGCTGCGCAGACAAAGTGGCTCATGAAAAGGGTGATCAGGCGTCGTCGGGCGATGCGCGAGCGGCGCTCGGTGAACTGGAGGCCGCGTTCTAGCATGAGGCGAGGGGCAAAAAGCAAGCTTCTTGAACATCTCAAAGCGTGTTCAAAGCGTTAGCTTGCGATTGCAGGCGAGGTCGCGATTCCCCAATTGCGATAAAGCTCCTGGCCGGGGCGATGCCCCGTGCGGGGATTCGAAGTTGGACGACAATAGGTAATATCATACTCAATGGCTGAGCGCGTCTATCTCGACTGGAATGCGACCACGCCGCTTCGTCCCGAGGCGAGGGCGGCGCTGGCGGCTGCTCTCTTGATATCAGCGGCAACCCGTCGTCGGTCCATACCGAAGGCCGCAAGGCGCGGCGGCTGGTCGAGGAGGCGCGGGCTGCGATCGCCGCGGCCGTCTCGGCCCGGCCCGAGGGCGTGGTGTTTTCCTCCGGCGGGACCGAGGCCAACGCGCTGGCGCTGACGCCGGGACTGCGGCGGGGGGATAGCCTGCCGATGCAGCGGCTGCTGGTCTCGGCGATCGAGCACGCCTCGGTACTCGCTGGCGGACGGTTTCCGCACGAAGCGATCGGGACTATCGCGGTCACGCCTTCCGGCCTGCTGGACTTGGGCGATCTGCGCGCGAAGGTCGACGGCGGCCCGCCGGCGCTGGTGTCGGTGATGCTGGCCAACAACGAAACCGGCGCGGTGCAGCCGGTCGCTGAAGTTGCCGAAATCGTCCATGCGGCGGGCGGATTGCTGCATGTCGACGCGATCCAGGCGTTCGGAAAAATCCCGTTCGATATCAATTCGATGAATGCGGATCTGGTGACGCTGTCGGCGCACAAGATCGGCGGCCCCAAGGGCGTCGGCGCGGTGGTTTTGGCCGATGGCGTGCAGGGGCTGGAGCCGCTGTTGCGCGGCGGCGGGCAGGAACACGGTCATCGTGCCGGCACCGAGAATGTCGCGGGCATTTCTGCGTTCGGCGCAGCCGCCACGGCCGCGATGGCGGCCTTGGCTGGCGATGCCCGGCGCGTCCTGGGTCTACGCGATCGCCTCGAAGAGGGTTTGGCACAAACCCCCGGCATGATCGTGTTCTCCCGGGACGTTCAGCGGTTGCCGAATACCACTCTGTTCACAGTTCCTGGCCTGAAGGCGGAAACCGCCGTCATCGGGTTCGATCTCGACGGTATCGCGGTATCCTCGGGCTCGGCCTGCTCGTCGGGCAAGGTCCAGCCCTCGCACGTGCTGGCGGCGATGGGCCTGAGCCGGGAACTGGCGCAGGGAGCAGTGCGGCTCAGTCTGGGCTGGTCTACGTCACAGACAGACATTGATTTGACGCTTAAGGCTTGGCGAAAGCTCGCCAATACCCTAGTTAGAGAGGGACGACGAAACACAGCTTGAACGGTTCTAAGCGCGTGATTTCGTCCAAAAGCATCGTAATAGACTTTCGGAATTGATCCACCGCGGTCCTTGAAACCGCGAGCGGAGGATGGAATGGCTGCCGTACAAGAGACGGTCGACCGCGTCAGGCGGATCGACGTCGATCAATATCGATATGGATTCGAGACGCTGATCGAGTCCGACAAGGCCCCCAAGGGGCTTTCGGAAGACACCGTCCGCTTCATTTCCGCCAAGAAGAACGAGCCGGCCTGGATGCTGGAATGGCGTCTGGAGGCCTATCGCCGCTGGCTGACCATGACCGAGCCGACCTGGGCGCGGGTCGACTACCCCAAGATCGATTACCAGGATCTCTATTACTACTCGGCGCCGAAGCCGAAGAAGACGGTTTCCTCGCTCGACGAGATCGATCCCGAGATTCTGAAAACCTATGAGAAGCTCGGCATTCCCTTGCGCGAAGTCGAGGTGCTGGAAGGCGTCGTGCGCCCGGAAGGCGAGCGCAAGATCGCGGTCGATGCCGTGTTCGATTCGGTTTCGGTGGCGACCACCTTCCAGAAGGAGCTGAAGCAGGCCGGCGTGATCTTCATGCCGATCTCGGAGGCGATCCGCGAGCACCCTGAACTGGTGAAGAAGTATCTCGGCACTGTCGTGCCGACCTCAGACAATTATTTCGCGACGCTGAATTCGGCGGTGTTTTCCGACGGCTCGTTCGTCTACGTGCCGCCGGGCGTGCGCTGCCCGATGGAACTGTCGACCTACTTCCGCATCAACGAACGCAATACCGGCCAGTTCGAGCGCACGCTGATCATCGCCGACAAGGGCGCTTACGTCAGCTATCTCGAAGGCTGCACCGCGCCGCAGCGCGACGAGAACCAGCTGCATGCCGCCGTGGTCGAGTTGGTCACGCTCGACGACGCCGAGATCAAATATTCGACGGTGCAGAACTGGTATCCCGGCAATTCCGAAGGGATCGGCGGCATCTATAATTTCGTCACCAAGCGCGGCGATTGCCGCGGCAATAATTCGAAGATCTCCTGGACCCAGGTCGAGACCGGATCGGCGATCACCTGGAAATATCCGAGCTGCATCCTGCGGGGCGACAACTCGCGTGGCGAATTCTATTCGATCGCGATCTCGAACGGCCACCAGCAGGTCGACAGCGGCACCAAGATGATCCATCTCGGCAAGAACACGACGAGCCGGATCATCTCCAAGGGCATCGCCGCCGGCGTCTCGCAAAACACCTATCGCGGCCTCGTCACCGCCCATCGCAAGGCGACCGGCGCGCGCAACTTCACCGCCTGCGATTCGCTCCTGATCGGCGACAAATGCGGCGCGCATACCGTGCCGTACGTGGAAGCCAAGAATTCATCCGCGCTGTTCGAGCATGAAGCGACGACGTCGAAGATTTCGGAGGACGTGCTGTTCTACTGCGTGCAGCGCGGGCTCAGCCAGGAAGAAGCCGTCGGCCTCGTCGTCAACGGTTTTGTCAAGGACGTGCTGCAGCAACTGCCGATGGAATTCGCGGTGGAAGCGCAGAAGCTGATCTCGATCTCGCTGGAGGGGAGTGTTGGCTGATGGTTGAGCCTGAGAGTCTCGTGCTGGAGCAATTGCGCGTTGTTCGTGGCGAGATCGGCAAGCTGTTTGGTGAGATGCAAACAATGCGCGTTGAGATGACGGCAATGCGCCAGCACATGGCGGGAATGCTGACCATCCAGGAACATGATCACGTCGATATCGCTGGAATCAAGAGCCGCCTCGATCGCATCGAGAAGCGCCTTGAACTGGCGGAATAGTTTTTAGGACAGAACGAATGTCATTACTCGAAGTCAAAAATCTGCAGGTTCGTGTCGAGGAGCGGGAAATTCTCCACGGGCTGTCGCTCACCGTAAATCCGGGCGAGGTGCACGCGATCATGGGGCCGAACGGCTCCGGCAAATCGACGCTGAGCCACGTCATCGCCGGCAAGCCGGGCTATGAAGTCACCGGCGGCGCGATCCTGTTCAGGGGCGAGAACCTGCTGGAAATGTCGCCGGACCAGCGCGCCGCCAAGGGCGTGTTCCTGGCGTTCCAGTATCCGGTCGAAATTCCCGGCGTCGCCACCATGAATTTCCTGCGCACCGCGCTGAACGCGCAGCGCAAGGCGCGCGGCGAGAGCGAATTCTCCACGCCGGACTTTCTGAAGAAAGTGCGCGAGGTCGCGGCCCGGCTGAACATCCCGCAGGAGATGCTTCGCCGCGGCGTCAATGTCGGCTTTTCCGGCGGCGAGAAGAAGCGCAACGAGATCCTGCAGATGGCGCTGTTCGAGCCGGCCGTCTGCATCCTTGATGAAATGGATTCCGGTCTCGACATCGACGCGCTCAGGGTCGCCGCCGACGGCGTCAACGCGCTGCGTTCGCCGGATCGAGCGATGATCGTGATCACCCACTACCAGCGGCTGCTCAACTACATCGTGCCTGATTTCGTGCACGTGATGTCGAAGGGCAAGGTCGTCAAAAGCGGCGGCAAGGAACTGGCGCTGGAGCTCGAGGCTTCCGGCTATGCCCAGTTCGAAGATGCAGCCTGACGCCAGACGGATTTGATGATGAACGTTGTTGTGGCAAAGACCGAAACCGGACGTGCGATGAGCGATATTTTCACCATCGCGCACGACCGGCTTGCCGGCATAGGCCCGGTTGCCGATCGCAGGCGGCAGGCGTTCGACGCCTATGCGTGCGAGGGCTTGCCGCACCGCCGGATCGAAGACTGGAAATACACCGACCTGCGCGCACTGATGCGCGAGGTGCTGCCGCTGGCAGCAGCCCCCGACGCCCCGGCGCTGACCCGCGCCGGTGCTGCCCTGAAGCTGCATGCGATCGAAGGCGTGCGGCGCTTGGTGCTGGTGGACGGCGTGTTTGCGCCAAAACTGTCCGAACTCGGCAATCCCGAAAAGGGACTTGGCATTCGCACCCTGCGCGAGGTGCTTGAAGCCGGCGACGCTGTGTTGCAGGCACAATTGTTTGCGCCCGACAATTCCAATCCGATGGTCGCGCTCAACAGCGCGATGATGACGGACGGCTTGGTGATCGATGTCGCCGATGGCGCCGTGCTGACCCAGCCGCTGCATATCGTGCATATCGCCAGCGGCGGCACGCCGGCGGCGATGTTCACGCGTTCGCTGCTGCGTCTCGGCAAGGATGCCGGCGCCACGCTGGTGGAGAGCTACATCGCGGCTGATGGCGCAAAGGCCTATCAGGCGCATGATTCCCTGATCGTCTCGATCGGCAACAATTCGCGGCTCGACCAAGTTCGCCTGGTCGAGGACGGCCGCGACGCCTTCAACATTTCGTCCGCCGTCGTGACGCTCGGCGCACACGCGCATTTCAACACGTTCGGCATGGCTTCGGGCGCCAATGTCAGCCGTTATCAGGCGGTCATCGCCTTCGCGGGTGAGGGGTCGAAGGTCGAGACCAACGGCGTCAATTTGCTGAATGGCCGCCAGCACGCCGACACCACGCTGTTTCTGGATCATGCGGTGCCGCATTGCGACAGCCGCGAGGTCTTCCGTGCCGTCGTCGACGACCGCGCCCATTCGGTGTTCCAGGGCCGTATCATCGTGCGCCCCAAGGCGCAGAAGACCGACGCCAAGATGATGACGCGCGCGTTGCTGCTGTCCGACGAGGCCGAGGCCGACAACAAGCCGGAACTGGAAATCTTTGCCGACGACGTCACCTGCGGCCATGGCGCCACCACCGGCGCACTCGATGAGAGCCTGCTGTTTTACTTGCGCGCGCGCGGCCTGTCCGAGAAGGAAGCCCAGGCGCTGCTGATCCAGGCTTTTGTCGGCGAGGCGATCGAGTTCGATCGTCAATGACACTTTGCGCGAGCTCGCAATTTCGGCGGCGCAGCGCTGGCTGGAGGCGAGGGCATGACCACGCATCCGGCGGTCCTCAACGGTTCGTATGACGTCGCCCGCGTGCGGGAGGATTTTCCGGCGCTGGCGATGAAGGTCTATGGCAAGCCGCTGGTCTATCTCGACAACGCCGCCTCCGCGCAGAAGCCGAATGCCGTGCTCGACCGCATGACCGAGGCCTACCGCAGCGAATACGCCAACGTGCATCGCGGGCTGCATTATCTCGCCAATGCCGCCACCGAAGCCTATGAGGGCGGCCGCGCCAAAGTCGCAAAATTCCTCAACGCCCGCCGCAGCGAAGAGATCATCTTCACCCGCAACGCCACCGAGGCCATCAACCTCGTGGCGTCGTCCTGGGGCGAGCCGAATATCGGCGAGGGCGACGAGATCGTCATCTCGATCATGGAGCACCATTCCAACATCGTGCCCTGGCATTTCCTGCGGGAACGCCACGGCGCTGTGATCAAATGGGCGCCGGTCGATGACGAAGGCAATTTTTTGATCGACGAATTCGAAAAGCTGCTGACGCCGCGCACAAAGCTGGTCGCGATCACGCAGATGTCGAATGCACTCGGCACGATTGTGCCGGTGAAAGAAGTCGTCAAGCTCGCCCATGCGCGCGGCATTCCGGTGCTGGTGGACGGCAGCCAGGCCGCCGTGCATCTGGCGATCGACGTGCAGGACATCGACGCGGATTTCTACGTCTTCACCGGCCACAAGCTGTACGGCCCGACCGGGATCGGCGTGCTCTATGCCAAGCATGATCTCCTGGTCGCGATGCGCCCGTACAATGGCGGCGGCGAGATGATCCGCGAGGTCGCAAGGGACTGGGTCACCTATGGTGATCCGCCGCACAAATTCGAGGCCGGCACGCCCGCGATCGTGGAATCGATCGGGCTGGGGGCTGCGATCGACTACGTCAATTCGATCGGCAAGGAGCGCATCGCCGCCCATGAGAACGATCTTCTGGCCTACGCCCAGGAGCGCCTGCGCGAAATCAATTCGCTGCGGCTGATCGGCACCGCCAAGGGCAAGGGTCCGGTGATCTCGTTCGAGATGAAGGGCGCCCATCCCCACGATGTCGCTACCGTGATCGACCGGCAGGGCATTGCAGTGCGCGCCGGCACCCATTGCGTGATGCCGCTTTTAGAGCGGTTCAATGTCACAGCCACCTGCCGGGCGTCGTTTGGGATGTATAATACCCGCGAAGAAGTCGACCACCTGGCACAGGCGCTGATCAAGGCGCGGGAATTGTTTTCATGACCGATACAGCCGAAGTCAAAACCGCCAACATGGAAACCATCTCGGCGTTGCCGCCGGAGGAGACCGAGCGGCTCGGCGGCGAGATCGTGGCCGCGCTGAAGACGGTGTTCGATCCGGAAATTCCGGCCGATATCTACGAGCTCGGCCTGATCTACAAGGTCGATCTCAAGGACGACCGCAGCGTCGACGTCATGATGACGCTGACCACGCCGAACTGTCCGGCAGCCGGCGAATTGCCGACGATGGTGGAGAACGCAGTCGCCAGCGTTCCCGGCGTCGGCGTCGTCAATGTCAACCTGGTGTGGGACCCGGCCTGGACGCCGGACCGGATGTCCGACGAGGCCCGCCTCGTCCTCAATATGTGGTGAGTTGTGAAGCGTCAGGGGATCGGCCTTAATCTGTTTGCGAAGACCGGCATTGATTTGCCGCTGGGAATGATCACATGACTGACATGACACCCGCTTCACCCACGCCCGCCGCCAAGCCGAAGCCGCGCCCGCGGCCGCAGGTCATGAGGCTGACCGAAGCTGCCGCCCAGCGGATCACCGAACTGACCAAGCGCGCCGATTCCGAAATCGTCGGCCTGCGCGTCGGGATCAAGAACGGCGGCTGCGCCGGCCAGTCCTACACCGTGGAATACGCCCACGAGGTGCGCCCGACCGACGAAGTCGTCGAGGACAAGGGCGTCAAGATACTGGTCGATCCCAAGGCAGTGCTGTTCCTGCTCGGCACCGAGATGGACTACAAGGCCGACAAGATGCAGTCGCAGTTCATCTTCAACAACCCGAACCAGACCGGCGCCTGCGGTTGCGGCGAGTCGGTGCAGCTGACGGCTGCGAAGATCTGACGGTCGTCCCCGCCTTGAGCGGGCACCCATAATCCGCGGCGGTTGATTTTAGACACGCCCGTCGACCATACTGCCCAAACGAGATGACACGTTGTATGGATCCCGGCTTCCGCCGGGACGACGGTGAGAGATGGACCGCGATTTCCTGATCGATCTGTTTTCCGAATTCGGTCCGGTGACGATCCGAAAAATGTTTTCCGGCTTCGGCATCTCCGCAGACGGCACCAATTTCGCGCTGGCGCTGCGCGCCGGGCTGTATTTCCGGGCCGACGAAGCAAAGCATTCCGCAGTTCGAGGCGGAAGGATCAAAACCGTTTTCGTATCAGACCCGGGCCAAGACGGTGACCGTGAACTCGTACTGGCAATTGCCGGCGCGGCTGTTCGACGATTCCGAGGAGTTGGCGGATTGGGCGAGGACGGCGCTGGCGGCAGCGCAGCGCGCGGCGTTGCGCAAGCGGCCGAAGAAGCGGAAGGCGGCGGTCAAGAAGGCTGTGGTGAAGAAGCTGGTGGCCAAGAGGTCCGTGGCAAAGAAGAAGCCAGCGAAACGAAGGAAGTCGTCATCCTGAGGCCGTCGCGCTTGCGACGGCCTCGAAGGATGTGCCGCTGGCACCGTCGCCAGTCATCCTTCGAGGCTCGCAAGAGCTCGCACCCCAGGATGACGATGGATTGCTGCTAGAGCAGATTCCTCTTAATCCGATCTGTATCCAGCGTGGGCGAAGAAGTTCGCGCATTGGTCAGGTTTGAACTGTGACAACGCATTGGCGGCGGCTCGGTCAAGTGCGTCGAGGGTTCGCGCGGCTGACTTTCGTACGTGCGCCTTGAGCTTGGCGAAAGCATTTTCGATCGGATTGAGATCGGGACTGTAAGGCGGCAGATAGCGGAGTTCGGCGCCACCGGCCTCGATAGCTTGCCTGACGCCGACGACCTTGTGGGCGGCCAGATTGTCCATGACGACGATATCGCCTGGGCGCAAGGTTGGCGCCAGCATCTGTTCGACCCAAGCAAGGAAGCATTCTCCGTCCATCGGCCCGTCCAACAGCATCGGTGCAACAAAGCCCGTAAGCGTGAGTTCGCCGACAAAAGTGACGGTTTTCCAATGACCGTGCGGAATGGCGGCGCAGCAGCGCTCGCCCTTTGGCGCCCAGCCACGAAGGCGTGCCATCTTTGTCGAAAGGCCGCTCTCATCGATAAAGATCAGGTGGTCGGGATCAAGATCGTCTTGGTTCTCGACCCAATTTTCGCGCGCAGCCTTCACATCAGCGCGCTCCTGCTCGCTGGCATGGGCAGTCTTTTTTGTGCGTCTGACCATGCCTATCGAGTAACTTCCATACGGCAGTCCTCACCACCGCCACGCCGCGTTCTTCCCGCAGCCGTTCGACCATCTCGTCGAGCGTCGTGTCGGGCGCCTCTGCAAGCACACCGAGAATGAAATCTGCATGCGCATCCAGCACGGCCCCCTTCGGCTTGCCCTGTTTGGCAGGACGAACGTCACCGGTGGAACGCTTCAGCCGCGCCCATGCTCCGGCGGTCGCTATCCCGATCGCAAACCGCGCTGCCGCCTGATGCGTCGATTCCCCGCCCTCGATCGCCGCAACAACCCGCTCACGCAAATCCATGCTGTACGGCTTGCCCATTCCATCCTCCCGACTCAGTCGAAAAGATGGAATTAGCATTCCGCCTCCAAGAGAATCCCCTCCGACTCGCTTTTTGAGGAATTTGCTCTAGCCTCACGCCACCTGGCTGCGGTTGTCGTCGGCGTATTCGGGGTCGACTTCGCAGATCACGCGGTTGCGGCCGTTGCGCTTGGCGGCGTAGAGGCAGGCGTCGGCGCGTTCGATCAGCGAATCGGTATCGTCGCCCGGCTTCAGCATGGAGACGCCGACCGAGATCGTGACCCGGCCGAGAATTTCGCCGGTGGATTTCTTCTTCAATTCCTTCGCCATGACGGCGCGGCGGATGTGATCGGCGACCGTCAGCGCCTGGCGCAGCGCGGTGTTGGGCAGCACCACCGCGAATTCCTCGCCGCCATAGCGCGCGGTGATGTCCTGACCCTTGATGGTCTGTTTCAGCGACATGCCGACCAGCCGGAGCACCTGATCGCCGGTGAGGTGGCCGTAGCTGTCGTTGAACGATTTGAAATGGTCGATGTCGAACATCAGAAGCGACAGCGGCTCGCCGGTGGCCAGCGCGGTCTGCACCGCCATCTCGATCGAGCGGTCGAAATATTTGCGGTTGCCGAGTCCGGTGAGCGGATCGGTCAGGCTCTCGGCGCGGATGGCCTCGAGGCTGTGCTGCAAATTGCTGATCTCGGTCTTCGACAGCGACAGCCGGTCTTCCAGCGCCTTGTTGGTGTCGCGCATCTCGCGGGTCGACTTCACCAACGATTCGACGATCGCCTTGACTTGGTCGCGGTTTCTTGGCATCGGAGAGCTTTTGGCTGGCGCCGCTCAGGCTGGCGTCGTAGCTCGCCGACATCCCGAGCGCCTCGGTGATGAGACGTCATCACGTCGTCGATTTCGCCGATCACGCGCGCGCCGACCTTGTCGATGCGGTCGGAGGTCTTGATGTGGGAGAGATAGGTTTCGTAGATCTGTTCGAGATCGGCTTCGGTCAGCCTGCCGTTGCGCGCCAGCGTCTCGTTGATGATCTTGTTGAGGGGCGCATTGTAGCCGGTGGCGTAGACGTACCAGATTTCATAATTGCGGGGGACAGCGGTCTGCCGGAGCGATTTGATCTGACCCAACGCGACTTCGGCGAAGGCCATCGTGCGTTCGTGTTCGTCCAGCAGCTTCACCACTGATCCGTCCCCAATGACGTGCAGCGCCGCCTTGCTGGCAGCAGCAATTACTAAAATTATCGGCGGCAGGTTAATGGAGGAGAATGAACGCCGGGTAAACGGGTTCCCCGGCGTTATCAGTCGCTCACACGCGGGCGCGTACGGGTCGGAGAAGGAAGGCGGGAAGATGCGAATGATCCGCGGGCTCCGCATCGGGTTCGCGCTGGGTTCGCCGCGGTTCGGCGCGACCGATCGAAGGCACGCGCGAGGCCGGAGCGGGGGTCGGAGGCGTGAACGCCTCGACCGGGGCTTCGGGCTGCGGCTTGGGACCGCGGCCACCGCCGCCGGCGCGTCGCGGCTCACGTTCGCGGCGCGGCTTGTTGCGTCCGCCGCGCGAACCTTCCCGCGAACCCTCGCGCGATTCTTCTCGGATCCTTCGCGTGATCCTTCTCTTGCGCCTTCACGTCCGCGCGAATGGCGCGGCTGTTCGTCGGAAGGCTCCGACCGAACGGTGAAGTCGCCTTCGGCGCTTCGGAATGGGCTGGCCGATCAGCTTTTCGATCGCCACGATCGACTTGTGGTCGAGCGAGGTCACCATCGAGATCGCGGTGCCGGTGCGGCCGGCGCGGCCGGTACGGCCGATGCGGTGGACGTAGTCGTCGGCGTGATGGGGAACGTCGAAATTGAAGACGTGGCTGACGGCCGGGAATATCGAGGCCGCGGGCCGCGACGTCGGAGGCGACCAGCAGCGGAATTTCGCCCTTGCGGAACTGGTCGAGCGCAGCCGTGCGGGCCGACTGATCCATGTCGCCATGCAGGGCGCCGACGCTGAAGCCGTGCTTCTGCAGCGATTTGTAAACGACCGCGACTTCCCGCTTGCGATTGCAGAAGATGATCGCGTTCTTGAGATCCTTGGCGTCGCGCAACAGGCGGCGCAGCACTTCGCGCTTCTCGTGCGGCTCGCGGCCGACACCGACCTGGAACTGCGACACGCCGACAGCCGTCGTCGCCGGCCTGGAAACTTCGATCTTTTGCGGATTGTGCAGGAAGGTTTCGGTGATGCGCGCGATTTCGGGCGGCATCGTCGCGGTGAAGAACAGCGTCTGCCGGGTGAACGGGACCAGCTTGCAGACGCGTTCGATGTCGGGGATGAAGCCCATGTCCAGCATGCGGTCGGCTTCGTCGATGACCAGCAGTTCGACGCCGGTGAGCAGCAAGTCCGCCGCGCTCGGTATGGTCGAGCAGCCGGCCGGGGGTTGCGATCAGCACATCGACGCCGCGGGTCAATTTGCTGTCCTGGTCGCCGAACGAAACGCCGCCGATCAACAGCGCGACATTGAGTTTCTGTCCGGCGCCGTATTTGTCGAACTGTTCCTTGACCTGGGCGGCGAGTTCGCGGGTCGGCTCCAGGATGAGGGTGCGGGGCATTCGGGCCCGGGCGCGGCCCTTTTCCAGCAGCGTGAGCATCGGAAGGACGAAGGCAGCGGTCTTGCCGGTGCCGGTCTGGGCGATGCCGAGAACGTCGCGGCGCGCCAGAACGTGGGGGATCGCCTGTTCCTGAATGGGGGTCGGGGTGGTGTAACCGGTGGCCGCAACCGCGGCGAGCACCTTGTCGGAAAGACCGAGATGGGAAAAAGACATTGAGCCTCTGATCGACACCGCCGTTCGGAATCGAAAGTAAAAAGGCTGTCGCGTTCAACCCCGAAACGGCGCGCTTTATGAAGCTGGGGGCTCTGACTTACGCAGACGAGCGGCAAACCAAGGGAATCGCGTTTCGATCCAAGGCCGCATTGATCGCAAACATAGGGTCGAAACGGCCAAAGTCAATCTTGGAAGACGCCAAATGGCCGAAAAAGCTTAATGTTTTCGCACAAATAACGGCCAGACTGTCATTTCCCGGTCAAACGGCTGCGCCTCGGACCGGCAGCCCCCAAGCCCCGTTGGAGCGCGGCTTGCTGTTGTAGCATCAGCTTCTCTCGCGTCATTTTGCGGTCAAAAGAGTTGCCGCCTCGCGATCCCTGAATTGGCCCGGCGTCAGCCCGGTGTTCGCGCCGAAGACCCGATAGAAGGTTGCCATGCTCGCGAACCCGCAGGCGTGGGCGATATCGGCGATCGGCCGCTGCGGCGCTTCGCGCAACAGCAGGCGGATCTGGCGCATCCGCTGCGCGGCGACGGTCAGCGAGAAGCTCGTTCCCGTCGTTTCGAACAGAAGGTGGAGATGGCGAACCGACACCCCGAGCAGGTCGGCCACCATCGCGGGCGACAAGGCTGCTTGCGACAGATGACGCGCGATCAAGCGCTGCGCCAAACAGAGACGGCCGACCCGAAAGGCCTTTTGTCCGCGCCGGCTGGCCGGTTTGATCGCGCCGCGCGCGATCAACGCGAGTTCGGCCACGGCCTCGTGCAGCGGCGAGGTTCTAGCGATGTCGCCGCTCTCGACCGCCTGGTGCAGTTCGGCGAAGCAGGCTTCCAGCAGCCGCGCCCATTCGCTATCGCCGGACGTCGTGCGGGGATCGTGACACACCGCAGCGTCTGTCGGTTCCGGGTTGCGATCGAGCGCGTGGCGGCGCAGCGGTTCGGTCTGATGCCCCAGATCAGCCATTCAGGAAGTCTCCACAGCAGAGCGACGCCAGCCTCATCTATTTCATAGAGTATTGCAAAATATGAAAAAGAAAAGCAAGCCGGGGCCGGCCAGCGATGGTCGATTGGCCGGACATTGTTGCGATTAGGCGATGGGTCGCGCCAGCAGGGGAATTTGAACCGGTAACCCGGCTGTTTCGACTATCATCCGGCGGTCGCATGCGTCGCCGACCGGGCATGCACGCGGGAAACGGGATGATGATGCGCTGGCTTTCGAGATTGACCGCGGCAACCGGAATCGCGGTGGCGATCCTCGCATCAGCCGCGCCCGTGCAGGCCGAAAAGCGCGTCGCGCTGGTGATCGGCAACAACGATTATAAAAACGTGCCCAAGCTGCAGAAGGCGGTCAACGACGCCCGCACCATGGGCGATACGCTAAGGCAGCTCGGCTTTGCCGTGATGGTGGCGGAAAACCAGAACCGGCAGGCCTTCTCCGAGACGCTTTTGGCGTTCGACCGGGCGGTCGAGCCTGGCGACACCGCGTTCTTCTTTTATGCCGGTCACGGCTTTGAAATCGCCGGCCAGAATTTCCTGCTGCCGACCGACGTGCCGGCTGCGACCGAGGGCCAGGAAGAACTGGTGCGGGACGCGTCGGTGCTCGCCGATCGCATCATTGAGCGCATGCAGAACAAGAAAGTGCGCACCGCCATTCTGGTGTTCGACGCCTGCCGCAACAATCCGTTCGAGCGAAGCGGCACCCGCGCGGTCGCCGGCGGCGGCGGACTGGCGCCGATGACGCAATTGCCGGAGGGCGTGTTCTCGGTGTTTTCGGCCGGCCCGCGGCAGACCGCGCTGGATCGGTTGTCGAACGACGATACCAATCCGAATTCGGTGTTCACGCGAACCTTTGCCAGGGAGCTGCTGCAGCCCGGAGAAAACCTCGTCCAGGTCGCCCAGCATACGCGCCGGCTCGTGAGTGAAATGGCGGAGACGGTGAAACACAAGCAGATCCCGGTTTATTTCGACCAGATGGTCGACGACGTGTTCCTGAATGGCGCGGCGAAGGGGCAGGCCGAAGCCGCAAGACCTGCCGAGCCGCCGCAGAAGGTCGCAGCGCTGCCGCCGGTATCGGTGCCGCGGTTGCCGAAGAAAGATTCCGTCAACGCACCGATCGCCGCGTTCTCGCGCCATAATGGCGGCTGGACCATTACGTTCTCGATCGCCGATCCGACGCTCGGGATTTCCTGGCGGATGGGCGATGCCGGCGATTTCCGTGAAACCGGCTTCATCGACACGCTCGATCCGCGTACCCGCAAGCGCATGCCAAATCCCTCGATCGAACTCCCGGCCGACGCGCAGGGTGGCACCATCCAGGTTCGCTATGTCGACACCTCGGGCGATATGCAGGGACCGTTTCCGATCCGGTTCGATCCCGAGGCAGCCCTGATCCGCGACCAGCGAAAAATCCTCGACATGACCGCGACGAGCTGGCTGTCATTCCGTGAGTTCAACGGGCTCCTGGTCTATTACACGCATCTGATGTCGTATCGCTGCGCCATCCGCGAGGTGCGCGTCGGCATCGACAGCGCGGTGCCAGACCGGGTTTTGAAAATGCCGCCCTGCGATCCCAGGGATCCCAGCGTGATTCCGCACGACGCACAGCCTTATCTCAAGCTCGCGCCCTCGACTCAGTCGGTATCGGTGGAACTGACCTACCGCGACGGCAGCGTCTCCGAGATCAAGAGTTTCCGGCGTTGATTGGTATCCTGGCACCTTGATCGCCGCCTTGTTTGAAGCGCGCGCCATCGACCCAGTCGGTATCGGTGGAACTGACCCGAGGTCAAAGCTTCCCGCGCTGAACCCACTTCAGATACCGCGCAGCGTTGCCGATCTGCAACGCTTACGCGAAAAGTGCGCACGCGTGATGACTTGGGCCCTGTTCTGGGTCGCAAGGCCGCGAACTTCAACCTGTGCTTTGCCGTAGGGACAAGCCTAGGGGGGGGATTCATGCGCAAAAATTCTGGATGGGCGCTCGCCGCCGCCGTTTCATTTGGTTTCATTGGGATCGGTGGCGCGATGGCCGCCGATATGGCGGTCAAGGCTCCGCCGCCGCCGGTCGTCGTGGCTTACAACTGGACTGGCTGCTATGTAGGTGGATATCTCGGCGGCGCCACCCAAAGCCGCTCGGTTCATTCGGTCGATCCGTCGTCGACCGGGGGCACCTTTCCCGCCGGAACCTTCTACAACTCGCCGATCGCCAACGCGACCAATGGCGGATTGTACAATTATGATCTCGGCAGCAGCGGGATCGGTGGTGGCACGGTCGGCTGCAACTGGCAGGGTGCTTCGCGTTGGGTAGTCGGCGTCGAAGGTGAAGGCGGATATATGAGGCTGACGGGATCGGTGATCGATCCCTATAGCATCCCCACCCTCGGCAGCGACACCCGAGATTCCACGAGAATTGGCGACTGGTACGCCGCAGTCACCGGCCGGGTCGGTTACGCTTGGGACCGAGTGCTGGTGTATGGCAAGGCCGGCGTCGGTTTTGCCAATATCAGTTCGTCGGTGATCGATGCCTGTAACACGGGCGCCTGCGGTGGCGGCTTGCTCACCACAAATTACAGCATCACCCAGGCGTTCTGGGTTGCCGGCGGCGGTCTCGAATACGCCTTCAACAACAGCTGGAGCGTCAAGGGTGAGTATCTGTTCCTTGGCATCGACAAGACCTACGCGGTCTGCGGACCCGGAGCCGCGGCGGCGACAGGCTCGAACTTCTGTTCAAACCACAACATCGAGGGCATCCATACGTTCAAGGTGGGTGTGAACTATCATTTCAACAAACCTGTGGTCGCGAAATACTGATTTCTCTCTGAGGCAAGAAGCTGCAGGCCCCGGCATCGTCCGGGGCCTTTTGTTTTGGGAACCGATAAGATGTCTCCCGGGCTAGCAGATTGACGCGCCGGCCCCGACGCATAAGTTTTGCGCGACGGGAGTTGGATCATGAACGCAGATACTTTCTCCGAGCCACGCGCCGAGCGAACCATGAAGGTTCGCTGCTGCATTGTCGGCGGCGGCCCTGCCGGCATGATGCTCGGGTACCTGCTCGGACGCGCCGGCGTCGATGTCGTGGTGCTGGAAAAGCATGCTGACTTCTTCCGCGATTTCCGCGGCGACACCGTGCATCCCTCGACCCTGCAGGTGATGGACGAGCTCGGATTGATCGACGGATTCTTAAAACTTCCGCATCAGCAATTGCAGAAGATGGACGGGATGTTCGGCGGCGCCTCGGTGCGGATCGCGGATCTCAGCCGCGTCGGCACCAAATATCCGTTCATCGCCTTCATGCCGCAGTGGGACTTCCTCAATTTCCTGCGCGAGGCCGGCCAGCGGTTTACTTCGCTCAAGGTGATGATGAATGCCGAGGCGACCGATCTCATCCGCCGCGGCGAAGAGATCGCGGGGGTACGGGCGAAGACGCCGGAGGGCCCGATCGATATCGTCGCCGATCTGACCATTGCCTGCGACGGCCGGCATTCGATCGTACGCGAGCGCGCCCGCCTTGCGGTCGAGGAAATCGGCGCGCCGATGGATGTGCTGTGGTTTCGCGCTGGCCGTCGTCCGAATGAGACTGAAAATCTGTTCGCCCGCGTCGAGCCCGGCAAGATGATGATTACGTTCGACCGCGGCGACTACTGGCAGTGCGCCTATGTGATCGCAAAAGGGCAATTCGACGCCGTGAAGGCGAGGGGATTGCAGTCGCTGCTGGACGACGTCGCGCGGATGGCGCCGATCCTGAAATCGGGCCTTGCCGACGTGAAGGAGTGGGACGATGTGAAGCTGTTGACGGTTGCGATCAACAGACTGAAGCGCTGGACGCTGCCGGGACTGCTTTGCATCGGCGACGCCGCGCATGCGATGTCGCCGGTCGGCGGCGTCGGCGTCAACCTCGCGGTACAGGACGCGGTGGCGACCGCCAATCTGCTCGCCGCAAAACTCGCAAACGGTTGCCCGTCCGAAGATGAACTCGACGCCGTGCGCCGGCGGCGCGAATTTCCGGTGAAGATGACGCAGCGGATGCAGGTCATCGCCCAGAACAACATCATCGACGCCGCGTTGAAGCCCGGCGATCGGCCGTTGAAAGTGCCGCTGGTCATGCGGCTGATCACGGCCGTGCCCTGGCTGCAGGGCATCACCGCGCGGCTCGTCGGCCTCGGTGTCCGGCCCGAGCATGTGCATTCGCCGCTGCGCAACTGAGCCTGCATCGCAGAGAATCCATTAGGGATAACAGCCAATTAAGACGGCTGTAAAAGGTTGCGCGACGGCAACAGCGGGCGAGAAATGCGACGGCGCGCGGCGAAAATTGGACGCCGCCTGCGCAATCGATTCCGAATTGGTAAGTTCTCTCGTTGATAGCTTGCGCCCAAGGACAACAAGGGGTGCAAGAACATGACTCGCTCAAAACTGATTGCTGCTGCGGCACTCACTGCCGCGCTCGGAGCTGGTGCTGCGTCGGCTGCGGATCTCGGCTGCGCGGCCTTACACCAAGGCTCCGGCTTTCGTCGATTCGATCTACAACTGGGGCGGCTTCTACATCGGCGGCCACATCGGCGGCGCCACCACGAACGAAGAATGGATCAACTCGGCCAACACCACGGCGTTCGGTGATCTGTCTCCCGGCCAGGGTTTTCGTCAGCGCGGAACCGGCGTGTTCGGCGGCGGCCAGATGGGCTACAACTGGCAGGCCAGCAACTGGGTGTTCGGTCTCGAGGGCACGATCTCCGGTCTCGACAACAAGGGTACCGTGCTGAACAACGTGTTCGGCTTCGGCCTCGACGATCGGTTCAGCTGGCGCACCGACTGGATGGCGACGATTACGGGCCGCGCCGGCTACGCGGTGGCGAACAACCTGTTCTACGTGAAGGGCGGCTATGCCGGCGTCAACAACCACTTGGCGGTGACCGACGTCGTTCCGCCGGCCACGGGTTCGGGATCGCAGACCCAGTGGCACAATGGCTGGACCATCGGCGCCGGTTGGGAATACGGCATCACCCAGAACTGGATCGTCGGTCTCGAATACGATTATGCCGCGTTCGAGAAGAAGAGCTATCAGCTCGCAGGCACCGCGCCCGGCACCTACACCTTCGATGCCAGACCCAAGGATATTCAGTCGGCCGTCGTCCGCCTGAGCTACAAGTTCGGCGCGCCGGTGGTCGCGCGCTACTGAGATCCGGCTTCTCATAGACTGGTCAAAGCCCCGGCATGTCCGGGGCTTTTTTCAGTGTGCCGAGTATGAACGACAGCTTGGAGGTGGAAGTCCTCTATCCAGCCTGATGGCGGCGAAGGATTAGTGAAGCGCAAGGGCGTCACCGCGAGGTGGGGTCTGAAGAAAGCGTGGAGCAAAGCTGCGGCCCGATGAACGAAAACCGGATAATGAGGCCTACCCGGCCGGACGAGCGAGCTAATGATCGCGAAGTCCATGGTCATCAAGGGTCGGGGTGGTAAATCCGGCGGGCGTGCGGTGAAGGCGGTCGATCTTACCTCGGGAGGTCTGCGCTGTGTCTCGGTAACGAGACTGAGGCCGTTGCAAGACGGCCTGACCGCAGGGCAGAAGTCAGCAGAGGGCGTAGTAGGCGGCAGCGCGCCGGTGAAGGCCTGAACGCTGGAGAGGTCAGTAGAACGGCGGTCTCGTGCAGTCATGCGGCAGAAGAATCGAGGTCGAGCTGAACTTGGGAACCGGGGCGGAGGGTGAAGCCCGAAGCGCCGCCGCCCGAGAGACCGAAGCATGCACGGCGAACGCCTGTCTCGAACACCCGGCGGTCGCGGGACCGTCGATGGAAGCAGTAGTCGAGCGTGAGAATTCGAAGACAGCGTTGGCGCAAGTGAAGCGCAACAAGGGCGCGGCGGGCTTCGACGGCATGAACGTCGACGACCTGCCGGCCTACCTGAAGGAGCACTGGCCTACGATCCGGGCTCAGTTACTTGATGGCACTTACAAGCCGCAACCGGTGCGGCGCGTGGAGATACCGAAGGCGTCGGGCGGCATGCGGCTGCTCGGCATCCCGACGGTGCTCGACCGCTTGATCCAGCAGGCTGTCATGCAGGTGCTGCAAGCGGACTGGGACCCGACGTTCTCCGAGACGAGCTTCGGCTTCCGGCCGAAGCACTCGGCGCATCAGGCGGTGGAGCGAGCGCAGGCGTATATTGCGTCCGGCTACGCCATCGTCGTGGACATCGACCTGGAAAAGTTCTTCGACCGGGTCAACCACGACGTCCTGATGGGGTTCATTGCCAAGAGGGTTGCTGACAAGCGCATCCTGAAACTCATCCGCGGCTTTCTGACCGCGGGTGCGATGGAGGGAGGACTGGTCAGCCCGACGGAGGAAGGCACGCCGCAGGGTGGGCCGCTCTCGCCGCTATTGTCGAACCTGATGCTGGATGTGCTGGACAAGGAACTGGAGAAACGCGGTCACCGCTTCGTGCGCTACGCCGACGACTGCAACATCTATGTACGCAGTCAACGCGCAGGAGAACGAGTGATGACCGGGATCGAACGGTTCCTTGCGAAGCGCCTCAGGCTGAAGGTCAACAAGGCCAAGAGCGCGGTTGCCAAACCGAGCGTCCGCAAGTTCCTGGGCTTCAGCTTTACCTACGGAAGCGAACCGCGACGGCGCATCGCGCCGCAAGCGCTCGTCCGCTTCAAAGCAAGGGTCCGGGAACTGACGCGGCGCACGTGCGGACGCAGCCTTAAGCAGATCGTCAAGGAGTTGTCCGTTTACCTCACCGGGTGGCGCGGCTACTTCGGCTTCTGCCAAACGCCGTCAGTGTTGCGTAAGCTTGACGAATGGCTCAGGCGGCGGTTGCGCGCCATCGCCTGGAAACAGTGGAAGCGCGGAAGTACACGGTTTGCAGAGTTGCGACGCTGCGGCGTCGGCCGGGACCTGGCGGCACAAACCGCCGGCAGCCCACATGGCCCTTGGCGGCTCGCAGTCAGTCCCGCTCTCCATATTGCCATGCCAATCAGCTTCTTCAGATCGCTCGGCCTACGCTCCCTCGCAAGTCCCGCTGTCGCATAATCCAGCGAACCGCCGTATACGGACCCGTACGTACGGTGGTGTGGGAGGGGAGGAGCCGCGAGGCTCCCCCCTATCCCGATTGGCGGTGCCGCTGTCGAAATCGGATGCGGGCGAGGTGAGAGACACCGCGAAGTCAGCGATTCGCGGCCCAGCGCGGCGCCGGCGTGCGCGCCAAAATCCGGTCGCGCGGGCGGTCGATCGGCTCGCGCGTGCTTGCCGCCGGGTGGAACCTGATTTTGGATCATTTTCAAGGGTTTGCGGAACTCTGGCTGTTGCGAAACAGCAACGTTGCCGAGAAAATGCGCTGCAGCAGTGCGTTGATGCGTGGTTTTCTGTTCGTGCAACCAGACAACGCGCATCATACTGGCAACATATTGATTGAACCGATTTGGTCGCAGGGGGACGAAATGCGCGGCAAAATGGGAATGCGTCACAAATTTGGATGGGCTTTCGCCGCAGTGGCGTCTCTTGGTTTGGGTGCGCTTGGATCGGCCTCCGCCGCCGACATGCCGGTGAAGGCCTTGCCGCCCGTGGTGGCGCCCTTTAGCTGGACCGGCTTTTACGTCGGCGGCTTCGTGGGCGGCGCCTGGACGGATTCGGTGAGTTCACCCGATGCCACCAATCCCGGGACCGTGGTAGCGGGCGCCTTTACGTTTCCGCCGGGCGTCCCTGCGGCGTGCGATGGCGGAACGCCGGGCCTGAAGGCCGGGTGTATCGCGAACTACAACATGGGTTCCAGCGTGGTCGCGGGTGGAACGGCTGGCTACAATTGGCAAGCCGGGAAGATCGTGGCCGGCGTTGAAGGTGAAATCGGATACATTCATTTATCGGGCGGCGCGCCACTGCCGTTCGTCGCAGGCGCGCCCTGCGGTGCTCCATGCCCGGTAACGTTCAACACCACCTTGGGAGATTGGTACGGCACCCTCGCGGGTCGTTTGGGCGTGACGATGGACGCCGTCAATCCCGCTTGGTCGAATCATCTGCTGCTTTACGTCAAGGGCGGCGCCGCGGTGACACGGTTGGCATCGTCGGAAAATTTCGTCGCCGCACCGCCGCTCGTCGCGGCAAATCTTTCGCTCGGTGGGGCTAGCACCATTTGGGGGTGGGTCGCTGGCGCAGGCGCCGAATGGGCGCTCAACCAGAATTGGAGCGTGAAGGGCGAGTATGAATATCTCGGATTCGACAACCGGTCGGCAGGGGGCTGCGGCATCCTGCCGCTCGGCGCCGCCGGTGTCGGCGGGACCTGGTGCTACTCGACCCATGTCAACAATGTTCAGATCGCCAAGGTTGGCGTCAACTATCGCTTCGGCGGCCCGGTGGTCGCGAAATACTGATCTCTTCTGTATTCTCCCACGACTAGGAAAGCCCCGGCATCGCCCGGGGCTTTTTGTTTGACGGATGTCAGGAAGGGCGCGGGTCGGGCTCAACCCATGATCGAGTACCCGCCGTCGACGGGAATGGCGGTGCCGGTGACGAAATCGGAGGCGGGTGAGGCGAGAAACACCGCGATGCCCGCGAAGTCGGCGATCGCGCCCCAGCGCGCCGCCGGCGTGCGCGCCAGCACGCGGTCGTGCAGGCCGTCGATCTGCTCGCGGGCGCGCTTGGTGAGGTCGGTGTCGATCCAGCCCGGCAGCACTGCGTTGGCCTGGATGTTGTCGACCGCCCATGCGCAGGCGCAGGAGCGCGTGAACTGCACGATGCCGCCCTTGCTCGCGGCATAGGCCGGCGTGAAACTGGCGCCGAAGATCGACATCATCGAACCGATATTGATGATCTTGCCGCCGCCCGCGGCTTTCATCGCGGGATAGACCGCCTGCGAACACAGGAAGGCGCTGGTGAGGTTGGTCGCAATCACGCTGTTCCACTCGGCGATGTCGAGCGCGTGCGGCGGTTTGCGGATGTTGATGCCGGCATTGTTGACGAGGATATCGATCCGGCCGAAGCTCGCGTTGGACGCGCTCGGCCATGGCAGCGACGGCGGATTTGTCGGTGACGTCGGCGGCCACGGAGATGGCCTTGGCGCCGCCGCGTTCGAGTTCGGCGACCGCCGCCTGCGACTTCGCGTCATTGCGTCCGACGACCGCAACCGCTGCTCCGGCTTCCGCCAATCCTCTGGCCATGCCAAGCCCGATGCCGCCATTGCCGCCGGTGACGATCGCCACCTTGCCCGAGAGATCGAATTGTCCCGCTTTCATCGTTGTGATCCGCTGTTGTTGAATGCCCGAGGAAAATTGGCCGATCAGCGCTTGCCTTGCCAGATCAGCATCAGGCCGATGGCGCCGAGCAACGCGCCGTATCCCGCCCACTGGAGCTGATTGATCATGAAGCTCGATTTCGGCCAGGCGATCGCGCCGGTGCCCTGACCGATCCAGAGCAGGCCGATGGCGAGCGCGAGAAAGCCAAGGATCAAGAATACTCTGCCCATGGGATTTCCTCTCCGCCATTGCGCAACGGTGGCCAGAGTGGCGCTCGGCCTCTCTCAAGGCAAGGGACGGGTTGATGCCTCCGAGCTGGGCCACGCCGGAATCCGTCAAGACACAAAAAAGCCCCGGGCGATGCCGGGGCTTTTGAGCTGCTGATTTTTAGCAGAGATCAGTACTTCGCGACCACCGGGCCGCCCCAGTTGAAGCGGTAGACCAGCGACGTGCTGATGGTCTGCACGAAAGGCTTGAAGGTTGAGCTAACGCCAAACAGCGTGTTCGTGCCGTCGTTAAGCCAATCGGAATTCTTGCTTGAGTAATAGGCACCCCGATATTCGGTCTTCATGAACCAGCCCGGAGCCGTAATACCGAAGATATCGAGATTGTTCTCGACGCCGCCGCCCAAGAACCATCCCTGGGTGCTGAAGCTGTTGGTGTGGGCACCAAACGGCGCACCGGTAAACGAACTAACAATCGTCGCACCTGACCAATTGGACCCGGTGTAACCGCCATTGACGTACGAAAGCACATTCGGCGCTACCAAGTAGCCGACGCGTGCGCCTGCTGCCCAGGTATCCTTAAGCTTTTGGGTGAAGATCAGTCCGGCTATGGATTCGCTTCCCTTGAGGCTGCCAAATTGGCCGTCGGCCAAAAGACCAAAAACCCACCGGCCATTGAACTGCCAATCATAGCCTGCACCGACCGTACCAAACCAGCCGTCGCCACCCTGCTTGTTGTTTACGCAGACAAGGCAAGTACCTGTCGCGGTGGTGTATGCTGAGGTGTTAGCATCCCACAATCCACCGCCGACACCGCCGAAGATGTAGAAGCCGGTCCAGTTCGGGGCCACCGCGATGGGCGCAGGAGCCTTCGAATAGGCGTGGGGCGCCATATCGGCCGCCGAGGCCGATACGGTCATCGCAGCAACCGCGGTCAGAGCGAGCACTAGTCTTTTCATGGTCAATTCCTCAGTATTTAAGCGACCCAACCTGATCGCTCGCGGGTGCTCTGCACCAATTCCTGAAACTCAGTAGGATGACTATACGCGGTTCCGTCCAAAAAGCTGTTGCGGGGGAAGCACACCCGTCCGAAAACGAACCGGCGGCAAAGTCCGGAAAATCGGGCGGATTCAGGCCTCAAAGCGTATTTAGGTTGAAATTCCGCCAAAATACCCGCGAGACCGGGGTTTTGAGGGCTAGACGTCCAGCAAATCGTCGCTGGCGAACTCGGCCTTGTCGGAGATGAAGGCGAATCGCGCTTCCGCCTTGGTGCCCATCAGCCGCTCGACGGAATCGGCGGTGCCTTCGCGGTCATCGGCCAGCAGCACCACGCGGAGCAGGGTGCGCTTGGCCGGATCCATGGTGGTTTCCTTCAGCTGCGCCGACATCATTTCGCCGAGGCCCTTGAAACGGCTGATATCGACCTTGGCGTTGGCGTTGAATTCGCTTTTGAGGAGCTGATCTCTGTGGGCCTCGTCGCGGGCGTACACCGTCTTGGCGCCATGGGTCAGCTTGTAGAGCGGCGGCACCGCGAGATAGAGGTGGCCCTCGTCGATCAGCCGCGGCGTCTGCCGGTAGAAGAACGTGATCAAGAGCGAGGCGATGTGCGCGCCGTCGACGTCGGCGTCGGTCATGATGATGATGCGCGAGTAGCGCAGATCTTCTTCGCGGTACTGCGCGCCGGTACCGCAGCCGATCGCCTGCATCAGGTCGGAAAGCTGAGCGTTCGCCGTCAGCTTGTCCTTGCCGGCGGAAGCGACGTTGAGGATTTTTCCGCGCAAGGGGAGGATCGCCTGGGTCTGGCGGTCGCGCGCATGCTTGGCGCTGCCGCCGGCCGAGTCGCCCTCGACGATGAAGAGTTCGGAGCCTTCGGTGGCGGTGTTGGTGCAGTCGGACAGCTTGCCGGGCAGCCGCAGCTTCTTCACCGCGGTCTTGCGCGAGGTTTCCTTTTCGGCGCGGCGGCGCAGCCGTTCGTCGGCGCGCTCGATGACGAAATCCAGCAGCTTGTTGGCCTGCAGCGGATTGCCCGACAGCCAATGATCGAATGGGTCCTTGATCGCCTGTTCGACGATCTTCTGGGCCTCGGCGGTGGCGAGGCGATCCTTGGTCTGGCCCTGGAATTCCGGCTCGCGCACGAACACGGACAGCATCACCGCAGCCCCGACCATCACGTCTTCGGAGGTGACGGAGGCGGCGCGCTTGCCCTGGCCGATGCGCTCGGCGTGATCTTTCAGGCCGCGTAGCATGGCGCTGCGCATGCCGGATTCGTGGGTGCCTCCGTCCGGCGTCGGCACGGTGTTGCAGTAGGAGGACAGGAAGCCGTCGGCATCCGCCGTCCAGGCCACCGCCCATTCGCAGGCGCCGTGGGCGCCGTTGCGGCCGGACTTGCCGGAGAAGATATCCGGATGCACCAGCGTGTCGGCGTGAACCGCCGCTGCGAGATAATCCTTCAAGCCGCCGGCGAAATGAAAGGTGTCTTCGGCCGGAACGTCCTCGATGCCCTTCAGAAGCTCGGCGTCGCAGCGCCAGCGGATTTCGACGCCGCCGAACAGATAGGCTTTCGAGCGCGCCATCTTGAACAGGCGCTGCGGCTTGAACACCGCCTTGGCGCCGAAAATCTCGCTATCGGGCTTGAAGCGGATGCGGGTGCCGCGGCGGTTGTTGATCTTGCCGAGGTCTTCAATCTTGCCCTTGGGATGGCCGCGCTCAAAACTCATCCGATAGAGCTTTTGGCTGCGCGCCACTTCGACCTCGAGCCGCGAAGACAGCGCGTTGACGACGGAGACGCCGACGCCGTGCAAACCGCCCGAGGTCTCGTAGACCTTGGAGTCGAATTTGCCGCCGGAATGCAGCGTGCACATGATGACTTCGAGCGCGGATTTCTTCGGAAATTTCGGGTGCGGATCGACCGGGATGCCGCGGCCGTTGTCGGTGACGGTCAAAAACCCGTCGGCGGTCAGTTCCACCTCGATGAAGGTGGCGTGGCCCGCCAGCGCCTCGTCCATGGAATTGTCGATGACTTCGGCGAACAGATGATGCAGCGCCTTTTCGTCGGTGCCGCCGATATACATGCCGGGCCGGCGGCGCACCGGCTCGAGCCCTTCGAGCACCTCGATGTCGGCCGCAGTATAGGCATCCTCGGCGCCGCCTGAGCGGGCCGCGACCTTGAGCGTGGCGCGCCCCTTGGGTTCGGGGGCACCGAACAGATCGTCACCGGATTTCGTTTTAGTAGCTGATTTCAATGGTTTGGACATAGTTCTTCATGTGTTGCAGCGCGGCTGGCGCAGCGAATCGGTTGCTCTGACTATGCCACGGATGGGTTCAAAAGGTGACGGCTGGGCGGAGGCGACCAGCGCATGGCGCGGCCGTCCCGACAGATAGCAACTCAGCCTCGGACCTGCGAGGCCCGGAGCACGATCATTGGGGAAAGGCCGACCAAGATCACGCCCCATGACCGCCTTTGTGACTTGATGTCACGCAACCGGCTGGCTTACCTGTGGTCAGGCTTGGAACCGTGGCAAGATTCCAGCCATCAACGGGGCGGGAAGGCTTTGATACGATGGAAGATTTCGCGCACGCTCTGGCCGATTTCGTGCGCGACCATCAGGCTTGGGCCGCGCCGATCGTGCTGGTGCTGGCGTTCGGCGAGTCGCTGGCCTTCATTTCGCTGCTGATTCCGGCCTGGGGCGCGCTGGTTGCGATCGGCGCCCTGATCGGCGCCAGCGGCATCAGCTTCTGGCCGGTCTGGATCGCCGGCGGCTTTGGTGCTGCCCTCGGCGACTGGGTCTCGTACTGGTTCGGCTACAAATACAAGGAACACGTCGCGCAGATGTGGCCGCTGTCGCGCTACCCGGAGATCCTGCCGCGCGGCGAGGCCTTTGTGAAAAACTGGGGCGTGCCCTGCATTTTCATCGGCCGGTTCTTCGGACCGTTGCGCGCCTCGGTGCCGCTGGCCGCCGGCATTTTCGAGATGTCGTATTGGCCGTTCCAGATCGCCAATTTCGTCTCCGCGCTGGTCTGGTCGGCGGCGCTGTTGCTGTTCGGCGACGTGATCGCGCAGATCGCCGAATGGGTTTGGCGCGTGGTGTGAAGCCGCCGATCCGCACGGCCGGAATAACCCCGTGATGCGGGGGTTAGGCCCCACAGCCAGCGTCATCGCATTACCGCCAAAACGCTGGTAAGACCCCGCCACAAAACCAACAGCGGGAATCCCGCACCGCCATCATCGTCTCACTGGGAGGACACCATATGGAACTGACACGACGTCACGCACTCGCCGGCGCCGCTGCGATCGCCGCTGCGCCCCTGTTGCCGGCCATCCCCGCCAACGCTGCCGCGCCGGTCGCCGACAAGCAGGCGCCGAGCTATCTACCGCTACAAGGTCGGCGACATCCAGGTCACGGTCGTCTCCGACGGCAAGAACGTATTCAAGCTGGAAGACTCCTTCATCACCAATGCCAAGAAGGACGAAGTGAACGCGGCGCTGGTGAAGGCGTTCATGCCGCCTGACATGATGACGATCTATTTCGCGCCGCTGGTGATCAACACCGGCGGCAAGCTCGTCGTGATCGATACCGGCAATGGCGCGGTGTCCAAGGCAAACAGCAAGGGCTCCAACGGCTTGTTCGCCGATAATTTCGTGGCCGCGGGATTCGATCCCAAGGCCGTCGATATGGTGGTGATCTCGCACTTCCACGGCGACCACGTGAACGGTTTGCTGACCGCCGACGGCACGCCGGCATTCCCGAATGCCGAAGTTCTGGTGCCCGCGACCGAGTGGAAATTCTGGATGGACGACGGCGAAATGAGCCGCGCGCCCGCCGGACGCATGCAGGGCCTGTTCAAGAATAATCGCAATATCTTCGAGGCAGGTCTGAAGAAGAAGGTCACGCCTTACGAGTGGGGCAAGGAGGTCGCGCCGGGACTGCTGGCGGTCGAGACCGTCGGCCACACGCCCGGCCACACCTCCTACGTGCTGTCGTCCGGCTCCGGCAAGGTGTTCATCCAGTCGGATGTCACCAACAATCCGAACCCGTTCGCGACCAATCCGGGCTGGCATGCCTTCTTCGACCAGGACGGCGATGTCGCCGAGAAAACCCGCCGCCGGGTCTACGACATGGTGGTGGCCGAGAAGCTGCAGGTGCAGGGTTTTCACTATCCATTCCCGGGCCTTGGCAATGTCGAAAAGGACGGCGACGGCTACCGGGTGGTCCCGGCGCCGTGGAATCCGACGATCTGAAATTGCGGTCATTCCGGGTTCGCTCGAATCCGACCCTGAGTGCACATCTTGACGCCAACGCGGGCGCGGCCTTATAGCCGCGCCCATGATCAACGCCGCGACCATTCTGATTGCCCGCCGCCGCCGCATCCCTGCGGTATGGGCGGTCGTCTGCGTTTAAGATTGTCGCCTCTGCCGCCGGATCCTCTCCGCGGCTTCTTCCTTCAAAAAACGCGGTTTGATCTGGCGGCTCCTACGTCAAGCAGGAGTTTGAAATGTATACGCCACCTCCGTTCAAGCCCGATCGCGCCGCAAGCCTGGCGTTTGCCCAAACCCGCGGTTTCGGCACCGTCTGCGCGTGGGACGGCTCGCGGCCGATTGCCTCCTCGCTGCCGTTCTATCTGGACTATGCCGCCGACGGCACGCCGCTCGCGGCGTTTCACGTCGCCCGTCACAATCCGCTGGTAAAGCTGGCGGACGGGACCTCGTCCTGGTTGCTGGCCGTGAACGGCGCCGATGCCTATGTATCGCCCGACTGGTACGTCTCGCCGGATCAGGTGCCGACCTGGCTGTATCAGGCGGTGCATCTGACCGGGACGGTACGAAAATTGTCCGACGACGAACTCGCTGTGCAGGTCGATACGCTCAGCGCCAAATTCGAACACTGGCTGCTGCCGAAGAAGCCATGGACCTCGTCGAAAATGACGGCCGGCCGTCTGGACGCACTGAAAAAGGCGATCGTGGGACTGGTGATGACGGTTGAGGACGTCGAAGGCAGCTTCAAGCTGAACCAGCACAAATCCGAGACCGACTATGCGGCGATTGCGGGCGCGCTTGGCTTGCAAACCGACGCGGGCGCGCAGCAGATTGCGCGGCTGATGAGAGAAACGCGGCCGCAAGCCTTTTTGAACGAAGAAGCCTTTGCGGATGAAACAAACAAGCTCGAAGGGAGCGTGCCATGACCCTAACCGATACCCATCAGCCGCGGTCCGTCGGCGACACCACAAAACCATCCGTCTTTGTCGACGGCGGGTCTGGAACGACGGGACTTGGCATTCAGGAGCGCCTGCACCAGCAGAGCGAGGTCGTGGTGAAAAGCATTGCCGACGACAAGCGCAAGGACGCCGGCGCCAAGCGCGCGCTGATGGAGGAGGTGGATATCGTCATCCTCTGCCTGCCCGACGAAGCCGCCAAGGAGACGGTGGCGTTGATCGACGGCATGGGGGCAGCAGCGCCCAAGGTGCTCGACGCGTCGACGGCGTTTCGCGTCGCGCCCGACTGGACCTACGGCTTTCCGGAGCTCACGCCGGACCAGGCCGACAAGATCAAGGCGGCACGAAAAGTCTCCAATCCCGGCTGCTATCCGACCGGCGCGATCGCGCTGCTGCGGCCGCTGGTCGACGCCGGTGTTTTGCCCGCGGATTATCCCGTCACCGTCAACGCGGTCAGCGGCTATTCGGGCGGCGGCAAGTCGATGATCGCAAGTTTCGAGGACGGCTCGGCGCCGGCCTTCGAACTCTATGGCTTGGGCTTCGAGCACAAGCATTTGCCGGAGCTGCAGCTTTACTCGAAACTGACGCGGCGGCCGATCTTCGTACCCTCGGTCGGGAATTATCGGCAGGGCATGCTGGTGTCGGTGCCGTTGCAACTCGACACGCTGCCGGGCAAGCCCAGTGGGGCTGATCTCCACGCGGTGCTGGCGAAGCGCTACGCGGGCAGCACCTACGTTTCGGTGATGCCGTTCGATAACGCGGCTTTCAAAACCGGAAAACTCGAGCCGGAGGCGCTCAACGAGACCAACCAGCTCGAGCTCTACGTCTTTGCCAGCGACAAATACCAGCAGGCGGTTCTGGTCGCGCGCCTCGACAATCTCGGCAAGGGCGCCTCGGGGGCTGCGGTGCAGAACATGCGGCTGATGCTGGGGCTTTCCGAGAGCTAGCCGAAGTGGACGAAAAGACCCTGCAATTCTACCGCAGCAACGCCCAGTCCTATGCGGACTGGGCGAAGGCGCCTTCCACACGTTTGAGGAGCTTTCTCGCTTTGCTGCCGCCGGGTGGTTCGATCCTCGAACTCGGTTGCGGCGCGGGCAATCATTCGGCCGTGATGCTGGAGGCCGGCTTTGCCGTCCGCGCCACCGACGGCTCACCCGAAATGGCCGAGATCGCCGCGCGCCGTCTCGGCCATCCCGTCGAGGCGATGCTGTTCGACGAACTGAACGCGCGAGAAGCCTATGACGGGGTCTGGGCGAGTGCTTGTCTGTTGCATGTGCCGCGGGACGAACTCGCCGGCATTCTCGGCCGCATCCACCGCGCGCTAAAACCGTCCGGCGTATTCTATGCGAGCTTCAAGATCGGCAGTAGCGACGGCCGCGACAATCTCGGCCGCTACTACAATTATCCCTCGCCGGAATGGCTGCAGTCGACCTACGCCGCAGCGGGAGCGTGGGATCCGCTGACATCGGACACCAGCGTGATCCAGAGTTTTGACCAGACGCCCGCCAATATGCTGCATCTGGTCGTTCGCAAGAGTCCCTGAGGTCGTTCCCCGGACGCAGCGCAGCGCACTAGCGGTGCGCTGCAGAGCCGGCGTCTATCGCTAGGCTTTGGAAAATCAAGGGTTCCGGCTCTGCGGAGCCATAGCGCGTCGAAGACGCGCGTGAACGCGCTTATGTCACGCTGCACCGCGTCCGGGACACGAGTTCAAAGCACTTTGAAAATCGCCAGCGCCAGCACGGCCTGCGCCAGGAAGCCGACGGTGAAGGCCAGCGTGCGGAACACCGGCAGGCCGAGCGTGTAGACGATCAGATGGGCGACGCGGGCCCAGAAATACACCGCGCAGGCGAGCACGGTCCATTTGGTCGAATAGTCGATCTGGCGCGAGGATCAGGACCAGCGGCGCGAAGATGACGAGATTCTCGACCGCATTGTCATGCGCGAACATCAGCCGCGTGGCCCATTCGGCATGCGGCTTGTCGTTGCGCGACGGATTGGCCATGGCGCCGCCGAGGCCGCGAACCTGGCAACGGTTGAGGATGTAGGGGACCCACAAGCAGGCCGGTCAAAATCACCGTCAGCGTCAGCCAGAACAATTCGCGCGTCATTGGTTTCCCCTCGATTGATTTTCGAATCCCATCCCGGCGGGATCGGCTGGTTATACCGAAGCGCGCAGCGTTGCGCTACGCGCGAACCCGCACATAGCTGCCGGGCGCGTCCTCGATCGGCGGCATCGTGTCCGACGCCGACGGCGCGGGCAGCTACGGTCTCGGCGTCGATATTTTCCAGCCACTGGCGCCAGTCGGGCCACCACGACCCCTTGTGCTCCTGCGCGCCCTTGAGCCAGTCGGCGAGCGTGACGTCCCTGATTTTGTCGTTGGTCCAGAACTGGTACTTGCCCGACGCCGGCGGGTTGACCACGCCGGCAATATGGCCGGACCCGGACAACACATATTTCACCGGGCCGCCGAAGAATTGCGAGCCGTACAGCACCGAATCCGCCGGCGCGATGTGATCCTCGCGGGTCGCCAGATTGTAGACCGGCACCTTGACCTTCGACAGATCGAGCAGCGTGTTGTCCAGCACCATCGATACCGGCGGAGAGCCGGTTCTCCAGATAGCAGTTGCGCAGAGTAATAGGAATGGTTCGCCGCCGGCATCCGCGTCGCGTCGGAATTCCAGTGCAAGAGGTCGAACGAGGAGGGCGGCTGGCCCTTCAGGTAGTTGCTGACGACATAGGACCAGATCAGATCGTTCGAGCGCAGCATGTTGAAGGCCATCGCCATCTTGCTGCCTTCGAGCACGCCGGCGGCTTCCATGTCGCGTTCGAGCGCCGAGATCTGGTCTTCGTCGACGAACACCAGCAAATCGCCGGCATGGGTGAAATCGACCTGGGCTGCAAAGAACGTCGCCGACGTCACCCGCACGCGCCGCTTTTCCGCAAGCCACGCCAGCGTCGAGGCGAGCAGGGTGCCGCCGACGCAATAGCCGGCGGTATGAACCTTCATTTCGCCGGTGACCTTTTCGATCACGTCCATCGCCGTGAGCGGGCCTTCCTTCATGTAGTCGTCGAAGGTCTTCTTGCCGAGCTCCTTGTCCGGATTGACCCAGGAGATCACGAACACCGTGATGCCCTGATCGACGCACCATTTGATGTAGGATTTTTCCGGCTTGAGATCGAGGATGTAGAACTTGTTGATCCACGGCGGCACGATCAGCAGCGGCGTGCGCAGCACGCTGTTCCGTTGATCGGCGTGTACTGGATCAGCTGCATCAATTCGTTCTGGAAGATCACCTTGCCCGGCGTCGTCGCCATGTTGACGCCGACCACGAGATTGGACGGATCGGACTGGCGGATGCGCAACGTGCCGTGGCCGGCCTCGATGTCTTCCGCCAGCATCTTCATGCCGCGAACGAGGTTGTCGCCGTTCGACGCCAGCGTCTCGCGCAGCACTTCCGGATTGGTGAGGACGAAATTCGACGGCGCGATCGCATTGGTGATCTGCTGGACGTAGAACTCGGCCTTCTTGCGGGTGTGCGGATCGATGCCGTCGGCGTTCTTGCACCAGTTCCTGCGCCCATTGCGTGGTGAGCAGATAGAGCTGCATCACGAAATCGAAGAACTGGTTCGATTTCCACTCCGGATCCTTGAAGCGCTTGTCGCGCGGCGACGGCTCGATCGCGGGCTTGGCGTCCTTTTCGCCGGCCATGCGGCGCATCGCGCGAACCCCACAGATCGAGATAGGCCTTGCCGATCTTGGTCTGCAGGTCCGTCGGCGCGCTCCTTGTCCGACAGCCAGTATTCGGCGACCACGCTGAAGGTCTTGATGACCTCGCCGATTTCGCTCGGCGGCTTGTCCTTGGGTTCGCCGTTCTCACGCGGCTTGAGATAGGCCGCCAGCGCCTGGCCGCTCGTCTCCATCGCCCGCGCGATGTTCATCGCGAAGGCTTCGGCGTTGAAATTTTTCGCAGGTTGGGTTTCGGTGCTAACATCGATCATGACGGGGACACTATAACTTCATTTCAGGTTCGTCACCGCGCGGATCGACGGTGACGATTTTCGGGGTTAATCCTGCTGCACTGCGATAAAGTTTCTTCGTTCCGACATATTGAGGCCTCACCGTTTGGGTTTGTTGGTCTGGCTTTAATCGTTTCGGGCGACAATGGTTTGAACGGTTGCGGCGAAATTGACGCAATTGCGCGGTTTGTCGTTGCAAGGCTTGTACCAGCAAGACGGCTTGTACCAGCGACAAGGCGCGCGGAGCGGCGACTACCGGTAAGTGGGGACTTCCGGACGGATGCGGATGGATCGAACGATCAGGCAGGTGGCGATCGGAGTGCTGTTGATGTCAGCGCTGGCCGTGGGCGGCTGCTCGACGCTCGATCGCCGACTTGCCGGGGGTCGGCCTGCCCACTGATGCGCCCGCAGCGTCCGAAGGAGGCCGGCGCCTACCTGCCGGTTCACGATCTGCCGCCGGACCGCGACGAGGCGGCGATGAAGCCGGCGGAACAGGACAAGATCGAGAAAGAGCTGATCGCCGCACGGGATCGCCAGGCTACCTCGGCGGCCCCAAACCCCGCCGCCAAGTGAATTTGGGAAGTGACCTGGTCGGGCCTTTAGAAGCTGGCACAGCCTTGCGTCCGTGCTAAAAAGAACCCCAATTCAACCGCATATCGGGTCATCAGACTCCGGATTTTTGCGCCTGAATTCGCTCTAAATCGTTGATTGAGCGCGATTTCTGGACGAAACCTGATTGGTTTCGCGGGCGCCCAAAGATTCCCGCGATTCTGTCCTGCCGATAGTCGGAGCAAAGGTCCCATGGAAGAATTCTATCGTATCCGCCGTCTGCCGCCTTACGTGTTCGAACAGGTCAACCGGGCCAAGGCGGCCGCGCGGAACGCCGGGGCCGACATCATCGACCTCGGCATGGGCAACCCGGATTTGCCGACGCCGCCCCATGTGATCGAGAAACTGAAGGAAACGCTGGGCAAGCCGCGGACCGATCGTTATTCGGCCTCGCGCGGCATCACCGGCCTGCGCCGGGCCCAGGCCGCCTATTATGACCGGCGGTTCGGCGTCAAACTCAATCCGGAAACCCAGGTGGTGGCGACGCTGGGCTCCAAGGAAGGCTTTGCCAATGTGGCGCAGGCGATCACCGCGCCCGGCGACGTCGTGCTGTGCCCCAACCCGAGCTATCCGATCCACGCCTTCGGTTTCCTGATGGCGGGCGGGGTGATCCGCTCGGTGCCGTCGGAGCCGACACCGCAATTCTTCGAAGCGGTCGAACGCGCGATCATCCATTCGATCCCGAAGCCGATCGCGCTGATCGTCTGTTATCCCTCCAATCCGACCGCCTATGTCGCCGACCTTGATTTCTACAAGGATCTGGTGGCGTTCGCGAAGAAGCACGAGATCTTCATCCTGTCGGATCTGGCCTACGCCGAAGTCTATTTCGACGACAAGAATCCGCCGCCCTCGGTGCTGCAGGTTCCCGGCGCGATCGACGTCACCGTCGAATTCACCTCGATGTCGAAGACATTCTCGATGGCCGGCTGGCGCATGGGATTTGCGGTCGGCAACGAGCGCATCATCGCAGCATTGGCGCGGGTGAAGTCCTATCTCGACTACGGCGCCTTCACGCCGGTACAGGTCGCGGCGACCGCGGCGCTGAACGGGCCGGACGATTGCATCAAGGAAATGCGCGACACCTACCGCAAGCGCCGCGACGCGCTGGTGGAATCGTTTGGCCGCGCCGGCTGGGAGATTCCGCCGCCGCAGGCCTCGATGTTCGCCTGGGCGCCGCTGCCGAAAGCGTTCGAGCAGGTCGGCAGCATGCAGTTCGCGACCTTGATGGTGGAGAAATCCGGCGTCGTGGTTTCGCCCGGCGTCGCATTCGGCGAGCACGGCGAAGGCTATGTCCGCATCGCGATGGTGGAGAACGAGCAGCGCATCCGCCAGGCCGCGCGCGGCGTGCGGCGCTTCCTTGAAAGCGGCATCGAAACGTTGCACAACGTGGTTCCTCTCGCCAATCGGCGCTAGGCGTGATTCCGATAATGGTCTCGCCATTTCGGATCGCGCCTGGTCAAAATTCCTCCGGCAGGTTTTTCAAGTCATGGTCGCACCCCTGAAAGTGGGCATCGCGGGGCTCGGCACTGTCGGCGCCGAAGTCGTCCGTCTGATCGAGCAGCAGGGTCGGGTCTTGGCGGCGCGCAGCGGCCGCGGCATCCGCGTCGTCGCCGTCACCGCACGCTCGAAAGTGAAAAAGCGCAGTCTCGATCTGCGCGGCATCGAATGGGCCAAGAGCCCGCTGGCGCTGGCGAACGATCCCAGCATCGATTGCTTCGTCGAACTGATGGGCGGTTCCGGCGAGCCGGCGCTGTCGGCGATCGAAGCGGCGCTGAAATCCGGCAAGTCGGTGGTGACCGCCAACAAGGCGCTGATCGCCAAACATGGCCTGCGGCTGGCGCACGCTGCCGAGAAGCACGGCGGCGCGCTGAATTTCGAGGCAGCGGTGGGGGCTGCGATCCCCGTCATCAAGACCCTGCGCGAGGGCCTTGCCGGCACATCGATCAATCGCGTCTACGGCATCCTCAACGGCACCTGCAACTACATCCTGACCCGGATGGAACAGGAAGGCCTGTCGTTCGCCGAATGCCTCAAGGATGCGCAGCGCCTGGGCTATGCCGAGGCCAATCCGTCGTTCGACGTCGACGGCCACGACACCGCGCAGAAACTGGCGATCCTGGCCAGCCTCGCATTCGGCACGAAGGTTGCACAGAGCGCAGTCTATGTCGAAGGCATCTCCTCGATCGCGCCGGAAGATCTGCGCGCCGCGGAGGAACTCGGTTATCGGGTCAAGTTGCTTGGGGTCGCGGTGCGGACGGCGAAGGGTATCGAACAGCGCGTGCATCCGACCATGGTGCCGAAATCGTCATCGATCGCACAGGTGATGGGCGTTACCAATGCGGTGACGATCGACGGCGAGGGGATTCCGCCGATCACGCTGGTCGGTCCCGGCGCGGGCGGTGCTGCGACCGCGTCAGCAGTCGTTGCCGATATCGCCGACGTCGCGCGCGGCATCCGCGCAAAGCCGTTCGGCCGGCCGGTGGAAAAATTGCGCGCGACCACGAAAGCGCCGATGGAGCGCCACGAGGGCGGCTACTACATCCGCCTGATGGCGCGCGACCTCGCCGGCACTGCCGCGACCATCGCCACCCGGCTGGCGGAGCAGAAGATATCGCTGGAATCGATCGTGCAGCGTCATCCCGACGGCGTCGACGCCAACGGTTCGGCGAAGAAACCGTCACCGGTTCCGGTTATCCTGATCACCTACGCCACCAGCGAGGACGCGGTCTATCGCGCGCTCGAAGCCGTGCAGCGCGACAAGGTGATCAGCGGCCGGCCGCAGGTGATACGGATCGAGAAAAACTAACGCGCGAACCGGACGGTTCGACGCGCAACGCAAGAGACCAATATGCGGGCCGAAAGTCCGTTGTGAAGGTTCAAAGGAGTGCTTGAGATGTCGACCCATATTTCCGTACCGCCGCAGCTGTTGCTCGAGCGCATCCTGACGCTCGAAATCGTGCGCGTGACGGAGCGCGCCGCGGTTTCGGCGGCGCGGCTGCGCGGCCACGGCCAGGAAAAGGCCGCCGACCAGGCCGCGGTCGACGCGATGCGCCGCGAGCTCAACAAGCTGCCGATCGAGGGCACCATCGTGATCGGCGAGGGCGAGCGCGACGAGGCGCCGATGCTGTTCATCGGCGAGAAGGTCGGGCTCAACGCCGGTCCGCAGGTCGATATCGCGGTCGATCCGCTCGAAGGCACCACGCTGTGCGCCAAGAACATGCCGGGCGCGATCGCGACCATGGCGATGGCCGATGGCGGCACGCTGTTGCACGCGCCCGACGTCTACATGCAGAAGATCGCGGTCGGCCCCGGCTACAAGAAGGGCGTGGTCGAGCTCGACGCGTCGCCCGCCGACAACGTTCGCCGGCTCGCCAAGGCCAAGGGTGTCGACGCCTCCGCGATCACCGTGCTGGTGCTCGATCGCCCGCGCCACGCCGATATCATCTCCGGCGTTCGCGGCACCGGTGCTGCGGTCCGCCTCATCACCGACGGCGACGTCGCCGGCGTGATCCATTGCGCCGACCCCGACAATACCGGCGTCGACATGTATATCGGCACCGGCGGCGCGCCCGAGGGCGTGCTGGCGGCGGCGGCGCTGCGCTGCATCGGCGGCCAGATGCAGTGCCGGCTGATCCTCGACAGCGAGGAGAAGCGCGAGCGCGCCCACAAGATGGGCGTCAACGATCCCAGGATGATCTACGGCATCGAGGACATGGCGCGCGGCGACTGCCTGTTCGCGGCCACCGGCGTCACCACCGGCTCGCTGCTGTCGGGCGTCAAATTCCGCAAGGACGTGATCGAGACCGAGACCGTGGTGATGCGCTCCGTCACCGGCACCGTGCGCTACATCAAGGCCGAACATCGCCAGCTGGAGAAGTTCCATCTGGACTGAGGATTTTGTCATTTCGGGCCTGCGCCAAGTGGCGCATCCCGGAATGAACAAAAAAACAACAAAAAAACGGGAGGCCTCACATGTCCGATATCTCCGCCGTCAAAGCCCTGGTGTTCGACGTGTTCGGCACCGTCGTCGACTGGCGCACCAGCCTGATCGCGGATTTCACCAAATGGTCGCGAGACGCGCGGCATCAAGGCCGACTGGACCGCGCTGGTCGATGGCTGGCGCGCGGTCTATGCGGCCTCGATGGACGAGGTGCGAAGCATCCCGAGCGCGGCTACATGATCCTGGACACGCTGCACCGGCAGTCGCTGGAAAAGCTGGTCGCCCAGCTCGGGATCTCCGGCCTCACCGACGCCGACCTGCATCACCTGACGATGGGCTGGCATCGCCTGCATGCCTGGCCCGACAGCGTCGCCGGCCTGACGCGGCTGAAGACAAAATACATCATCTCGCCGCTGTCCAACGGCAACGTCGCGCTCTTGACCAACATGGCGAAATTCGCAGGCCTGCCGTGGGACCTCGTGATGTCGGCCGAACTGTTCGAGCACTACAAGCCCGATCCCGAAACCTATCTCGGCGCCGCAAAACTACTGTGCCTGCCGCCGGAGCAGGTGATGATGGTGGCCGCCCACAACCACGATCTGAAGGCCGCGCAAAAACTCGGCCTGAAGACCGCCTTCGTCGCGCGACCGACCGAATACGGTCCGCTGCAGAAGTACGATTTCGAAGCCAAGGGCGACTGGGACATCGTGGCGAAGGATTTTGGCGGCATCGCCGACAAGATGGGCTGCTAGGCAAGGCGGCGTCTTGCGTTAGCGTCCCGATCGCCGGCACGGCCGGCCTCCCAACCATCGAGTGATTGAACCTCGGCGTGCGATCGCGGCACTAAAGGACGGGCATGTCCTGCCGTGCTGCGCCCGCAACGGCGCGCCAACGGCACGGTGCCGCCGAAATGAGGACGTCATGATCATGAATAAGCGGGCCGGGACGACAGGGCTGATCGTCGCTTTCATCCTGGCCTTCGCCGCGTCGCCGGCGATATCGGCGCCGCGTTCGGCGTCCGACGATGCGCAGGCGGTCGAGCGGATGCGCGCGGTGATTGCCGCCAATGCCGGGAAGCTGCTCGAGACGCAAGGCGGATCCCGCATTGTGTTCAAGGTCGATACCGCCGCCCTGCATGAAGTCGTCGTGACCGAACTGCGCGATGATCTGTACCGGATATTGCGGGAAGGGCGGATCCCGTTTTCCGGTCTGGCGATGCGCGACGGCGGCGTCGACGTCCGGATCGCCGAACCCAAGGACCGGCAACGGGTCTTGAGCAAGCTCGTGCCGTCGACCGAGGCCGCGCCGTCGGAGGCCGCGGCTTTCGCGATTGCCGACAGCGGCGACGGATTGTGCCGGTTCACGCCGACCGAGGTCGGGTTCGCCGAGCGCCTGCAGCGGCTGGTCGGGCAGTCGATCCGGATGATCGAACAGCGCCTGCGCGACGCCGATGTTAGGCTGAAGAGCGTGCAGCCCGACGGGTCTGATCGCATTCGCGTCTTGCTACCGGGTATCAGCGATCCCGGACGTGTGGCCGCGATGTTCGCCAAGCAACCGCGGCTCAGCTTCCGCCTCGTGGATGTATCGATGACGGCCGAGAAGGCGCTGGAAGGTTCTCCGCCCGAGGGATCCGAAGTGCTGACCGACTTCAAGACCAAGGCTCCGTATCTGGTTCTGAAGGAAACCGCGATCGAGGGCGACGATATCATCGATGCCGCGCCCGGGTTCGATCCCGCGACCCACCAGCCGATCGCATCGTTCCGGTTCAACGCGCATGGCGCCAGGCGCTTCGCCCAGATCACCCAGGCCAATGTCGGGCGGGCATTCGCCATCGTGCTCGACGACCGGGTGCTCTCGGCTTCCGTGATCCGGGAGCCGATCGTGGGCGGCTCGGGGGTGATATCGGGCGGCTTCACGCTCGAAGACGCCAACACCATGGCCATGATGCTGCGCTCGGGAACGCTGCCCGGGCGCCTTGCCGTCGTCGAGCAACAGGTCGTGGAGCCGGTCGGCAAATAGCAACAGCGGCGCGCGCCAGGTCTTTTCGCAAAGAAAGCCACCGATGAGGGTGGCTCCTTGTTGGTCGGATGCTGTCGAAAAATTTTACGTGGCTACGGAACAGGGACGAATTCCACATCCACCACGTTCTGACTGTTGACGTAGAAGTAATTGCCGTCCACGCCCACCAATTCGTTATTGTCGAGACATTTGAGGTTCTTGCCGGCCAGCAGCCATTTGGCAGCGTAAGACCAGCCCCGTATTTTCATGCCGCCTGCGCTGGCGCCTCTCGGCCGGTACGACAGATAGTTGTTTGAAGCGATCGCGAGATAAGTCGCCCCGTTGTAAAGAACTTGATACCAGATCGAAGCGTTGGCTTCGTCCGTCACGGTGATCCAGTATTCAGGCTGGCCGGTATTTTTCCACCAACCCAGCACGATGCCGTTGAAGGACACCTTGATCTTGAAATTGCCCATGCCGCCGAATGCAGCCTTTGGTTCGATCTCGCTGTTGACGATCTCATCATGGTCCATGGCAGTTCTCCGGTTGTGATGATCCTGGACTACTCGTTTGGCGCCAAGGCAATTTTTAGTTGTAGACAAAAACTAAGGCATCCTCTAGTAAATTTGCCGTGGGTGCGATTTCGACCGCGTTCGGGCACGACAGCGAATGACGCCGATGCTGCTACGCGGCCACGTGGACGCTCGAGCAGCGCGATGCAGCCGGTTGGCGACACATGGGCCGCATCGCCTCGACATCGCCGGACCCGGTGATGTTTCGTCAGGTCATTCTGCCGCGGAAAGTGCGGCAGCGCGGCCGGAAGCGCGTCAACCGATCGCAAGCGCCTTAAAGCGAAAGAGGCCGCCAACCGGGGCGGCCTCTTCAACTCCTGACGCGATTTTCGTTACTTCAATCCCAAGCTGCTGCAATACCACGTGCAGAGATCGCGTTGCGAGAACGCGATCTCTCAAGAGTGCCAAACCCGGAAATGACCCTACTCATTCGATCACCTCATCAGCACGAGCGAGCAGAGTCTGGGGCACGGTGAGGCCCAGCGCCTTTGCGGTCCTGAGATTGATGACAAGTTCGAATTTCGATGCCTGAATCACCGGTAAATCGGCCGGCTTGGCGCCTTTCAGGATCATTCCGACATAAGTGCCAATCTGACGATATCCATCAGGTTCCTTGGGTCCATAACTCATAAAACCGCCGGCGTCGGCGAATAGTCGGCGTCCGTAAATCGCCGGGATTCCGTAACGTCGAGCCAGTGATACGATCTGGTCGCGTCGCGACCGGAAGTACGCTTCCTGCCAAACGACGAGGCCCCCGACTTTCTCTCGCGCCAGGCTCTCGAAGACGCCGTCGATTTCGGCTTCGGAGGCGGCATACATCACAACCAGGTTGCGGCCGAGCGTTGTTGCCGCAGTCTGGGCAAGCCTCACTTCCTCGTCAGCGGTCTGATTTTTAGGATTTACCAATTCGGCGATCCGGGCGGATTTCGGCAGTAGTTCGTTCAGCATCTCCATCCGCTTCGCCGTCAGTGAGATCACGATTGAGGACACGCCCGTGAGATTGCCGCCTGGCCGGTTGTAGCTCTCGGCCAGGCCAAGCCGTACCGGATCGGCGCCCATATGGAATACGATTGGAATTTTCTGTGTAGCTGCATTTGTCGCCATCGCGGCGGCCGAATTGGGTATTGCCACGATGACTGCGACCGACAGCGACGACAGCTCTGCCGCGAGGATCGGCAAACGCTCGTAGCTGCCGTCCGCGTCGCGGCGTTCAATCGCCAAATTGCGGCCCTCGACGACACCTTGCTCAGAGAGGCCGCTGCTGAAATCGGCGATCCAGTCCGCCTGCGGAGATATACTGGAGAGCAGCCCGATCACCGGCATCGCTGCCTGCTGCGCGCGCGCCGCCGCCGGCCAGGCCGCCGTCGCCGCACCCCCGAGAGCACCGAGAAAATCCCGCCTTTTCATGCCCGCCCTCCAGGCTGGGAGAGGGCATCCTAACGGCTCAAACGACCCCTTTGAAGGGGATTGATGACTCGCGAAAGCAACGGTCGCAGGGCTGGGTCCATCGGGCAGCGCCTCGCGCGGACCCGTTGTGCTCCACGCTCTCCACCCTGACATCCGTTTCGGGTAGGCGTGCCTTGCAGTCCGGCCAATTGCTAGTACCCTGAGACACCACCAGAGCTATGGGAGCTTGATGCCCATGAACGCCTATCGCGTCTTACGCCATGTGTGGATCCTGTTGTTGATTGCACCGATTCCGGCCTGGGCCAGCATGGCCCGCGTCTATGTCACCAACAGCGCCGGAGACAGCATCCACGTCATCGATCCCGCCACCAACAAGGTGGTGCAGCAGATCAGGGGTATCGAGGGCGCACACGGGATCGCATTCTCTCCCGACGGTTCCAGGGTCTATGTCAGCGATGAGGTCGACTCGACGCTCGATGTGTTCGACCGCAAATCCGGCAAGCTGGTCAAGAAGGTGGAACTGAGCGCGCACCCCAACAATATCGCTGTGGCCAAGGACGGCCGCATCGTGGTCGGCATTGCCCGCGATCCCGGCGCGCTCGATATCATCGATCCCGTAACCCTGACGCGGACCAAAAGCGTGCCGGTCAACGGCAGGCTGCATAACGTCTATGTCACGCCCGACGGCAAATACGTCGTCACCGGCTCGATCCGAACCGGAATCGTAACGGTCATCGATCTCGCGACCGAGCAACCCGCATGGGAGGTCAAGCTCGACAAGGGCATTCGCCCGATGGCGATCGAGGCGGGCCCGGATGGCTCGACCAAACGCATCTTCGTGCAATTGTCCGACCTCAACGGATTTGCGGTGGTGGATTTCGCCGCGCGCAAGGAAGTGGCACGGGTCCGGCTGCCTGCAGCGAAGGGCGAGTTCGAGACCGATGGAGACCGCGCCACGGCGCCGTCGCACGGCATCGGCGTTGCACCCGACGGCAAGACCCTGTGGGTGACCAGCATCCCCAACAACGCGGTCTATGTCTATTCGCTCGCCGACCTCACGCTGTCGGGCGAAGTAGCGCTTCCATCCCTGAAGCTGCCGGGGCATGGACCGATTTCGGCGGTTGCGAATTGGGTTACCTTCACGCCCGACAGCAAGACCGTCTACATTTCCAACGCGGGTTTGCGTTCGGTCTCGGCGATCGATACCGCATCGATGAAGCTGATCGCTGTGGTCCCGGTCGGCGAGGTGCCCAAGCGCATCAACACGCTTGTGATCCCGGACCATCCGGGTTCCGCCGCTATCTCTTCCGGGAAGCGAGCGTCGCTCCATTGACCCACGCAGCCAGCGTGCGCCAGGCCGGATCGCGCTTCGAGGCGAACTGGCGCCCGCCGGAGTGAAACACGTCGCCGCCGCCTTCGGGGCCAAGCGGATGCAGCAGCAGCCGGCTGGTATCGGGATCGCCCGGGTTGACGAGTTTTGCGACCATCTCGAAATTCCGGCGCGATTGTTCTTCAGTCCAGGCAGGCTCCCCCTTTGAAAGCCGCTCCAGCCGGAATGCGTTGTTGCTCTCGACATGACAGACGTAGCAGCGGGCATGATCCGGCCGCTTGGTCAGGAACACCGGCTCGACCCGGCTTTTGAAAAATTCGTAGTCGAGTTGCGGTGCGGTTCGTGCCGCGGTGATGGCGCCGGAAGCCGCCAGTACCGCCACAACCGCCACGCCTGTAAACATACGACCCGACATTCAACTCTCCATCAACGCTGCAGGAGATCGAATTCGGATCGTACGTCAAATGCGACGGCGGACAAGCCGGTCCAACCATCCTACGCCCCGCAATTCCAGCCCGACGGGCAAATCAGATTTTCCTGTCAAGTCCAACTTAAGAAAATATTCTGCTTGCCATCGGAAGGTAAATCAGTGGCATTTCTCCGCCCGTCTCACCCGAATGAGGGGCGGCTCGCGATCGTCACGAAACGCGCGGTGGGATGCGGTGGACGCGGAAGCTGCGACTGACGAGCGCGGCCGATGCGGACGGCGAAGTCGTGTGGTTCCGGCGCCCCGATGCTGGCGTCAAGTTGTGTGGAGCGATCCGCATGGCGACGGTGACAACAAAGCCGGTCACCGAGGAGATCACGTTATAAGCCGTAAAACCATTGCGCAGGGAAGGCCGGATGTTCTCCGCTGAACCTGTATGCTCGTGTGCGCATTCCTTTGTGCACTTTACACACGAGACCGCGGGTGCAGCGCGCATCCGGCTTTCCCTGCGCCCTCTGTTTTCAAAGGGCGAAAGTTACCCACAAACCTCGGGTACTTCGTGCCGCGAGCGGCTGATTCATGTTCGCTTTGCTTTTGACATTGAATCCGGAAGTGCGCAGATAGGGCCGGACATATTTGGCCCAGCAGACCGAAAGCATCATGACGCCTCCCGTAACCGCATTGCCCGTCGAATTGCCGCCGGCGTTTCTCGGTGTCGCGAAATCGGCGACGGGAAAATTGTGGCGCGACCGGCTCGACGCCCGCGGGGCGGCCAAGGCGCTTGCGATCGTGCAGCGCTATCAATTGCCGGAAATGCTGGCGCGGGTGATTGCAGGGCGCGATGTCGAACTCGATGCGGTCGAGGATTTTCTCGATCCGACCATCCGCAAATTGATGCCTGACCCCTATACCGTGACGCAGATGGAGACGGCGGCGAAGCGGATTGCCGAGGCAGCAATGCGCGGCGAAAAGGTCGCGATCTTCGGCGACTACGACGTCGACGGC
>CAVTYA010000038.1:0-40908 GCA_963738765.1 uncultured Alphaproteobacteria bacterium | reverse complement strand
GCCCTTGCCGACTGCTTCCGCGGCGGTATATCCGAACAGCCGCTCGGCGGCGGGATTCCAGCCGGTTATCGTGCCGTCGAGGGATTTGGTGATGATGGCGTCGTTGGAGGATTCGACGGCGGCGCTGAAGTGGCGCTCGCGCGCCGCGTAATGGTCGCGCGCCGCCTCGGTCCGGCGATGTTCCTGGACCTCGCGTTGCAGCGCCTCGGTCTTGGCGTTGGCCTCGTCCAGCACCCGGGCGAACGCGCGCGCCAGCACGCCGGTCTCGCCGCTCGCATTGACGGGGATGGGAGGCGGGTCGTTCTTGCCGGTGCCCTCGACGGCCGACGTCAACTGACGGATCGGACGGGTCGGCGGCAACGAACACCGCCAGCGCGGCCGCTCCCAGCACCGCGATCAGTCCGACCAGCATGGACGTGTTCCGGATGGACGCCGCCGGCGCCACGAACACCGCGTTCGGGAATGTTTCAATGATAGCGACCCATTCGCGATCGGCCAGCATGGCCGGAGCAAGCGCCACCCCGCCCGGTCGTCCGGCTTGATCCTTGACGATACGGGCCACGCCCTGCCGTGCGCCGATCGACGCGGCCAGATAGGGAAAGTCGTCCTGCCAGTTGCCCGGCTTGCCGAGCAGCGAGGCGAATTCGCGGGCGGGATTGGGGTGGACGAGATAGTCGCCGCGGCTGTTGACGACATAGATCATCTCGCCCGGTCGCATCGATGAGCGCACGCGGAACAACGCCGGCCGCATGTCGACGTTGACGATCACGACGCCGAAGGGCTTGCCGTCGGGCGAGAAAACCGCCGTTGCGACACGCAGCGTCGGCTTGCGTGCCTCCGCCGTGGCCCCGTCTTCTCCCATCAGATCGAGCGGTGAGACGTATAACTCGCCGGGTGGCAACTTGATCGTGTCGGCGAAATAGGCCCTGTCGCCCATCCGCCGCAGTTCCGCCTCCGGCGCCAGCCGGACTGCCCCACTGGGACCCAGGCGGTCCGCCTTGATGATTTCGCGTCCGCCGTCGTCGACACCGATGATACGAAACTCCGCATAGGCAGGTTTTGCATCAAGCTCGGCGGCAAGACGGGCTGCCATCCGCTCCCGCCACGTGCTTTCGGAGATATGATCGATGCTGTCATTGCCGCCGGCCAGATGGGCGCGCATCAGCCCTTGCAGCGCCGCGGCGGAGCGAAAGCCGGCGATATCGCCGCGCGCCCCCGCGACATAGGATTCGAGGTCGGCGGCGACCAGCCGCGAATGGGTTTCGATGCGATCGAGGACGCGCGGCAGCAGCGCCTGCTCGACGCTGCGATAGCTCAGCCACCCGACTGCGGAGACCGCAATCGCAACCAGCAAGACCATCGCGATGGCTAGTCGGGTGGCAAGCGTCATCTGAACTTTCGCGTCGCTTCCATGCCGCTTTGGCACGAGACCGGGCAGGACGGACGACGCCGTCTGGGCATCATAGGCCGGGCGCAATGTTCCCCGCTGGAACAGATGATGACGATGAGCGTTTGGCGGCGTCAAGACATTCCGCGACCGCCGCCAGCAAGGCGGCCGGTCTGAAAGGTTTTTGCAGGCTGCTGACGGCACCGAGCCTGGTCGCCATGGTCAGAAAGTCCAGACCCGTGGCGGGATCCGGCTCGACCGGCCGGCCGGAGATCACAATGATCGGGGTCAGCGGCTGCTGGTGATGCATGAGCCGCATCGCCTCCAGGCCGTCCATTCCCGGCATGAAAATGTCGAGAAACACCAGGTCGAAATTGCCCGCCCCGAATACCGCTAATGCGTTGTGGCCGTCGCCGGCAACGTCGACGCTGTGGCCCGCCCTCTCCAGCAGGATCCGGATAGTCGCCTGAACGGCGGTGTCGTCGTCGACGATCAGGATTCTTGCCAAAGCCGAACTTCCGTGAAGCATCAATTATGTCAATGTTGCGTTTTGAATCCATTGTCTGCCGCGCGCAAGCCTTTCTTGGGCAACCTGAGCGCGATGTTGTTGAAAAAAAGATGCCTCGCGCCCGAGCTATGCCCGATACGGGGCAGACGATGGCGGAGCCGGCTTTCGCAGCGAGTGATTTGCTTCGCCTCTGCCGTCTGATCGAACCGCACGACGGTGATTTCATACCGCATGCCGTAGTTGCACGGTTCCATTAGTTCATCCCGATTAAATCGCGAATGAAAAGGTGACGCTGCCAGCGTTGCGTATCGGAAGAGCGATTTTGTGGAGTTCGGCGAGGGGTATTCCGTCGAGGATGAACCAGATGTCGAACCGCGAGGCCGAACTGGCGCATCTGCTGCCACGTGGCCGCGCCGGCCAACAGCGGACTTGCCCGGCACGGACCGCCTGTGAGATGACCTGACCGGTCTCGAACAGGTGCGATCATGCCAGACAACAAGAAACGTGCGGAAACGCTGCGCAGCGCGCGCTGGTTCGCGCCCGACGATCTGCGCGCCTTCGGCCATCGCTCGCGCGCCATGCAGATGGGCTACGCGCCGGAGGAGTGGAAGGGCCGTCCGGTGATCGCGATCCTCAACACCTGGTCGGACGCGCAGCCCTGCCACATGCATTTCAAGAGCCGCGTCGACGACGTCAAGCGCGGCGTGCTGATGGCCGGCGGCTTTCCGATGGAATTGCCGGCGCTGTCGCTGTCGGAATCGTTCCTGAAGCCGACCACCATGCTCTATCGCAACATGCTGGCGATGGACGCCGAGGAGCTGCTGCGCGGCCATCCCGTCGACGGCGTGGTGCTGATGGGCGGCTGCGACAAGACCACGCCGGGCCTGTTGCTCGGCGCCACCAGCATGAACCTGCCCGCGATCTATCTGCCGGCCGGTCCGATGCTGCGCGGCAACTGGAAGGGCAAGACGCTGGGCTCGGGGTCGGACGCCTGGAAATACTGGGACGAGCGCCGCGCGGGCAAGATCTCCGACAAGGACTGGGTCGATGTCGAGGCCGGCATCGCGCGCAGCTACGGCACCTGCATGACCATGGGCACCGCCTCGACCATGACCGCGATCGCCGAAGCGATCGGCATGACGTTGCCCGGCGCTTCCTCGATTCCGGCCGCCGACGCCGGCCACATCCGCATGGCTTCCGAATGCGGCCGCCGCATCGTCGAGATGGTCTGGGAAGATCTCACGCCGCAACGGATCCAGACCCGAAAAGCCTTCGAGAACGCCATCACCGTGGCGATGGCGATGGGCTGCTCGACCAACGCGATCATCCATCTGATCGCGCAGGCGCGCCGCGCCGGGCGCGGATATCGGGCTCGACGATTTCGAGATCGCCAGCCGCAAGGTGCCGGTGATCGCCAATGTGCGTCCGAGCGGCGACAAATATCTGATGGAGGATTTTTTCTATGCCGGCGGCTTGCCCGGGCTGATGAGCCGCATCAGGGACCAGTTGCATCTCGATTGCCTGACAGTGACCGGCAAGACGCTCGGCGAGAACATCGAAGGCGCCGAAGTCTATGATGACGACGTCATTCGCACGGTCGAAAATCCGATCTATGCCGAAGGCGCGCTCGCCGTGCTCAGGGGCAATCTCGCCCCCGACGGCTGCGTGATCAAGCCCTCGGCGTGCGAGCCGCGCTTCCTCAAGCATACCGGCCCCGCTCTGGTGTTCGACGATTATCCCTCGATGAAGAAGGCGATCGACGATCCGGATCTCGACGTGTCAGCCGATCACGTGCTGATCCTGCGCAATGCGGGCCCGCAGGGCGGGCCGGGCATGCCGGAATGGGGCATGCTGCCGATTCCGACCAAACTGGTGAAGCAGGGCGTGCGCGACATGGTGCGCCTGTCGGACGCGCGCATGAGCGGCACCAGCTACGGTGCCTGCATCCTGCACGTCTCGCCGGAATCCTTCATCGGCGGGCCGCTGGCGCTGGTGAAGAACGGCGACAAGATCACGCTCGACGTCGCCGCCCGCACCATCAACCTCGATGTGAGCGAAGCCGAACTGACAAAACGCCGCGCCGAATGGAAACAGCCGGAGACGCGTTTCGAACGCGGCTATGGCTGGATGTTTTCGCGCCACATCAAGCAGGCCAACGAGGGCTGCGATTTCGACTTCCTCGAGACCTCATTCGGCGCGCCGGTGGGCGAGCCGTCGATTTATTGAGTTGGTTCGTCGTTCCGGGGCGCGAAGCGAACCCGGAACCTCTAGATTCCGGGTTCGTGCTGCGCACGCCCCGGAATGACTGACGACTGCGGCACGCGCGCCAGGGAGCTGCTCACACCTCGTCCTTCTCCGCCATTCCCACCGCCCACAACGCGAACGCATAGGCGATCGCGACCTCGTCGAGCCGGTTGAATCGGCCGGACGCGCCGCCGTGGCCGGCGCCCATGTTGATGCGCAGCAATACCGGGCCGCCGCCCGTCATGGTGGCGCGCAGCCGTGCGATCCATTTGGCGGGCTCCCAATAGGTGACGCGCGGATCGGTCAGGCCGCCCATCGCGAGAATCGCCGGATAGTCCTTGGCCGCGACATTGTCGTAAGGGCTGTAGGACAGAATGGTCCTGAAATCCTTTTCGCTTTCGATCGGGTTGCCCCATTCCGGCCATTCCGGCGGCGTCAGCGGCAGCGTGTCGTCGAGCATGGTGTTGAGCACGTCGACGAACGGCACCTCGGCGACGATGCCGGCGAACAATTCTCCGGCGCGATTGGCGACCGCGCCCATCAGCATGCCGCCGGCGCTGCCGCCATGGGCGACGATGCGCTTGGTGCCGGTATATTTCTCCGCTATCAGCGCCCGCGCGGAGGCTGCGAAATCGTCGAACGTGTTCGTCTTCTTCTCGCGCTTGCCGTCGAGATACCAGCCCCAGCCCTTGTCGGTGCCGCCCCTGATATGGGCGATGGCGTAGACGAAGCCGCGATCGACCAGCGACAGCCGGTTGGCGGAGAACGACGCGGGCATCGCCATGCCGTAGGAGCCGTAGCCGTACAACAGCAGCGGCGCGGTGCCGTCGCGTTTGAGATCCTTGCGATGCAGGATCGATACCGGCACCTCGGCGCCGTCATGCGAAGGCGCCATGATGCGGGTGGTGACGTAATCGGCCGGGTTGTGGCCTGAGGGAATTTCCTGGCGCTTGCGCAAGGTCCGCGTGCGCTTGGCCATGTCGTAGTCGTAGACTTCCGAGGGCGTCGTCATCGACGAATAGGAGAAGCGCAGGTTCGTCGTGTCGAATTCATAGCCGCCCATGGTGTCGAGCGAATAGGCCGCCTCGTCGAAGGCGATGGCGTGCTCGTCGCCGCGCTCGAGATCGCGGATGACGATGGAGGGCAGCGCATTGGCGCGCTCCAGTCGCACCATGTGACCGGCATAGAGCTCGACATCGAGGATATAGATGCCGGGCCGATACGGGATCAGCTCGCGCCAGTTGGCGCGCTCGGGCGCTGTGAGTGGCGCGGTGACGACCTTGAAGTCGATGGCGCCATCGGCATTGGTGAGAATGAAAAGCTCGTCGCCGCGGTCGGCCAGCGAATATTGCACGCCGCTCTCGCGCGCTGCGACCAGGCGCGGCGGCGCCGCGGGATGGGCGAGATCGATCAGCCGCTGCTCGGAGGTTTCGTGGTCGCCGCCCGCGATCACGCAGAAGCGGCCGCTGGAACTTTCGTGCAGATGGGTGAACCAGCCGGCATCCTGTTCTTCATAGACCAGCGCATCGTCCGCCTGCCTGGTGCCGAGACGATGGCGCCAGACCTGCATCGGGCGGTGGTTGTCGTCGAGCTTGACATAGAAGAAGCTTTTGCAGTCGATGCTCCACACCACCGCGCCGTCGGTTTCCTCGACGAGATCGTCGAGATCCTTGCCGCTTTCCCAGTCGCGCACGCGAATCGAAAAATATTCCGAGCCCTTGACGTCGGCGCTCCAGGCCTCGAGCCGGTGATCCGGCGAATGCCGCGCGCCGCCGAACTTGAAATATTCTTCTCTCTCTGCGAGTTGGTCGCCGTCGAGCACGATCCGGACTTCGCCGCCATCGCGCGGCATGCGGCCGAATAGTTCATGCTGGCCGCCCTCGCGGAATTTGCGCATATAGGCGTAAGGCCCGTCCGGCGAGGGCACGCTGGAATCATCCTCCTTGATCCGCCCGCGCATTTCCGCAACCAGCGTCTTCTGCAAGGGTGTGGTGTGGCCGAGCAGGCTTTCGGTATAGGCGTTTTCGGCTTCCAGATATTTCCGGATATCCGGATCGAGCACGGCGGGATCGCGCAGCACCTCCTGCCAGTTTTCATCCTTCAGCCAGGCATAGTCGTCGACGACCGTGATGCCGTGGGTGGTGAAGGAATGCGGCCGCCGCGGCGCGACCGGCGCGGGCAGGGCAGTTTTGGCTTTTGTTGCTTCTGTCACGTGGTTCCTCATAGCGGCGAACACGCTCGCCGTACCCGTCCTATATCGGTGCGATTGGCCGGATTGCCAGCGCGGGATGTCAGCTAGCCTCCGGCGGGGCTATCCGGCAAAGCGGGTCTTTCGGCCAGCGCCAGCTCCCACTTGTAGGCATGTTCGATGATGACGGCCAAATCGTCGAATTTTGGCTTCCATCCGAGCGCGAACAGGCGCCGGCTGTCCGAAACCAGCGAAACGGGGTCTCCGGTCCTTCTTCCGGCAATGCGTTTTTGCAGGCGGTGTCCGGTAATCTCCTCGACCGTATTCAGCACCTCTTTCACCGAATAACCCCTGCCATAGCCGCAATTCAGGGTGATGCTGTCCCGCGCGCCGCGCAAATGGCTGAGCGCCATGAGATGGGCGTCCGCGAGATCCGACACGTGGATGAAGTCGCGAATGCAGGTGCCGTCTGTGGTGGCATAATCGTCACCGTAGATTTCGATCAATGGCCTCTCTCCAAGGGCCGTCGCCAGCGCCGTCCTGATCAGGTGCCTGGCGTTGCGCGTCACCTGCCCATATCGCAGCTGCGGATCTGCGCCGGCTACATTGAAATACCTGAGAATGGCGTAGTTCAAACCGTGCGCGGCATGGGCGTCCCGAATGATTTCTTCCGCCATCAATTTTGACCGCCCATACGGCGAGACCGGAGCCAATAGCGTGGTCTCGTCCACGGGGGCGAATTCGGACTGGCCGTATACCGCCGCGGTCGATGAAAAAATGAAATTTCTGACGCCGTTGTCGATCGCCGTCCGGATGAGCGACTGGGCCTTGATCGTGTTGTGGAGATAATAATCCAGCGGATTGACGACGGACTCCGCGACATCGACCTTTCCGGCGAAATGCAGGATCGTGTCGATCCGATTCGTGGTCAGGACATCGGCGACCAGTTTGCGGTCGCCGACATCACCGACCACGAGCCGGACATTTTTCGGCACCAGCGAACCGACCCCGGCAGACAAATCGTCCAAGATGATCGGCTCGAAGCCTCGATCGAGCAAAGCCGGAACGGTGTGGCCGCCGATGTATCCCGCGCCTCCGGTGACCAGGACTTTCATAGTTGTATCTTCATTTGACTTCATCGCGGCGTGGCGGTTTCGACCAGACCGACAGGGTTGCGAACGACAGCGCGCGTCCAATGGCGTTGCGATAGAACAGCTTGTCGAAGGCGTACAGCGAGCCGACCAGGGATTTGCCGCCGACATTGAGGGCCGGAAATGCGTCGGGATTGTAATACAGGATGTAGGAAAGCAGGCCGGGATAGCAGATTAATTCGCAATGCAGTCCCGCATCGGTAAACAACCGCTCGAAATCGGAGACGGGAAACGCCCGCTCGGTTTTTTCATCGAACAGGGAGTTCTTCCTGTAGATGCCGTCGCGCACCATCCGGAACAATGGATTGCCGTGCGTTGGTTCGTAGCTGATGAATAGCCCGCCGGGGCGCAGGCCCGGCGCAAGATTTCTCACGGTGGCCTGCGCGGCCAGCGGCGTGTGATGAAGGCCGCCGATCAGGATGATCAGATCGTAACTGTCGGCCGCCGGCCTGTAGCTCGTTGCATCGGCCTGCCAGACGTCGAGACCCGGATTGTCTCTCTTGACGGCCTCGACGACCGCATCGCTGTAATCGAACCCCTGATACCGGATATCCGACGTCAGATGCCGCCGGATCAGTTCGTATCCGTCGCAGAAGCCGCACATCGGCTCCAGCACATCTAGGTGCAAATCCTTCAAGCCGGGGTAAGGGCGAAGATATCCCGCCACATCAACTCCTTCAGGTAAAGGTGGTTCGAATCCTGCCGCTCCCTGTGGTAGCGATCCGCGATCGAATTGAAATGCTCGCGCTGTCTTTCCGTGAGGCTGTCGTTCTTGTCGTTCATTTGCTTGCGGCCTCGGGGTGCATATTTCGGGGTCGATGATTGCCTGGCGGCGGGATGCGCGACGGCATCCTAGTCGTCGTCGTGATCGAGGTTCGATTGCGAGATGACGTAGCCGGGCCGTTTGCGGGTTTCGCGAAGAATTCGCCCCACATACTCGCCGAGAACTCCGAGCACGAACAGTTGCAGCGCCCCGATCAGCGATACGACGAAGGCGACGGATGTCCAGCCGGGCACCACCCGGCCAAGCGTCAGTGTCTGTCCGGGAAGAAGTTGAATCCTATGAATCATTTGTGATTCAAGAGAGGTGGCCTGATTCGGAGGGGCCGCCGATGTGGACGAATGAAAACCGCGCGCGGTATGACCGCAGCCATTTGCGCTATCCCAGCGACCTCACGGACGACGAATGGAAACTGGTCGAACCGCTGATCCCACCAGGCAGGCGCGGCGGCGACAAACGCACAGTGATCCTGCGCGAGGTTGTGAACGGCCTCATGTACATTCTCTCCACCGGTTGTCAGTGGCGGGCCATCCCGAAAGACCTGCCGCCGCGCTCGACGTTATACGATTATTTCGACCTGTGGAGTTGGGATCGCACTCTCGATCTCATTCATCATGAGCTTTATGTAAAATGCCGCGAAGCGATTGGCCGGGAAGCCAGTCCTACCGCCGCCGTCATCGATAGCCAAAGCGTCAAAAGCGCTGAAAAAGGGGGGCTTCGATTGATCCGCCGGGCTACGACGCGGGAAAGAAGATCAAGGGCAAGAAGCGGCACATTCTCGTCGATACGCAAGGCCTGTTGATTCACGCCATCGTTCATGCTGCTGACATTCAGGATCGCGACGGCGGCGCGTTCGTGATGGCGACCATGTTCGGCTTGTATCCGTTCCTGATGAAACTCTACGCCGATGGCGGCTATCAAGGGCCGCTGTTTCGCCGCGCCGTGGCAAAAATAATGGCGCGCGTGAATGTGGAGATCGTCAAACGTTCCGATCACGCAAAAGGATTTGTTGTCCTCCCGAAGCGGTGGGTCGTCGAACGAACGTTCGCATGGCTTGGGCGGTGCAGGCGTCTCGCCAAAGATTGGGAGAATCTCAATCGAAAAGCGCTCGCATTTCTGCGCCTCGCTTCAATCAGACTCATGCTGAGAAAACTATGCAATCCAGCATGATCTCTCCGGACAGACTTCAGGAATATACCTATGGCATACACCGCGTAGAGCGCGCTCAGGCCGGCGATGAAAAGTGCCAGGATCGTGGCCAGTCGCAGCGGTTGAATGCTGTTTGCGACAACGCCGGTCAGTGCGAACGAGATCATTTTCCGCAGCGAGTATTTTGTCGATCCGTGCAATCTCTGATCCGGCGTATAGACAATCTTCGCGACGGGAAAGCCGACCCACGGGATAATGCCGCGCAGGAAGAAATCGTGCTCGGAAAGCTCGTTGATGACGTCCACCGCCTTGCGGTCGAGCAGGCGAAAATCGGCGCTTCCCGGGTCGATCGAGACGTCGGAAACCGCGTTCATGAGCCGATAGAACAGCGCGGCCGTGAGCCGCTTGAAGCCGGAGACGTTTTCCGTGTCTTTGCGCACGGTAAGGACGATCTTGAAACCTTCCTCCCACTTGGCCACCATTTCCGCAAGCAGACGCGGCGGATGTTGAAGATCGGCATCCATGGTGATGACGCAATCGCCGCTGGCCCCCCTCAGCCCGGCGCGAAGCGCGGTCTGGTGCCCGAAATTGCGGGACAGCCCGATATATTTTATGCGGGGATCGGATTCCGATGCCGCCTTGATGACTTCCAGGCTGCCATCGATGCTTCCGTCGTCCACGACGATGATCTCATGCAGCCCGGCGGGGAGCGCGCTTCGAATCGCATCGAGCAGTACCGGCAGGTTCGCTTCTTCATTGTGGGCTGGGATGACGACCGAAATTTTCATGAGTGCCGATCACGACTATACTGCGGCAGCTACCGTTGGTAGGTGTTCAGGCTGATGGTTTGATCGCAGACGGCAATCATTTCAAGCAAAAACGCGCGTTTACGGGACTTTACAGTGGGAATTGGTAGGATTCGAGATGTCGCGTTTGCTCGCCGCGGTTGGTTGTTGGCTCTGCTGGTCGTATTCGGGGCGTCCGCGATTTCCTTGGTGTTGACCGGAAGACAGATCTGGCTGGCCGACTGGGAACTCATCGACGACCACGAAATCTTTTATTTCCTGGGCGACAAGCTGCACCTGCCATTCTCGGAGATCGTCAGCACCGTTCTGGACAAGACCGAAGTCGGCAGCCTGCAAGGACGCTTCCGTCCATCGTACTATTTCCTGAGGGTGGTGGAATCCTGGGCCTGGGGACGCGATGTCCATCTTTGGTATGCCTTCGGCACGGCGGCGTTCGCGTTTTTCCTGGGGGCGGTTTGGTGGGTCATCGCCCGCTTCCTCGGTTTGCTGCCGGCCGCTCTCTGCATGGTGCCCATTGCATTTGCGAAGTTCTGGGGCGCGGTGTGGGGCCGCCTCGGGCCGGCTGAAATCTACGCGGTGCCGGCCACGGGTTTGATGCTGCTCGGATGCTACGAGCTGTTCTTCGCGCCGTCGGCGCTGCGCCGCAATCTGGGTTGCGCTGCTCTGACCATCGGGACGGTGATCCTCATCGGGACCAAGGAAACATTGCTCCCGCTGGCCTTTCTTGCGCTGTTTTATGTGGCCCTGGCGGTGATTGACCGTCGACTGACGGCGTTGTCCGGTCTGCTTGCCGGCGCGATCATGCTGTCGTTCTCGTTCGTCATGGCCTGGATTGTCTTGAGGCAGCTGGCAGGCACGGGCGCCGATATCTACGGGAATTCGATCACTCCCGCCGCGAGGCTCAAGGCGACGCTTGCTTCGATGCGCCCGTTTGGCGCCGCATTCATCTGTATCGCGATACTCGCCATCGCCGTCGTCGCACGATGGGTCTGGCGATCTCGCGCGGGGTTGTCGAAGGTCGAAATCGCAGGCGGCCTCGGCACCCTGTGTTTCATGCTCGCCTTCTTCATTTCTCAGGAACTGGCGTACGGCGGTGCGTTGCCCACGGGAACGCGATACGACTTTCCGGCAATGCTGGTGCCGGTCTTTTTCGTGTACTTCATTGCATGCGCTATAGACTTGCACCTGAGAGAAATCCGGAAAGATGCATCAGCGGACGTCCGCGGGCTTTTGTTCGCGGTTACCGTCGTTGTTCTCTTTTTGGCGGCCGGCGGCATCAGGGGCGCGGCCAGATCGTTCGACGAGATCGAAACGAACATCGTGAAGACGAGGGAGTTCTCCGTCGAGCTCGCCGCCATCGTGTCGCGGGCCCGAACGGAGTCGGCGGCGCCCATTATCCTTGAAGCTTACGGCGGCGGGGCCTATGAGCCGGTTTATTCCCTGCAGCGATACCTGGTTTCGGCGGGGCTGAAAAACCCGATCGCGGTTCGATTGCATCCGGACCCGGCATCCAGCGGGCCACTGTACGACATCCTGGAGAAGTCGCTGCGCGCGCTTCAGGACGCCGGCGGAAATTCCTTCGTCCGGCTTGAGGATTTGCCGGCCGCCACGGCGTGCCTGAGCATCGGCATCGATGGTGCGGCCGATAGCCGTTGTTCGGGATTCAGGGTTGGGACCTGATCATGCCGCGCCTCAGTTCCTCAGCCGCGCGCCGGCATTGGCGCCGAACACCGGAATCCGGTTGACGGCGAGCACCACCGCGAAGGTGATCACCAGCATCGCGATGCCCAATACCGAGATCGCGGCGAGGTCGCCGCTTTCGTTGAGGTCGTAGATCAGGACCGACAACACCTTGGTCTGCGACGTGAACAGCACGATCGCCGCCGACAGCTCGCGCATCACGCCGATGAAGATGAAGCACCAGGTCGCGATCACGCCGGTGCGCAGCAGCGGCGCGGTGATCTGGCGCAGCGACTGCAGCCGGGTGGCGCCGAGGATGCGGCTGGCGTCCTCGAGCTCGGGATGGATGGTCGCGAACGCCGCCTGCAATTGCTGATAGGCCGACGGCAGGTTGATGGTGAGAAACGCGATCAGCAGGATCCACAGCGTGCCGTAGAGCACGAAGGGCGGCCGCGTGTAGCTGAGGAACAGTCCGACGCCGAGCACGATGCCGGGAACCGCGACCGGCGCGGTAGCGAGAAAGCCGAGCATGCGATGCCCCGCGATCACCCGGCGCGTGGTGACATAGGCGATCACCAGCGCCATGATCGTGCCGATGGTCGCGGTCGCGGTGCCCAGAATGACGGTGTTCTTCAGCGCGAGCTGGGTCGCGGAGAGCTCGGTAAACACGAACACGATGTTCTTCAGCGTCAACGTCGACGGCGTCACCAGCGTGGTCGCGTTCGGCGAGAACGCGGCGTTGAGCAGCGCGAAATAGGGCAGGAATACCGGGCTGAGCAGCATCGCAAGGCAGAACGCCAGCGCCGCCCAGCGCCATCTATTCAGTTCGACCCGGCGCGGCGCGCCATATTTGCCGCCCACGACCGAGTAGCCGCGGCGGCCGAGGATGAATTTCTGCGCCTGCAGCAAGCAGGATGGTCAGCAGCAGCAGCGGCACCGCGGCGGCGGCGGCCAGTTCCAGCTTCGGCGGATACTGGAACAGGCTCCAGATCTTCGTGGTCATGGTGTGGAAGCCGGCCGGCAGCGCCAGGATCGCCGGCGAACCGAACAGGGTCATGGCCTGCAGGAAGGCGATCAGCGAACCGGCGACGAGGGCCGGCAGCGCCAGGGGAATGGTGACGCGCCGCGCCGTGGTCCAGGCCTTGCCGCCGAGGATGGCGGAAGCATCCTCGAGTTCGCCCGGCATGTTGTCGAGCGCATTGGCCACCAGCACGAAAACGAAGGGGAAGGTGTAGCAGGAAATGACGAAGATGATTCCGGTCAGCGAATAGATATTGAACAGGTGCTCGTCGGAATCGGCGCCGGTGAGATAGCGAAACAGCTGGTTCAATAGTCCGCTGTTGGGCGCCGCCAGCAGTTCCCAGGCGACCGCGCCGAGAAACGGCGGCGTGACGAAGGAGGCGGTGACCAGCGCGCGGATGAACTGCCGCCCCGGCATGTCGGTGCGCGACACCAGCCACCCCATCGGCGCCGCCACCGCGCAGCAGATCACGGCCGAGCTGGTCGCAATGATCGCGGTGGTCAGGAGCGGATCGAGGAAATCCGGATTGGTGAACAGCGTGACGAAATTCCGCAGCGTCAGATGGCCGGCCTTGTCGGTGAAGGCATAGACCGCCAGCCACGACAGCGGCAGCACGATCAGCACGATCAGGAAGCCGCGAACAGCCCCAGCACCGGCTTGGTCCAGTCGAATTTCCCGCGCGTGCCGTCGATGGGGGTGGTGAGGGTCATGCCCGAACTCTCTGCTCGTCATTCCGGGATGCGCCGCCGAACTCGGGTTTACCCGAGTTCGGCAAGATCAATGTCCAAGCCGGCAATAGCCGACTTGGATGCGCAGGCCCGGAATCCATACTCCCGCTCGTGGTTACGGATTCCGGGCTCGCGCTTTTGCGCGCCCCGGAATGACGATGTGGAGGAGGCTGGACATCTCACACCCGAAACAGCTTCGCATAGCGCGTCTTGATCTCTTCCGTCATGGTCTCGACGCCCGCGGCATCTTCCTTCATCAGCTTGATGTCGGAAATCTTCCGCCGGCCCGGCTTGGACTGCACCTGGCAGTGCACCGAATATTGCGCGGTGAAGTCGATGAAGAATTGCTGGGTCTCGCGGGTATGCAGCCAGGCCTGGAACAGCCTTGCGGCGTTGGGATGCGGCGCGGAGGCGAAGATTCCCGGTCGGGCCAGAAATGGTCGGCGTGCCCTCGGTCGGGATAGACCGGCTCGACCGGCTGGCCGGCTTCCTTCAACAGCACGATGCCGTACTCGTTGCCGTCGGCCATCACCGCGCGCTCGCCGAGCGAAAGCTTCTTCGGCGGATCGGTCGACGACTGCACCTGCATGACGCGCTGCTTCGACAGTTTCTCGTAATAGTCCCAGCCCAGTTCGCGCACCGTCTCGAAGGTCGCGGTCATGATGGTGCCGCTATAGGCGGGATGGCCCTTGACCATCTTGCCGGCCCATTTCGGATCGAGCAGATCGGCGAAACTCTTCGGCGCGTCCTCGGGCTTTACGAGGTTGGTGTTGTAGGCGATGGACGACAGCCAGATCCGCGACGTCGCGAACATGCCGTCGGGGTCGCGATACTCGGCCGGAAAATATTTGGCGATGTCTTCCGACACGAAGGGCGCGAGCCAGCCGTTCTTCTTCCAGGGAATGAAATGCGAGGCGTCGGAACTGTTGATCACGTCGGCGGCGTGGATGTTGCTGGCAAATTCCTGGGCCACCCGCTGAAACAGCCGCTCCGAGCCGGAGCGCTCGATCTGCACGGCGATCCCGGGATAGTGCGCCTCGAACGCCTTGCCGAGCTTCTCGCCGACCGGCAGGTCCATGGAGGAATACAGGACCACCTGCCTTCTTTTTTCGCCGCGTCGACCAGTTGCGGCGTGATCGCCACCGCCGGCGGCGCCTCGGCGCGCGCGGGCGCGGCGAACACGGTGCCGAGGGCAAGCGCAGTCGAGCCTTTCAGCGAGGCCTGCAGAACGTCGCGTCGGGAAAATTTCTTGCCTCTCATCGCGTCCTCCTGTCTGCGTTCATCGGGTCAGCGCGCGGCAGCGCTCGGGCGGCAGATAAAGCCAGACCTCGGTGCCCCGGGGAACGGCGCTCTCGGTCGAAGTGACCACCCGCAAGGTCGTGCCGTCAGCCGTTTCGACCATGTAGTCGCGGCTGGCGCCGAGAAACACCTGCCGCGTCACGACGGCCTTGACCGCATTGTCCGGCGTCGGCGGCGCTTGCGTCGAAAGCTGGATGTCGTGCTGGCGGATGGCGACGATGGCCTTCTGGCCGGGGTCGAGTTTCGCGCCCACCACCTGCAGGGTCGCGCCCGCGAAGGCGACATGATTGGCGTCGCGGGCGGTGCCCTTGATCACGTTGCTGGCGCCGATGAAGCGCGCGACGAATTCCGATTGCGGCCGGTCGTAGATGTCTTCCGGCGTGCCGAGCTGGTCGATCCTGCCGCCGTTCATCACCGCGATCAGGTCGGCGGTGGTCATCGCCTCGGACTGGTCGTGGGTGACGTACACCGTGGTGTAGCGGTATTCGTCGTGCAGGCGGCGGATCTCGAAGCGCATCTCCTCGCGCAGATTGGCGTCGAGGTTGGACAGCGGCTCGTCGAGCAGCAGCGTCTCCGGCTCGACGATCAGCGCGCGCGCCAGCGCCACGCGCTGCTGCTGGCCGCCGGACAATTCGCCGGGATAGCGCTGCGCCAGCACTTCGAGCTTGGTCGTCGCCAGGATCGCCGCGAGCTTTTTCGCGATGGTGTCGCGGTCGAGTTTGCGCAGGCGCAGGCCGTAGACGATGTTTTCCGCCACCGTCATATGCGGCCACAGCGCGTAGCTCTGGAAGATCATCGACATCTTGCGCTGTTCGGGCGGCAAGGTGCGCGCGCGCGACGACACCACGCGGTCGCCGACATGGATCTCGCCGTCGGAGGGTTCCAGAAACCCCGCGATCAGCCGCAGCGTCGTGGTCTTGCCGCAGCCGGAGGGGCCGAGCAGGCAGACCAGCTGCCCGTGATCGATCCGCAAGCTGACATCATCGACCACCGCCAGCGATCCAAATCGCTTGGTCAGGCCGCGCAATTCAACGGACGCCAATCAAATCCCTCCCCAAGTCAGGCTCCCGCTTTTCGCAGGACACGCAGCGCCGTTGTCGGCTTATTTATCGCTGGATCAATATAAGCACGAAGAAAGGGGCGCCGGGAAGGCTTGCCGATAAAGCGCCGGCTAACCGACGCTTCGACGGGCACGGCTCAAGGCCGGCGACACGAGGCTGATGATCCGGCCAGCTTCACGCACTCACACTTTCGCCGAGCCAGTCGATCGCGGCTTCGGTGCCGCCTCTGCCATGGGGAATATCGAGCGCGTTGAGGCCGACTTCGATGACGCCGAGGGTGCCCAGGATCATCGGCGCGTTGATGTGGCCCATATGGGCGATCCGGAACGCCTGGCCCTGCAACTCGCCGATGCCGACGCCGAGCACCACGCCGCATTTCTCCTTGCAGTAGTTGTGCAGCGCCGCCGGATCGTGGCCGTTGCCATGATCACGGTCGTGACCGTGTTGGAGCGCTCGCCGGCTTCGGCGATGTTGAAGCCGAGCACCTGGCCCTCGGCCCAGACCGCGACCGCGCGGCGCACCGCTTCGGCCAGCAGGCGATGGCGCAGGAACACGTTTTCGAGCTTTTCCTCGAACAGCATGTCGATCGCCTGGCGCAGCGCGAACAACAGATGCACCGGCGCGGTGCCGGCATATTTGCGGTAATGCTCGGCGCCCTCGCGTTCGGTCCAGTCCCAATAGGGCGTGCGCAGCCCGGCGGTCTTGTGCACCTCGCGGGCGCGATCGTTGGCGGCGACGAAGCCGAGGCCGGGCGGCGTCATCAGGCCCTTCTGCGAGCCGGACATCGCGACGTCGATGCCCCAGGCGTCCATCTCGAACGGCATGCAGCCGAGCGAGGCCACCGTATCGACCATGAACAGCGCCGGATGGCCGGCTGCCTTGATCGCCTTGCCGATGGCCTCGATGTCGTTGTAGGCGCCCGAGGCGGTATCGACCTGCACCGCCAGGATCGCCTTGATGGTGTGGTCCTTGTCCTGCCGCAGCCGGGCTTCGACCTCGGCCGGCCGGATCGCGCGGCGCCAGTCGCCCTTGAGCACCTCGACCTCGGCGCCCATCGCGGCGGCGGCATGGCCCCAGCCGATCGCGAACCGGCCGCTTTCCAGCACCAGCACCTTGTCGCCGCGCGACAGCACGTTGGAGAGCACGCCTTCCCACGCGCCGTGGCCGTTGGCGATATAGATGTAGGACTGGCCCTTGGTGGCGAACAGTTTCGACAGATCGCGCAACAGGCTGTCGGTCAGATTGACCATCTGCGTCGGAATAGATGTCCAGCGCCGGACGATGCATCGCCCGCAGCACCTCGTCGGGCATGGTGGTGGGCCCGGGGATCGCCAGAAATTCCCGGCCCGCGCGAACGATCATTTTTCTTGTTCCTTCTTGGGTGTGCCTTTGAGGGGAGGGATGCCGGGGAATGGGCGGGAAAACAAGCTAGAACATGATGATAATAAATTGAAGCCGGAAGCCCGCCCTATTTCCCCAGCGCGTCGGTGATGCCGTGCCAGATCTGGTCCTTGATCTCGGTCGCCGGCGGGCTCGGAATGACGGCGGCCGGACCTGTCCGTTTCTGGCACGCCACGACCAGGCGCAGGATCCAGACCTCGCCGTCGGTGTAATAGGGATCGCCGCCGCCGTTGCGGCCGGTCACGGTCGGGCCGATGCCGGTCACCTGATATTTGGCGTCGACCATGCCGGCGGCTTCGAGGTCGGTGGCGAGCAGCTTCCGCTCGGCGTCGATATCCGGCGCCGATATGGTGGGTGATGGCCCCGGTATAATGGCTGACGCCGACGCTGCGGTCGAAGGTCACGGCGCCGAGCCAGACCGGCCGCTGTTCCTGGCCGTGGTCCAGCACCTTCCAGAACCGCACATGATGGCGGTGATCGGCGCTCTTGCCGTCCGGCTTTTCGAACGCGAGATCCTCGCGGCGGTCGAGATAGAACAGCGGGCTGACCGGCGCGTCGCGGTAGGGCCGGTCCAGCAGCACGCTGCCGACGATCTCGATCGAGGATCGCAGCGTCACGGGATCGGCGGGAAACCAGCCGGCGGCCGCCATCGCGCACAGCACGTCCTTGTCGTCGCCGACCAGGCCGACATTGATCGGATCGCCGGGAATGCCCTGCGCGGTGCGCGTCACCATCGGCAGATTGGCGAGGCCCTTCTGGTGCTCGTAATGCGTCCACAGCGCCGGCAGCGCGAGATAGGCGAGCACGGTATAGGCGAGCACGATCGCGAGCGCGGCCAGCAGGAAGCGCTTCAGCCGCGAGCGATCGGGCAGGGCTTGCGATTCGATATCGTCGTAAAGGTCAGCCACGGCGACACGCTCATACGCATCATGAGCCTGCGCAACTCTAGCGCATTTCCGAGCTGCGGTGGCTTCATCCTTCGAGACGGCATGCGGCCGCGCTTATCGCCGGGTCTCGCGGCAGCCGGCGGCTTCGGCGTCTTCGACCGAGCAGAACCAGCGCGTGCCCTTGCTGATCTGCATCTTGATCTGGGCGTACCAGCGGCTGTGCGGGCGTGTGGTAGATGCATTCGCCGGACGTGTTGACGTTGCCCTTGATGGTGCAGTCGGGCGAGGGCGCGACCGATCCGGAGGCCGAGGCCAGCAGGATCGCATGGGCGTTCGGCGGCGGCTTGGCGGCGCCGAGAATGGTGGTCTTCTTGTTGCGGACGCGCCAGTCCCACGGCGCGATGAAGGCGCCCTGCCACATCCCGGCCTTGGCCTCGCGCGCGGCCTTTTCGTCGGCGTCGTAGTCATGCGAGAACGCGGACATAGGACAGCGCCCAGCCGCTTCTCGACCAGCCATTTCTGGATGTCCTCGCCGTCGACCTCGCAGCGCGCCACGACGCGGCCGCGGCGGTCGGCGGCCTGGCGCGGTGGCAGGTCCAGCTCTTGTCGTCGACATGCTTGATCAGTTCGTCGCGCGCGGCGACGCCGCAGGTCCAGCGCTCGCCTGTTGTTGAGGCAGAGCTGATCCACCGACGGCGCGTCGATGCCGCCGAGGCGGATCCGGGTCGTGCCGATCTGGATCTGATCGCCCTCGCGGATTTTCGGGACGCCGGTGATGTCGGCGGCCTCGGCAGGAGCCGGCAGCAGAAACGCCAGGAAACCGACGTGAAAACCGACGTGAACAATAATGCAATCGCGGGCCGGAATTTCATGCGCATGCAATGAGGCCGCCTTAATGGAGCAGATTCGCTATCGCGGCCGGATTGTGGTGCGGATGCGGCCGAAGCACCAGCGGGCCGAGGGGCCGATTGCTTTCAACTTTGCGCGATCGTCTTTGCGAGCGACTCTCGATCGTCGTCCCAGCGTAGGGCGGGACGACGATGTTACCTGCCGCTCGCCCCGCATCATCGCCCGCCGCGCCAGCGCCAGCCCCATCAGCACGAAGGCCGAGGTGACTTCGGGGCCGCCGACCAGGATGCGGGTCGGGGTCTTCATCTTGTTCCACTCATAGGCCTTGAACGGCCCGTGCCGGCCGCCTTCGCCGAAGCTGGCGACGATGCAGTGCAGGGCCGGGGTGAAGGTCGCGCTGTCGGCGCCGAGATGGCCGAGCGCGATCAGCGCCAGCGCGGCGTCGAAGACGTTCATCTCGTGCGACGATCAGCTCGGTCTGCACATAGGCCAGCACCCGGGTGCGGATGAAATCGAACGCGCCGTCGGGGTCGATCGCGGCCTGGGCGGCGAGCGGCAGCGCGAGGAAGGCGGCGTAGCAGCGGCCGAAATAGGCGCAATAGAGCTCCGGCAGATAATAGATATGCGAGCGCGGATCGGCGAAGGCGCCGCTTGCGGCCAGCCGCTTCTGGAAGCCGATGATGCGGTGCACGGTGTCGAGCCGCGGCGGCGTCTCCAGCATCTTCCAGCGCGCGAGATTGCGGAAGCTGACTTCGAGGATGTCGAGATTGAGCGTCGGATCGAGATCGTTGCCGAACGGGCGTTCGCCGGCGAGGTTGTCGATCCAGGTGGCGACGCCGCCTTCGTAATCGATGTTGTCGTTGAGCGGCACCGTCACCAGCGGCTCGTTGGCGCCGCCGCGGACCTGGTAGCCGGCATAGAAATCGAGCAGCGGCTGGTCGAGCATCGGATCGGTCGAGCCGGCCTGGGTCGCCGCCGAGAACGAGCAGGCCGTGGTGTCGCAATCCGGCACGTAGACGCCGAAGCCGAGATCCTGCTTGATCTGGGCGAAGAAGCGGGAAAAGCGCGGATGCGGCAGCGGCGCCAGCGCGGTGACGACGTTGAAGGTCGTGCCGTCCTGCGCGCGCACCTCCTCGCGGCTGGTGGTCAGGCAGAACTCGACCATCTCGGAGATCGCGCCGCGCGCCGCCGCGGTCTCGCCGGCGAGGCAAGGCCGGTCTCGACAAAGCTCAGCAGCGCCTCGGTGAAGAACGCGTCGTAATAGGCCGAGCGGTGGCGGATCTGCATCGGCTCCCACATCGGCTCGGCGATGCCGGTCCAGGGCGGGTTGATCAGGTCGCGCGCCGGCGAGCGCGCGATGAAGACCCGCGCCAGATTGAACAGCAGCGTCGAGTTCTTGTAGCCGCGCGAATTCAGCCCGGTCAGCGCCATCAGGAATTCGCGGCCGCGCAAGTCGGGATCGCCGATCAGGTTGAAGGCGGCATAGGTCGGGATGAAGCCGTTTTTCGCGAACGAGCGCAACAGATGCGCGCCGCAGGCGCGGATCACCGGCTCGATCTCGGCGAGATCAGGCGCGCGGCGGGACGCGGCAAGCGGCTTCGGCCGGGGATGGCGGAGCGTGATGGTATCGAGCAGCGCCGCCACCGGCGCGCCGATCGCGGCCCAGTCCGGCGCCGCGTCGTCGCGCGCGGAGCAAGCGCCGCGCGCAAGCCGGCCAGCCGGCCTTCGTCGCGCAGTTCGGAGAGCCCGGTCCGGCGCAGCAGCGGCCGCAGCGCCGGATTGCCGAGCGCGGTCCGGTAGAACTTTCCGAGATGCGGGTCGCCGCCGGCATAGCTGCGCAGCAGGGGATCGCAGACGTCGTAGAGCGACGGGCCGTCCTTGCGGGCCGTCAGCGCGCGACAGGCGGCACCGGCGAAATAGCTAAAATGCATGAAATTCTTTCCCGCCCGTGCCTTTCGGGTAGCGCCGAATCCGCCGAAAAGCGGCGCCATTCCCTCTTGGACACCGCCAAGCGCGACCCCAAGGTACCCGCAAGGCACCCTCAAGTCATTGAAAAACTACACGAAATCAGGTGAAATACAAATGTGACGGAGGTCACGGAGATTTCGGGCCCGATTTGGGCCGATTTGCGCTGGTCCCCGGCGGCATTAAGTACCTGCCGGAACGAGGGAAATCGTCCGCCGGCCCCGTTCACTTTGAGCGCCAAACGGGGGCTACCAATACGTCAATACGGTTGCCGGATATCCGCCGTCAGGTTAATGCTTTCTTTGTTGCGGTGCCGCAAATTGAGCGCAATTGGACGGCACACCGTCCGGCACCCCCGAAAACCAGAATGGCGTAGGCGCGACTAAATCGGCGCGCTTTCTTTTGTGACGAGGAACGACCCGAGATGAATGTAACGCTCCTTCGCATCTCCAGCCGCTCGGTCGCCATTGCCGCTGTCGTTGTCGGCATGGTGTCGCTGGCGATCGGCGCCCATGCGGCGCTGAACATGCGCGCGCTCGATGCCGCCAAGCGAAAGCGCCGCCGCCGGCAGCGTCGACACCGCCAGGAAGGCCTCGCGCATCGCGCTGGTGATCGGCAACGGCCATTATCCCGACGCCAATGCGCCGCTGACCCAGCCGATCAACGACGCCCGCGCGCTGACCGCCGAGCTGCGCCGCGACGGCTTCGACGTCGACGTCATCGAGGACGCCAGCAAGGACGACATGACCCGCGCGGTCGCGCGGCTGAAGGCGAAGATCCGGCCCGACAGCGTGGTGATGCTGTTCTTCGGCGGCTACGGCATCCAGGCCGGCCGCGAGAGCTACATGATCCCGGTCGACGCCGCGATCTGGAAGGAAAGCGACGTCCGCCGCAACGGCGTCTCGATCGAATCCGTGCTGGACGTGATGAAGGAGCAGGGCGCCTGCGCCAAGCTCGTCGTCATCGACGCCTCGCGCCGCAACCCCTATGAGCGCCGCTTCCGCGCCTTCTCCCACGGTCTGGCGCCGATCAACGCGCCCGACAACGCGCTGATCCTGACCTCGGCGACGCCGGGCAAGGTCGCCGACGACGGCAAGGGCCAGCACAGCGTGCTGGTGACCGAGCTGCTCGACCAACATCGGCGCCCGCGACACCGACAAGCCCACCGCCGCCGAAGCCATCTTCAACAAGACCCGCGTCGCCATCTCCAGGGCGTCCGACGGCGAGCAGGTGCCGACCGTGTCCTCCTCCCTGCTCGAAGACGTCAGCTTCGCCGCGACCGACAAGGCCGGCAGCTAAGGCTCTACTCGTCATTCCGGGCTCGCGCTGACGCGCGCCCCGGAATGACGGACGGCAGGTTTGCTCGCCACTCCCGGTGCCACCTCTCCCATCGGGAGAGGTCGGCGCGCAGCGCCGGGTGAGGGGTTACGCCCCAACGAGAGAGCTCAACCCCTCACCCGAATTTCTCGCTGCGCTCAAAATTCGACCTCTCCCGATGGGAGAGGTGAAGCCAGCCCCTACTTCCCCGCCGCGCTCGCCGTCACCGCGCGCACCGGATCGCCTTCGCGCAGCAGCGCGCCGGCGCGCGCCACCACGATGTCGCCTTCGCTCAATCCTTTGCGGATTTCGACCTGGCCGCCCGACATCAGCCCGACCTCGACGCTGTCGGTTTCGACGCGGGCGCGCCGCACCACCTGCACCACGGTGCCGGCGTCGCCGTAGAGCACGGCGGTGAGCGGCACCGAGACGTTGCGCAGCTCTGCCCGGTCTTGATCATCGCGCGCCCGCGATGAATTCACCAGCAGGCGCCGGTTGGTGGTGATGCCGATGAAGACCTGGCCGAGCTGGCTGTTGGGTTCGACCGTCGGCGCGATCCGGCGCACCTTGCCGTCGACCTCGCCGGCGCCGAGGATCTTGATCCGCGCGGTCTGGCCGGCTGCAGCTTGCCGATGTCCTCCACCGGCACCAGGCCGACCAGGTCGAATTCGCTGCGCGCGATGATCGAGAACAGCGCCTCGCCCTTGCCCGAGGCCACCGCGCCGATCATGGCCGAGGAGGCCTCGATCAGCCCGGCCACCGGCGCCTGCACCTGGGCGATGCCGCCCTCGGGCAGCGTCAGCCGCGCCAGCGTCTGGCCGGCGGTGACGGTATCGCCGGCCTCGGCCAGGATTTCCGCAACCTTCAGCCCCTGCCGCTCCGGGCGCACCATGGTCTCCTCGCGCGCGATCATGATGCCGGAAACCTCGACGATATCCCCGAAGCACGACTTCGCCGCCGTCAGCACCGTGACCGCCGCGCCCTTGGGGGCGTCGGGATCGTCGGCGGCGAGGGCGGGGGAGGCGAGGGAGAGGAGGAGGGCGGTGGCGAGCCAGAGGCGCGAAAGGGGCGCGCGGGGAAAGAAGGCATCGGAATTCCTGTTCCGGTTGGGCAGTTATCGATACCAGATCGCGGGTGGTAGCGCCAAGCTGGGAAGGGCCGTCAGGGATTAGAGCGGGTGGACGCGGTTTGGTTCAATGCTTCGCGACCAACGCAAGGCCGTCATGCCCGGGCTTGGCCCGGGCAGCCACGTCTTGATTTGCGTTGACCGAAAAGGCGTAGATGGCTGGGACAAGCCCCTGCCATTGCGATGGACGGAGGCCGCGTTACAGAGCCACGCAGCTCTGAAGATTGGGTATAGTAAGATCGGATTATCAGGCAAGCGCGGACAAGACAGCTTAGTTAGGAAGTCGGTTCCGATCTCTGACGTGGAGCGGGCGTAATCCTAAACAACCTCGGCCCCAACGCAGCGTATGGGTATGGCTGACGAAGCGAAGATCGGAAAGCCATGGAACGATGATGAGCTTGACGCCATCGTCGCCGACTATTTTTCGATGTTGAATGCTGAACTTTCTCGACAGCCATATGTCAAATCTCACCACAGCGCTGTCCTGATGAATCAGATTGGACGAACGCACCGATCTGTGGAGTTCAAACATCAAAACATATCCGCCGTCTTAGAGGAAATGGGATTGCCTTGGATTGTCGGCTACAAACCCAAACGAAATTATCAGGCGTCGATTTTTGGTGCGATTGACCGATATCTTTCCTCGAAGGAAGACCTAGTCTATCATCAGCTGCCACCGAAAGTGCTCGCGGTTGCCGAGGATGCCGGCACCTTCGTGGACGCTCCGAAATTGGGACTTCAACCCGATAGGCCTTGGCAACTTGAGCGTCTGGTTCGTAAGTTCGATCCCGTGGAGCGCGATCTCCGCAACCGAACGTTGGGACGTGCAGGTGAAGAATTTGTTTTGGAGATAGAAAAGAAGAAACTTGAAAAATATCAGCGGCCCGACCTTTTGGAAAAAATAAGATGGGTCTCATCGGAAGAGGGCGACGGCGCAGGATACGACATCCTTTCTTTCGAGCCAGACGGTCGTGAGCTTCTAATAGAGGTCAAAACGACCAACGGAGCAGCGAGAACGCCATTCTTCATTTCTGAAAATGAGTGTCAAAGGGCCGCAGCATCGGCGGAGTCATGGCGTTTGTACCGCGTGCACCTATTCGCGCAGAATCCGCGTATCTTTCAAATAACCCCTCCTCTGAATGAAGCGCTCAACTTGCGTCCCGATATTTGGCGCGCTTCGTTTTCTTGATCGTCGTCATGCGCAGCGAATTATTAGTAAGGCCGGGTGATCTGTTGGATCGCTACAGTCGCTCAGTCGGCCAATTTGCTCAAATCAATCCGCGACCGCAGATTTTGCAGATTGAGCCGCCTCTGTTGGTTTGTAATTGGCTGCCTTGTGCATCTTCGCAAAAGTGCTCACGTCCTGCCGTGAATAGGCGATCTCGTGAAACACCTCTCCCGCCGCGTTAGTAAAGGAATATTCGCGCGGTTTGGCCCACTCGTTTTGCATGTAATGATCCAATGGCAACCATCGCAGCATAATCCGCTGTTCGGCCAAAGGCAAAAGTTGAAAAAGGCATTGGCCGCATGAGGCGGTTTGCTCCGCGAATCTTGCGCGTACCAAGATCGTGAAGGGAAGGCTGGCTGATCTAACCCGACGGGCAAATCACCGATTCCCTGTCCAGCCCCTTTCGAAAAAATATTTCCTCTTCCCCTTTCACGCAAATCACCTTCATAACTCCCGCCGTCTCACCCCACATGAGGGGCGGTTCGCGATCGTCACGGACGCGGGGTGGGATGCGGTGGACGCGGCAGCGTCGGGCGCGCGTGAGGTCGCAGGGCGGGCTTTGCCCGTGAGCGACGAGAAGGCGCGCGGACGACCGATGCTGATCCCGCCTGCGCCAGAACTTCGGCGGATGGGTACCACGCCCGTCGAAAGCTCCAGCGCAAGCGGTCGCGGACGGTGAAGTCGTGTGGTCCTGACGCCTCGACGCCGGCGTCAAGTTGGTGGTGGCCTGCCAGCCCGACCGGGTCTGTCAGGCATTCAAGCCGCCAGCGACGGTGACAAGAAAGCCCGATCGCCGGGGAGAGCACGAAGTAAGCCGTAAAACCATTGCGCAGGGAAGGCCGGATTGCCTCCGCTGAACCTGTATGCTCGTGTGCGCTTTTCTACTTTTTTGCACGCGAGACCGCGGGTGCAGCGCGCACCCGGCTTTCCCTGCGCCCTCATTCTTGGGGGGCGAAGAATTCCAGCAACAGCCCGGGCGCGATCTGCGCTGCGGGATCGCGAAGGCGCGTGTGGATGTCATTGGCTGTTTGAAATGCGAATCCGTTGCCGCCATCATCACTACACCTGTCATTCCGGGGCAGCCCGCAGGGCTGAGCCCGGAATCCATAACCACGATCGAGAGCATGGATTCCGGGCTCGCGCTTCGCGCGCCCCGGAATGACGAGTCCCTACTGCTTCCTTCGCAGCGGGGTCACGGTCGCCGTGGCTTCGACTTTCGCCGCCTGCTCGCCCTCGCGCCAGCGCAAAATCTCCACCGCCAGCACCGGATGATTGAATCCCTTCAGCTGCAGATCATCCAGCGGCCTTGCGTCGACCAATGCCTCGACCATGCCGTAGACGCGCCGCGCCACCACGATCTGCCCGGCCTTGGCTTCGTCGCACAGCCGCGAGGCGAGGTTGGTGACGCTGCCGATCGCGGCGTATTCGAGCCGCTGCTCGAAGCCGATCTGGCCGAGCGTCGCATAGCCGAGCGCGATGCCGACGCCGAAACCGAGGCTGTGCCCGCGGTTGCGCCAGCGCTCGGTGAGCGCGCCGATCACGTCGCGCATTTCCACCGCCATCTTCACCGCGCGCTTGACGTGATCGTCGAGCGCGATCGGCGCGTTGAACAGGATCATCACGCCGTCGCCGGCATAGCGGTCGAGCGTGCCCTCGTAGCGGAAGATCAGTTCGCCCAAGCGCGGCGTGATATTCGCGCAGCACGTTCATCGCCTCTTCCGGCTCGGTACTCTCGGTGAACGAGGTAAAGCCGCGCAGATCGCAAAACACCACCGTCACCTCGCGGCGGTGGCTGTCGAGCAGCGCATCGTGGCCGTCGGAGGACGCGATCAGCTGCGCCACCTGCGGCGCGAGAAAACGCTCGAGCTTGCGGATGCGCTCGATCTCGGCGAGCTGCTTCTCCACCCGCTCCTCCAGCGACTTGTTCCAGTCCCGGAGCTGGTCGGTCTGCTCCTGCAGTTTGGCCGCCTGCTGCTGCACGGTGGAATGCGCCGACGCCAGCTCGCGGCCCTTCTGGTCGACTTCGGAAAACAGCCGCGCGTTGCGCATGGCCAGCACCGATTGATGCGCGAAGGTGCGCATCAGCCCGATCAGGTTCGCGGAAAATTCGCCGGCCTCCTTGCGCAGCACCACCAGCGAGCCGAGCGTGCCCTGCTGGTCGACCAGCGGCACCACCAGCACCGAATGGAAGCCCGCGCCGACCGCGACGTCGCGCAACAGATGATCGGCCGACGTGGCGAGATCCGATATCGCGACCGGCTCGCCGGATGCCGCGGCCTTGCCGAGCACGCTATCGGCTTCGTCGATCACGAGATGCGCGCCTTCGGCATTGCGGTCGATGCCGTTCGCCTCGGTCAGGTTGAACTGATGCTTGGCGGCGTCGTAGCCGTAGATCAGGACCGCGTCGGCCTGGGTGATTTCCAGCGCGCGCGCCGCCACCGTCGGCAGCACGGCGTTGAGATCGAGCGAGGAGGACACCGCGCGGCCGACTTCCTCCAGCACCTTGAGCTCGTTGATCGAGCGCGCCAGATCCCGCGTGCGCTCCTCGACCTTGGTCTCCAGGATCGAATAGGTCTGGTGCAGCTGGCCGGCCATGCTGTTGAACTGATCGGCGAGTTCTTCCAGCTCGTCCTTGGTGCGCACGTCGATGCGATGGCCGAAATCGCCGGCCCCCAGCCGCCGCGCCCCGGCGCGCAGCGCATCGATCGGGATCAGCATCCGCCGCGCCAAGAGCGTGCCGGCGGTGATCGCGACCGCGAGCCCGAGCCCGATCAAAAGCGCGATCCGCACCAGCTGATCCCGGATCGGCGCCAGGGCCTGCGCGGTCGGCTGCTCGAACAGCACGAACCAGCCGAGTTTCGGAATGGCATTGGCCGCCGTCATGACGGATTGTCCGTCGGCATCCTTGCCCGACTCCCGCGCCTCGCCGTTCTTCAGGAGCGACTCGACCTGCGGCAGCTTGGCGAGGTCCGTTGCCGACCTCCGGCCCATTGGCCGAGGTCGCCAGCACCTTGCCGCGGGGATCGACCACATAGGCGACGGCCGCCTTGCCGACCTGGGCCTCGCCGAGGAAATCGGCGAGGAAGGAAAGATCGATATCGGCCAGCGTGACGCCGGCATTGAAGCCGGAATGCGACACCGCGATCGACATCATGGGCCGCGCGCCGCGGAATTCGGCCGGCGAATAGCTGACGCCGCGGGTGACGGCGTCGGTGAAGCGGATGTCGCGGGAAAAATCCGCATTGCTGCCGACCACGCGGGGCGCGCTGCGCGCCATCTTCAGCTGCTCGTGGCCGGCGCCGTCGAGCAGCGTGAGCTGGCTGACCGGCGCCACCTGGTTGAGCAGCTGCGCGTAGTCGGCATTGTGCTGCGCCAGCGTCTGGGCGTAGGCGCGGGTCACCCAGCTGACCTGCCGCTCCAGTTCGGCGATCGACTGCTCGATCCGCCGGGCGGTGGCTTCCGCCTTCTCGCCCATCGCGCCGGTGAGGGTAGCCTTGGTGGCGCGGTAGGAGATCCAGGTCTCCATCGCGCCGTTGACCGCGAGCACGAAGATGACGAGCCCCACCAGCGCGAACACGTATTTGGCGAACAGGCCCTGCCGCAGCGACCCGATTGTGTCCTTGACGCCGATCATCCAGACCCTCGGAAGCAGCCCCCGCGGCGGCCTTCGCTCATGGCCGTGCTGGCCGGGTCCTGTCTAGCACAAAAGGAGGGGTCGCGGCCGGTCACCCGCCAGCGTGGTTAGCCTCGATTTCGGGCACTCAGGCAAGCCTGGAGCATGATGAGTCCTGGTTAGATCAATCGGGCTCTGGTCACCTCTCCCGTAGGGAGAGGTCGGCGCATAGCGCCGGGTGAGGGGTTACGCTCCCTCGTCAGAGCTGTGGCCCCTCACCCGATTTGCTGCGCAAATCGACCTCTCCCCGATGGGGAGAGGTGATCGGGCCGCGAACGGCTCGGTTCAATCAGAATTCATCCCGCTCCAGCCATATGGACCGCACCGAACTCAGAGCTTACGCCGCGCCCGTTCTTCTCCCTCCCCCGACGCGCGCAACGCGTTGTGGGGAGGGCGGCGGGGTGCCGCAACGGCGGTGGGAAGTGATGCGCAATGAACGCAACGTCACCGATTGAACAACTGCCGCAGCACATCGTTCATCGCCGGGCTGTCCTGCTGCGGCGGCGGCGCGTCGTTCTGCGCAGGTGCAGCCGGCGCAACCGGAGCCGGCGCCACCGGTGCCGGAAGGCTTCGACCTTGGCTCGCTCCCTGGCCCGTCCCCTGGCTCAACCCCTGCTGCAGCAGATTGCCGATGGTTGCGCCAAGCTGGCCGCCGAGCGGACCGGACGAATTGCCACCCGAATTGCCGCCGCTGTCCTGTCCGCCGCCGAGCAGTCCGCCGAGCCCGCTTAGTCCGCCGCCGCTGCCGAACAGGCCCTTGCCCATCTCCTTGAGCTTCGAATAGGCCGCATCCGGATTGTCGAGGATGCCCTGCATGTCCGGATAGATGCGCGGCTCGGCCCAGGGGCCGTCGATAACAACGGGAATGCCGAGCCCGACCGGATCGGCGGCGCGGCCCTGGCCTTCGGTGGTCAGCACCAGCTTCGGCTCGACGCGAAATGCCAGCGTCTGCGCCCCGAGATCGACGGTGCCCGCGCCGGTCATCTTCACCAGCGGGCCGACCAGATTGAGATCGCTGGTCGTGGCCTGGCCCTTCTCGACGCGGAACGAGGCGCCGAGTTGCGTCAGATCCGTGATCTGCTCCTTGCCCTCCTGCCAGCCAGACAGCGGGCTCGATGTGAGCGAGCGGATCATCTGCGCGACGTTGAGGCCGCGGATCGCGCCGTCCTGGAACACTGCGAACACGGTGCCGTCGAGGTTGGACATGATGGCGCGCTGGCTGTTGCCGGTCGAACGCAGCGCGAGCTTCGCCTGCAGCTTGCCGTCGAGCTTGTCGAAATCGGCCGCGCTTCGCAGCAAGGGCAGTGCGCGCACGCCGGCAAGCTCGGCGCGCAGCGAATAGGTCGGGCTGGGCAGCGAGGCATCGACGATCAGGTCGCCATTGGCCTGGCCGCCATAGGCGCCGAGATTGGCGAACCGCACTTTGAGCACGCCGCCGGCCAGCGCGCCGTCGATCGCGGCCGGCGCGAAGTGCGCGTCGCCGATATTGATTTCGGCGGCGGAGAGGCGGGCCTGCACGTCGACATAGTTCAACCCGGTGAGGTCGATCGTGACGTTGCTCCAGGCATGCTGCAGGCCTTGCGCGGACGGTGCGGCGCTCTTCGCGGAAGGCGCGACGTCGAGCCGCTGGAAATCCAGGTCGAGTTTCACGAGCGGCTTGCTGGAGAGATCGGCCGACGCCCAGCCGTTGAACGCGCCGTCGCCGAGCGTGCCGGAGACCCCGTTGATCATCACCACCGCGCCGTTGAGCCGCACCTCGGCTTTCGCCGACAGCGGCGCCTGCAGCGTGCCGGGGGCCTCCAGCTTGAACTCGACCGGAATGTTCTGGCGCTCGCCGGGATGGGCGGGCGCAATGGCGCCGATCTCGAAGGTGAGCGGCTGCTCGCCTGACTTGGCGCGGCCGGTGATCGTGACCTTGCGGTCCTCGGACATCACCGCCTTGGCGTTGATGCCGTCGATGCGATTGTTGACGCGGTCGCGCACATTGGAAAATTCCACCGCGCCGTCGGTCACCGTGACGCGATTGATGATCGGCGCGTCGGCATCGGTCTCGCCGCTGCCCGGCGCAGCCGGCCGCGACGGCGGGTTGAGCGGCCCGGTGCGTTCGCGCAATAGCGGCACATGCAGCACCGGACGGGTAATGACGAGCTCGGTGACTTGCGGATGGCCCGACCAGACGCTCGCCAGCGTCATGTCGGCCTGTACGCTGCCGATGGTGAGGCGGCTCGTGCCGTCGCGGTCCTTGGGATCCTGCAGAATGACGTCGTTCATCGTCACGTTCAGCGACGGCCAAACGCCGATCCTAGTCGCGCCCGCGATCGTCAGCCGATAGCCGGTTTCGCGCTCGACCCGCGCCTGGATCGCCGAGGTCAGGAATCCCGAGGGGACACCCACGACCGCGAGCAGCACCAGGATGACGACGATGGCGGCAATGGCGCTGCCGGCGATTTTCAAGGCTCTCATGACGACATTTCCAGAACGGGCAGAGGGCGCGGAGCTTATCCCGGAAGGGCAAACCGCTCAAAGCCGCCGAAAATAGTCCGGGGGTGCTGCAAAGTTATGTGACTTATGACACACTTCGCGGCGCGACAATTTTGAAGACGACCCAATTTGACAATTTCGCGCCGGCTCCGGTTCGAGCCGGCACCAAGGAAGACTTTGAAGGAAGGCATTGCAATGAGCAAAGCGGCCGAATTTGCCGTCATTTTGAAGATGAATCCGATGTTCGCCGATCTCGGTGCCGACGAACTGGCGCGGATATCGAGCCTTTGCCACACCGAGCACCTGGCGGCCGGCGAAACGCTGTTCCAGAAGGGTGATGCCGGCGACGCCCTGTTCGGGGTTCGCCGCGGCCAGATCCGCATCGAAACCGGGGCATCGGATGGCAGTCGCCTGACCCTGAACTTCATGGGGCCGGGCGACCTGTTCGGCGAGGTTGCGGTGCTCGACGGCTTCAGCCGCACCGCCGACGCCACCGCCGGCGAGCCGACCGAATTGTTCGTGCTCCGGCGCGACGATTTCCTTTCGCATCTCGAGCGCGAGCCGAAGGTGGCGATCAAGATCATCATGCTGCTGTGCCAGCGCATTCGCTGGCAGAGCGAGCGGATGGAGGAATCCATGCTGCAGCCGTTGCCGGTGCGGCTGGCGCGACGGCTCTGCGCGCTGGCCTCCGATTTCGGTTCCGAGGTGCACATCTCGCAGGAGCAATTGGGGGTGTTCGTCGGCGCGGCGCGCGAAAGCGTCAACCGCCAGTTGCAGCTCTGGCGCAAGGACGGAATCTTGGACCTGCAGCGCGGGCGCATTCTGCTGCAGAACATGGGCAAGCTGACGGCGGTGGCACGGAACGAGTGATCTGGCGCGAATTGACCGTTGCCGCAATGGTTGCATTTCGCATTCTGCCGCTTAAACCCGAGCGACTCCGGGAACCGATTCGGCCCTCAGGACTTGAATTCCTCGGGGCCCGAATGGCGCCGCAATGACGGTCGCCAGGTTCTTAAATGTCAGCCATTCCATCTGCAGTATTCGTCGCTCGGCGACTGGAAGTCCTCAACAGTTACGACATCCTCGATACCGGTCCCGAGCCTGGATTCGAAGACATCGTCATTCTAGCGCGCCAGCTTTGCCATGCGCCGATTGCACTGATCAGCTTTGTGGCCGCCGACCGCCAATGGTTCAAGGCGGCGGCGGGGCTTGGCGCGTCCGAGACGCCGATCGAGCAGTCCGTCTGCGCGCACGCCTTGCAGGAGAGCGAGCTGTTGACGATCGCGGACCTGACAAAGGACGAGCGCACAAAAGACAACCCGCTCGTCACAGGTGATCCCTTCATTCGCTTCTACGCCGGTGCGCCGCTGCTGGCGCCGTCTGGCTTCGCCATCGGCACGCTGTGCGTCATCGACACGATCGCAAGACCGGGCGGCCTCACGCTGGAGCAGAAGGAATCGCTGGAAGCGCTGGCGCGGCAGGTGATGGTGCAGCTCGAGATGCGACGGCTCCTGATCGCGCATGATGAGCGCGCCAGGGCGATCGAAGCCGAGGCGAATGTGCGGAAGCAGGCGGAGGCGGCGCGGCGCGACAGCGAAGCCAGATATCAGTTGCTGTTCAATTCGCTGGATGCCGGATTTTGCGTGGTCGAGATGGCCTTTGACGAGTCCGGCCGCCCACAAGACTACAGATTCATCGAAGTGAATGCCGCTTTTGCCGGGCAGACCGGACTGGCCGATGCAGCCGGGAAGTGGATGCGGGAGCTCGCGCCCAACCATGAGCAGCACTGGTTCGATGTCTATGGCCAGGTTGCCCGAACCGGCGAACCCGTCCGATTTGAGAATGCGGCCGAGGCGCTGGATGGCCGCTGGTATGACGTTCATGCTTTCAGGATCGGGCCGGCGGAGCTGCGTCGCGTCGCCATCCTGTTCAATGACATTACCGTGCGCCGGAAGGCCGAGCAGTTGCTGCAGATGGTCAATGACGAGCTGGGCCATCGCATGAAAAATTCGATGGCGCTGGTTCAGGCCATTGCGGCGCAGACGTTGCGCGGGGCCTCCGACCGTGAGGCGGTGCGCGCCTTCAACCAGCGCATCGGCGCGCTGAGCCGCGCTCATGACGTCCTGCTTCAACAGAGCTGGTCGTCTGCGGACATGCGCAAGGTGATAAAGGGCTCGCTGGGCGCGCACGACGACAAGGGGCGCGTCCTGCTTCACGGCCCCGAAGTGAAGCTCGATCCCAAGGCGGCGCTGTCGCTTTCGCTGCTGCTTCACGAATTGGCAACCAATGCAGTCAAGTATGGTTCACTGAGCGCCGCTGACGGCGTGGTCGATCTGCGTTGGTGCAAAACCGGTGATAGTTTGAGGCTGATCTGGACCGAAAGCGGTGGTCCACGGGTGACCGAACCGACCCGGGTCGGCCTTGGAACTCGGCTGATCGATATGGGGCTGTCGGGAGCCGGCGGCACCATCAAGACTTACGCTTCGTCCGGCTTCAGCGTAGAGTTCAGTGCCCCGCTCAGGCTCATTCAACACGCTGAAGGATAATGCCCATGTCTCGTAAGCGTGTCGTACTCGTGGTTGAAGATGAGCCCTTGCTGTTGCTGATGGCGGGCGGCATTGTGGAAGATGCGGGATTGGAACCGCTGTATGCCGGGAATGCCGACGAAGCGGTTCGAATCCTGGAAGGAAGGGCGGACATCGCGATCGTCTTCACGGACGTCAACATGCCCGGCTCGATGGACGGAATGGCGTTGGTCGCCGTCGTTCAGGGGCGGTGGCCCTCCATAAAGACCATCATCGTTTCCGGCGTCGCGCATGTCGGTGTTTTGGAACAACTCGATCAAAGCCGGTTCTTCCGCAAGCCCTATGACGGCGAGCGCGTCACCGAAGCGCTGATCGAACTCGCCGCCTGAGACCGGAATCTCGCCAGCACCGACTTGCGCCGTTTTACGCTCGCTGTCGCGAGGCTTTGTGTCGGCGAACATCATTTTGAGCAGACATGATCTCAATTGAGCCACCAAATTCTTCAATTTGGAACATGAATATTTTTTAACAAACAGAAACACGTCGCGCAGCAAAGCACGATCGGTTCTCACCTCCGTCCCCACGGGGCGGTGGAGGGAATGTGTTTGCCTGCATGTTGTGAGTTTTCGTACCCGCGTTTGCGTACCCGAGTTTCTGTGTCATGTACCTTGCGTTCTCAGAGATGGCTGCGCGCTCGGAAATTTCCCCAGCCCGTTGGCGAAGGCCGTTTCTGATCTGGATGGATGGCATCGAAGCGGGATGGGCCATACCGCTTCTGCTGATCGGATTCGTCGCGATCTGGCAGACGTTTCTGGTCATCGCCTACCTCGGCGGCGATCTCCACCCCGATGTTCTGGAAACATGGACGCTCGGACGAAGCATTGAATGGGGTTACGCCAAGCATCCCCCCTTGATGGGATGGGCTGCGCGCGCATGGACCTCGGTCTTTCCGCTCACCAACTGGTCGTTTCAGTTGCTGGCATTGACCACTTCGGCGATCGCGCTGTGGGCCGTCGATCTGATCACGCGCCGCTTCGCAAGGGGCGACAAGAGAATCGTCGTGCTGCTGCTGCTCATGCTGCTGCCGGCCTACCAGTTTCACGCCCAGCGGTTCAATGCCAACGTCGTTCTTTTACCCGCATGGCCGATCGCGACCTATTGCTTCCTGCGGTCGTTCGAAAGCCGCGCGGTCGGATGGGCTGTTGCCGCCGGCGCGACCGCCGCACTCGCGATGCTGGGCAAATACTATTCGGTGTTTCTCATCGTGAGCTTCCTCGGCGCGGCCATCTGTCATCCGCGGCGGCGCGCTTATTTCGGCTCGTTGGCTCCCTGGATTTCCACGGTCACGGGATTGGCCGCGCTTGCTCCGCATATCGTTTGGCTGGCGACTACCGGTGCGCAGCCGTTCGCTTATGCGCTTGAACGGCATGCCGGAAAGGCCCATGTCCCCTTGCTGGTCGAACCGCTGATGTTCCTTTCGGGCGTGGCACTCGTGCTGGTGCTGCCGGCCGCGGCATGGGCGCTGATCGCGGGAAGCCGCCTCAGGAATTTTGGGCAGGATTTTCGAACCATGCATCCGGGCCTGTTGCTGCTGTTCTTCGTCAGCATCGGGACGCTCGTCCTGCCGCCGATCGCCGCGGCAGGGCTCGGAGCCGACTTGCCCCCGATCTGGGCGCTGCAAGGACTTTTTCTGTTCGCCATTCTGATCGTCTGCGGCGCGAGCTATCCGATCGAACGCTTTTATTCGGTCAATCTGGCCGCTCTTGTCACCGGCATCGCGGTGCTGGCCGTCGTCGTGGTAGCGCCGGTTCACGCCGTCTATCGGAATTTCCATCCATTGAACGAGGGGCGCAATTTCTATCAGCAGTCCGCGATGGAATTGACCCGGCAATGGCACAGATATTCCGATGCGCCGCTTCCGGCCGTCGGCGGCGACGAGGGCCTCGCCTTTGCCATGGCCTTCTACAGCCCCGACCATCCTTCGTACGAGGTGCGGCTTGTCCACCCGAACACCGAAAAATTGCCGCGCGATGTGACGTTCGAGCGGGGATGGGCGGCGCTGTGCTATCGCGGCGACGCACACTGTATCGCTGCGATGGAACGCACCGCGGCACGCGCTTCCCGTTATGTCAGATCCGACTTCGCGCTGGAGTCGACGCTGCTGGGGCAACCCGGCGCGACGCAGGGTTTTGCGGCCCTCATCGTGCCGCCTTCCAGCGGGGAGGACGGCGAGCCTCCCACGGGCATGGCGGAAGATCTCAGCGCTCTTCGTCGCGGGCCCCCGCCATCGTACTGAAGGGGCGGGGATGACACGCGCGGCCGACGCGCTACTCCGCCGCCGGCGAATGGACGATGGTCGGCGGCTTCGGCGGATCGCGGCGATCGCCGGAGTGATCCGGCTTTACCTCATCGCTCTCGGGATGTGAGACCACGAACTTCTTGCCGAAATGCCAGGACAGCGTGCCGATATCGTCCATCAGCATGAACATGGCCGGCACGAACACCAGCGACAGCACAGTCGAAAAAATGAGACCGCCGATCACGGCGAGCGCCATCGGTGAGCGGAATTCGCCTCCGGCGCCGAACGCGAGCGCCGAGGGCATCATGCCGGCGGCCATCGCGATCGTGGTCATGACGATCGGGCGCGCGCGCTTCATGCCGGCGTCGATGATCGCCTCGTGGCGCGGCTTGCCTTCCCGGATCGATTCGACCGCGAACTCGACCAGCATGATGGCGTTCTTGGTGACGATGCCCATCAGCATCAGGATGCCGATCCACACCGGCGTCGTCAGCTGCTTGCCGGTCACCAGCAGCGCCGCGATCGCGCCGCCGATCGAGAGCGGCAGCGAGAACAGAATGGTGATCGGCTGCAGGAAGGTGCCGAACAACAGCACCAGCACCGCATAAACCATCATCAGGCCGGCGGTGATGGCGGTGGCAAAACCTTCCGACAATTCGTTGAGGCTTTCGGCATCGCCGGAGGGGCTGACCTTGACGCCCTTCGGCAAGGTTTTCATGACCGGCAGCTCGTAGATCTTCTTGGTGGCGTCGCCGAGCGCGGCCGAGCCGACGAGGTCGGCAGCAACCGTGGCCTGGCGTTCCCGATCGTAGCGGTTGATGCTGGTCGGGCCCTGATCGAGCTTGATGTCGGCGACGACCGACAGCGGCACGCCGCCTTTCTCGCCGTGCTGGCCGAGCGGCACCCGCAATTGTTCGAGCAGCGGAAGGTCGCCGCGCGCGGCGTCCTCGAGCTGGACCCGGATCGGCACCAGCCGGTCGCCGGCGTCGAATTTCGCCAGCGCCGGGCCGACGTCGCCGATGGTGGCGACACGAATGGTCTGCGACAGGCTCTCGGTGGAAACGCCGAGCCGTGCGGCGAGATCCGCCTTGGGCTGGATGCGCAGTTCGGGACGGTCGAGCGCGGTCTCCGAAATCACGTCGGAGATGATCGGAATCCGCTTCATCTGCGTCGCGAGCTCGCTGGCGACGTTGTTGACGATGTTGCTGTCGGTTCCCGTCACCACCAGCGAGATAGCGCGCAGGCCGTTTTCGTCGAGGAACCAGTAGCGGATGTCCGGGACGTTTTCGAGGTCCTGGCCGATTTCGAGTTCGAGCTGGCGCTGGGTGATCTTGCGCTCGGTCTTGGGCGTGTAGTTGATGATCAGCGCGGCGCGGCGTACCTCGAAGGTGCCCGGCGGCACGCGGCCGCCATCGACGAACACGCTTTTCACTTCGGGGCGCTTGCGCAGGCGCGCGACGATCTCCTCGGTGACCTTTTCGGTGAAGGCGAGTTGCGTCCCCGGCGGCAGTTCCATCGCGAGCAGCGAGCGCGCGGAGTCCTGCGCCGGCAGGAAGCCCTGCGGCAACAGCGTGATGCTCCAGATCGAGGCGGCGAAAATGCCGAAGCCGATCAGTACGGTAACCAAATAATGGTTGACCGACCAGGTGACGAGCTTGACGTAGCCGTGCATGGCCCTGCCCGGGGGCGGATCGTCATGGTCATGATGCTTGAGGAAATAGGCCGCCAGCACCGGGGTGACGAAGCGGGCGGCGAGCAGCGAGAAGAACACCTGCACCGACACCGTAATGCCGAACTGCTTGAAGAACTGACCGGCAATGCCCGACATGAAACTCGCCGGCGCGAAGATCGCGATGATGGTGAGCGAGATCGCGATCACGGCGAGGCCGATTTCGTCGGCGGCCTCCAGCGCCGCGCGATAGGGCGATTTGCCCATCCGCATGTGACGCACGATGTTCTCGATCTCGACGATGGCATCGTCGACCAGAATGCCGGTCGACAGCGTGATGGCGAGGAAGCTGACGAGGTTGAGCGAAAATCCCAGCAGGTCCATCGCCCAGAACGCGGGGAAGATCGACAGCGGCAGCGAAATGGCAGCTATGATGGTGGCGCGGATGTCGCGCAGGAACAGAAGCACGATGATGACGGCGAGAATGGCGCCTTCGAACAGGGTCGAGATCGCGGCTTCGTAGTTGCCCTTGGTATATTCCACCGAAGTGTCGATCAGCTTCAGATCGACATCGGGGTAGGCGACCTTCAGCGCATCGATGCGCTTCTGCACGGCGGCCGCTACCACCACGTCGCTGGCGCCCTTGGAGCGCTTGATGCCAAGCGCCACCACCGGCTCGCCGTTGAAGCGGGCGAAGGTGCGGCGGTCGGCGATGGTGTCGGTGACGGTGCCGAGATCGTCCAGCCGCACCTCGCCGCCGCCGAACAGCGGGATCATGGTGCCCGCCAGATCGTTCAGCGTCTTGGCGCCCGCGAGGGTGCGGATCGCCTGGTCGTTCTTGCCGATCTCGGCGCGGCCGCCGGCGAGGTCGACATTGGTGCCGCGCAGGCTCTGGCTGACATTGACGGCGGTCAGCCCCGCGGCCTGCAGCCGGTCGGGATCGAGCGAGACCAGGATCTCGCGCTCGACACCGCCGATGCGCTCGACCTGGGCGACGCCGCGCACGCCCTGCAGCGCGCGTTTGACGACGTCGTCGACGAAATAGGACAGTTGCTCGGGCGTCTTGCCCGGCGAGATCGCGGCATAGGTGACGATCGGCAGGCCGATGACGTCGACGCGCTGGATCAGCGGCTCGGTGACGTTCTGCGGCAGGTTGGCGCGCACCCGCGTGACCGCGTCCTTGACGTCGTTCAGCGCGCGATCGGTATTGGTCTCCAGCGCGAACTGGATCGTCGTCAGCGACAGCCCGTCGGTGATCGACGAGGAAATGTGGCGAACGCCCTCGACGCCGGACACGCCGTCTTCGATCGTCTTGGTGACCTGCGATTCAAGCTCCGCCGGTGCCGCCCCGAATTGCGAGACAGCGACCGAGATCACGGGGATATCGGCCGAGGGCAGCCGCGTTACCGCAAGCTTGGTAAAGCTGACCCAGCCGAGCACCAGGAGGATGATCGAAAACACAATCGAAGGAAGCGGATTGCGGATCGACCATGACGAGACATTGAGAGCCATCAGCGTACCCGCGTACGATCGAGGTCCTCGGCGAACACGGTCTTGATCTGGTCGCCGTCATGCAGCGACGAGCCAGCGTCGGCCACGACGATTTCGCCGACGTCGAGGCCTTCAAGGATTTCCGTCGAGGTATCGGACACAAGACCGGTCCGGACCTTGCGCGTTTCCACCGTGTTCCCTTTGACCACCTGAACCGTCAAATGGTCAATGGCGGTGCGGGGAACCGCGACGCCGCAGCTGCGCTTGGCGTCGATATTGGCGCGGGCAAACATGCCGACCCTGAGCGAGGGGTTGCTGGACAGCGCGATCCGGACACGGCCGAGCTGCGTGGTGCGGTCGATCTGCGGCGACACCAGCCGCACCCGCCCGACGAGATCGGGCGCATTGTCCCGGCTGATCCGCACCGTCGCGCCCGGATTGAGCTTCAGCATGTGGACCGCCGGCACCTCGGCGTCGAGCTCGATTTCGTTGTTGACGGCGATCCGGAACATCGGTCCGGCCTGCGGCGAAGCCGGCGCGCCGACAACGGTCCTGACCTCGGTGACGAGGCCGGCCGCGGGCGCGCGCAGCGATACCGGTGCCGACGACGATCTTCCGCCGGGCTGCGCCAGCGGCGGCGTCAGCCTGGCCAGTTCCTGGTTTTCGGTGACCATCTCGCCTTCGCGCACCAGCACGTCGGTGACCTTCGATCCCTCCTGATCGACCCCGACCACCGCCTCCCGGCGCGGAACGATATAGCCGGTGCCGCGCACCATGTCGGAGAAGCAGGCATTGGTGGATTTCGTCACGACGACCAGCGCGGCGCCCGGCGTTTCATTTTCCACGGCGCGCGAGCGATGCTCGAACCAGTACCACGCGCCGCCGAGCGCGGCGAAGAAAACCACGGCCAACGCCGGTTTCACGTATTCGTTGAGCGTCATCGCCGGATCGATCCAGACCTAAAGCAGAGAGAGTTTAGACGTCTTTGCGAACGAAGCGAAGCGGTCCGGAGGATCCAGCCGGCGGGCACCGGATCGCTTGGTCGCTTCGCTTCCCCCAATGACGGCAAAAGCGTCCCGCGGGGGGCGGGACGCATATTAGCCGCAAAACCTCACTCAGCGCCACGGCCGGTTCGCTTGCCAGCTCACTTGCCGGTTCATTTGGACGCGGTGGTCTTGTTGGCCATGTTCACGACCTGCACGCGGCGGTTGACCTCGGCCATCGGATTGGCGGGATCCTTGAGCTTGCTCTTGCCGTATCCCACGGTCACCAGGTCGGAACCGGCGATGGCATATTTGTCGACCAGATAGCGCTTGATCGAGTCGGCGCGGCGCTCGGACAGGTCCTGATTGTAGGCCTCGCCGCCGGCGGCGTCGGTATGGCCCGCGACGATGAAGGTCGAGCCCTTCAGGTCGGGATTGGTCAGAGCCTTGCCGAGCGCCTGAACCGAGGGCAGCGATTTTGAGCTGATATCGGCCGAGTTGTAATCGAAGGTGATTTCCAGATCGATATTCGGCTTGTCCTTGGCGATGGTGGCGATCTCTTCGCGCTCGGTAACCGAGAGCGAGCGGGTGGCACGACCACGGACGCTCTGCAGCAGCCGTCCTTCGGCGGCGGCTGCCGCCGGATCGGTCTCGGTCTGCGGTCCCACCGACAGGCCCCGGGTCAGCGGCTTCTTGGCGGGTGCCAGCGCGCGAACGATCTGGTCCTCGGTGACGTTGTCGTCGCCGGCGACCGCCGTCGCCACGCCGAAGGAAAGTGCGGCGCCAATCGTCAGGAACGAAAGGATCGCGGCAACGCTCTTCCTTCCAAAAAGGCTCTTGCTTCCAAAAAGCCTGTTCTTTCCAGAAAATATCGACATCGCCAGTCCCTCCCGCGCTGCCTGCGCCATTGCAATCAAGTCTTCAAAAAAAGCCGCAAGGGCAAATCAGATCAAAATCGCTCGCGGCACCTTCCTGTTGGTCGCGGTCGACCGCCCAGGGTTCGAGGGCAGA
>CAVTYA010000037.1:0-92558 GCA_963738765.1 uncultured Alphaproteobacteria bacterium | reverse complement strand
ACCGCAAGCGCATTCTGGCTCGACCGGATCAATGCGCTGAATGCCAACACCGCGCGCCGCGCGCAATGAGAGACTGAACGATGTCCGTCCGCCGTCTTGCCCCGAAGGAATTGCAGCCCGCCAGTTTTGCGTTTTCGGACGAGAATTTGGCGTGGGCGAAAGCGCAGATCGAAAAATACCCGGCCGGGCGCCAGGCCTCGGCCGCCATCGCGATCCTGTGGCGGGTCCAGGAGCAGCATGAGGGCTGGGTTTCGGAAGCCGCAATCCGCGCCGTCGCCGACCTGCTCGAGATGCCCTATATCCGCGTGCTCGAAATCGCGACCTTCTACACCATGTTTCAGCTGCGGCCAGTCGGCAAGAAGGCCCATGTGCAGGTCTGCGGCACCACGCCGTGCCGGCTGCGCGGCGCCGGCGACCTGATCGAAGTGTGTCAGCACCGCATCCATCACGATCCCTTCGAACTCTCGAAGGATGGCAATTTCAGCTGGGAAGAGGTCGAGTGCCTGGGCGCGTGCGTGAATGCGCCGATGGTGCTGATCTGGAAGGATACCTACGAGGACCTGACCAAGGAAAATTTCGGCAAGGTGCTGGACGGCTTTGCCTCAGGCAATCCGCCGAAGCCGGGGCCGCAAATCGACCGTCAGTTCTCGGCGCCGGTGGGCGGACCGACCACGCTGAAGGAAACCACATGAGCCGTGACGGCACAGTGCAGGCGGACGGGCCGGGGAGGGCCAGCGCGATGAAAAACTGGCGCTACATTGCACTCCATACCGTGGCGGCCGCGGCCTTCATCTTTCTGCTGCAGCGCTACGCGCTGAATGCCTCGCTTGAATCCAGTCTGTTGTGGGCGCTGACGTTCGGCGGATGCGCCGCCGGTCTCGCTTACGCGCAGTCCAATCGCTGATCCCGGGAAGTTTTGGTCATGCTCGACGACAAGGACCGCATCTTTAGGAACCTCTACGGCCTCCACGATTGGGGCCTGGAAGGCGCGCGCCGCCGCGGCGCCTGGGACGGCACCAAGGCGATCATCGACAAGGGCCGCGACTGGATCATCAACGAGATGAAAGCCTCAGGGCTTCGCGGCCGTGGCGGGGCGGGATTTCCGACCGGGCTGAAATGGTCGTTCATGCCGAAGGAATCCACCGACGGCCGGCCGAGCTATCTCGTGGTCAACGCCGACGAGTCCGAGCCCGGCACCTGCAAGGACCGCGAGATCATGCGGCACGATCCGCATTTGCTGGTCGAGGGCTGTCTGCTCGCGAGTTTCGCGATGAACGCGCACGCCTGCTACATCTATGTGCGCGGCGAGTTCATCCGGGAGCGGGAGCATCTGCAGGCCGCGATCGATCAGGCCTATGAGGCAAAGCTGGTCGGCAAGGACAATATCAACGGTTGGCCGTTCGACATCTATGTCGCGCATGGCGCGGGCGCCTATATCTGCGGCGAGGAGACCGCGCTGCTCGAAAGCCTCGAGGGCAAGAAGGGCCAGCCGCGGCTGAAGCCGCCATTCCCGGCCAATGTCGGCCTCTTTGGCTGCCCGACCACGGTCAACAATGTCGAATCGATTGCTGTAGCGCCGGACATCCTGCGCCGGGGCGCCGCATGGTTCGCGGCCATCGGCCGGCCCAACAATGTCGGCACCAAACTGTTCTGCATCTCCGGCCATGTCGAACGCCCCTGCAACGTCGAAGAGGCCATGGGGATTCCGTTCCGCGAATTGATCGAGCGCCATTGCGGCGGCATCCGCGGCGGCTGGGACAATCTGAAAGCCGTGATCCCCGGCGGCTCGTCGGTGCGCATGGTGCCGGCCGAGCAGGTCATCGATACGCCGATGGATTTCGACAGCCTCGGCAAATTGCGCTCCGGCCTCGGCACCGCCGCCGTGATCGTGATGGACAAGTCGACCGATTTGATCCGGGCGATCGCGCGGATCTCCTATTTCTACAAGCATGAGAGCTGCGGCCAGTGCACGCCGTGCCGCGAAGGCACCGGCTGGATGTGGCGGGTGCTCACCCGCATGGCCGATGGCCGCGCCCACAAGCGTGAGATCGACATGCTGCTGGAGGTCACAAAGCAGGTCGAAGGCCACACCATCTGCGCGCTCGGCGACGCCGCGGCCTGGCCGATCCAGGGACTGATCGCGCATTTCCGTCACGAGATCGAGGAGCGTATCGACCAGTATTCGCACAAGGCAGATATCGATGATGCCGGCGTGCGCGACCCCGTCAACATGGTCGCGGCGGAGTAGGGATGACGATGTCGCAACCGAACTTCTGGTGGCAGAGATACGGGACGCTGGCGCAGATGGCGCAGGCGGCCGTGGCGCTGCTCGGCTTTGTTGCGATCCTGTTCCAGATCAACGAAATCCGTTCCAACAACCGCGCCGCCAGCGCGCGGGCGGCGTTTCTGGGCTATACCGACCTCGCCTTCAAGAATCCGAAATTCGCGCAGCCGGACTACGATACGATCAAGGCCGGCAGCCGCGACGAGCGGGTTCAATATGAGAGTTTTGTCTCGTATTTCCTGTATGCCTGCGAGGAAACCATTGCGGCGTTCGCCGACAAGCGCGAATGGCAGGCCTCGTGCGATTACGATCTGAAGCCGCATCTGCCGTTCCTCTGCGAGAAGAACCAGGCACAGCCCGCTTATCTCGCCACCTACGGCGTCGAAATCCAGCAATGGGTGAGGACGTCGATGCAGACCGCCAGCGTTACCCTACCAGATTGCAAGCTGGGAAAGACTTGACCGCAATGACCAAACTCATCGTCGATGGCAAAGAGATCGATGTTCCCGCGGACTACACGCTGCTGCAGGCCTGCGAGGCCGCGGGCGCCGAAATCCCGCGCTTCTGCTACCATGAGCGGCTGTCGATCGCCGGCAATTGCCGGATGTGTCTCGTTGAAGTGAAGGGCGGCCCGAAGCCGGTCGCCAGCTGCGCCTGGGGTGTGCGCGACTGCCGTCCCGGTCCCAAGGGCGAGCCGCCGGAAATCTCGACGCGCTCGCCGATGGTGAAGAAGGCGCGCGAAGGCGTGATGGAATTTCTGCTGATCAACCATCCGCTGGACTGCCCGATCTGCGACCAGGGCGGCGAGTGCGACCTGCAGGACCAGGCGATGGGCTATGGCGTCGATACCAGCCGCTTTGCCGAGAACAAGCGCGCGGTCGAAGACAAATATCTGGGCGCGCTGGTCAAGACCTCGATGAACCGCTGCATCCAGTGCACGCGCTGCGTCCGCTTCTCCGCCGAGGTCTGCGGCGCGCCGGAAATGGGCGCGACCGGCCGCGGCGAGGACATGGAGATCACGACTTACCTCGAGTCGGCGCTGACCTCGGAACTGCAGGGCAATCTTGTCGACATCTGCCCGGTCGGCGCGTTGACCTCAAAACCCTACGCGTTCGCTGCGCGGCCCTGGGAGCTCGGCAAGACCCAGTCGATCGACGTGATGGACGGTGTCGGTTCGGCGATCCGGGTCGATACCCGCGGCCGCGAGGTGATGCGTATCCTGCCGCGGATCAACGAGGCCGTGAACGAGGAGTGGATTTCCGACAAGACCCGCCACGTCGTCGACGGCTTGCGGACCCAGCGGCTCGATCGCCCTTATATTCGCGAGAACGGCCAGCTCCGCGCCGCGTCGTGGCCCGAAGCCTTTGCGGCGATCGCGGCCAAGGCCGCGCGCATCGACGGCAAGCGGATCGGCGCCATCGCAGGCGATCTTGCCGCGGTGGAGGAGATGTTTGCGCTGAAGGAACTGCTGGCGAAATTCGGCTCGTCCAACCTCGCGGTGCAGGGCGCCGACGCTTTCGACACCAAGGCCGGCCGCGCCTCCTACATCTTCAATCCGACCATCGCCGGCATCGACCAGGCCGACGCGCTCCTGATTGTGGGATCGAACCCGCGCAAGGAAGCCGCCGTTCTCAACGCGCGTATCCGCAAGCGCTGGCGCACCGGTCAGCTCAAGATCGGCGTGATCGGCGCCAAGGCCGACCTGACCTATGATTACGACTATCTCGGCGCCGGCACGGAATCGCTCGGCGAACTCGCCGCCGGCAAGAATGCCTTCGCGGACGTGCTCAAGAATGCAAAGCACCCGATCGTGCTGGTCGGCGCCGGCGCTTATGGACGGCATGACGGCGCGGCGGTGCTGGCGCTATCGGCCAAACTCGCCGCCGATTTCGGCGCGCTCAAGGACGGCTGGAACGGCTTTGCCGTGCTGCAGGATACCGCCTCGCGCGCGGGCGCGCTCGATATCGGCTTTGCGGCCGGGGCGGGCGGCCTGAACGCGGCGCAGATGACCACGTTCGGCACGCTCGATGTGCTGTTCCTGCTCGGCGCCGACGATATCAAGGCACCCGACGGTACCTTCGTCGTTTACATCGGCACCCACGGCGACCGCGGCGCGCACCGCGCCGACGTCATCCTGCCGGGCGCGGCCTATACCGAAAAATCCGGCATCTACGTCAACACCGAGGGCAGGGCGCAGATCGCCAGCCGCGCGGCGTTTCCTCCGGGCGAGGCGCGCGAGGACTGGGCGATCGTCCGCGCGTTGTCGGACGTGCTGGGCAAGAAGCTGCCTTACGACTCGCTTGCGGCGTTACGCCAGGCGATCGCGAAGGCCGCGCCGCATCTGATGCGGCTCGACCAGATTGAGCCGGGAAGCCCTGAAGATATCAAGGCGCTGGCGGCCAAGGGCGGCAGCCTCGACAAGACCCCGTTCAAGACTGCCGTTGAGGACTTTTACCTGACCAACCCGATCGCGCGGGCGTCGGCGGTGATGGCGGAATGTTCCCGGCTGGCGTCCGGGCAAATGCTGACGGCAGCGGAGTGAGCGTGACCTGATGGCTGAATTCTTCGCAAGCGCGTTCTGGACCGGCTTCCTCTGGCCGCTGATCATCATGGTCGCGCAGAGCCTGCTGCTGCTCGTGCTGCTGCTGATCGCGATCGCCTATATCCTGCTCGCCGACCGCAAGATCTGGGCGGCGGTGCAGATCCGCAGGGGTCCCAACGTCGTCGGCCCCTGGGGCCTGCTGCAGTCCTTTGCCGACCTGTTGAAATTCGTGCTGAAGGAGCCGGTCATTCCCTCCGGCTCCAACAAGGGCGTGTTCCTGCTGGCGCCGCTGGTCTCGTGCGTGCTGGCGCTGGCGGCCTGGGCCGTGATCCCGATGAATCTCGGCTGGGTGATCTCGGACATCAATGTCGGCGTGCTCTACATCTTCGCGATCTCGTCGCTGTCGATCTACGGCGTCATCATGGCCGGCTGGTCATCGAACTCGAAATATCCGTTCCTCGCAGCGCTTCGCTCCGCCGCGCAGATGGTGTCCTACGAAGTCTCGATCGGCTTTGTCATCATCACGGTGTTGTTGTGCGCCGGCTCGCTCAATCTGTCGACCGTGGTCGAGGCGCAGAATGCCCGTGGGCTGGCCAGCCTGATCGGGCTGCCGCAGCTGACCATCCTGAACTGGTATGTGTGGCCGCTATTCCCGATGTTCGTGGTATTCTACGTCTCGGCGCTGGCGGAAACCAACCGGCCGCCGTTCGACCTCGTGGAAGCCGAATCCGAACTGGTCGCGGGCTTCATGACCGAGTACGGCTCGACGCCGTATTTGCTGTTCATGCTCGGCGAATATGTCGCGATCACCACGATGTGCGCGCTGGCGACCATCATGTTCCTCGGCGGCTGGCTGCCGCCGGTGGCGCTGCCGCCGTTCACCTGGGTGCCCGGAATCATCTGGTTCGTGCTCAAGGTGTTCTTCATGTTCTTCATGTTTGCGATGGCGAAGGCGATCGTGCCGCGCTACCGCTACGATCAACTGATGCGGCTCGGCTGGAAGGTGTTCCTGCCGATGTCGCTGGCGATGGTGGTGATTGTGGCCGGTGTGCTGCAATTCGCCGGCATCGCACCGAAGTGAGGTCACCATGAGTGTCAACATCAACGCAACCGCCCGCTCGCTTCTGCTGTCCGAATTCGTGTCGGCGTTCATTCTCGCCATGCGCTATTTCTTCAAGCCGAAGCCGACGCTGAATTATCCGTTCGAGAAGGGGCCGATCTCGCCGCGCTTCCGCGGCGAGCATGCGCTGCGCCGCTACCCGAACGGCGAGGAGCGCTGCATCGCCTGCAAGCTGTGCGAGGCGATCTGCCCGGCGCAGGCGATCACCATCGAGGCCGGCCCGCGCCGCAACGACGGCACCCGCCGCACCGTGCGTTACGACATCGACATGGTGAAATGCATCTATTGCGGCCTGTGCCAGGAGGCCTGTCCGGTCGATGCAATCGTCGAGGGACCGAATTTCGAATTCGCGACCGAGACCCGCGAGGAACTCTATTATGACAAGGCGAAATTACTCGCCAACGGCGACCGCTGGGAGCGCGAGCTTGCGAAATCCATCGAACTCGACGCGCCGTACCGGTAAGGGGACGACATGATCCTTCCCGCGCTGTTCTTCTATCTGTTTGCCGGCGTCTGCGTGGCGTCGGCGGTGATGGTGATTGTATCGCGCAATCCCGTGCACTCCGTGCTGTTCCTGATCCTGGCCTTCGTCAACGCCTCCGGCCTGTTCATCCTGATGGGCGCCGAGTTCCTGGCGATGATCCTGGTCGTGGTCTATGTCGGCGCGGTCGCGGTGCTGTTCCTGTTCGTGATCATGATGCTCGACGTCGACTTCACCGAGCTGCGCGAGGGCTTTCTGGAATATCTGCCGATCGGTCTGGTGATCGGCGCGATCTTCCTCGCCGAACTGCTGCTGGTCGGCGGCAGCTGGGTGATCAATCCCGGCACGGCGAAATCGATCACGGCGGCGATCCCGGCCAATGTCAGCAACACCGAGGCGCTCGGCCTCGTGCTCTACACGAAATACATCCATTACTTCCAGATCGCCGGCATGGTGCTTTTGGTCGCGATGATCGGCGCTATCGTGCTGACGCTGCGCCACAAGACCTACATCAAGCGGCAGGACATCAACGTGCAGAACGCGCGGACGCCGGAACTGGCGATGAGCGTGCGCAAGGTCACTTCCGGTCAGGGCCTGCAGGACGCGGACGCGGCGGAGTGGGTGCAATGACGATCGGTCTCGGACACTATCTGTCGGTCGGCGCGATCCTGTTCACGCTCGGCATCCTTGGCATCTTTCTCAACCGCAAGAACATCATCGTCATCCTGATGTCGATCGAGCTGATCCTGTTGGCCGTCAACATCAACCTGGTGGCGTTCTCGACCTTCCTCGGTGACATCGTCGGTCAAGTGTTTGCGCTGCTGGTGCTGACGGTGGCCGCGGCGGAAGCGGCGATCGGCCTGGCGGTGCTGGTGGTGTATTTCCGCAACCGCGGTTCGATCGCGGTTGAAGACGTCAATCTGATGAAGGGCTAGGCGCAGCTATGGTTCAGGCAATCGTCTTTCTGCCGCTGCTGGGCGCTATTCTGGCTGGCCTCATTTCGATCTTTGGGGCGCATGCGCGCAATCCGAGCGGGGATGCCGTCGAACAGCATGACGACGCGCATGGCGCCGACGCTCACGCATCGGATGCCCATGACGATCACGGCCACGACGACCACCACGTGTCCGAGCCGGCGGCCGCTGGATCGCGCGCGGCCGAACTGATCACCACCGGGCTGTTACTGGTTGCGGCCGGCCTGTCCTGGGTCGCGCTGGTCGATGTCGGCTTCATGCACCACGACGCCCGGATCCCGCTGTTCCCCTGGATCAGCTCGGGCGACCTGCAGGTTGCCTGGTCGCTCCGGGTTGATACCCTGACCGCCGTGATGCTGGTTGTGGTCAATACCATTTCGTCGCTCGTGCACCTCTATTCGATCGGCTACATGGACGAGGATCCGTACCGGCCGCGCTTCTTCGCCTATCTCAGCCTGTTCACCTTCGCGATGCTGATGCTGGTGACCGCCGATAATCTGGTGCAGTTGTTTTTCGGCTGGGAAGGCGTCGGGCTCATGAGCTACCTGCTGATCGGCTTCTGGTACCAGAAGCCGTCGGCGAACGCGGCGGCGATCAAGGCCTTCGTGGTCAACCGGGTCGGCGATTTCGGATTCCTGCTCGGCATATTCTCCATCTTCATGCTGATCGGCTCGATCGATTTCGAGACGATCTTTGCCGGCGCGCCGGGGCTGGCCGGCAAGACCATCGATTTCTTCGGCTGGCACGCCGACGCGCTGACGCTGACCTGCCTGCTGCTGTTCATGGGCGCAATGGGCAAGTCGGCCCAGTTCCTGCTACACACCTGGTTGCCGGACGCGATGGAAGGCCCGACGCCGGTCTCGGCGCTGATCCACGCCGCGACCATGGTGACCGCCGGCGTGTTCATGGTGGCGCGGCTGTCGCCGCTGTTTGAGCTCGCGCCCAACGCGCAGGCCGTGGTGATGTTCTTCGGCGCCACCACCGCGTTCTTTGCCGCGACCGTCGGCCTCGTCCAGAACGACATCAAGCGCATCGTTGCTTACTCGACCTGTTCGCAGCTCGGCTACATGTTCGTGGCGATGGGGGCAGGGGCCTATTCGGTCGGCATGTTCCATTTGTTCACGCACGCCTTTTTCAAGGCGCTGTTGTTCCTGGGCTCAGGCTCGGTGATCTACGCGATGCATCACGAGCAGGACATCCGCAACATGGGCGGGCTCTGGCGCAAGATTCCCTATACTTTTGCCGTGATGTGTATCGGCACGCTGGCGCTGACCGGCTTTCCGCTGTTTGCGGGTTATTTCTCCAAAGACGCGATCATCGAGTCCGCCTATGCGGCGCATAATCCGTTCTCGACCTATGCCTACATCCTGACGATCGCGGCCGCCGGCCTTACCTCGTTCTATTCATGGCGGCTGATCTTCAAGACCTTCTTCGGCGAACCGCACGACCAGGAACATTACGAGGCGGCCCATGAGGCGCCGCTGTGGATGCTGGTTCCGATCGGGGTTCTCGCCGCAGGTTCGATCCTTGCCGGCTTCCCGTTCAAGGAATTGTTCGTCGGCCATGGCGTCGAGGAGTTCTTCCGGGAGTTGGTGAAGATGAACCCGCATATCCTCGAAGACATGGAGCATATGCCGGCGCTGCTCGCGCCGCTGCCGACCATCATGATGGCGCTGGGCTTGCTGGTCTCCTACATGTTCTACATCCGGCGGCCGTATCTGCCCGTCGAACTCGCGCGCCAGCACCCGATGCTGTACCAGTTCCTGCTCAACAAATGGTATTTTGACGAGCTTTATGACCTCATCTTCGTGGGGCCGGCGAAGTGGATCGGCCGCTTCCTGTGGAAGAAGGGCGATGGCTACATCATCGACGGCTTCGGCCCCGACGGTGTATCGGCGCGCGTGCTCGACATCACCCGTAACGTCGTCAAGATCCAGACCGGCTATCTCTATCACTACGCCTTCGCGATGCTGATCGGGGTCGCCGGACTAATCACCTGGTTCATGTTCGGCTTGGGAGGCCAGTGATGACAACCTGGCCCATTCTCTCCGTCGTCACCTTCCTGCCGGTCCTCGGCGCGCTGGTGATCTATCTCAGCCGCGGCGACGATGAAGCAGCCCGGCGCAACGCGCGCTGGATCGCGCTCTGGACCACGCTGGTCACCTTTGCGGTCTCGCTGATCCTGGTCTGGCGCTTCGATCCGGCGCAGCCGGACTTCCAGTTCGTCGAAAAGGCTTCGTGGGTCGCAAGCGGCATCACCTACCACATGGGCGTCGACGGCATTTCGCTGCCGTTCGTGATCCTGACCACCGCCCTGATGCCGTTCTGCATCATCGCGAGCTGGAAGTCGGTCACGATGCGGGTGCGCGAATACATGATGGCGTTCCTGCTTTTGGAAACGCTGATGGTCGGCACCTTCTCGGCGCTCGACCTCATGCTGTTCTATCTGTTCTTCGAGGGCGGCCTGATCCCGATGTTCCTGATCATCGGAGTCTGGGGCGGCCCGCGCCGGGTCTATGCCTCCTTCAAGTTCTTCCTCTATACGCTGCTCGGCTCGGTGCTGATGCTGCTGGCGATCATGGCGCTGTACTGGAACGCCGGCACCACCGACATCCCGACCCTGATGCATACCGCCGTGCCGCGGTCGCTGCAGACTTGGGCGTGGCTTGCGTTCTTTGCCTCCTTTGCCGTGAAGATGCCGATGTGGCCGGTGCACACCTGGCTGCCGGACGCGCATGTGGAAGCGCCGACTGCGGGCTCGGTGATCCTGGCCGCGATCCTCCTGAAGATGGGCGGCTACGGCTTCCTGCGGTTCTCGCTGCCGATGTTCCCGCTGGCCTCGCACGATTTTGCGCCGCTGGTGTTCTCGCTGTCGGTGATCGCCATCATCTACACCTCGCTGGTGGCGTTGATGCAGGAAGACATCAAGAAGCTAATCGCCTATTCCTCGGTCGCGCATATGGGCTTCGTCACCATGGGCATTTTCGCCGGCACGACGCAGGGCGTCGCCGGCGGCGTGTTCCAGATGATCTCGCACGGCATCGTCTCGGGTGCGCTGTTCCTCTGCGTCGGCATCGTCTACGACCGCATGCACACCCGCGAGATCACCGCCTATGGCGGGCTCGTCAACCGGATGCCGCTGTACGCGCTGGTGTTCATGGTCTTCACCATGGCCAATGTCGGACTGCCCGGCACCTCCGGCTTCGTCGGCGAGTTCATGACGCTGATCGGCACCTTCAAGGTCTCGATCCCGACCGCCACCTTCGCCACGCTCGGCGTGATCCTGTCGGCGGCCTATGCGCTCTGGCTTTATCGTAAAGTGGTATTCGGCGCGCTGACAAAACCGTCGCTGGCGAGCATCAAGGATCTGACATTCCGCGAGAGCCTGACGCTGTTCCCGCTGGTGGCGCTCACCATCCTGTTCGGTGTCTTTCCGAAGCCGGTGCTCGACATGTCGGCCGCCTCGGTTCAGCAACTCGTCAACAATTACAACACCGCCGTGACTGCCGTGAAGGCAGCCGCGCTGGTCGTGCAATAAGGCGCCGCCATGAGCTTTTCGAGTGCAGGTTATCAGTTGCAGCCGGTGCTGCCCGAGCTCGTGCTCGCGGTCGGCGCCATGGTGCTGTTGATGATCGGTGCCTATCGCGGGCAGGGCACCACCCGGCTCGTCACCACGCTGGCGGTGTGCCTGCTGGTCGTCACCGGCGCACTGGAATTGCTGCTGCCGGCCGGCAAGCTCACGACCTTCGGCGGCAGTTTCATTGTCGATGACTTCGCCCGATTCCTGAAGATCCTGGCGCTGATCGGCTCGGCGGCGACGCTGATCCTGGCCACGGAATTCCTGGCCGATCCGTCGCGGCGCATCTTCGAATTTGCGATCCTGGTGCTGCTCTCGACGCTCGGCATGATGGTGCTGATCTCGGCCGGCGACCTGATCATGCTGTATCTTGGTCTGGAGCTGATGAGCCTTGCGCTCTACGTGGTCGCAGCCTCCAACCGCGACAACGCCAAGTCCACCGAGGCCGGCCTGAAGTATTTCGTCCTCGGTGCGCTGTCGTCGGGCATGCTGCTGTACGGCGCCTCGCTGATCTATGGCTTTACCGGCACCGTCAGTTTTGCCGGTATTGCCGCTGCGGCGAAGACCGGCGACGTCGGGATCGTGTTCGGCATCGTGTTCCTGCTGGCCGGGCTGTGCTTCAAGGTTTCGGCGGTGCCGTTCCACATGTGGACGCCCGACGTCTATGAGGGCGCACCGACACCGGTCACTGCGTTCTTTGCTTCGGCGCCAAAGGTCGCGGCGCTTGCGGTGTTCACGCGCGTAACGCTGACGGCATTCCCCGGCATCGTCTCGCAGTGGCAGCAGATCGTCGTGTTCGTGGCGATTGCCTCGATGGTGCTGGGTTCGTTCGCGGCGATCGGGCAGAAGAACATCAAGCGCCTGATGGCCTATTCCTCGATCGGCCATATGGGCTTTGCGCTGGTGGGCTTAGCCGCCGGCACCGTCGAGGGCGCGCAGGGTGTGCTGGTCTATATCGCGATCTACGTCGCGATGACGCTCGGCACTTTTGCTGTCATCCTGACCATGAAGCGCAACGGCCAGGCGGTCGAGCAGATCAGCGATTTCGCAGGATTGTCGCGCACCAATCCGCTGCTCGCCTTCTTCTTTGCGATGCTGCTGTTCTCGCTGGCGGGCGTGCCGCCGCTGGCCGGCTTCTTTGCCAAATGGTACGTCTTCGTCGCCGCGATCAAGGCGGACCTGTTTACGCTCGCCGTCATCGGCGTCCTGAGCAGCGTGGTCGGCGCCTACTATTATCTCAGCATCATCAAGGTGATGTATTTCGAGGAGCCGCTTCCCGCGCTCGATCCGATGCGCACCGAATTGCGCGCGGTGCTGGCGGTCACGGGCCTCTTCGTCATTTTCTTCTTCGTTTATCCGGCGCCGCTTGTCAGCGTGGCAACGGCCGCAGCCAAATCGCTGTTCTAGATGGCATTTTCGCTCGGTCATCGAGCCCAATCGGCGGGTTATCATCTAGCCGCCTTCGACCAGATCGGTTCGACCAACGCGGAAGCCATGTCGCGCGCGCGTGAAGGCGAGCCGGGCCCGATGTGGTTCGTCACTACAGAGCAGACCGCGGGCCGCGGCCGGCGGCAGCGCGCCTGGATCGCGCCGCGTGGCAACCTCGCCAGCAGCATTCTTGAGGTCATCAACGTTTCGCCGGCGGTTGCGGCGACGCTCGGCTTTGCCGCCGGGCTGGCGCTGGAGGCGGCGCTGCAAAAGGTCAGCATCGAGGCCGGCTTGCGGATGGGCGGATCGGACCAACTGAAATTCGCGCTGAAGTGGCCGAACGACGTATTGGCCGGGCGGCAGAAACTCTCGGGCATCCTGCTCGAGGCCGAAGCCGTCGCGGGCGATCGCCTCGCCGTCGTGGTCGGGATCGGCACCAATGTCATCGCAGCCCCCGAGGGCACGCCGACGCCGGCGACCTCGCTGGCTGCGCTCGGCGTCCATATTGGCGCCGAGGAACTGTTTGCGGCATTGTCGGACGCCTGGGTCGAATTCCGCGGTATCTGGGACAATGGCCGCGGCTTTGCGGAAATCCGCACCCTGTGGCTGGCGCGGGCCGCCGGGCTCGGCGAGCGGGTGGCGATCCAGACCGGCGCCCAGACGATTGAGGGAACGTTCGACACCATCGACGAGACCGGATGCCTGATCGTCCGGACACAGGAAGGCAAGCGCATGCCGATCGCCGCAGGCGAGGTATATTTTGGCTCGGTGGCCTCCGTGGGAGCAGCTTGATGGCGCGTCCGGATGAACTGACCTTTGCGCCGCTCGGCGGTGTCGGCGAGATCGGCATGAACCTGTCGATCTATGGCCTCGGCAACCGCCATCAGCGGTCCTGGCTCGCGGTCGATCTCGGCGTCTCCTTCGGCGACGAAGAGCATCTGCCGGGCATCGATCTGATCATGCCCGACATCCGCTTCCTGGAGAAAGAGCGCAAGAATCTGGTGGGCCTGGTGCTGACGCACGCCCATGAGGACCATTTCGGCGCCATCATAGACCTCTGGCCGAAGCTGCAATGCAAGATCTACGCGACCAAGTTCAGCGCCGCCTTGTTCGAGGCTAAATGCGCCGCCGAGCGCAACGCGCCCAAGATTCCGGTCACCGTGGTGCCGTCGGGCGGCCGCATCGATCTCGGCCCGTTCAATGTCGAGTTCATTCCGGTCGCGCACTCGATTCCGGAATCGCATGCGCTGGCGATCCACACCTCGGCCGGTACCGTGCTGCACACCGGCGACTGGAAGATCGATCCGACGCCGATCATCGGCCTGCCGACCGACGAGCGCCGCCTGCGCGAGCTTGGCGATGCCGGCGTGCTGGCGCTGATCGGCGATTCCACCAATGCGGTGCGGGAAGGGCGCTCGCCCTCGGAGACCGAGGTCGCCGCCACCATCACGAAACTGGTGAAGGCCGCCAAAGGACGGGTCGCCGTCACCACCTTCGCCTCCAACGTCGCGCGGCTGAAGGCGGTCGCGGACGCCGCCAGGGCCGCCGATCGCGAAGTGGTCGTGGTCGGCCGCGCCATGGAGCGGGTGGTGCAGGTCGCCCGCGAGACCGGCCATCTCGATGGCGTGCAGAATTTTCGCGGGGCGGACCTCTACGGCCATTTTCCGCCGGACAAGGTGCTGGCGCTGTGCACCGGCAGCCAGGGCGAGCCGCGTGCGGCGCTGGCCCGGATCGCCAATGACGACCATCCGCAGGTGACCCTGAACAAGGGCGACTGCGTGATCTTTTCCTCGCGCACCATCCCCGGCAACGAGAAGTCGGTCGGCGCCATCATCAATGGCCTGGTTACCCAGGGCATCGAGGTCATCACCGACCGCACTGATCTCGTCCACGTCTCCGGCCATCCGCGCCGCGACGAGCTGCGCGACATGATTTCGTGGGTGCGCCCGCAGCTTCTGATCCCGGTCCATGGCGAGGCGCTGCATCTGTCGGAGCACGCCAAGCTGGCGCGCGCCGCCGGCGTGCCGAAGGTCATGACCATCCGCAACGGCGATCTGGTCAAGCTCGGCCCCGGCGATCCCTGGAGTCATCGACGAGTTGCCGTCGGGCCGGCTCTACAAGGACGGCGCGATTCTGGAGGATTCCAAGTCGCGCGCCGTGGTCGAGCGGCGCAAGCTGGCCTTTGCCGGCTGCGCCTTTGTCGCACTCGTCGTGACCGACAAGGGCGAACTGGCCGACGATCCCGAGGTTGATCTCGTCGGCATCCCCGAGAAGAATAGCGCCGGCGAAGTGATCGACGAGATCGTGTTCGACGCCGTGGTCACGACGGTCGAGGGCCTGCCGCGGGCGCGGCGGCGCGATCCCGATGCGATGGCGGAATCGGTGCGCCGCGCGGTCCGCGCTGTGATCAACGAGCACTGGGGCAAGAAGCCGCTGTGTCTCGTTCATGTGCTGACAGTCTAATATTGGAGGAACGTCATGCTGGGCCGGCTCAATCATGTCGCGATCGCGGTCAAGGATGCCGAGAAGGCCGCCAAGATCTATGGCGGCGCGTTCGGGGCTGAAATCTCCGGTGCGGTGCCGCTGCCCGAGCACGGCGTGATCACGGTGTTCGTAACGCTTCCCAACACCAAGATCGAATTCATCCAGCCGCTCGGCGACGCGTCACCGATCGCCAAATTCGTCGAGCGCAATGCCGACGGCGGCATCCATCACATCTGCTACGACGTGCCCGACATCATCGCCGCGCGCGACACCCTGATCAGGGAGGGGGCCCGCGTGCTCGGCGACGGCGTGCCGAAGATCGGCGCCCACGGCAAGCCCGTGCTGTTCTTCCATCCGAAGGATTTTTCCGGCGCGCTCGTCGAAATCGAACAGGCCTGACGCAACATGGCCTATTTAATCTCCACGGCGTTTGCGATCTACTTCGTGCTGTGGTGGCTCGTGCTGTTCCTGACGCTGCCGTTCGGCGTGCGCAGCCAGCATGAGGACGGCGAGGGCCCCCCCGGTACCGATCCCGGCGCGCCGGTCCTGACCCGCATGGGCTGCAAAGCTGCTCTGGACCACGATCATCTCGGCGGTGATCTATGCGATTGCGATGTGGGCCTATTATCAGGGCTATCTGAACATCGAGCGGCTCTCGAAGCTGATGGGGACGCCGTTTTAGGACAGACTTAGACGCGCCGGTCGCCGCACCGAAGTCGCCGCTCTATCACAAATAGCTGGTATCCGTGGGGCCCAGCGCCGCCTCCCCACCCGGAGGCGGCGTTTTGTTGTCATCTTAAGGGGGCGACGCGGGCAGGATGCCGTTCCCTGGGATGGCAGGGACCCGCCTTGACGTGCAAAACCTTGGCGATACCGTATCGTCCGCATTGGCCGACAGGAGCAAATCGATGCACGCGATGTTGCGCGGCGTGGCTGCAATCGTTCTGTTGCTGGCGCTGCCTGGTCCGGCTTCTGCCATCGACCAATCCGGCATGGAGGAGACCAACTGTTTGATGGCGTGCGACGCCAATGCGGAGCATTGCAGGAGCAACGCGCCGTTGTCGGTTCGCAGAATCGACCCGCGCGCGGAAATGACGCCAGCGCAAAACATCAGGTCGCCGCGAACGGCCAGGCTTGCTCAGAAACTCCAGAGGTAACACGGCATTATCCGAAACAGGACCGGTAGAGACGATCTGCGATCGATATCTGCGTGGCAGGGGAAAATACAATGACTTCTCAAAGAACCATCATGGGGATTTTGGTCCTGCTGATCGCAGGCCTGGCGGGGGCGTTCTATGCGAACTGGAGAACCCTGACGCAGCTGCGAACGGTAAAGGCCTTCGTCGAGGGTGCGGTGTTTGCCGACGCCGTGGCAGCCTGCGAAAAGGCTCCGAGCTCGACACCGTTCAAATGGAACGGCGGCAAGCAGACCGCGGTGATCGGCTTGAACTCGGTCAAGCTCAACAAGGACACCATCATCGCGAGCTATACCCTGGTCGCCGACAGCGTCTATTGCGACTACGATCCGGTCAAGAAGAAGGCCGATATCGGCTCGAATTTCCTGGAGCGGGAGTCGTTTTAGGCTTCGCTCTGTTTGACGATGCTCGCGATCTCGTCCAGCAGTTTTCGCCACGCTTCGTCGATCTCCGGCGACCACTCCGCGCCAATGACTTCGCGCAGCGTCTGCGCGATCACGCCAAAGAACGCCACGAACAGTTCGCGCGGCGTGCCATAGGCGTCGTGCGACGACACCTCGCATTCGATCAGGCGGAAATGGCCGGTGCGGTTGCCGGCGAAATCCAGCATCGCCTCGATCGTCAGCGCCAGCATCGAGCCCTTGACCAGCGTCGTTGCCTTCGCTGCGAAACATGCCTTCCGCTTCAGGGTGCTTTTCGAACAGACGGCGATAGACCAACGGCGTCAGGTCCTCGCAGCGCTGTGCAGCGAGTTCAAAACTGCGCTCAATCGGATTGTCTGACGGCATCATCGTCATCGCTTGAGATGATCTCGAAAAAAAAGAGCAGGGCGGCAAGCCCTGCTCAAAAATTGTGTCGACCCTATTTTCCCCAAAATTCGGATTTGATCTTGATTGACGGGGCGACGCTGCTTGTGCGCGCCGGGCTCCTCCCGAGACTTGGACCACCAGACCTGAAGCCTTGCGGCCGGCCTGAGCCAGCACTGGTAGACCATCTTTTTCGTCTTGTCACCATTTTCAGCAACGAATGTTCAAAATTCGAGCAAATTGCGAAATGATTGGGAACTCGCCACCATTGGTTGCAGGAGCTCGTGCGACGCCAAAAGCCATGGTCGGGTAAGGGGAGTAGGCCGGAGTCCCGCCCGGACTATGTCCGAGGCTTGCCGTGAACATCGTCCGCGTAGCGGAATTTCATCGCGGCCAACGCACATGAAGCCGGGAACGCAATCTCGACTCCGGACTCTCCTGCGTGATTAGTTGGGCAAGACGGATGAGTTCGCTGATGCGCCGGCGGCTGAAGAAATTTCTTCCAATCGTCCTGCTTGCCCTGATGGTGCAGATCTTCGCACCGATCGGCGCGACCTGGGCGGCCAGCATCGCCGCTTCCGATCCGCTGGCCGCGCGTCGTGATCTGCCCGGCAACGAGCCGTCGACCTCAGGACAGACCGATCCAACAGGCCAGCATCGCGCCCACGACGGCTGCTGTTCGGTTTGCAGCGTGCTCCACACCGGCGCGCCGGTCGATGCGCCGCAGGCTGCGGCTGTCCGTCGCGGCGGTATCGCCTGCCCGGAGCGCGTGGTCTGGGTCGCAATCGCGCCGGACCGTTTTGGTTCGCGCGCGGGGTCGCACGCGCAGGCGCGCGCTCCACCGCAGTTGACGTGAACTTCGCGGCCACTGGCCGCTCGAATGCGTTCACAACTCAACTTTGCGGAGAATTCCATGTCTATCCGTCTTTCGGCGCGCGGGCCTGCCAGGGCTCGCCATACCGCTTCACGTTCGTCCCTTCAGCCCAGGCGTCGCGCACGAAATCGTCGGCAACCGCTTCTTTCCGGCAACGCTCGGGATCGACGATCCCGGCGTCAATGACGAACTTGTCGATCCCGACCGTCGACAGCTTCAAGACCGGCGACGATCCGCCCGGTGCGGCAGCGCGATATTTCCGGAGAATTTTCCAAGCGGATCACCGAGGCTTTCGCGATATCGTTTGGCTCGACCTACACCTTTCTCGGCCCACCCGATCGATCCAACGGCAGCCGGAGCCAACGGTTTTCAGAATCTCGAGACCACCTTCAAATACCGCGTCTTCAGGAATCCCGGAGCATGAGTTCGTGATGTCGGTCGGTCTAAGCGTCGAATGGGGCGGGACCGGCTCCGCAGAGCGTGGGCGCCGACCCGTTCAATACCTACACGCCGACGATTTATTTCGGCAAAGGTCTCGGCGATCTGCCCGACACCCTGTCCTGGATTCGGCCGGTTGCGATCACCGGGCCAGGTCGGCTATGCGATCCCCGGGCAGAGTTCGACCACCACGCTTCGGCATCGATCCCGATACCGGCGATCCGACCTCGACACCGAATTTCATCCGCGGGTGCTGAACTGGGGTGGCACGATCCAATACAGCATGCCCTATCTGAAGTCCGCCGTGGTCGATCTCGGCCTGCCGGATTTCGTCAATCACCTGATCCCGCTGGTCGAAGGCGACGTTGCAGACGCCGGTCGCGAACACCCTTGACCTCGGGCACCATGACAACCGGCACCATCAATCCCGGTAGTGATCTGGGTCGGCAACACGTTTCAAGTTCGCCGTCGAAGCGCTGATCCCGATCAACCGGCAAAGCGGCACCAATGTCGGCGTGATTGCGCAACTGCACCTCTACCTCGACGACATCGATCCGCGCGGCATCGGCAAGCCGATCTTCGGCGGGCCGTCCAGCCCGCAAGCCCCTTTGCAAGGAACTGATCATGCGACGTTCAACTCTTGCTCGCCATCATCCCGCTGCTGCTCATGCTCGCTGACCGGCGAAGCCGCCGCGCACGCCTTTCTCGATCACGCCGAGCCGCGCGTCGGCAACACCGTCGCGACGGCACCGCATCGAGGTGACGCTGTGGTTCACGCAGAAAGCTGGAGCCGGCGTTCAGCACCATCACCGTGACCAACGCCGCCGGCGAGCGGGTCGATACCGGCAAAACCCGGGTCAGCGGCAACCAGATGTCGATATCGCTGCGCGCCGGCGGAGCCGGAACCTACCATGTGACCTGGCACGTGCTTTCCGTGGATACGCATACGACGGATGGTAATTTCACGTTCCAGGTCGGCCAGTAGGGCCGGAGCGAAACCGATGGACTGGCTCGGATCTGATATCGACGGTCCGCTGGTCGTCGTTCGCGCGCTACATTTTGCCGTCACGGCGATGACGACCGGGATCCTGGTTTTCCGCACCGTGGTGGCGGATGCCGCCTTTGGTCCGGCAACGCCGGCCGGCAAGATCGTCCGGGCGCAAACCCTTCAGCTGGCCTGCGATTGGTCTCGCGCTATCGGTGGTGTCCGGCTTGATCTGGCTGCTGCTGGAGGCCGCCTCCATGAGCGGCCTTTCGCTGCCGGGACGCCATGACCACCGAGGTGCTGTCGACCGTGGTGAACGAGACGCAATTCGGACAGGTCTCGGAAATCCGCTTCGCGCTGGCGGTCATATTGGCGGGCTGTCTCGTCTATGACCGGATTGCGCTGGCCCGCGGGCTTGGGCTCGCAATTTCGCTCGGCCTGATTGCCGCCATCGCGTGGACCGGCCATGCGGGATCGACGGCGGGTGAGATGGGGATCCTGCATTTGGCCGCCGATGCGCTCCATCTCTTTGCGGCCGCGGTCTGGATCGGAGGCCTTGTATCGCTGGTGCTGCTGTTGACGGCCAGCCGGCGTGACCAGAGTGCGGCCGGCGCCTCATTTGCGCGGCACGCGACGGAGCGGTTCTCGACCATGGGCATCGCCGCCGTGGCGGCTATTCTTGTCACCGGCATCGTCAACACATGGATCTTGGTCGGCTCCTGGCGCGCGTTGATCGCCACCGAGTACGGGCAACTGTTGATGCTGAAGGTGGCGCTGTTTGCCGTCATGCTGCTATTTGCTGCCGTCAAATCGATTTTGGCTGACGCCAAGACTTGCCTTGCTGCAGGAAGGCACGCCGCGGCTCGATGCGCTGCGCCAATTGACGCGCAACAGCGCGATCGAGTTCGCCCTGGCGCTCACGATTTTCGCCATTGTCGGGATTCTGGGTACGCTGCATCCCGCCATCCACGCCTTTGCGTCCGACGTGCCGATGCAATAACTGTCTCGCTTGAAACGATAAGGACCACGAAAATGCAAATCACATGACTGGCGTTGAAGTCCACAGCACGCGCCGTCGCAGGCGCTGCCCTGCTGTCGGTATTGTTCACGGCGTCGGCGCGCGCCGAGGAGGTCAAGGCCGGTGATCTCGTCATCACGCAGGCCTGGAGCCGCGCGACGCCGAGCGGCGCCAAGGTTGCCGGCGGCTATCTCACCATCGAGAACAAGGGTTCCGTTCCCGACCGCCTGATCGGCGGCGCAGGTGACGTCGCCGGCAAGATAGAGGTGCACGAGATGGCCACGAATAACGGCGTGATGACCATGCGTCCGCTCGACAACGGCCTGACGATCGAGCCCGGCAAGACCGTCAAGCTGGCGCCGGGCGGATATCATCTGATGATGTTCGACCTGAAGAGGCAGCTCAAACAAGGTGACAAGGTTCCGGTCACGCTTGAATTCGAAAAAGCCGGCAAGGTGACGCTGTCGCTCGAGGTGCAGAGCGTCGGTGCGCAGGCGCCGGCGGGCGCGGATGGGGCAGGCGGTCACATGGAGATGAAGAAGATGCCCGATCATCCCGGCATGAAGATGTGATGAGAATAGCGATCGTGCATCACCGGCGGTGGTTGTCGCGGCTTGCAGTCGGTACTTGTTGCCTTGCCTGGCTGTGGTGCTTGACGGCAGGACCTGTTGTTGCCGCCGGCGATGACGATTTCTTCACGCATCTGCACACCGACAAAGCGATGGCCAATGTCACGGTTTCACCGGGACGCGCCGGCCCCGTCGACATCACCATCCAGCTCGAGACGATGGAAGAGAAGCCGCTGACGGCCAAGGCGGTATCGGTCACGCTTTCCGATGCGAAAGCGGGCAAGCGGCTGCCAACGGTTGAGGCCGAACATATCGGCGACGATCGCTGGCGCGTGAGGATCCCCGATCTGGCGGCCGGGCGCTGGATGCTTGGGCTGGGCATTTCGATCGCGGGTAGCGACACGTTCAGCGTGGAATCGCCGATCCTGATCAAATGAACAGGTGGGGAATCGGGCAGCCGATTCCGGAGCCGGATGACGTGGCCCAGCGGCTTTTGTCCCGCCACAATCTTTGGGCCAAAATGGCCGTAAATCCGCATTCCCAGCGCCTTTTTCGCAAACCCCGGCCTTGTGTTTTCGCACCCGATCCGGTTTCACTGCACCCCTCTTATGTCCCCGCTGATTCCCCCGAGTTTGACCCATGCGATTGTCGCGTTTCTTCCTGCCGATCCTGAAAGAGAATCCGAAAGAGGCGGAGATCGTCTCGCATCGGCTGATGCTGCGCGCGGGCATGATGCGGCAGGAGGCGGCCGGCATCTACGCCTGGCTGCCGCTCGGCTTTCGGGTGCTGAAGAAGATCGAGCAGATCGTCCGCGAGGAACAGGACCGCGCCGGCGCGCTGGAACTGCTGATGCCGACGCTGCAGCTCGCCGATCTCTGGCGCGAAAGCGGCCGCTACGACGCCTATGGTCCGGAGATGCTGCGCATCAGCGACCGCCACAAGCGCGAATTGCTGTATGGTCCGACCAACGAGGAAATGATCACCGAGATCTTTCGCGCCTACGTCAAATCCTACAAGAGCCTGCCGCTCAATCTCTATCACATCCAGTGGAAGTTCCGCGACGAGCAGCGTCCGCGCTTCGGCGTGATGCGCGGCCGCGAATTCCTGATGAAGGACGCCTATTCGTTCGATATCGACGAGGCCGCGGCGCGCCGTTCCTACAACCGGATGTTCGTCGCCTATTTGCGCACCTTCGCGCGGATGGGGCTGAAGGCGATCCCGATGCGCGCCGAAACCGGGCCCGATCGGCGGCGATCTCAGCCACGAATTCATCGTGCTCGCCGAGACCGGCGAATCCGGCGTCTATTGCGACAGCGACGTGCTCAATCTGCCGATCCCCGGCGACGATGTCGATTACGACGGCGATCTCACCCGCATCATCAAGCAATGGACCTCGGTCTATGCCGCGACCGAAGACGTCCACGATGCCGCGCGCTTCGACCGCGAGGTGCCCGCCGACAAGAAGGTGCACACCCGCGGCATCGAGGTCGGCCAGATCTTCTATTTCGGCACCAAATATTCCGACGCCATGAAGGCGCTGGTCGCCGGCGCCGACGGCGTCGACGTGCCGATCCATGGCGGCTCCTACGGCGTCGGCGTGTCGCGCCTGGTCGGCGCCATCATCGAGGCCTGCCACGACGATGCCGGCATCAAATGGCCGGAGGCGGTCGCGCCGTTCACGGCGGTGATCCTCAACCTGAAGCAGGGCGCGCGGCGATACCGATGCGGCCTGCGAAAAGCTGTACCGTGAACTGCAGGCCAAGGGCGTCGACGTGCTCTATGACGACACCGATCAGCGCGCCGGCGCGAAATTCGCCGCCGCCGACCTGATCGGCATTCCCTGGCAGATACTGGTCGGCCCCAAGGGCCTCGCCGAGGGCAAGCTCGAGATCAAGCGGCGCAGCGACGGATCGCGCGAGAATTTCAGCCCGGCGGAGGTGGTCGCGCGGATAGCGGGATAAAGATTATCCACCGGAGCGCGTTGAAGTTGGCCAATCCGGCCACATTTGGCCCGAATCATGGGATTATCGAACGATGGATGAAACCATGAACGAGACAGTCCGAACCCCACCTTTTGCGCCATTCGAATGGCTGCTGTCCGGACGCTATCTGCGGGCACGTCGCAAGGAAGGTTTCATTTCCGTCATCGCCGGCTTTTCCTTCCTCGGCATCATGCTCGGCGTCGCCACGCTGATCATCGTGATGGCCGTCATGAACGGCTTCCGCAAGGAACTGCTGGACAAGATCCTCGGCCTCAACGGGCATCTGCTGGTGCAGCCGCTGGAATCGCCGCTGACCGACTGGAAGGACGTCGCCGAGCGCATCAGCCAGGTCGCCGGTATCCGGCTTGCAGCGCCCGGTGGTCGATGGCCAGGCGCTGGCGTCCTCGGCCTTCAATGCCTCCGGCGTGCTGGTGCGCGGCATGCGCGCCGACGATCTCAACAATCTCACCTCGATCGCCTCGAACATCAAACAGGGCACGCTCGAGGGATTCGACGAGGGGCAGGGCGTCGCGATCGGCCGCCGGCTCGCCGATCAATTGTCGCTGCATGCCGGCGACAGCATCACGCTGGTGGCGCCGAGCGGCGCGGTGACGCCGATGGGCACGACGCCGCGCATCAAGCCCTACAAGATCGCCGCCGTGTTCGAGATCGGCATGTCCGAATACGATGCCGGCTTCGTGTTCATGCCGCTGCCGGAATCGCAGGCCTATTTCAACCGCAAGGACGACGTCACCGCGATCGAGGTGTTCACCGCCAATCCCGACAAGATCGACAGCTATCGCAAGACCGTGACGGAGGCCGCCGGACGGCCGGTGTTCCTGGTCGACTGGCGGCAGCGCAACTCGACCTTCTTCAACGCGCTTCAGGTCGAGCGCAACGTGATGTTCCTGATCCTGACCATGATCGTGCTGGTCGCGGCGCTCAACATCGTCTCCGGCCTGATCATGCTGGTGAAGGACAAGGGCCAGGACATCGCGATCCTGCGCACCATGGGCGCCTCGCAGGGCTCGATCATGCGGATATTCCTGATCACGGGTGCCGCGATCGGCGTGGTCGGGACCTTTGTCGGCTTCATGGTCGGGATGCTGATCTGCCTCAACATCGAATCGATCCGGCAGTTCCTGTCCTGGGCGACCAACACGCCGTTGTTCGATCCGACGCTGTATTTTCTGTCGCGCCTGCCGGCCGAGATCGATTTCGGCGAGACCGCGGCGGTCGTGATCATGGCGCTGACGCTGTCGTTCCTGGCGACGCTGTATCCGGCCTGGCGCGCCGCGCGCCTCGATCCCGTCGACGCGCTGCGGTACGAGTGAGGACGAAATGGCGGAGGGGGCAGAAGATGTACCGGTTATCTATCTCCACGAGATAAAACGCCAGTACAGCCAGGGCGAGGCGACGCTGACCATTCTCAACGGCGCCAAGCTGGCGCTGTGGGCGGGGCAATCGGTGGCGCTGGTGGCGCCGTCGGGTTCCGGCAAATCGACGTTGCTGCACATCGCCGGCCTGCTCGAAGGCCCGCGATGACGGCGAGGTCTATGTGGCGGGCACGCCGACCTCGCAATTGTCCGATACCGAGCGCACCCAGATCCGCCGCACCGACATCGGCTTCGTCTATCAGTCGCACCGGCTGCTGCCGGAATTCACCGCGCTCGAAAACGTCATGCTGCCGCAGATGATCCGCGGCCTCAAACGCGCCGAGACCATCAAGCGCTCCACCGAGATCCTGTCCTATCTGGGCTTGGGCGAGCGCATCACCCACCGGCCGGCCGAACTCTCCGGCGGCGAACAGCAGCGCGTCGCGATCGCGCGCGCGGTGGCCAACGCGCCGCGCGCGCTGCTGGCGGACGAGCCGACCGGCAACCTCGACCCGCACACCGCCGATCACGTGTTCAACGCGCTGATGCAGCTGGTGAAGGCGACGCGGGTCGCGATGCTGATCGCGACCCACAACATGGAACTGGCCGGCCGCATGGACCGCCGGGTGTCGCTGGTCGACGGCCAGGTCGTCGAACTGGACTAACCGGCTCTCAGTAAGCGCGATGCCGCAGCCTGGGCGCCGCGATCTTGCAGCGTTCGCGGCATAGGGGTTGAGCACGCACTGCGCTGAACGGCCCGATGCCGACATGGCGCACTGGGCCAGCGACGTAAAGCTGCATTCGTAGTAGCTCACCGGTCCGTAGACATGCATGCAGACCGGATAGCCCGGGGCATAGGTCTGTGCCGCTGCCGGCCCGGCCATGGCCGCCGCGGTGATCGCCAAAATGGCCAATGCCTGTGCGCGCATCAGTACCTCCTGCGGGACATGCGGCTGTGGTCGGCGACCATTTCCGCCTTGGAGCTGAAATTCGGGTTTTCCGCGCAGGTGGCCGTCCGCCCCGACGCACTGGCCTGGCACTGCTGGTAGGTTGTGAAACTGCAATCGCCGGGGCCCGCGCCGAAGTCGCAGCCCCGGATGCAGTAGCGGTAATCGGCCGACGCCGGCATCGCAACCGTTGCAGACGCGGCACAGCCCACCATCAGCGCCAGTAATGCCCCTCGCATGGTGTCCTCCGTTGCCGGCTTTGACGGGAATTTTCAGCCCTCAACAGACAACCCGCGCGGGGGAGGCGTCAAATCACGTTCGCGCGCTAAATGCTCGGCATAGGGCAATAGGCGGCGCCGTCGCCAACCCGCAATGCGCCTTCGATACGCGTTCAGTATCTGGGGTAGCCCGGATAGGCCGGCGGCAGGCGGCGGCCGCGGCCGGTATAGGGCGGGGCGCCGCCGTCGCCGACATAGTAGGGATTGGCGATGCACGACAGGAAGCGCCCGGAAGCTGTGGCCTGACACTGCTCATAGCTGATGAAGGTGCAGTTGCTCAGGCCGGGTTGGTCGTTGCCCTGGATGCAGAACGGATACCGTGTGCCGACCGCTTCGGCGGGCATGGCGCCGAGTGCTGCAACTCCGCCGGCCGCCAGCAAGACTAGAATCACTCTACGCATCAATTCCCTCCGGGGTCAGACTGCCGCTGATCAGTCCATCGCAGTTCCATTGGCGTGATTCAAGTCGCACGCGCGGCTTCTCGTCAACACATTCGCACGCGCCGATGTCCGTGCACGATCGAAATGTGAATTTTTTGCGGCGAACGCGTTCACAAAGTTCAGAAAAGTGCTTGAAACCCAATATTAACTTACGTTTTCGCCGAAGTCGTTTCGCACCGGCTGTTGCAGTGAAGTTACAGCATTTGGGACGAACGCTGCTATGAGGTTGCCACGGCCTTGGGGGCTGTACAAAATTGGAACGGAATAAAAGATGAAGAAGGTTTTGCTTGTTACTGCCAGTCTGATCGCGCTCGGCGCGGCTGCGCCGGCAGTGGCTGCTGATCTTGCTGCGCGTCCTTACACCAAGGCGCCCGCGATGATCGCCGCTGTGTATGACTGGAGCGGTTTCTACATTGGCGCCAACGGCGGTTGGGGTTCGAGCCACAACACCTGGACCAACAATTCGATCCTGGGCGTGCCGGTTGGCGCGAACGCCGAGGGTTCCCATGATTCGACCGGCGGCACAGTCGGTGGTCAGGTCGGCTATCGCTGGCAGAGCGGCACGTTCGTGTTCGGTGTCGAAGCGCAGGGCAACTGGGCTGACTTCAGCGGCTCCAACGCCAGCATCTCGCCGTTTTTCGCCGGCGCCACCAACCGCAGCAAGATCGATGCGTTCGGCCTGTTCACCGGCCAGATCGGCTATGCCTGGAACAACGCCCTGCTCTACGTGAAGGGCGGTGCTGCGGTCACCGACAACAAGTACGAAGGTCTGTTCGCCGGTGCCGTGATTCGACCGTACGACCGAAACCCGCTGGGGCGGCACGGTTGGCGTTGGTCTCGAATACGGCTTCGCCCCGAACTGGTCGGTCGCGATCGAATACGACCATCTGTTCATGGGTACCAACAACAACGGCTTCACCAGCGTGTTCCCGGTTGCCGGTGTCGCCACCCGCAACGACAGCATCAAGCAGGACGTCGACCTGGTCACCGTCCGCCTGAACTACAAGTTCGGTGGCCCGATCATCGCGAAGTACTGATTTCGCGATCAGCGATGAGATCAAAGCCCCGGGCATTGCCCGGGGCTTTTTTCGTTGGCGCGCCAGGTTGGGTCGAGCGGGGGCCGGAACGTGTGACGGCGCGAACGCCCTGCCACTGGTTTTGCCGATACTCGGCGTCCGGCCGAAGATTCCTCTCCGGAATTAACTAGGGATCAGGCTCAATTTGAGAGTGGCAGATATCCAGACTGGAAAACGAGCGCTCGGCGGGGCATATTTGCGGGATGGCAAGCGGCATATGGACCACCGAAAATTTCACCTGCCCCGGTTGCGGGATGGATTACGACGCGACCAGAGAGCAGCATTCGGACAAGCATTCCGGCAGTTTCAAATGCGGGATATGCCAGGCCGAGGTTCATGCCTGGTCCGGCCTTTATGATTTCTTCGATTGGAAGGCCAAGCCGGTGAAATCGCCGGTTTTTGGGAAAAAGAAGTAACCGACAAACTTCCCAAGGGCCTGCCTGACCCCCAGGCCGCTCCAGCACTTTCAGCAACGCACGCCGCCGGTTCCCGCTCCAGCGCGAGCGGCGTTAACCAAGCGCCTTATTTCGAGGTCACTTCTCAACCCGACCCGCTTGACTCCCGAGAACAGAAAGGGAACATTGTTCTTCATATGTTCCAGTCTTGGTTCTACTTCTTGGTTCTAGTCTTGGGAGGCGGAGATGTTGAAGACTTTCGTGGAAGAAGCAGCGGCACTGGCGTCGATCACGCTGTTCGTCGGGATGATTGCGGTCTGGGCGCAGCTGATTCCCCAGCTCTGAGCTGGGCGGGCGGGCTCCGGGCGCGTCATCTGTTGCGGCGGCATGCGCCTCGGCTGTGTGTGCCTGGGGAAAAGCCGGATGGCGGTCTGTCATTCGCCGCCGCGCGTGGACTCCTATCGCCCAAGGCATCACCATGGCCGGGCGAGTCGGCCTGGAGGCTTATGTTTCCCTTGGCCTGACGATCGCAGCCATCCCTGACGCAGAAGCGTTCGAGCAGCCATGTCCAGTGCCGGATTCGTTCATCTCCACGTTCACTCGGCCTATTCGCTGCTGAAGGGCTCGATCAAGATCCAGAAGCTGGGCGAGCTGGCCAAGGCCGACCGCCAGCCGGCGCTGGCGCTGACCGACACCGACAACATGTTCGGGGCGCTGGAATTCTCCGACAAGATGGCGGGCTACGGCATCCAGCCGATCATCGGCTGCGAGCTCGCGATCGATTTCGGCGACCAGGATCCCAACGCGCGCAATGCGCTGGCCTCGGCGCCGTCGCGAATCGTGCTTGCTGGCGGCGCGCGAGCGCGGCTACCGCAGCCTGATGCGGCTGAACTCGCGGGCGTTTCTGGAAACGCCGGTCCATCAGGCCCCGCACATCAAGTTCGAATGGCTCGAGGGCGATGCCGAGGACCTGATCGCGCTCACCGGCGGTCCCGACGGGCCGATCTCGCTGGCGATTCACGGCGATCATGCAGCGCTCGCTGCGACGCGCTGCGACCGGCTGGCGAGCCTGTTCGGCGACCGCCTCTATGTCGAACTGCAACGTCACGGCATCGAGAAGGAGCGCCGCGCCGAGGCCGGCCTGATCGATCTCGCCTACGCCAAGGGATTGCCGCTGGTCGCGACCAACGAGCCGTATTTTGCCGCCACCGAGGATTACGAAGCCCATGACGCGCTGTTGTGCATCGCCGGCGGCCGGCTGATCGCCGAAACCGATCGCGAACAGCTTACGCCCGATCACCGCTTCAAGACCCGGGCCGAGATGGCGGTGTTGTTCGCCGACATTCCGGAGGCGCTGGCTTCGACGGTCGAGATCGCCGAGCGCTGCTCGTTCCGGCCGAAGACGCGCAAGCCGATCCTGCCGCGCTTCACGGTCGGCGCCGGCAGCAAGGCTGCCGATGCCGAAGCCGAGGAAGCCGCCGAACTGCGCCGCCAGGCCGAGGAGGGGCTCGCCAATCGCCTGAAGGTGCACGGCCTCGCGCAGGGCATGAGCGAGGAAACCTATCACGCCCGGCTGGCTTTCGAGCTCGATGTCATCACCCGCATGAACTATGCGGGCTACTTCCTGATCGTCGCCGATTTCATCCAGCACGCAAAATCCGAGGGCATTCCGGTCGGCCCGGGCCGCGGCTCTGGCGCGGGATCGCTGGTCGCGTACGCGCTGACCATCACCGACCTCGATCCGATCCGCTTCGGCCTGCTGTTCGAGCGCTTCCTCAATCCCGAACGCGTCTCGATGCCGGACTTCGACATCGACTTCTGCCAGGACCGCCGCGGCGAGGTGATCGACTACGTACAGCAGCGCTACGGCCGCGACCAGGTGGCGCAGATCATCACCTTCGGCACGCTGCAGGCGCGCGGCGTGCTGCGCGACGTCGGGCGGGTGCTGCAGATGCCCTATGGGCAGGTCGACAAGCTGACCAAACTGGTGCCGCAGAATCCCGCAGCGCCGGTGACGCTGGCAGCGGCAATCGCCAGCGAACCGAAGCTGCAGGCGTTCCGCGATGAAGACGCGGTGGTGGCGCGGGCCTTCGACATTGCGCAACGTCTCGAGGGCCTGACCCGGCACGCTTCCACCCACGCTGCCGGCATCGTGATCGGCGATCGTCCGTTGAGCGAACTGGTGCCGCTCTATCGCGATCCCAAATCCGACATGCCGGTGACCCAGTTCAACATGAAATGGGTCGAGCCCGCGGGCCTCGTCAAATTCGACTTCCTCGGCCTGAAGACGCTCACCGTGCTCGATGTCGCGGTCAAACTGCTCAAGCAGCGCGACGTCGAAATCGACCTTGCGACACTGCCGCTCGACGATGCCCCAAGCTACCAGATGCTGGCCAAGGGCGATGTGGTCGGCGTGTTCCAGGTGGAAAGCCAGGGCATGCGCCGCGCGCTGGTCGACATGCGGCCCGACCGTTTCGAGGACATCATCGCGCTGGTGGCGCTGTACCGTCCGGGCCCGATGGCGAACATCCCGACCTATTGCGCGCGCAAGCACGGCGACGAGGAGCCGGAATATCTGCATCCGCTGCTCGAGCCGATCCTGAAGGAGACCTTCGGCGTCATCATCTATCAGGAACAGGTGATGCAGATCGCCCAGGTGATGGCGGGCTACTCGCTCGGCGACGCCGATCTGTTGCGCCGCGCGATGGGCAAGAAGATCCGTTCCGAGATGGAAAAGCAGCGCGCGATCTTCGTCGCGGGCTCGGTCAAGAACGGCGTGCCGAAGGGGCAGGCGGACACCATCTTCGAACTGCTCGCCAAATTCGCCGACTACGGCTTCAACAAGAGCCATGCGGCGGCCTATGCGCTGGTATCGTATCACACCGCCTATATGAAGGCGCATTACCCGGTCGAGTTTCTGGCCGCGTCGATGACGCTCGACCTCAACAACACCGACAAGCTCTCGGAATTTCGCGCCGAGGCGCAGCGGCTCGGGATCAAGGTCGAGGCGCCGAACATCAACCGTTCGGGGCCGACCTTCGAAGTCAGCGACAACACGATTTACTATGCGCTGGCCGCGCTGAAGGGCGTCGGCCCGCAGGCGGTCGAACTGATCGTGGCGACGCGCAAAGAAGGCGCCTTCACGTCGCTGGCCGATTTCGCCGCGCGCGCCAATCCGCGCGCCATCAACAAGCGCGTGATCGAAAGCCTGGCCGCCGCTGGCGCCTTCGACACGCTCGATTCGAACCGCGCGCGGGTATTTGGCGGGGCGGAGGCGATTCTTTCGGCCTGCCAGCGCAGCCATGAGGCCACCACGATCGGGCAGAACGACATGTTCGGCGGCGCCTCCGATGCGCCCACCATCATGCTGCCGCAGCTCGAGCCCTGGCTGCCGGCCGAGCGGCTGCGGCGCGAATACGACGCCATCGGCTTCTTCCTGTCCGGCCATCCGCTGGATGACTACGCCACCGTGTTGAAGCGGTTGCGGGTGCAGTCCTGGGCGGAGTTTTCGCGCGCGGTCAAAACCGGCGCGACCGCGGGCAAGGTTGCCGCGACCGTGGTGTCCCGCATGGAACGGCGCACCAAAACCGGCAACAAAATGGGCATCATGGGGCTTTCGGACCCGACCGGCCATTTCGAAGCCGTGCTGTTCTCCGAAGGCCTCGCGCAATATCGCGACGTGCTGGAGCCGGGCGCTGCGGTGCTGCTCCAGCTCGGCGCCGAATTGCAGGGCGAGGATGTGCGGGCGAGGGTGCTGCACGCCGAACCGCTCGATGCCGCCGCCGCCAAAACCCAAAAGGGGCTGCGGATTTTCGTGCGCGATACCAAGCCGCTGGATTCCATCGCCAGAAGACTGAACATGCCTGAGCCTGCGGCGCCGAACGGCGCGCCCAGGACGCCTGCCGCGAAACCGGCGCCTGCGCCCGTCGGCGCGGGTGATGGCGACGTCTCGCTGGTCATCATGCTCGACCTCGAAACCGAGGTCGAAATGAAGCTCCCGGGCCGTTTCAAGGTCTCGCCGCAGATCGCCGGCGCGATCAAGGCGGTGTCCGGCGTGGTGGACGTGCAGACCCTGTGAGGTAGCTGGGGTCTCCCGCCAGTCCGGGTTGTCATTCCGGATTTGTAATCCTGGGACACAGCGATATCTCCAGCCGGTACGCCGTGAGACCCAGCGCAATTGCAACCATGCGATGTTTTGGCTAAACGGCGGCGAGCGTTACGGTTGCCGCGTGGCGTTGGTTGAGCAGGGGGAGTTCTTGATCGTTTTGATTTCCAACGTAGTGCGCGCACTCCGACTGGTTCTGATGATCGCCGCGCTCGGCGGCGCCTCGGCGTGGGCGGCACCGGGCCCGGCGTCGACCGCCGAGGGTATCTACGCGTCGGCGCCGCCGCGGCTGCTGCAGATTCGGACGCTGGTCGCCGACGCCGGGCGGCAGATCTCGATCGGATCGGGGTTTCTGGTTTCCGCCGATGGGCTGGCGGTCACCAACTATCACGTGGTCTCGCAGGTCGCGCTCGAGCCGAAGACGTATCGGCTGGAATATGTGGCGGCCGATGGCAGTCACGGCGATGTCAGCCTGCTCGGCGTCGACCTGCCGAACGACCTTGCCATCGTCCGCCTCGACAAGCATGACGCGCCGTTCTTCACCTTCGACAAGACCGCCATGGAGGGCGGCCTGCCCAAGGGCGAACGGCTCTATTCGATGGGCAATCCGCTCGACCTCGGCTTCACCATCATCGAAGGCACCTATAACGGTCTGGTCGAGCGCAGCTACAACGACCGCGTCCATTTCAGCGGGGCGCTCAATCCCGGCATGAGCGGTGGCCCGACCGTCAACGGCGAGGGGTTTGTGGTCGGCATCAACGTGGCGACCCGCAGGGGCGGCCAGCTCGTGAGCTTCCTGGTGCCGGCGCGTTTTGCCGCGGCGTTGCTGCAGCGTGTCCGCGAGCATGAGACGGCGCCGGACTTGCGGGCCGAGATTGCGCGACAGCTCATCGCGTGGGGGGCGGGGCTCTATAAATCTCTTGGTGAGGAAGGATTTCGTTCGGCCGCGCTCGGGCCCTACCGGACCCCCGAGACGATTGCGCCGTGGTTCAACTGCTGGGCCAACACCAATACCGGCGCCATGCCGAAACCGCGCGCCAATATCAATTCGACCAATTGCAGCAGCGACACCGGCCTGTACGTGGCGTCCGATCTCAACACCGGCGCTATCGAGATCAACCATTCCTACGTCAGGAGCGTCGACCTCAATCAATTCCAGTTTGCAACTTTCCTGACGCGGCTCAGCCAGCCGCGCCTCGTCGGCGGCGGTCCGTTCCGCAAATGGTACACGCAGGAACGCTGTCACGAGGACTTTGTCAGCACGCCGCCTGCGCTGGACCATCCGCCGCTGCGGGTGATGTGGTGCGCGCAGGCCTATCGCGAATTCGAGGGGCTGTACGACGTGGCGCTGATCGCCGTGACGCAGGACCACAACAGCGAGGCGCTGGTGTCGCGAATGAGCCTGCAGGCCGTTGGCTATGACGATGCCATTGCGCTTGGCAAGCGCTTTCTCGAAGCGGTGCAAGTAGGCAAATGATCTGGGTCGAAATATTATCGCGCCACCGCGACGTCACCGCACGCGTTCGCATCGCCGGTCCGCAGGCGGATATCGGGCGCGGCTACGACAACGATGTGATCGTCGACGATCCCTATGTTGCCGCTCATCATTTGCGTGTTTTCCGCGACGAGGCCGGCCAACTCGTGGCCGAGGACCTCGGCAGCGTCAACGGCACGTTCCTCGACGGCGGCAGGAATCGGGTGGCGCGCATCATCCTCGACGGCGCCAAACCGATCCGCATCGGACAGACCTATCTGCGCATCCGCGAGATCGGCCATGCGGTCGAGCGCGAGCGGGTGGCGGGGCCGGAGCGGGGGATGCTGCCGATTCTGGGCGCCGCGGCGCTCGGCGCAGCGTCACTTGGAATCTATATGCTCAAGGTCTGGCTCACGCAGACGACGGAGCCCCGGATCTCCAGCTATCTTGCGTCGCTGTGGCTCATCGCCACCGTGCTCGTGTGGGCCGGGTTATGGGCGCTGCTGTCACGGATATTTTCCGGCCATTCCCGTTTTCTGCGCAATCTGATCATCGTGCTGGTGGGCGCGCTCGCCATCACGCTCTATGGCGAGTTCGCGCAAATCCTTGCCTTCGCATGGACCTGGCCGGTGGGCGTCAACTACCAATATGTCGCGATCTGGTCGATCCTCGCCGTGATGTGCTTCTTCCATCTGCGCGAGGTCGGCCCGGCGCGCCTGTGGTTGAAGGGCGCCATCGTGACGACGGTGCTGGTCACCTTGATTGCGGCGCAGGCGTTGCAACAATCGGAAGCGTTTTCGGATTCCGGCCGGCAGAACACCACGCGGCTGCTGATGCCGCCATCGTTCCGCGCAGTGCCGTTCCGCGACGAAAACGCATTCTTCGGCGACATCGCGGATCTCAAGGCGAAGCTTGACCTCGATCGCAACCAGGCCAAGCCCGGGGCGGCCGGACGGTAGGTTGCCTTGCTGTTGAAACCTTGGGCAACCCGGTCGCGATCGCCGGCCCGCAGGCGCTGCCTTATTAGCAGCGCTTTTCATTCAAACGATGTTCAGCTAGCAGCGTATTCAATGCCTGTCGTGTTTGAACCGGTGGGGACCGAACAGCCATGCGTGTGACCAGAATCGTTTGGATTTTTTCACTCTGTTTGGCGCTGTTGTCCGCCTTCCCGGGGATGCTGGGTTCCGCCAGGGCCCAGCAGCAGGAAAAACGGATTGCGCTGGTCGTCGGCAATGGCGCTTACGCCAAGGCGCCGCTCGCGACGGCCGCCAATGACGCCGGCTTGATCGCCCAGACCTTGCAGGCCGCGGGCTTCGATGTCGTCGGCGCCCGCGATCTCGATGGCGACACGCTGCGCCGAAGCTTTCGCGACTTCATCCAGAAGGCCGAAGCGTCGGGGCCGGGCACGGTCGCGATGGTCTATCTCGCGGGCTACGGCATCCAGCTCGCCGGCGAGAATTATTTCATCCCCGTCGACTCCACCATCAGCCGCGACACCGACATTCCGATCGAAGGCCTGCGGATCAGCGATTATATCCGCCAGTTGGCATCGCTGCCGCTGAAGGCCAACATCGTGGTGCTGGACGCGGCGCGGCAGCAGCCCTTCATCGAAGGCGGGCAGCCGATCGCGAGCGGCCTTGCTCTGGTCGATCCGGAGCCGCACATGCTGATCGCCTACAATGCCGCGCCCGGCACGGTCGCTTCCAGCGAGCAGGGCTCGTATGGCGTCTACGCCCAGTCGCTCGCGGAGATGATCCGCACCGGCGGGTTGGCGCTGCCGGAAGTGTTCGACCGCCTGCGGCTGCGCGTCAACGACGCCAGCAAGGGCGCGCTGGTTCCCTGGCATGCCGAAAAGATCGATGCCCCCTTCATGTTCTTCGATCGCGCGCCGGATGCGCCCGCCCCGGCGCCGCCGGCGCAGGTCGCCGCAGCCAGGAACCGGCCGATCCGTGACCTCGGTGCGCAGGATGCCTACGCCGCCGTGCTCGAACGCGACACGATGCCGGCCTATGAGGAATTCCTCGGCGCCTATCCCGGCGATCCGCTGGCGCGGCGCGTGCGCGCGATCGTCGCCGCGCGGCGCGAGGCGATTACCTGGCTTCGCAGTTACCGCGCCGACACGCCGCAAGCCTACTGGTCCTATCTGCGCCGCTATCCGAACGGGCCCCATGCCGGCGATGCCCGCCGGCGCCTTGCCATCCTCGCCGCAGCGCTCGAGCCGCCGCCGGCATTCGCAGCCTATGATTACGACGTGCCGCCGCCGCCGCCGGACGAGATCGTCTATGTCGATCGCCCGGTGTTTTACTTCGGCGATCCGGATTTCGGCTTTTTGCCGCCACCGCCGCCGCCGGTGTATTTCCTGCCGCCGCCGCCGCCGGATTTCGTCGTGTTGCCGCCGCCGATCGTGGCCGTCGGACTGTTCATCCTGCCGCAACCGGTGTTTGTGCCGATGCCGGTCTATGTGCGGGCGCCGGTCTATGTCGCGCCGCCGCCGAACAACATCATCTTCGCCAATATCCACAACACGACCGTCATCAACACCGTCATCAACCGGCCGGTGCAAGTTGCGCCCGGCGCGGGTGCGCCACCGACCGCATTGGGCACCAAAGCCGCACCGGGGCAGGGCGCTGTGACGCCGGCCGGCGCCGGTCCGGCACTGCCGGCTGCGGCTGCGCAAAAGGCGTCGCTGATCCAGCAGGGAAAACTGCCGATGCCGCCGAGCGCCTCGATCAATCCGGTCAAGCCCGGGACTGCGGTGGCACCGTTTGGCCAGAAAGCCGCGCCGCAGCCGGCCAACGTGACCCCGAATGCGCTGCCGCAGGGCCAGGCGCTGCCGAAGCCGAACGCGTTGCCGGTTCCGGGCACGAAGGGCACGCCTCCAGCGCCCGCGACCACGACCGGGCCCGCGCCAACCGCGCCCAATCCGAACGCGAAACTTGCACCGCTAAACCAGCATGCGACGACGCCCCCGGCAGCGTCGGTCCCGAAATCAACCGGGAGCCGTGGGCGCCCCGAAGGCGCCTGGAACCGCTGCGCCGGCGCCACTCGTCGGCCAGCCGAAGGCAGGCGGGACGGCGCCGGCTACTGCGGCCAAGCCCGTCGCTGCGGACAAGCCGGTCACTCCGGAGACGGCCCGTAAGCCAAACGCGGCGCCGCCGCCGCCAAAACCAGCAGCACCGGCACCAGTCGCCGCGCCAAAGCCTCACGCACAGCCGCAGATCCAGCGCGCCGAACCGCCGCGCCGGGCCGCGCCTCCGCCTCCGCCTCCGCCTCCGCGTCCGGCACCGCCGCCACCGCATCCGGCGCCGCAGGTATCGAGGCCGGCGCCACCGCCGCCCCGGGCGGCCCCGCCACCGCCCCCGCCACGGCCTGCACCCCAGGTCGCCCGTCCGGCACCGCCGCCGCCGCGTCCAGCCGCTCCACCACCGCGACCGGCGGCACCGGCACCCAGGAAATGCCCGCCGAACGTTGCGAAGTGCTGAAAACCGTGTAGGGCGATGCGGAGGTCCGAGGGCGAACGCCCTCGGTCTTTGCGTCGCTTCGGCGATTCCCACCGCGTGGCGGTGCCGGCCGCCATCCGAAGCGTTTTGATCGCCCGTTCGGGGCCCAAACACGGCGAATAAGGCCAGAAAACCGGCCTTATTTCCTTGCTTCTCGCCGAAATCCGGCTATATACCGCGCCATCTCACACGGAAGCATGGCTTTACAAGGCCGTCCGGTGGCATCCGGGCCATAAGGCTCGTCTGCTCACACGCTTCCGGAGGAACCAACCGGAGAACTGAACCGATGTCGCTACCCGATTTCTCTATGCGTCAGCTGCTTGAAGCCGGCGTTCACTTTGGCCACCAATCGCACCGCTGGAATCCGAAAATGGCGGAGTTCATTTTCGGCGCCCGCAACAACATCCACATCATCGACCTCGCCCAGACCGTGCCGATGCTGCATCGCGCGTTGCAGGCGGTGTCTGACACCGTCGCCAAGGGCGGCCGTATCCTGTTCGTCGGCACCAAGCGCCAGGCGCAGGACGGCGTCTCCGAGGCTGCCAAGCGCTCGGCGCAGTATTTCGTCAATTCGCGCTGGCTCGGCGGCACGCTGACCAACTGGAAGACGATTTCCGGCTCGATCAAGCGGCTGCGCCACCTCGATGAGGTGCTCAATTCCGGCGATGCCAACGCCTACACCAAGAAGGAACGGCTGACCTTGCAGCGCGAGCGCGACAAGCTCGACCGTTCGCTGGGCGGCATCAAGGACATGGGCGGTCTTCCCGACATGATCTTCGTGATCGACACCAACAAGGAAGACATCGCGATCCAGGAAGCGCAGCGGCTCAACATTCCGGTCGCTGCCATCGTCGATACCAATTCGGACCCCAAGGGCATCACCTTCGTGGTGCCGGGCAATGACGACGCCGGCCGCGCCATTTCGCTGTATTGCGATCTGGTCGCCCGCGCCGCCATCGATGGTATCTCGCGTGCACAGGGTGATTCCGGGATCGATATCGGCGCGTCCGCTCAGCCGGTCCGCGAGGAAGTTCCGGCCGCACCGCAGCCGACCGGGTTCCAGGGCCTCGCTGGTCCGCGCGGCACCGCCGACAACCTCAAGAAGCTCACCGGCGTGTCGGGAGCGATCGAGAAGAAGTTCAACGACCTCGGCATCTTCCACTACTGGCAGCTCGCCGAGCTCGACCACGACACCGCGCACAAGATCGGCGAAGAGGTCGGACTTCCGAGCCGCGCCGATGGCTGGGTTGCCCAGGCCAAGACGCTGACCGCGGAAGCGGAATAATTCAACGCGGCGTGGCCGGGTTCTCCCGGCCACCGGTTCAATTCCCGATACGACACTCCCTGTAGCTGATGGCGGCACGGCGCAAGCGCGCGCCGCTGCCGTCCTGACAGGCAAGAAGGATATTCAACGATGACAACGATCACGGCAGCGATGGTCAAGGAGCTGCGCGAGTCGACCGGCGCAGGCATGATGGATTGCAAGGCAGCCCTCACCGAGAGCGCCGGCGACATGCAGGCCGCACAGGATTGGCTGCGCAAGAAGGGCCTGTCGAAGGCTGCCAAGAAGGCCGGCCGTGTCGCGGCCGAAGGCCTGATCGGCGCCGTGACATCGGGCGCCAAGGGCGTCGTGGTCGAAGTCAATTCCGAGACCGACTTCGTCGCGCGCAACGAGCAATTCCAGGGCCTGGTCAAGATGATCGCCCAGGTCGCCCTGCACAACGGCGCCGACGTCGAGAAGATCAAGGCGGTCAAGGTCGGCGACGTCACGGTCGAGACCGCGATTGCGGATGCGATTGCGACCATCGGCGAGAACATGACGCTGCGTCGCGCGGCCTCCCTCGAGGTAAGCCAGGGCGTGGTGTCGAGCTATGTCCACGGCGCTGTGATCGAAGGCGCCGGCAAGATGGGCGTGCTGGTGGCGCTGGAATCCGCCGGCAAGGCCGATGAACTTGCGGTTCTCGGCCGCCAGCTTGCCATGCATGTGGCCGCGACCAATCCGCAGGCGCTCGATCCGGCGGGGCTCGATCCCGCGGTCGTGGCGCGCGAAAAGGACGTGCTGGCCGACAAATACCGCCAGCAGGGCAAGGCGGAAAACGTCATCGAGAAGATCGTCGAGTCCGGTTTGAAGACCTACTACAAGGAAGTCTGCCTGCTGGAGCAGGCCTTCATCCATGACGAAAAGGGCAAGTCGGTCGCGCAGGCGGTGAAAGAAGCCGAGGGCAAGATCGGCGCGCCTGTGAAGATCACCGGCTTTGTGCGCTATGCTCTCGGCGAGGGAATCGAAAAGCAGGAATCCGATTTCGCGGCCGAGGTCGCAGCGGCCGCCGGCAAGAAATAACCGCGGAAAACAGCCTTCCGGCGCGTGTGGCGCCGGAAGCTCGCGCGGGGACTTAAGGAAGCGATCGCATCATGGCTGAGCCGGTCTATCGTCGCGTCGTGATCAAGCTTTCGGGCGAATATCTCGCCGGCAGCCAATCCTTCGGTATCGACCAGCCGACCCTCGACCGGGTCGCCGACGAGCTGATCGCCGCACGCCAGCTCGGAGTCGAGATCGCCGTCGTGGTCGGCGGCGGCAACATCGTCCGCGGCGTGGAAGTATCCTCCCGCGGCGTCTCCCGCCCGACCGGCGACACCATGGGCATGCTCGCCACCATGATGAACTGCCTGGCGCTGGAGGCCGCGATCGAGCGCAAGGGCGCGCCGGCGCGAACCCTGTCGGCGTTCGTGATGCCGGAGATTTCCGAGCTGTTCACCCGCAGTGCAGCGCACAAATACCTCGCCGAGGGCCGAATCGTGCTGCTCGGCGGCGGAACCGGCAATCCGTTCTTCACCACCGACACCACGGCGGTGCTGCGGGCGGCCGAAATCGGCGCGGAGGCGGTGCTCAAGGCCACCAATGTCGATGGCGTCTACAGCGCCGACCCCAAAAAAGACCCTTCCGCCAAGCGTTTCGACCGCCTGACGCACTCGCAGGCCATCGAAGGTGGCTACAAGGTGATGGACTGCAACCGCATTCGCGCTTGCCCGCGAGACATCGCTGCCTATCATCGTATTCTCGATCGCCGAGCCGGGTTCGATCGGCGCGATCCTGCGCGGTACCGGACACGGCACGGTCGTCGCCGGCTGACGGCGTGTGCCGTATCGAACCGCACCGCCGGTTGATGGCGGCGACGGCTGGTTTCTTCAAGGAGGGGAGAGCGTTATGCCCACGCCAGGTTTTGACATCAACGAATTGAAGCGCCGCATGCAGGGCGCCACCCAGTCGCTCAAGCACGAACTGGGCGGTCTGCGCACCGGACGCGCCGCGGCGTCGATGCTGGAGCCGGTGCAGGTCGAAGCCTATGGCTCGCACATGCCGCTCAATCAGCTCGCGACCATCAGCGTGCCCGAGCCGCGGCTGCTCTCGGTGCAGGTCTGGGACAAGTCGATGGTCAAGGCGGTGGAGAAGGCGATCGTCGATTCCAATCTGGGCTCTCAGCCCGCCACCGAAGGGCAGGTGCTTCGCCTGCGGATTCCCGAACTGAACGAGGAACGCCGCAAGGAACTGGTCAAGGTCGCGCACAAATACGCCGAAGCGGCCAAGGTCGCGGTTCGCCATGTCCGCCGCGACGGGCTCGATACCGTCAAGAAGCTCGAGAAGAATCACGAGATTTCCGAGGACGATCAGGAGCGTCTCGCCGACGACGTGCAGAAGGCGACCGACGGGATGATTTCCGAAATCGATCAGTTGCTGGCGGCGAAGGAAAAGGAAATCCTCACCGTTTGACGCCACAAGATTGCTCGTGCGACCCCTTGGAAACGTCCTTGGGGACCCTTCCTGGGATTGAATGATGTCGAATGCCGCCGCCCCCGCAACCGAAGGACCGGATCGAACCGACGGTCCCTTGCATGTGGCGATCATCATGGACGGCAACGGGCGCTGGGCGGCCGCGCGCGGTCTGCCGCGCGCGGAAGGCCATCGCCGCGGCGTCGAGGCGCTGCGCCGCGTGGTTCGTGCGGCCCACGAACTCGGCATTCTCTATCTGACGATCTTTTCGTTCAGCTCGGAAAACTGGTCGCGTCCGGCGACCGAGATCGGCGACCTGTTCGGCCTGCTGCGGCGCTTCATCCGCAACGATCTGGCGACGCTGCATCGCGACGGCGTCCGGGTCCGCGTGATCGGCGAGCGCGAGGGCCTGGAGCCCGACATCTGCGCGCTGCTGAACGAGGCCGAAGAACTGACCAAGGCCAACACCAAGCTCAATCTCGTCGTCGCCTTCAACTACGGATCGCGCCAGGAAATCGCCAACGCCGCGCAGCGGCTGGCGCGCGAAGTCGCCGAGGGCAAGCGCGATCCGGCGTCGATCGACGCCGATGCGCTCGGCCAATATCTCGACGCGCCCGACATTCCCGATCCCGATCTGATCATCCGCACCAGCGGCGAGCAGCGGCTGTCGAACTTCCTGATGTGGCAGGCGGCCTACAGCGAACTGGTGTTCGTGCCGATCCACTGGCCGGATTTCGACAAGGCCGCGCTTGAAGGCGCGATCGCCGAATATGCCAGACGCGAGCGCCGTTTCGGCGGTCTGGCCGCGAAAACCGGATCGTGACCGAGGGCGAAGCCGCACCCGCGGCGGCGGCCGAGCCCGGAATCGCGCAATCTCCTGATGCGCGTCGTCGCGGCCCTGGTGCTGGCGCCGCTGGCGATTGCGATCGCCTATGCCGGCGGATGGCTGTGGGCCTGCCTGGTCACGCTGGCGTCGATCGGCCTCTATCGTCGAATGGCTGACGGTCGTCGGCGCGGCGCGGCGAGATGCGCGTCGCGGCCTCAGGCGTTGTCGCGCTCGCGCTCGCAGGGTTGTGCCTCGCCGCCGGGCGCATCGATGCCGCGCTTGTCGTGCTGGCGCATCGGCTTCGTCGCCGTAGTGCTGATCTCGCCGGAGCGGCGCGGCTGGACCGCGGCGGGATTTTTCTATGCCGCGGCGGCCGAGATCGCCTCGGTGCTGGTGCGGCTCGATCCGGCCAAAGGCTTCGTCGCGCTGATGTTGGTGTTGCTGGTCGTGTGGGTGACCGATATCGGCGGCTATTTCGCCGGCCGCGGCATCGGCGGACCGAAACTCTGGCCGCGTGTCAGTCCCAAGAAGACCTGGGCGGGCGCCATCGGCGGCTTTGTCGCGAGCCTCGTGGTGGCGGGCGGCTTTGCGGCGTTCGGATCTCGGCAAAACCGGGCCGCTTTTGCTGCTGGGCGCAATGCTCTCGGTGGTCTCGCAGCTCGGCGATCTCTTCGAGTCCGCGGTGAAGCGGCGGTTTGGCGTCAAGGATTCCAGCCACATCATTCCCGGCCATGGCGGGCTGCTGGATCGCCTGGACGGATTTGTCGCAGCCGTCGTCATGGCGGCGATTTTCGGGTTTCTGCGGGGCGGCGCCGATGGCGTCGGCCGCGGTCTTATGGTTTGGTGAAACAATGAGCGCAGTTCCATTGCGTAACAACAAGGCCGCGGCATCCGCCGTGCGCACCGTGACCGTCCTTGGCGCCACCGGCTCGATCGGCGACAGCACCATGGATCTGCTGCGGGGCGCGCGCGACCGCTACCAGGTCGAGGCGCTGACCGCGAATACCAATGTGCCGGCGCTGGCCAAGCTCGCCAGCGAATTCGGCGCGCGGTTTGCGGCCATTGCCGATCCTGCCCGTCTCGCCGAACTCAAAGATGCACTGGCCGGCACCCGTATCGAATGCGGCGCGGGCGAAAGCGCGATCATCGAAGCCGCCGCGCGCCCGGCCGACTGGGTGATGGCCGCGGTCAGCGGCGCGGCCGGACTGAAACCTGCGCTTGCCGCGGTCGATCGTGGCGCAGCGGTCGCGCTGGCCAACAAGGAATGCCTGGTCTGCGCCGGCGATTTCTTCATGCAGCGCGCCGCGAAAGCCGGGGCCTGCATCCTGCCGGCGGATTCCGAGCACAACGCGCTGTTTCAGGCGCTCGGCTCCGGCAACCGCGAGGAACTGGTGCGCGTGATCATCACCGCATCCGGCGGCCCGTTCCGCACCTGGGCCGCCGCCGACATCGAGCAGGCCACGCTGGCGCAGGCGCTGAAGCATCCGAACTGGAGCATGGGTCAGAAGATCACCATCGATTCCGCCTCGATGATGAACAAGGGGCTGGAAGTCATCGAAGCCTCCTATCTGTTTGCGCTGACGCCGGACGAGATCGACGTTCTCGTGCATCCGCAGTCGATCATCCACGGCATGGTCGAATTCTCCGACCGTTCGGTGGTGGCCCAGCTGGGCGCGCCCGACATGCGCATTCCGATTGCGCATTGCCTGGGCTGGCCCGATCGCATCGTCGGCCCCTCGGCCCGGCTCGACCTTGCCAAGATCGGCCAGTTGACGTTCGAGGCGCCGGATTTCGAGCGTTTCCCGGGACTGCGGCTGGCCTACGACGCGCTGCGCGCGGGGGGCGGCCTGACCACGGTGTTCAACGCCGCCAACGAAGTCGCGGTCGCAGCCTTCATCGCCGGCCAGATCCGATTCGGCGCCATCGCCCGCCTGGTCGAGGCGACCATGAACGACTGGATTCGCTCCGGAAATCTGGCACCTTTGACCTCGGCCGACGACGCGATTTCCGTTGACCATAATGCGAGAAATAAAGCTGCCTCCCTATTGCCTCAAATTGCCTTAAAGGCATCCTAGAAGGTTGGGGACGGAGCCTTCGGCTCTGGTCGAGGGGAATTGGATGTCAGAGTTTTTTCTACATAGTTTCAATACGTTGAGCCATGGGCTCATCGGTTACATCGTTCCCTTCCTGTTCGTCCTCACCATCGTCGTTTTCTTCCATGAGCTCGGTCACTTCCTGGTCGCCCGCTGGGCGGGCGTGAAGGTGTTAACGTTCTCGCTCGGCTTCGGGCCGGAACTCGTTGGCTTCAACGACCGCCACGGCACCCGCTGGAAGATCTCCGCGATCCCGCTCGGCGGCTACGTCAAGTTCTTCGGCGACGAGACCGAGGCCTCCACGCCGTCGACCGAGACGCTGGCGACGATGACCGAAGAGGAGCGCAAGGGCAGCTTCCATCACAAGAAGGTCGGACCGCGCGCGGCCATCGTTGCCGCCGGCCCGATCGCGAATTTCATCCTTGGCGCGTTGATCTTCGCGGCAATGGCCCTGTACTTCGGCAAGCCGAGCACGATCGCGCGCGTCGACGGTGTCGTCGCCGACAGCGCGGCTGCGTCGGCCGGCTTCAAGGTCGGCGACGTCGTCGTGGAGATCGACTGGCAGCCCGATCGAAAGCTTTTCCGACATGCAGCGGATCGTCGCGTCGAGTCGCCGGTTCGCAGCTGGTTTTCCAGCGTCAAGCGGGGCGGGGATGTCGTTTCACTGAATGCGACGCCGGCGCTCCAGGAGGTCAAGGATCCCTTCGGCAACAGCCACCGGATCGGTGTGCTCGGGATTGAACACAAGCCCAGACCGGCGAGGCGATCGACCGCGCCGGTTGGCTATCGGCGAAGCCCTCAAGATTGGCGTCGAGCAGGTCTGGTTCATCATCTCCAGCACCTTCAAGTTCCTGGGGTCGCTGTTCGTCGGAACCGGGCAATCCGGAGAGGTCAGCGGCGTTCTGCGGATCGCCAAGATGTCCGGGCAGGCCGCCAGCGCCGGGTTCCAGTTCGTGTTCAACTGTGCGCGGTGCTGTCGGTCTCGATCGGGCTGCTGAACCTGTTTCCGATCCCGCTGCTCGATGGCGGTCACCTTTTGTTCTACGCCGCCGAGGTCGTCCGCGGGCGTCCGTTGTCGGAGCGGACGCAGGAGATGGGGTTCCGAATCGGGCTCGGTCTGGTGCTGATGCTGATGGTGTTTGCGACCTACAACGACATCCTGCGCCTGGCGGCATCGTGAAGCGGCTTTTTTGTGACGTTGCCGATGGGCAACGTCTTGGAATGAAATTGGAATTGCGCTGCGATCGGCCGTTTGCCGCGCTCGGTGAAATTGGCTACAAGCGAGGCAGGAAATGGGGAATCTCGACCGGTTCGTAGGGGTGCGGGTCCGGCATTGGAATGATAAGGGCGCGTTGCGCATGAAGTTTGGAATGCGAGTGCGGGGGGGCTTGTTGGCCGCCCTGATCATGTTCGCCGTGCCGGTGGCTGCCACGCTGGCGGCTGTGCTCGTGTCCGTCGCCGGCGCCGCGCCAGACCGTGGCTTCGATTCCAGGTCGAGGGCAACCGGCGCGTCGAGGTCGAGACCATCCGCTCCTATTTCAAGCCGGGCCCCGGCGGGCGTCTGAGCCAGGCGACATCGATGACGGCCTGAAGGCGCTGATCGAGACCGGCCTGTTCCAGGACGTCGAAGATCAACCAGGCGCGGCGGCCGGATCGTCGTCGTCGTGGTCGAAAACCCGGTGATCGGCCGCATCGCCTTCGAGGGCAACAAGAAGGTCAAGGACGAGCAGCTTTCGGCGGAAATCCAGTCCAAGCCGCGCGGCACGTTCTCGCGTCCGATGGTGCAGTCCGACGCGCAGCGCATCGCCGAAATCTATCGCCGCTCCGGCCGCTATGACGTGCACGTCACGCCGGAAATCATCGAGCAGCCGAACAACCGCGTCGACCTCGTCTTCACGATCACCGAAGGCGAGCAAGACCGGCGTCAAGTCGATCGAGTTCGTCGGCAACAACGCCTATTCGTCCTATCGCCTGAAGGACGTCATCAAGACGCGCGAATCGAATCTGCTGAGCTTCCTCGGCGGCGCCGACGTCTACGATCCGGACCGGGTCGAGGCCGATCGCGATCTGATTCGCCGCTTCTATCTGAAGAACGGCTTCGCCGACGTGCAGGTGGTGGCCGCGCTGACCGAATACGATCCGGAGAAGAAGGGCTTCCTCGTCACCTTCAAGATCGAGGAAGGCCAGCAGTACCGCGTCGGCATCGGTCGATTTCCAGTCCAGCATCGCGTACGCTCGACGCGACCTCGCTGCGCAGCTTCTCGCGCGTCGGCGTCGGCTCGCTCTACAACGTCGAAGCGCTCGAGAAGTCGGTCGAGGAAATGCAGATCGAGGCCTCGCGGCGCGGCTATGCCTTCGCGATCGTGCGTCCGCGCGGCGACCGCAATTTCGAAGCGCACACCGTCTCGATCGTGTTCGCCATCGACGAAGGTCCGCGCACCTATATCGAGCGCATCAACATCCGCGGCAACACCCGCACCCGCGACTACGTGATCCGTCGCGAGTTCGATATCTCCGAAGGCGACGCCTACAACCGCGCGCTGGTCGACCGCGCCGAGCGCCGCCTGAAGAACCTCGACTTCTTCAAGAGCGTGAAGATCACGACCGAGCCCGGCTCCTCGAGCGACCGCGTCATCCTGATCGTCGATCTCGAAGAGAAATCCACCGGCGACTTCTCGGTCTCGGGCGGCTATTCGACCACCGACGGCGCGCTCGCCGAAGTCAGCGTCTCCGAGCGCAACTTCCTCGGTCGCGGCCTGTTCGCCAAGGCGTCGGTGACCTACGGCCAGTATGCGCGCGGCTACTCGCTGTCGTTCGTCGAACCCTATCTGCTCGACTATCGCGTCGCGCTGGGCCTCGACGTGTTCTAGCGCCAGCAGCTCGCCAACAGCTACATCTCCTACGGCACCAAGACGCTCGGCTTCAGCCCGCGGCTCGGCTTCAGCCTGCGCGAAGATCTGTCGCTGCAGCTGCGCTACTCGATCTATCAGCAGGAAATCACGCTGCCGAGCGACCTGGCGAACTGTAACAACAACTCGCTCGAACTCGCTGCTCGCGTTCAACCCGACGCCGGCCTATGCGATCCGAGCGGTCCTGCGGCGGCGTCGATCATCGGCCAATCGCCACTGACCGTCGGGCACCGGCCTGTGGCTGCTACAGCGACGGCGAAGCCTCGCTGCCGGTCCGCAAGGAACTGGCGAGCGGCGAGACCCTGACCTCGGCGCTCGGCTACTCGCTGAACTACAACACGCTCGACAACAACAAGAACCCGACCGACGGCCTGCTCGTCGACTTCCAAGCAGGATTTCGCCGGCGTCGGCGGCGACGTGCAGCTACCTGAAGACCGCGATCGACGCGAAGTACTACACGCCGCTGGTGTCCGACATCGTCGGTGCTGATCCACCTCCAGGGCGGCATCCTGAACCAGGTCGGCAACAACGAGCTGCGCATGCTCGATCACTTCCAGATGGGTCCGAACCTGGTTCGCGGCTTTGCCCCGAACGGTATCGGCCCGCGCGACATCAATCCCTTCGGCACCGGCGACGCGCTGGGCGGCACCAAATACTGGGGCGCATCGGTCGAATTGCAGATGCCGTTCTGGTTCCTGCCGAAGGAAGTCGGCCTGAAGGGCGCGGTCTATGCCGACGCCGGCGGTCGCTGTGGGACTACAAGGGCCGACGTCGTGGGCCGCGACCGGCGAAGTCAACGTGCCGGTTGCGTCCGCCGACGCAAGCCGTGGGTCGACCTCGGCAGATCCTGGAACCTGCCTCGGACTGCAGTATGACAACAGCAAGGTCGTCCGCACGTCGGTCGGTGTCGGCCTGATCTGGGCGTCGCCGTTCGGTCCGCTGCGCTTCGACTACGCGGTGCCGATCACCAAGGGCAAGTACGACCGCGTGCAGCAGTTCAAGTTCGGCGGCGGAACGTCGTTCTAAAGCATGGTCCAGGCGTATTCGAGCGAAGTGGTGCCGGTTCGCTTCAAGAGAACGCGTCAACGCAAGAAGGATTCGGTTCTGATCGATCATGGCCGACTCTGATCCGATACCGGCCGGACCGCGACGGGTGGAATGGCGCAGCCGACCTTCTTCAAGCAACCCGCTTCGTCGACGCTGGCCGATATCGCCGCGCTGACCAAGGCGTATCTTGGTCGATCCCTCGCGGGGCGGCCGCAAGATCAGGGGGCTGGCGTCGCTCGACGAGGCCGGCCCGATGCATCTGGCGTTCTTCGACAACCTCAAATACGCCGATCAGCTGGCTGCGACCAAGGCCGGCGCCTGCCTGGTCAGCCCGCGCTTCGAGGCCCAGGTGCCCGCCCATGTCGCGGTGCTGCGGGCGGCGCAGCCGTTCCGCGCCTTCGTCAGCCGTCGCGCGCGAATGGCATCGCGACGCGCTGCGTCCGCAATCCTGGTTCGGCAATGACGGCATCGCGCCGTCGGCCATCATCGATCCCACCGCGCATCTGGAGGACGGCGTGATCGTCGATCCGCTCGCCGTGATCGGCCCGAAGGTCGAGATCGGCGCCGGCACCGTGATCGGCGCCGGCGCCGTGATCGGCGCCGATGTCAAGATCGGCCGGGACTGCAATGTCGGCGCGCGCACGGCCATCCAGTTCGCGCTGATCGGCAACAACGTCCTGATCCATCCCGGCTGCAGCATCGGGCAGGACGGCTACGGCTTCATTTTCTTCGGCCCCGACGGCCATCTGAAGGTGCCGCAGACCGGCCGCGTCCTGATCCAGAACGATGTCGAGATCGGCGCCGGCACCACGCATCGACCGCGGCAGCCTGCGCGACACCGTGATCGGCGAGGGCACCAAAATCGACAATCAGGTCCAGATCGGCCACAATGTGACCATCGGCAGGCACTGCCTGCTCGCGGCCCAGATCGGGCTCGCCGGCAGCCTGACGATCGGCGACAACGTGGCGCTGGGCGCCAAGGTGGGCATCAACAATCATCTCAAGATCGGCGACGGCGCCCAGGTCACGGCGATGAGCGGGGTCAAGGACGACATTCCGCCCAACGGGCGCTGGGGCGGCTTTTTTGCCAAGCCGACCAAGCAGTGGTTCCGGGAGATCATCGCGGTGGAGCGTCTGGTGCGCGACGGCGCGGCCGATCCGAAGGGCGAGGGGCGGGAGTGATGGAGGAGGCACCGGTCAAGTTCGAGCTCGTGGATATCAACGAGATCCTCAAGACGCTGCCGCACCGTTATCCGATGCTGCTGATCGACCGGGTGATCAATATCCGGACCGATTACAGCGGCATCGGCATCAAGAACGTCACCTTCAACGAGCCGCCGTTTCTCGGGCATTTTCCGGATCGCCCGGTCTATCCCGGCGTGATGATGATCGAGGCCATGGCGCAGACCGCCGGCGTGATCGGCATCAAGTCGGTCGAAGGCACCGAGAAGCCGCGCGCGGTCTATTTCCTGACCATCGACAAGTGCAAGTTTCGCAAGCCGGTGATGCCCGGCGACACCATCGAGTACCACATGCGCTCGATCGGCCGCCGCAAGACCATGTGGTGGTTTCACGGCGACGCCAAGGTCAACGGCACAGACGGTCGCCGAAGCCGATGTCGGCGCGATGCTGACGGACTGACGGCGGCGCCGACCGGCTGGTTACCGGGATCCGTGCATTCCGACGTGAGCTGGACGACCAGCGTCGTCGAAGTGCATTCGCCCGAGAGCTGCCTTGTTGATTCGTCCGGGAGAACGACACACGGCGGGCGTTGATTTTCGCCCGGCCGGTCCGCCTAACGCAGATCCGTGCTTACCGGCAAACTGACGTTGTTCGCGCGGTCGACAATTGCATGACGAATTTTCACCGGCGATGGGCACAGTCGTCTGCCGCAATCACGGCGTAACCATACGTCACTGCGCACCAGTGCCGTGGAGCCTCGCGCTAACCAGCCGAAAACCCGGTATTTCACTACAGCGCCATATCGCGGACCATTAAGCGATTAAGCGGACCTCCTTGATGAGCATGATCGATCCCACCGCGCGGATTGAAGACGGCGCCGTGATCGGCGAGGGCACCTCGATCGGTCCCTACTGCATCATCGGCCCCGATGTCGTGATCGGCGCGAACTGCAGGCTGATCGCGCATGTCCATATCACCGCGCAGACCACGATCGGCGACGGCTGCACGATCTATCCGTTCGTTTCGCTCGGCACGCCGCCGCAATCGCTGAGCTATCGCGGCGAACTGACGCGGCTTGAAATCGGCGCGGGCTGCACCATCCGCGAATCCGTCACCATGAACGCCGGCACCGTCGGCCGGCGGCGGCATGACCCGCGTCGGCGACCGCGGCTATTTCATGAACTGCAGCCATGTCGGCCACGACTGCCAGGTCGGCAACGACGTGATCTTCGCGACCTCGGCGACGCTGGGCGGCCACTGCGAGATCGGCGACTTCGTCTTCATCGGCGGCCTGTCCGCCGTGCACCAGTTCACGCGGATCGGGCCGCAGGTGATGGTCGGCGGCGTCTGCGGCGTGCGCGGCGACGTCATTCCGTTCGGCCTCGTCAACGGCCAGTATGCCAGCCTCGAAGGCCTCAACATCATCGGCATGAAACGCCGCAAGTTCACCAAGAGCGGCTCGCGACGGTGCGGTCGTTCTATCAAAAGCTGTTTCACGGCCCGGGCATCTTCGCCGAGCGGCTGACCGCGGTGCAGCCGCTGGCCGCCGAAGATCCGGCGATCGCCGAAATCCTCGCCTTCATCGGCGACGGCAAGCATCGCGCGCTGTGCCTTCCGGCCGACGACGGCAAGCAGGGCTTGATGACGGGATCGCCGCAGCCATGACGCAGCGGCTTTCGAGAATTTCATCGCCGGTCGGCCTCATCGCCGGTGGCGGCGCGATGCCGTTCGCGGTCGCGGATTCGCTCGCTGCGCGCGGCGTCGCACCCGGTGCTGTTCGCGCTTCGCGGCGCCTGCGATCCGGTCGCGGTGGCGCGCTTTCGCCATCACTGGATTTCGGTCGGGCAAGCTCGGCCGCGCGACAAAGCTGTTTCGCAGCGAAGGCTGCCGCGACCTGATCTTCATCGGCACGCTTGCTGCGGCCGGCGCTGTCGGAAATCCGGCTCGACTGGGGAACGATCCGCGTCATGGCCAAGCGTGATCAGGCGTTTCGCGGCGGCGACGATCATCTGCTGTCGGGGATCGGCCGCATTCTCGAGCAGGACGGTTTTCGGATGGTCGGAATCAGGGATGTCGCGCCCGATCTGCTGATGCCCGAGGGATGTATTACCCGCGCGACGCCGGATCCGGCGGCAACCGCCGATATCGCGAGGGGGCGAGAGGTGCTGCGCGCGCTCAGCCCCTTCGATATCGGCCAGGCCGTGGTCGTGATCGACGGCCACGTGGTGGCGGTGGAGGACATCGAAGGCACCGACGGCCTGCTGGCGCGCGTCGCGCGGTTGCGCGCCGACGGCCGCATCCGCGCCAAAGCCGGCCGCGGCGTGCTGGTGAAGGCGCCCAAGAGCGGCCAGGATTTGCGCTTCGACCTGCCGACGGTCGGTCCGCGAACCATCGAGGGCGCGGCCACAGCGGGCCTCGCCGGCATTGCCATCGTCGCCGGCAACACCATCGCCGCCGAATCGCAGGCCATGATCGAAGCGGCCGACAAAGCCGGCCTCTTCATCCAGGGGCTGCCCGCGTGACGCCGGCGCGCGCAACCGCCGACCGGGGACGAAAAGTCTTTCTGATTGCGACCGAAGAGTCGGGCGATCGGCTCGGCGCCAATCTGATGAAGGTGCTGCGCCAGCGCCTCGGCGGCGCGGTGCGTTTTGAGGGCGTCGGCGGCCGGTCGATGGCGCGTGAAGGCCTGGTGTCGCTGTTTCCGATCGAGGAACTGTCGATCATTGGATTGGCCGCAGTCGTACAAGCAATTGCCGAAAATCCTGCGGCTGATCCGGCAAACCGCAGCCGCCGTGACGGAAGCCACGCCGGACATTCTCGTCATCATCGACAGTCCGGATTTCACCCACCGCGTCGCCAAGCGCGTCCGCGCCCGCGATCCGCAGATTCCGATCGTCGATTATGTCTCGCCCTCGGTCTGGGCGTGGCGGCCGGGCCGGGCGCGCGCGATGCTGCGCTTACGTCGATCACGTGCTGGCCTTGCTGCCATTCGAGCCGGAGGCCTATCAGCGGCTTCGCGGTCCGCCCTGCAGCTATGTCGGCCATCCCCTGACCGAACAGATCGCCTCGCTGCGGCCCGGCGCCGATGAACAGAAGCGGCGGGATGAAGCGCCGCCGGTGCTGCTGGTGCTGCCGGGCAGCCGCCGCAGCGAAATCCGCCACCACATGGCGGTGTTCGGCGAGGCGCTCGGCCGGCTACGCGACGACGGCGTGGCGTTCGAACCGGTGCTGCCGACCATGCCGCATCTGCAGGAAGCGATCGCAGAAGCGCTCAAAGCCTGGCCGGTGCAGCCTCGCATCGTGGTCGGCGAGCAGGAGAAGCGGGCGGCGTTCCGGATCGCGCACGCCGCCTTGGCGAAATCCGGCACCGTGACGCTCGAACTCGCGCTCGCGGGCGTGCCGATGGTGACGGCCTACCGGACCGGCGCGATGGAAGCCTGGATCCTGCGCCAGGCCATCAAGGTCAATTCGGTGATCCTCGCTAACCTCGTGATCGGCGAAAACGTCGTCCCAGAATTTCTGCAGGAAGATTGCACGCCGGAAAAACTGTCGCAGGCGCTGCGCGAGGTGCTCGGCAATTCAGCGCTGCGGCGAAAGCAGCTCGAGGCTTTTGCAAAAATCGACCAGATCATGTCGACCGGCAACCAGCCGCCAAGCGTGCGCGCCGCCGATATCGTGCTGGCGACGATGCGGAAGACGAGGCGGGTGAGTTAAAGTCGTGGGATCGGTTGAGGGCGCCAAACCCATCACCGTCACTGCGATCCGTTGGCTCGCAACGACGTCAACGTCGACCTGGTCGCAAAAATTGAAAAAGCCGGACGCGACGAGCGCATCCGGCTTTCCAACGCAACGTAGGTGCAGCGCCCGTTACTTCCGCGCGGCGATATCGACGTAATCGCGACGGGCGACGCCGGTGTAGAGCTGGCGCGGACGGCCGATCTTCTGCTGCGGGTCCTCGATCATCTCGCTCCACTGGCTGATCCAGCCGACGGTGCGGGCGACCGCGAACAGCACGGTGAACATCGAGGTCGGGAAACCCATCGCCTTCAGCGTGATGCCCGAATAGAAGTCGACGTTCGGGTAGAGCTTGCGGTCGATGAAGTAGGGATCGCTGAGCGCGATCTTCTCCAGTTCCAGCGCCACCTTGAGCATCGGATCGTTGCCATGGCCGGTCTCGGCCAGCACCGCGTGACACATCTTCTGCATGATCTTGGCGCGCGGATCGTAGTTCTTGTAGACGCGATGGCCAAAACCCATCAGGCGGACTTCGCTGTTCTTGTCCTTCACCCTGGCGATGAATTCCGGGATTTTGTCGACGGTGCCGATCGAGGAAAGCATCGCCAGCGCCGCTTCGTTGGCGCCGCCATGCGCCGGTCCCCACAGGCAGGCGATGCCGGCGGCGATACAGGCGAACGGATTGGCGCCGGAGGAGCCGGCGATACGCACCGTCGAGGTCGAGGCGTTCTGTTCGTGGTCGGCGTGCAGGATAAAGATCTTGTCGAGCGCGTCAGCCAGCACCGGATTGATCTTGTATTCCTCGCACGGCACCGCAAAGCACATATTGAGGAAGTTCTCGGCGAAGGAGAGCGAGTTCTTCGGATACACGAAGGGCTGGCCGATGGTGTATTTGAAGGCCATCGCCGCCAGCGTCGGGATCTTTGCGATCATCCGCATCGAGGCGATCATGCGCTGCTGCGGATCGTTGATGTCGGTGGAGTCGTGATAGAACGCGGCCAGCGCGCCGACGGCTGCCACCATGATCGCCATCGGATGGGCGTCGCGGCGGAAACCCTGGAAGAAGCGGGCCATCTGCTCGTGAACCATGGTGTGATGGATCACGCGGTTGTCGAAATCCATTTTCTGCGCCTTGGTCGGAAGTTCCCCGTAGAGCAGCAGGTAGCAGGTCTCGAGGAAGTCGCCGTGCTCGGCGAGCTGCTCGATCGGATAACCGCGGTATTCCAGGATACCGGCGTCGCCGTCGATATAGGTGATCTTGGACTGGCAGCTGCCGGTGGAGGTAAAGCCGGGGTCGTAGGTGAACATCCCGGCCTGGCCGTAGAGCTTGGCGATGTCGATGACATCGGGTCCCACCGTGCCGCTTAAAATCGGGAAATCATAGGTCTTGTTACCGACCGTGAGGGTAGCTGTTTTGTTGCTGGATTTTGCGTCCATCGCGAAGTCCCCGATGAAATCGTTGCGAAAACCGGGCTGACCTTGGTCCCATTCTCCAGGCGCTAATCAGGAGATGGTGGGGCAAGCCGGATTGTCTAGAAGGCGGCTTTTGAATGGGTAGCTCATTGCAATGTGCACTGCAAGATGGACCCATTCAGCCTATTGCAGGGGGCTACGCGGAGGCCTGATCGGCCAGCCGGGCCAGGCATTCCTGCCGTCCGAGCACCGCCAGGACATCGAAGATGCCCGGCGACGTCGTCCGCCCGGTCAGCGCGACCCGCAACGGCTGGGCGACAGCGCCAAGCTTGAGGCTGTTGGTATCCGCGAAATTCCGCATGGCGGTTTCAGTGGTTTCCGAACTCCAGTCGGTGACCGCTTCCAGCGCGGCGCGGAGCTTGCCGATCAGTTCGCGGGTCTCCGGGGTCAACACCGCCAAAGCCTTCGGCTCGATCTCGAGCGGCCGGTCGGCAAAGATGAAGTAGGAGCTATCGATCAGCTCGATCAGCGTCTTGGCGCGCTCTTTCAGGCTCGGCATCGCCCGCAGCAATTGGGCGCGGGTGGTGTCGTTGAGCTTTGCCTTCAGATCGGCGCCGTCGGGGATGTAATCCAGCACGTTCTCGAACTGGCTCACGAGAAATTGGTCGTCGCTGTGGCGGATATAATGGCCGTTGAGATTTTCCAGTTTTGCAAAATCGAACCGCGCCGCCGAGCGGCCGATCTGCGGCAGGTCGAAAGCGTCGATCATTTCCTGGGTCGAGAATATCTCCTGGTCGCCATGGCTCCAGCCGAGCCGGACCAGATAATTGCGCAGCGCCGCCGGCAGGTAGCCCATAGCGCGATAGGCTTCGACGCCGAGCGCGCCGTGGCGCTTGGAAAGCTTCGAGCCATCAGGGCCGTGGATCAGCGGGATATGGGACATGTTCGGGATGTCCCATTCCAGCGCGTCGTAAATCTGCTTCTGGCGCGCGGCATTGATCAGATGATCGTCGCCCCGGATCACGTGGGTGACGCCCATGTCGTGGTCGTCGACCACGACCGCCAGCATGTAGGTCGGGTTGCCGTCGCCGCGCAGCAGCACGAGGTCGTCGAGGTTCTCGTTCTGCCAGACCACGCGGCCCTGAACCTGGTCCTCGATCACGGTCTCGCCGGTCTGCGGCGCCTTGAGGCGGATCGTCGGCTTCATGCCTTCAGGGGCTTCCGCCGGATCGCGGTCGCGCCACAGGCCGTCATAGAGCCGGGTGCGGCCTTCGGCGCGCGCCTTCTCGCGCATCGCCGTCAGCTCCTCGGCGGTGGCGTAGCAACGATAGGCCTTGCCGCTGGCCAGCAATTGCTCGGCCACCTCGCGGTGGCGGGCGGCGCGGGTGAACTGGTAGACGACCTCGCCGTCCCAATCGAGCCCGAGCCACTTCAACCCGTCGAGAATGGCGGCGATCGCCGGTTCCGTCGATCGTTCCCGATCGGTGTCCTCGATCCGCAGCAGCATCTTGCCGCCGCGCTTCCTGGCGTAGAGCCAGTTGAACAGCGCGGTTCGGCCGCCTCCGATATGAAGGAAACCGGTGGGCGAGGGGGCGAAGCGGGTGACGACGGAATCAGCCATTGGAATCAATCATTACGGGGCGGGCCTATGCGTGAACGGCCGTGGTGTATAGCAGGAACGGTGCATAACTAAAGCCTTGGTAATTAAGGCCTTGGCAGCCCCCCGAATTCGGCGGACGCCACTTGGCGGCACGATGCGAATTTGGCAGAAGGTCCGCTTCAATCCCCACAGGAACCTGAGATGACGACAGAAACGGCGGCGGCAGAGACGGGGCGCGATTTCATTCGCGACATCGTCCAGGCCGATCTCGACTCCAAGAAGCACAAGGGGATCGTGACCCGGTTCCCGCCGGAGCCGAACGGCTATCTGCACATCGGCCATGCCAAGTCGATCGCGCTCAATTTCGGCATCGCGCAGGAGTTTGCCGGGCGCTGCCATCTGCGGTTCGACGACACCAATCCGACCAAGGAAGAGCAGGAATATATCGATTCCATCCAGGCCGACGTGCACTGGCTCGGCTACGACTGGGGAGACGATCTCTATTACGCCTCGGACTATTTCGAGCGGCTCTATGGCTGGGCGGAGGGCCTGATCAGGGACGGCCACGCCTATGTCGACGACCAGTCGCAGGAGGAGATCCGCACCTCGCGCGGCACGCTGACGGAACCCGGCAAGAACAGCCCGTTCCGCGACCGCGCGGTCGACGAAAACCTCGATCTGTTCCGCCGCATGAAGGCCGGCGAGTTTCCAAACGGCGCGCGCGTGCTGCGCGCCAAGATCGACATGGCATCCGGCAATATCAATCTGCGCGATCCCGTGCTCTATCGCATCCTGCATGCCGAGCATCCGCGCACCGGCGACGCATGGTCGATCTATCCGAGCTACGACTACGCCCATGGTCAGTCGGATGCCATCGAAGGCATCACGCATTCGATCTGCACGCTGGAATTCGAGGACCACCGGCCGCTCTATGAGTGGCTGCTTGGACAAGCTGCCGGTGCCGTCAAAACCGCGGCAGTACGAATTCGCGCGGCTCAACCTGACCTACACGCTGCTGTCGAAGCGCGTGCTGACCCAGCTCGTGCGCGAGCGGCCATGTCGCCGGCTGGGACGATCCGCGGATGCCGACCATCGCCGGCCTGAAGCGGCGCGGCGTGCCGCCGGCCGCGGTGCGCGAATTCGTCAAGCGCATCGGCGTGGCGAAAGCCAACAGCGTGGTCGATGTCGGCATGCTGGAATTCTGCATCCGCGAGGAGCTCAACAGGACCTCGCTGCGGCGCATGGCGGTGCTGCGGCCGCTCAAGGTCGTGATCGAGAATTATCCGGAAGGCCAGATCGAGGAGCTCGAGGCGATCAACCATCCCGACGATCCCACCGCGGGCACGCGCAAAATCGCGTTCGGCCGCGAGCTCTATATCGAGCACGACGATTTCATGGAAAACCCGCCGAAGAAATTCTTCCGGCTGTCGCCGGGCACCGAAGTGCGGCTGCGCTACGCCTATTTCATCAAATGCACCGAGCGTCATCAAGAACGACGCCGGCGAGGTCGTCGAACTGCGCTGCACCTACGATCCCGCGACCAAGGGCGGCAACGCGCCCGACGGCCGCAAGGTCAAGGCCACCATGCACTGGCTGTCGGCCGCGCAGTCGAAGCCGGCGGAAATCCGCATCTACAATCAGCTGTTCGCAAAGCCGAGCCCCGACGCCGCCAATTTTGCCGCCGACCTCAACCCGCAGTCGCTGGAAGTCCTGTCCGACGCGCGGGTCGAGCCCGCGATCGCGGAAACCAATTCCGGCGACGTGATGCAGTTCGAGCGGCAGGGCTATTTCGTGCGCGACAAGGACTCGGCGCCGGACCAACTGGTGTTCAACCGCACCATCGGCCTGCGCGACACCTTTGCGAAGGAAGTCGGCGGCAAGGGGTGAGGGCGGCCATGCAAAGCGGCGCCGACGACATAGCATCCGCGATCATCGAGAGATGGTCGGCCGGATTCAGCAAACTCGACGCCGAGGCTCTCGCATCGCTCTATGCGAAGAACGCATTCTTCTTCGGCTCGAACCCGACGCTGTATCGCGGCAACGAGGGCGTCGCGGCCTATTTCGACGGACTGCCGCGCTGGAGTTCGCCGACCGTGCAATTCACCGATGTCAGCACGGCGCAGGTCAGTCCCGATTTGATCAACTTCGCCGGCACCGCGTCCTTCGTCGTCGACGAAGGCGCGCCGCCGCTGACGGTCAAGATCACCTGGGTGATCGTCCGCGAAGACGGCGACTGGAAAATCGTCAGCCATCATGTTTCGTCGAAGGTGGCGCTGATTTAGCAAGCCACGCCGCGGCCTGGATCGGGTGACAAAGGTCATCTGCCAGAGCGGAGCGCCTCAGAAGCAATAGCCATAGAGGCCGCAGACATAGGGCAGGCGGACGGCCGCCGGGTAATAGGAGCCGCCGTAATACGGGCCGCCATCGTAATACGACCACGGCGAGCCGTAATTGTAGCCGCCGCGGTTCCACAGCGGCGCCGGCAGCAGAGTATAGGGGATGATCCAGGGCAGGACGCCTCGCGCCTCCGCTCGACCACGGCTTCGGACGGCTCGGCAAAAATCGCGCCGATCCTGCTCCGTGCCGGCAGGTCGGCAGCAGCAGCCGTCGCGCTCACGGCGAGCGCTGACAACGGACTAGCGCGATCCTGCGCGGCATTCGCCAGCGCGCCTCGCGTTCGCACGTCCGGCGAAGCATCTGCTCGGTGCGCGCGTGGCGGGAACCGGAGTGACGCTTAGACGCATGGTAGCGCGGCATGTTTCATGCTGTCCTAATCTCGGCGAATCCTGGCTGACGGTACGTTGGCGGGAGCGGTTCGTCAGGTTCTGCATCCGTTCCGCTATCCGGCCTGCGACAGCTTCCGGTAGCCTTGCGTCCGCGGAGCTGGCGCAGGGTAGCGGATGGCGGAGCAGGGCAGGCCGCCGGGCCGGAGGCGGGGCTTGCCGGGACCTGGCCGCCGCGCGCGGCGGCGCCGGCCGGCGGCTTTGCGCCGTCCGGGCTCGTGCGCTGGCCGCCGTTCGCCGAAATGCTGCGCGAATGGGTCCGCGCCGAGGCCGGCGCCGGGCGGCTGTTGCCCTGGGTGCCCGTCGCATTCGGCATCGGCATCGCGTTCTATTTCGCCGCCGATCATGAGCCGGTGCTGTCGGTCGCCGCCATCGTGGCGATCGCGCTGTGCGCGGTGGCGGTTCTGTCGCGGCGGCAAAGGCTGTTTCCGGCAGTCGTCATGATCGCCGCGGTCGCGGCCGGCTTTGCGATCGCGACCTGGAAGACCGCGCGGATCGCGCATGGCGTGCTGGCGCGGCCGATGTATTCGGTGTCGCTGTCGGGCTTTGTCGAGACCCGCGACATCCGCGAGCGCACCGACCGTTTCGTGCTGCGGGTGCAACGCTGGAAAGTCCGCGCGGCTCGATCAAACTGGAGCGGGTGCGGCTGTCGGTGAAGAAGGGCACCGCGCCCGATGTCGGCAGCTTTGTCGAATTGAAGGCGCGGCTGCAGCCGCCGCTGGCGCCGTTGCGGCCGGGCTCCTACGATTTCGGCCGCGACATGTATCTTCCAGGGCATCGGCGCCTCCGGCTTTGTGATGGGCGCGATCAAGACGAAGGAGCCGCCGGCCAGTGGCGGCCTTGCGTTGCGCTACGCCGCGTTCATGCAGGGCTTGCGCGACGCCATCGACGCCCGCATCCGACAAGTCCTCGACGGCGACAAGCGCGCCATCGCCACCGCGCTGCTCACCGGCCGTCGCGACGCCATCTCCGAGCCGGTCAACGATGCGATGTTCATTTCCGGTCTCGGCCACGTGCTGTCGATCTCCGGCTATCACATGGCCGTCGTCGCCGGCGTCGTGTTCTTTGCGGTGCGCGCGCTGCTGGCGCTGTTTCCCGCGCTCGCGACCGGTTTTCCGATCAAGAAATGGTCGGCCGCGGCAGCGCTGGTCGCCGCCGCGTTCTATCTGCTGCTGTCGGGCGCGGAGGTCGCGACCCAGCGATCGTTCTTCATGACCGCGGTGGTGCTGATCGCGGTCATGGTCGACCGCCGCGCCATCACCTTCCGCACGCTCGCGGTCGCCGCGATGATCGTGCTGGCGATGGCGCCGGAAGCGCTGGTGCATCCGAGTTTCCAGATGTCGTTCGCGGCCACGCTGGGCCTGGTGGCGCTGGTGCAGATCGGCATGCCGCGCCTGTTCGCGTCGCCCGACAATTCGGCGACCGCGCGCGTGGCGCTCTGGGGCGGGCGCGAGATCATGACGCTGGTGCTGGCCTCGCTGGTGGCGGGGCTGGCGACGACGCCCTATGCGGCGTTTCACTTCCATCGCGTCACGCCCTATGGCGTGCTCGCCAATCTGGCGGCGATGCCGGTGGTCTCGGCGCTGGTGATGCCGGCGGGCCTGCTCGGGCTTGCCGCGATGCCGTTCGGCTTCGACGGCGTGTTCTGGTGGCTGATGGGCGTCGGCATCGACTGGATGATCGTGGTGACGCAATGGGTCGCGGCACTGCCCGGCGCGATCGGCCGCATGGCGGCGTTCGGCATCGGGCCGCTGATCGCGGCGAGCGCCGGCATCATCCTGCTCGGCTGCTGCGGACGCCGCTGCGCTGGTCGGGTGCCGCGTTGCTGGTGGTCGCGGTGGTGTGGGCGATCACGGTGCCGCAACCGGATATCCTGATCTCCGCCGACGGCCGCAATGTCGGCGTCCGCGGCGGCGACGGACGGCTGCATCTGATGCGGACGGCCAAGGATGCCTTTCTGGTCAAGGAATGGCTGGCGGCGGATGCCGACGCGCGCGCTGTCGACCGATGCGTCGCTGGCGGACGGCGTCTCATGCGACGAGGCGGGCTGCGTCACCGAGGCGGCCGGCGGCGGGTTCGTCGCACTGGCGCTGCGGCCTGAGGCGCTCGCCGACGATTGCGAGCGTGCGGCGCTCATGGTGACCGCGCGGCAACCGCCGGCGGCCTGCGCCGCCTCGGTCATCGATCTCGACCGCCTGCGGCGGCAGGGCGCGATGGCGCTGCGCGCGAACCCGCGACGGATTTGCCGTCGACGCGGTCAAGCCGAAGGGGATCGACCGGCCGTGGTCGCCGGCAGTGGCCGGCGACGGCGCGGCCGAAACAACGATCCTCGCGCCGCGCCTGGCTGCGCCGCGTTCCGTCGATGCAACACCGGCGGAGGCCGATCTGCAGGCCGAGGAGTGAGATTATTGGCTGTCCGGCAGCGGATGCGCCGGCACTTCGAACGCGCCGAGATGAAACTCCTCCATGCCGTCGGTTCCCGTCGGCATCTGGACCAGCGTAAACGCCGCATCCGGAAATTTCTGCCAGATCGCCAGATCTTCCGCCGCGACGGTGAGCCAGCCGAACCTGAACATGTATCGGCCGGGCTCGGTGACGAGCCCGGCCTTCTGCCATGTGATCTTGTTGACCACCGGTCACTCCCTTTGGCGACGCACTTCTCTCCGCACCCCGGATCACCCCCGAGGTCGCTTGAATAGTCCTGCGGTCACCGCCCGCCGCAACGCTCGCCGGCTCGAACCGGCTGCGAAGCGTCAGCCGATGAAGATCGATGTCGCCGAAGGCGTTTCGGCGGCCGGCGTCGCGCGCTCGGCGGTCGCTTGCGTGACCGGCAATTGCAGCACGGTGACCCGCTGGCCTTCGCAGAGCTGCGTCACCAGCACGTGGCTGCCGTCCGGAAATTCGATCGCGTCGTGGTGACGATCCGGGACATGCGGATCGATGGTGTTAAACTTGCCGACGCGGAAGCCGACGGTCCGGGTCCAGATCCACCGGTTGTCGTATCTGACGTCTTCGGCGAACGCCAGCTCGGTTCCAGGAAGCATGCAGACCGCGACATTGAGGTCGCGCTCGGATGCGAAGCCGCGGGTCGATGTGCCGCGGAATGTCGTGGTGATCAGCGTCTCGCCGACCTCTGCGGGGCGCGTCGCCATAGCGTGCAGACTATAGTCACACATCGGATGCTCCTCGTTCGAGATAGCCGACCCGTGTCTCCTGTTGAGGCACAGGCCTCTATCAGAGTGACAACAGCCTGCGAGCCGTTGTGGGCAATTATGCGGCTGGCGCCGGCCTGTCAGATCACAAACGCGCTAACGCGCAGGTGGTTCGCGCGCTGAGAGCGCTGCGAGCAAAAAAAAGCCCCGGGCGGCGCGCCGGGGCCTTTTCGTTGCCGGGTTCGTCAGTGACCGGCAGGCGCCGAGTAACCGCCATAGGCCCAGCCGGACTGCACGGGGGCAGCGACCGAATTGTTGGCGTTACGGAACGGCTCGCTGGCGACAACCTGGACGGCCCTGTGGGCGTGGTGACGTTCCGTCGCCGAAGCGATCTGCGAGGCCGAAGCGGCAATCAATGCCGCAGCGAGAACGGTCAATAGGGTCTTGCGCATGGTTGTCTCCTCGTGTTGCACGCTATTTTCCACGAAGCGGATGCGCTTCGTTGCTTGCGTGCCGAGGATGTAGCGCCGGGCGGGGGAGCGGATAATCCGTCCAACAGGCAAAGCACCATCCACCAGGAGCGGATAATCCGCCCCTTGCGATCGTGACGGTGCCAACGCGCGTTCAATACTTCCGGTACAGCCCGATCAGCTTGCCCTAAATCCTGACCCGGTTCGGCGGCAGGATGCGGACCTCATAGGAGGTATTGGCGGGCTCGAGCGCAATCGAGGCGCCGCGGCGGCGGAAGCGTTTCAACGTGGCTTCCTCCTCGTCGATCAGCGCCACCACGATATCGCCGGTGTCGGCGGTCTCGTTGCGCTGGATCAGCGCCATGTCGCCGTCGAGAATGCCGGCGTCGACCATGAAATCGCCGCGCACTTCGAGCGCGTAATGCTCGCCGGAACCGAGCATGTCCGGCGGCACGCTGATGGTGTGGCTGCGGGTCTGCAGCGCCTCGATCGGCGTACCGGCCGCGATCCGGCCCATCACGGGCACCGCGACCGGACGGTTGCCATCGTCCTCTGAGGCACCGGCGCTCGAGCTGCGGACCTTGCCGAGCGTGCCTTCGATGACGCTGGGCGTGAAGCCGCGGCGGCCATTGCTGTTCCCGGCGCCTGACAGTTCCGGCAGCTTGATGACCTCGATGGCGCGGGCGCGATTGGGCAGGCGGCGGATGAAGCCGCGCTCTTCCAGCGCGGTGATGAGGCGGTGGATGCCGGACTTCGAGCGCAGATCGAGCGCATCCTTCATCTCGTCGAAGGAGGGCGGCACGCCGGCCTCTTTCAGCCGTTCATTGATGAAACGCAGAAGTTCGTACTGTTTGCGCGTAAGCATCTCGAGCATTCCCCCGGTTGGTCGCGTCGTTCGATTCCCGAGATCGGGAGTCAGGCATTGGGAGTCCAAAACTCCCATTCCTAGACACAAGGCCTCGAAACAAATCATGAACGGACACTATATGTTCGATATGTGTTCCGCAACCACTTAATTTCACGTGAACGGAAGCGGGTTTTGCCGGATGGCGCCGCTCAGGCACTCACTCCGGCAGCCGCAAGATCTCGCAGGGCGAGCCAGCCGAAGCGGCCGGCGCAAACGGCGAACGTATCACAAGTGCCCGTGCCGCAGCGAGATTCCCGAGCAGCGAGCTGTCCTGATGATTGACCGGGGTCGCGATCAGCGCGCCGTCCGCGCGCTCCTCGAGGCGGGCGCGCAGATAGTCCTCGCGCTGGTCGTTGGCGCCGAGATCGCGGCCGAGCAGCGCCGTCTCGCGGGCGTGATGGATGTCGGAACGGCCCGACAGCGCGCGAATCAACGGCACCAGAAACAGAAAGCCGCAGACATAGGACGAGACCGGATTGCCGGGCAGGCCGATCACCCGCATCGCGCCGAGCCGGCCGTGCATCATCGGCTTGCCCGGCCGCATCGCGATCCGCCAGAACGCCATGCTGACGCCGTCGGCCTCCAGCGACTGCTTGACGAGATCGTGGTCGCCGACCGAGGCGCCGCCGGTGGTGATCAGGATGTCGGCGCCGGAGTCGCGGGCGCGGCGGATGCCCTCGGTGGTGGCCGCGACCGTGTCGGCGGCGATGCCGAGATCGATAGTCTCGGCGCCTTCGGCCCGGGCCAGCGCCCGCAGCGCATAGCCGTTGGAATAGACGATCTGGCCGGGGCCGGGGGTGGTGCCCGGCATCACCAGTTCGTCGCCGGTGGCGAGCACCGCGACCTTCGGGCGGCGGCGGACGGCCAGTTCCGGATAGTTCATGCCGGCGGCCAGCGAGAGATCGCGGTCGGTGAGGCGGCTGCCGCCGGCCAGCAGCACGTCGCCCTCGCGAAAATCGACGCCGGCGGGGCGGATGTGCCGTCCCTGGCGCGGCCTCGGTGATGGTGATGTGGTCGCCGTCGACTGTCGTGTCTTCCTGGATGATGACGGCATCGGCGCCGTCGGGGATGACGCCGCCGGTGAAAATCCGCACCGCCTCGTTGGCGGCGACCTTCTTCTCGAACGGGCGGCCGGCCGCGACCTCGCCGATCACCTTCAGCCGCGCGGTGAGCTCGGCGGCATCGGCCGCGCGCACCGCATAGCCGTCCATCGCCGACATCGCCTGCGGCGGCTGGGTGCGCAGCGCCGCGACGTCGCGCGCGAGCACGCGATGATAGGCGGCATCCAGCGCGACCATTTCCTCGGGCAAGGGCTCGGCGCCCGCGAGGATCGCGCCGAGCGCATCGGCAACCGGCATCAGGGCCACGGGCAGTTCACTCCTACGAGCAGGATCCCGGAGAACCGGTCCTACTGTTCCGATACGGCTGTAAGTTCCGAGCGCTGCCAGCGCCTTTGCCACATCGTCATGCGACGTCACATGAACCGCAGTCAGGCCGCGGGCTCGCGCGCCTTCGATATTGTCGGCGAGTCGTCGAAGAACACGATGCGCGCGGCGGGCACGCCGATCGCCTTCACCACGTGATCATAGGCCGCCGCGTCGGGTTTCCGAAGCCCGATCGTCGATGACAGAAAGATCTCGCGGAAATGGCCGAGCACGTCGGCATAGGCCTTGCGAGAAATGCTCGACATGGGCCGGATTGGTGTTGGAGAAGGCGTAGAGCGGCAGGCGCTTCGCCGGCGCGCGCCAGCAGGGCGGCGATGCCCGGCATTTCGCCGGCGAAGATCGCGTTCCAGCCCTCCAGGAACTGGGCGTCGGTGATGCCGATGCCGAGCGAGTGCGCGCAGGCCTGCGAAAAAAGTCGGCGTCGTCGATCTTGCCGATCTCGTGGTGCATGATAGCTGTCGTCGCACGACGAAGCGGCCGGCGATATCGGCCGGCGCGCAGCCGGCATGCGCGGCCCAGCTGGCCGATCGCCTTGTTGAAATCGATATCGAGCACGACGCGGCCGAGATCGAACAGCAGCGCGTCGGCGGAGTCTGGGGCGAGGCCTGAGATCATCCCGGTCGTTTACAAAACCGGATCGATCCAGGCAATGGCCGGCCGGCACCGGCCGCAGCCTCATCCTGGCCATTCCATGATTTCCGTTATTCAGTGCTGCACGTGAACTTGCCGCGAGCTATGCTATGCTGTCGTGGAAGCCTGCGCAGATCGAGGGAACATAGGCATGAAAATCTTGGGCGCCGTTGCTGTTATCGCATTGCTGGCCGGGCCGGCTTACGCCCAAGACCAGCACGTTCCCAAATACGGGGAGACGGACAAGGAGAAGTCGCCGGCGGAGAAGGAGGCCGACAAGGAGGCCCAGAGAGCCTACCAGCGGTCGCTGGGCAATATTCCGGAACAAAAGAGCGCGGACCCCTGGGGAGCCGTGCGCAGCGACAATGCGCCGCCAAAGGCCGCGGTCAAGACAACGCACGTCAAGCCGAAGGCCAGGACCGACAGCGCCGCCAAGCAATAAAATAAAAACGTCTGCGGGCATCGCGCCGGTCATGATGTCGGGGATGCGAGGAAACAAAACATGTCGGGAACCCTGCTGTTTTCGCCGATGACGATCCGGGCGTCGAACTGCGCAACCGGATCGTGGTGCCGCCGATGCACCAGTATTCGGCCGTGAAGGGTTTTCCGACCGACTGGCATCTGATGAACGCCGGCAAATTCGCCGCCGGCGGCGCCGGCCTCGTCGTCGTCGAATCGACCAAGGTCGAGCGGCGCGGCTGCGGCACCGTCGGCGATCTCGGCATCTGGGACGACGCCTTCGTCGAGCCGCTCGGCCGGCTCGTCAAATTCATCCAGCAGCAGAATTCGGTCGCCGGCATCCAACTCGGTCATTCCGGCCGCAAGGCGCGCGCGACCCGGCCATGGGAAGGCGACGGGCCGCTGCAGCGTACGCCCGAGATCGACGACTGGGACGCGTGGTCGCCGGTGGCGCCGAGCGCGATCGCCCATAGCGAGAAATGGCCGGTGCCGAAGGCGCTGGAGCGGGGCGAAGTGAAAGACCTGGTGCAGGCCTGGGGCAATGCCGCACGGCGCGCGCATGAGGCCGGCTTCGACGTGCTGGAGCTGCACGGCGCGCACGGCTACCTCGTGCACCAGTTCCTGTCGGAGCGATCCAACCGCGCACCGACGAATATGGCGGCTCCGAAGTTGAACCGGATGCGCTTCATCACCGAAATCACGGAAGCCGTGCGCGAGCACTGGCCCGATCACAAGCCGCTGTTCGTGCGCCTGTCGGTCGAAGACAATGCCGGCTGGGGTCCCGAACAAAGCGCGCGGCTGGCGAAAATCCTGAAGGCCAAAGGCGTCGACGTCATCGACTGCTCGTCCGGCGGCATCACCGAGATGGCGCCGATCCTCGGCAAGGAAATCAAATACAGCTACCAGGTGCCGCTGTCGGAGTACGTCAAGCGACACGCCGACATCATGACGATGGCGGTCGGGCTGATCATTCATGGCGATCAGGCCGAGCAGATCCTGCGCGACGGGCAGGCCGACCTGATCGCGGTCGGCCGCGAGATCCTCAACAACCCGAACTGGCCGATGGACGCCGCGCTGAAACTCGGCATCGAAGGCCCGTTCCGGAATGTGCCGCCGCAATTCGGCTATTGGCTAGGCACGCGCGCGAAACGCGGGTTCGGGACCCAGCCGTCGACGTGGCAGAACGGGCTGGGTGAGGTAGGGAAGATGACGTGATGCTCATCGTCGTCCGCGAGGGTGCGGGCGCTATCGTCGCGGCGGAACGAGCGAGGCGACGGCAACAATGAAAGGAAAATTCATTGCGGTCCTGGTTGGCGCATTCATCGTGGCGGTGTCATGGATCCCGCTATGGATTGTCGAAGCGCGCGACCCCTATGCAATGCCGGTCGGGCTCGGCCTATTTGCTCTTGCCGGCAGCTTTGTCGGCGGCGTGATTGCCGTCGTCGGCGCAATCAGGCTTGTGATCCAGGCCTCGTGCGCCTCAAAGGCACCATCCTGATCCGCTCAATACAGTCGCCGCCACAAGCGTCGGAAAATTGCGCAATGCCGCACCTGCTGACGCTTCTTGACAGCATCTAAGGGCAGGAACACCCTTCGCCAAAACAAGCAAGACAAGAACGATTGGAGGAAGCCCGTGCCGAAATTGCTGAGCGAACACGACGTCGCCGCTTATCGCGACCGCGGCTATCACTTCCCGGTCGATGCGCTGAGCGCCGAGCGAAGTGGCGGATTTCCGCGGCAAGCTCGAGGACTACGAGGCCGGGAGCGGCGGCCCGATCAAGGGCGAGATGCGCCATCGCAGCCACGTGCTCTTCACCTGGATCAACGAGATGATCCGGCATCCGAAGATCCTCGACGCGATCGAGGATCTGCTGGGGCCGGATATCCTGTGCTGGAATACCAGCTTCTTCATCAAGGAAGCCCACGATCCCGGCTTCGTGTCCTGGCACCAGGATGCGACCTATTGGGGGCTCAGTTCATCCGATGTCGCGACCGCCTGGATCGCGATGTCGCCGGCCAACAAGGTTTCCGGCTGCATGAAGTTCATCGCCGGCACCCACACGCAGCAGGTCCAGCACGAGGACACGTTCGACCAGAACAATCTGCTGACCCGCGGTCAGGAGATCGCGGTCGAGGTCGACGAGGCCAAGGCCGTCTTATGTCGAGCTGAAGCCCGGCCAGGCATCGCTGCATCATGTGCTGCTGTTCCACGGATCGGAGCCGAACCGTTCCGACGACCGCCGCATCGGTCTTGCGGTCCGCTACATCCCGACGCATCTGAAGCAGGCGGTCGGCGAGCGCGATTGGGCGACGCTGGTGCGCGGCAAGGATCACTACCGCAACTTCCAGCCGGAGCATGTGCCGAAGCGCGACCTCGAGCCCGAGGCGCTGGCGTTCCACAAGGAAGTCTCGGAAGAGCAGGTCCGCGTGCTCTATCGCGGCACCGGCAAGACCGCCTATCGCGCGTGAGGCGCACCGTATTCGAGCGGCTGCCGCCTTCAGGACTGGCGCTCGACGTCAGCGTCCATTCCTCGGCGCTGGCGCCGGCCAGTGCCCGGACCCGGGCTTCGTCGGCGGCGAGATCGCGCGCGGTGCCGGAATAGACCACGATGCCGTCGTCCAGCACATAGGCGTCGTCGGCGATTTCGAGACTCATGCGCGCGTTCTGTTCGACCAGCAGCACCGAAATGCCCTCGGCCTTCATCTGCTGGACGATGCGAAACACCTCGCGCACGATCAGCGGCGCCAGCCCTTGCGAGGGCTCGTCGAGAATCAGCAGCCGCGGATTGAGCAGCAGCGCGCGGGCGATCGACAGCATCTCCTGTTCGCCGCCGGAGAGCTGACGGCCGCGGTTGAGCTTGCGCTCCTCGAGCCGCGGGAACAGCTGGTAGATCCGCTCGATGGTCCACGGGCCGCCGCGCTCCAGCGGGACCTTGAGATTTTCCTCGACGCTGAGATTGGCGAAGATGCGCCGGCCCTCCGGCACATAGCCGACGCCGCACGCGGCGATCCGGAAGGTCGGCCAGCGCGTGGTCTCCTGCCCGAAAACCGTGACCTTGCCTTCGCGCGCGCGGCGTCAGGCCCATCAGGCTGCGCAAGCGTCGTGGTCTTGCCGGCGCCGTTGCGGCCGAGCAAGCGCGGTGATCTTGCCCTCGGCCACCTCGAGGCTGACGCCATGCAGGATGTGGCTCTTGCCGTAATAGGTGTGCAGGCCTTCGGCGATCAATGCGGCGGTCATGCGGCGGTGCCCAGATAAGCGGCCTGAACGGTCTCGTTGGCGGCGATCTCCTGCGGCGTGCCTTGCGCCAGCATCTTGCCCTGATCGAGCACGCAGATGCGGTCGGCGAGATGAAACACCACGCGCATGTCGTGTTCGATCAGCACGATGGTGTAGTTGCTGTCGCGGTGCAGGCGGCGGATCAATTGCGTGATCTGGAAGGTTTCCTGGTCGCCCATGCCGGCGGTCGGCTCGTCGAGCAGGAGCAGATGCGGTTTCAGCGCCAGCGCCATCGCGATCTCGGCGGCGCGCTGGTCGCCATGCGCGAGTTCGCCGACCAGCCGATCGGTCTTGGTTTCCAGCGAGACCAGCTTGAGCGTCTCTTCGACGCGGGCATGGACTAGCGCCTGTTCCGCGCGGGTGATCCATGGCCGCAGGCGATATCCGCTGGCGACTTCGGCGGCGATACGGACGTTTTCGAACACGGTGAGTTCGGGAAAGATCTCGGTGATCTGGAACGTTCGCGCCATGCCGCGGGTGACGCGCTCATGCGTCGACAGTTTGGTGATGTCCTGGCCATCGAAGCTGATCGAGCCGGAGGTCGGCGGAAAAAATCCCGAGATCAGGTTGAAGAACGTGGTCTTGCCGGCGCCGTTCGGCCCGATGATGGCGCACAACTCGCCCTTGGCGACGTTCAGCGAGACATCGCGCACCGCCACGAGATTGCCGAAGCGCTTTGTCACGTCGTTGATTTCGAGGACGTTCATGCCTTGCTCCGCTGCAGAAAGCCGAGCAGGCCGCGCGGGAAGAACAGCACCACCAGCACGAACAGAAGTCCGACGAACGACATCCAGTTGACGGTGACGCTGGACAGGTAATCCTGCAACACCACGAACACGGTGGCGCCGAGCAACGGTCCCCAGAAACTGCGCATGCCGCCCATGACAGCCATCATGACGAAATCGCCGGACTGGCTGTAATGCAGGCCCCTCGGATCGGCGAAATTATTGACCAGCGCATAGAGCGCGCCGGCCAGTCCCATGAAGAAGCAGGACAGCGTGAACGCGATCCAGATGTGGCGCTCGACGGGAATGCCGAGAAAACGCGAGCGCCGCTCGTTCTCGCGGATCGCAATCATGGTACGGCCGAACGGCGAGCGCAGGATAAATCCCATGGCGCCGACGGCCAGCGCAAAACAGAACAGCACGAAGAAATAGAAATTATTGGCGCTGGAGAGGATGTCGACCTTGAACAGGCCGAAGTCGAGCGGTTGGCGCGAGAAGCCGCGCAAGCCGTCGTCACCGCCGGTCAGCGAACTCCACTGAAACGCGATATAGTAGAACACCTGGCCGAAGGCGATGGTCACCATGGCAAAGTAGACGCCGCGCCGCCGCACGATCAGCATGCCCAGCAGGCCGCCGCAAACGCCGCCCAGCAGCATGCCGAGCAGAAGCGCCAGCGGCGTGCTCAACGCCAGAAATTTCAGCGTCAACCCGGCGCCGTAGGCGCCGAGGCCGAAATAGGCGGCGTGGCCGAACGACAGCACGCCGGTGAATCCCAGCAGGAAATTCAGCGACATGGCGGCCAGGCCCAGCACCAGGACGCGGGTGGCGAGCGCGGTGTAGCCACCGAGCGGCACCATCCAGTAGGGGGCGAAGATCAGGGCTGCCCAGATCGCCGCGAGGACGATCAGCTTGCGGGTCTGCTCGGCGGTCAAGACATCATTCCTTCCTCGCCCAGCAATCCGCGCGGGCGTATCAGAAGGACCACGGCCATCATGACATAGATGACGGCCTCACTGGCGGCGGGCAGGAACACCGCGGTCAGTCCCGAGGCCACCCCGATCAGGAGGCCGCCGAGCAGCGTTCCCGGCAGGCTGCCGATGCCGCCGACGATGATGGCGATGAAGCTCGGCATCAGAAGCCCGGTCCCCATGGTCGGTTCGAGCCCCAACTGCCCGGCCGCGAGCACGCCGCTGAGACCGGCCAGGAAAATGCCGACCGCGAAATTGAGCGAGCGCAGCAGTTGCACGTTGATGCCGAGCGCTGCGACGGTCTCGAGATCGAGCGTGCCGGCGCGGATGCGGATGCCGAGCCGCGTATAGCGCAGCAGCACGAACAGCAGCGCGACCGCGATCATCACCACGGCGACCATGAACAGGCGATAGCCGGTGATGAAAAAGAATTCATTGCTCAAGGGCTGCGCCAGGAACGGCGGAATGGTGACCGGCTTGCCCTGCGGCCCGAAGATGAAGCGGGTGCCGTCCTCGATGATGAAGGCGAGGCCAAACGTCAGCAGCAGGCTGTACAGCGGATCGCGCCCGTAGAGCGGCCGGATCAGCACGCGCTCGACCGCAAGCCCGATTACGGCGGTCAAGGGCGGCGCGATCAAAAGCGCGCCCCAGAAGCCGATATAGGGCGTGATCGCATAGGCGATGTAGCCGCCGATGACGAGAAATCCGCCATGGGCGAAATTGATGGTGTTGCTGAGGTTGAGGATCAGCGACAGGCCGAGCGCCATCAGCACGTAGAACGCGCCGATGATGAGCCCGTTGGTGATGTTGAACAGCAGCAGCAGAGTCATAATTCACCGGACCAGGAAACATGGACAGGATCCGGGAACATCGCGCCCGGGATCGTTGGGATGATGGACTTCATGGTTACGCCGGCCACTGGACTTTGCAGCCGGTCTCTTCGACGGCGGGCGCGGTCTTGTCGCCCGGCACGACCTCGTCGACCCGGTACAGATCTTCCGGATCGTCCTTGCCTTTCGACTGCGCCTCGCCGACGAAGGCGGATGTCATCAGCTGATGGTCGCCCTTGCGGTAATAGACCTTGTTCGGCTGCAGCTTGACGTCATCCGGCAGCTCGAAATTCTCCAGCGCCGCGGCAAGCTTCACCGCGTCGAGCGTCTTTTCCCGGTTGGCTACCAGCGCAAACGACATCGCCGAGGCGTAGCCGAACCAGTGCCGGGCGGTCGGCACGTTGCCCTTGTTGACCTTGCGAATGTCGGCGACGAATTTCTCGACACCGGGCACGCCCGGCTGCTTCCAGTACCATTCGAACATCCAGACGCCGATCCGCGCTTCCGGCGGCAGCGCGGCCAGCGATTCCAGCTCCTGCTGCGTTCCGGCAACGTGGATCTGCTTGTCGAGGCCGAACTGCACGACCTGTTTGAGGCAATTGATCATGTCGGAGCCCTGCACCAGCAGGATCAGGACGTCGGGATTCGCCGAGCGCGCCTTGATCAGATAGGCCGAGAAATCCGTGGTGCCGAGCGGCGTCAGCTCGTTGCCGGTGACGGTGCCGCCGAGCTTCTTCAAATCGTCGGTGCAGGCGTCATAGAGCGTGTGGCCGAACGCATAGTCGGGCGTGATGAAGTGCCATTTCTTGCCATACTTGGTGTACAGCACGCTCGAAACCGAATTGGCTTCCATCCGCGTGGTATTGCAGACGCGGAACACATTCCATTTGCAATCCTTGCCGGTGATCGAATCGGTGTGGCCGCCGGAGACGATGTGCAGGATTTTCTTTTCGGCGGTGACCTGGGCGATCGCAGCTGCAATGCCGGAATTGACGTCGCCGATCATGAAATTGACCCCGTCGCGCTCGATCAGCTTGCGCGCCTTCTGCACGCCGGTGCCGACGTCGTTGGCGGAATCTTCCACCAGCAATTCGACCTGACGGCCGAGAATGCCGCCCTTGGCGTTCATCTGCTCGATGGCCAGCTTGGCGCCCATCACCTCATTGCCGGCGGGCGCGGCGTAGACGCCGGTGAGGGGATCGACCATGCCGATCCGGATCGCGGTCTCGCCGCGGGCCTGGATGATGAAGGGGGAGGCGACCTGGAATGCGCCGAGCGCGGCCGCGCCCTTGATGAGCGTGCGGCGATCGAATTGTGGGGTGAAGGATGTCATGGGTTTGCCTCGTGGCGTCGTTTCTTGTTGCGGTTTCTTGTTGCAGAATTGATTTCGCCTGGCGCCTGACGGCGCCAGGCGTCATCTGTTTCGGTTCAGGCCGGCCACTGAATCTTGCAGCCGGTGTTCTCGACCGGACCGGCGGCTTTTTCGCCGGGCACGCGGTTTTTCACGCTGAACATGTTGTCGGGATCGCCCTGCGGCGGATGCGCTTCGCCGACGAACACGGTGCTCATCAATTCGTGGTCGCCGGCGCGGAATTGCGGCGCCCCCGGCTGCAAGGCGACCTCGGGCGGCAGCTTGAACCCTTCGAGCGCACGCGCCAGCTTTGGCGCGTCGAGCGTCTTCTCCTGGTTGGCGATGATGGCCAGCGTCTGCACCGACGCATAGCCGAACCAGTTGCGCGCCGTCGCCGCAACGCCGGTGATCTTCTTGATCGAGGCGTTGAATTCGGCGACATGCGGCACACCCGGCTGGTCCCACCACCATTCCATGGTCCACCATCCGACCCGCGCGCCGTCAGGCACGGCGCGGATGCCCTCGAGCTCGAACAGGGTGCCGCCGACCGCCATCTGCTTGTCGAGACCGAACTGGACGAACTGCTTGAGACTCGAGACCTGGTCGCCGCCGCCCATGACGTTGATGAGCACCTGCGGGCCGTAGGTCTTGGCCTGAATCAAATAGGCGGAGTAATCCGCCGTCCCCAACGGCACCAGCGCGCCGGAGGAGGTGCCGCCGGCGGCTTTCAGCAGCTTCTCGAAGCCGGCCTGTACCGAGTGTCCGTAGGCGTAGTCCGGCGTCAGAAAATACCATTTCTTGCCGAACTTCTCCATCAGCGTGGAGGCAACGGCGTTGGCGTCCATGGTGGTGGAGTTGCAGACCCGGAATACGTTCCACGAACAATTGGCGCCGGTGATCGGGTCGGTGTGGCCGCCCGAGACGATATGGAGCACCTTCTTTTCGCTGGTGACCTGCGCCATCGCGATCGCGATACCGGAGTTCACGTCGCCGATGATGAAACTCACCTGATCGCGCTCGATCAGCTTGCGGGTTTTCTGCACACCGGTGCCGACGTCATTGGCGGAGTCCTCGATCAGGAGCTCGACCGGGCGGCCCAAAATGCCGCCTTTCTTGTTGATCTCCTCGGCGGCGAACTTCGCCCCGACCACTTCGCCCTGCGCGATTGCGGCATAGACGCCGGTGAGCGGATCGACCATGCCGATCCGCACCGGCGTTTCGCCGCGGGCCTTGATGATGAAGGGGGAAGTCACCTGCACTGCAGCAATTGCGGCACTTGTCTTTAGTATAGTCCTGCGATCGACCGACCAGGGCCGTTGCGGCTTACCCATGCTTGTCCTCCCAGACAATATGAACAGACAATATGAACTTGTCTTGATAGCCGGCATTCGAAGGGATGCCTCAGGCTACTGAGCCGTCAGCGTAGCCCTTCCGAATTGCTTTTGCCAATGATAACCCGGTGACGCCGTCCTGCGACCTTCGGCCTAGCCGGCAGCCGGGCCTGGATTCGCAGCGGCGGCAACCACAGGGCGAGCAGCATGCGCATCTTCCTCACGGGCGCGAACGGATTTATCGGCGGCGCGGTTGCTTCCGTCCTGATCGCGGATGGTCATACGGTTCGCGGTCTGGTTCGCGACAATGCCAAAGCGGAAGCGGTGTCGGCGCACGGCATCGAGCCGGTGATCGGCTCGCTCGACGACACGGCGTTGCTGCAGGCCGAGGCCCGCGCGTCCGACGGCGTCGTCAACGCGGCGAACAGCGGCCATCGCGGCGCGGTCGACGCCCTGATTGCCGGCCTTGCGGGGTCTGGCAAGCCTTTGATCCACACCAGCGGCAGCAGCAACGTGGCGGATAGAGCCTTGGGCGAGCCCTCGGACCGGATTTTTCACGAGGATACGCCGATCGAGCCCGAGCCTGAGCGCGTAGCGCGGGTCGCGATCGACCGGCTTGTCGTCGGTGCCTCAATATCGGGCATTCGCTCGGTCGTACTCTGCAACTCCATGATCTACGGCAACGCGCTCGGCGTGCCCGCGCAAAGCGTGCAGGTGCCCGTGCTCGCGCAACAAGCCCGGGAGACCGGCGTCGCGCGTTACATCGGCCGCGGCCTCAACCGCTGGTCCAACGTGCACATCACCGATGTCGCGCAGCTCTATGCGCTCGCCCTCGCCAAGGCGCCGGCTGGAAGTTTTATGTACGTCGAAAACGGCGAGGAAGCGCTGGGCGAGGTGGCGCAGGCGATCGCAAAACGGCTGAACATCGGGCCTGCGCAATCCTGGCCGGCCGAGCAGGCGTTCGCAGCCTGGGGCCGGGAGAAGGCGACATTCTCGCTCGGCTCCAACAGCCGCGTCCGCGGCAAACGCGCCGGCGAATTGTTAGGCTGGCGACCGCAGCATCGTTCGATCACGGAATGGATCGCGCGGGAAATGGTGTAGGGACTTGTTGCCATTACGGCGAAGGCCGTCGACGAGAACAGCGGTCGAAAGACCTCAGTGAGGCATCGTCGGCAGGGATGCTCGAATGCGCTTCGAGAAATCCGGCGCGCTATCAGCCTCCTGGGCGGCGGCGTTAATCAGCGAGCGGCGCCGCAGTTCGTCAAACGGCAGCGTCGTGTCGATTCGGCCCGAATAATAGAGATAGCCGTCGACCAGACCATTGAGCAGATGGCGCATGTCGAGGCGGCCGACCCTGCCGGCGGCGTTCGCGTAACGCACGATGTTGATCGTGCAGCTGTTGGTCAATAGGTGATAGAATTCCGGACGATCGGCGAGTTCATTGATCCGCGCCAGGTACACCATGAGCAGCCGGCGCGCATCGTCGGGTGAGGTATTGAGACGATAGAGGTAGACCGCCTCGTGACGCTGGTTGGTGCGCACGCCGACGAGGTCGCGCTCGTCACCCACCACGTAGATCAGTTCGAACTGCTTGAACAGCGAGGCGATGGGCGCAAAGCCCTCGCCGACCTCCGGTCGCGTCTCGATGGAGATAGCTCAGCGGCGGCGCGTTGTCGAAGATGAAACTCAGGAACGTGTGCCCGACCGGACCCGCCGTAAAGTAGGACACGTAGAAATCAAGCGCAGTCAAATGCGACAGCAACACCTCCCGCTCCTCGTAACGCACGGTGAAATCATCCCGTGTGCGGTAGTCGAAATCGCGGACCCCGGTGAGGCGCACGCGGTCACCGTCGATGAATGCCCGTGGCATCACAGCAACTTCCGCTCGCCAGGGACGATCGTGCGAGGGACGGATGGTGATCCACCACGCGACCACGCCGAGAAACAGCACGATCGCGATCACGGACATGCGTCGTTGGTGCGAAAGCCAGAGCGCCCAGACCGCAAACGCCGCGAAAGCGCCCGCCAATCCCAGACGAAGCCCGGCCGACGGCAGATTCGAATAATAGATGGCAAGGCTGGCCCACGCGACGGGGGCGGCCCGGCACAGAAACCAGATCACCGCGATCAGCCAGCCAAAAGACGCGGACAGGAGCCTGCGAATTGAGTTCAACGGCTCTCTCACTAGCCTCTTGTTTGACCTCACTTGCTCAGCGTGTTCTTGTAGATTTTGCCATCCTTCATGATGACGACAAAGTTCTTGTCGGGATTTGCGACAACATTGATGTCCTCGAGCGGATTGCCATCGACGAGCAATAGATCCGCAAGTGCCCCGACTTCGACGACACCGAGCTTGCCGGGATAGGGATTGATGAACCCCGAGAGGGCCATCAACTCGGCATTGTCGGCTGTCGCCATCTTGAGCGCCTCGGCGGGCGTGTACCAGCGGGTCATCATGGCGAGATACTGCCCCTGACGGCTGGCAGCTGCCGCGTCACCCAGAATATCCGCGCCCCAGGCCGTCTTGATCCTGTACTTCCTTGCAAGCTTGTACGCGTTCTCTGTCCCGGCGAACACTTCCAGTGCCTTCTTCTGCGACACAGGGCTCATCCGCGCAAAGACGGCCGCATCGTAGGTCAGGGGCTGCAGGCTCCACCAGATACCCTTGTCCGCCAGCAATTGGGCGGTCGGCTCGTCGATCAGCTGACCGTGTTCGATGCACTTGACGCCGGCGGCGATCGCTTGCCGGATCGTAGCCGGCGTATAGGCGTGCACGGCCACGTAGGTGCCCCAATTTTCGGCCGCCTCGACCGCGGCGTGAAGTTCGGGTTCGGTGAACTGGGTTGACTCGATCGGATTGTGCTGAGAACTGACACCACCGCCGGCCATCAGCTTGATTTGACTGGCACCCTGTCTCAGTTGCTCGCGAGCGCGCAGCCGTACCTCATCGGGGCTGTCGGCAATGGCTGCGATGCCCGCGATCTCGGACTGGCTCAACGGTCCGCCCAGCGTCCGCGGAACTTCGTAACGCGCCCGAAAGTCTCCATGGCCCGAGGTTTGCGAGATCATCGCGCCCGAGGGATAGATGCGTGGACCAACCGTGACGCCCTCGTCGATGGCGCGCTTCAATCCGAACACCGGACCACCCATGTCCCGTATGGTGGTGAAACCCCTCATCAGCGTTGCTTCGGCCTGTCGCGCGGCCAACAGGTTGAGGTAGCCGGGATCGGCGGTCGTGAGGACCGCGGGAGAGATCGCCGCCATGAACATATGCCAATGCGCATCGATCAGGCCTGGCATCAGCACGCGCCCGTTTGCGTCGATCACGCGGACGTCGGCCCCGGCCTGCGGAGCCGCCGGGTTCGCCGATATTTGCTCGATGATGTTACCCTTCACGAGCACACTCGATGGCGCCGACAGCGCGGCGTTCTTGCCATCGAAGATACGGACGTTCTGAAAAAGCGTCGCTCCGCCGGTGGGCAAGGCGGGGGCGGCGGGTTCCTCGGGTCCGAGTTCCAGCGCCTCATATTGCGCCCGGCCCGGCTGGCAAAGCCCGATTAAAAGCACCGCCGACAGCAGCGGCGGAAAGAACATGCGCCGCAAGTTCCGGACCATCGTCAGGGCGAATGAGGTACTCAGAAGATTTCTTGAGTTCATCGTGCACGCTCCTCTTGGAAAGCACGAGACCCGTCACACCACTACTATCCGCAGCCATCCGCGAACGGGGATGCGGGCACTCGTTCCGTTGCCTCACCCTAGGCCTCCGGGGGCCAGAGGCGGTCACATTCTTTTCGATGACAAAGCCGTGAAAGAGAAGAACGGATGCGATACGAAACACGACTACTCCGGTTCCGGGTCGCTCACTAAAATTGTTAGCAAGTGCGAATCCGTTATCGAAAACGAAAAAGTCGAAAACGGCAAGAAATAGCGATTGCGGCCGGTACCACTTGTTCGATATGTTCGGTCTTCTCGTCTCTTGCAGACGAACGTCAGATAGGTTTCCGCATCGGAGGACCGTCATGACCAATGCTTCAGACACCCTCAGAAATCCTCAAGCCGGTTCGGACATGGCGCCGCTTCGCGCCAAGTCGGGCTGGATCGTCGCGCTCGGCGTCGTCTATCTGCTCGCCGGGTTTATCGCGCTCGGCAGCGTAGTGATGGCCACAGTCGCGAGCGTCCTCATCGTCGGCGTGATGATGATCATTGCCGGCGTCGCCGAAGTATTTAGCGCCTTCCAGATCAAGAGCTGGGGCAAATTCCTGCTCTGGGTCCTGCTCGGTGTGCTCTACATCATCGCCGGCTTCGTCACGTTCGAAAATCCGCTGCTCGCCGCAGCGCTGCTCACCCTCATTCTCGGCGCATCGCTGGTGGCCTCGGGCATCATGCGGATCATCCTGGCCTTCAGCATGAAACGGGAATCGCCCTGGATCTGGGTGCTGCTGTCCAGCGTGATCACGCTGCTGCTCGGCCTGCTGATTCTGGCGCACTGGCCGGTCTCGAGCCTCTATATCCTCGGCCTGTTCCTTGGCATCGATCTCGTCATGGCCGGCGCGGCCTGGATCGGACTCGGCTTCGGCTTGCGCCGGGTCACTGAGGTGTAGTCGGCGGACTGCGCGCCACGCGGTCTCTTGGTCGCCGACCAGGGAGGCGCCCATGCGCTGGATTTACCTCGCGGTCATCATTCTGATAGCGGTCGCGACGATCATCTTTGCGCTGCAGAACTTCGAGATCGTCACCATGTCCTTTCTCGGTTTCAATGCCCGCGTGCCGCTCGCACTGCTGGTTGCCGTCGCCTACCTGCTGGGCGCGGCGACCGGCGGCAGCCTGTTCGCGCTGCTGCGTCGATCGTACGAAGGGTCGAGGCGGGGCATCGTGGGCTCATCCTGAATCAGGAGTCGTTTCATCTCCAACCGCAGAGGGTGACGATGGACGAAACAGCGCGCGAACCGGTTCTGGTAGACCTCGCGTTGCAGGGCGGCGGCTCCCACGGCGCGTTCACCTGGGGCGTGCTCGATCGGCTGATCGAGGAGCCGTGGCTGCGGATCGAGGCGATCTCCGGCACGTCGGCGGGCGCGATGAATGCAGCCTTGGTGGCGGACGGATGGACGCAAGGCGGAGCCGAAGGCGCGCGGGCGGCGCTCGATGCCTATTGGCGGCGCGTGTCGCAGGCTGCGGCGTTCAGCCCGCTGCAGCGCTCGCCGCTCGATCGGCTGATGGGCCGCTGGACACTCGACACGTCGCCCGCCTATGTCGCCATGGACCTGATGGCCCGCCTGCTTTCGCCCTATGATCTCAATCCGCTCGGCCTCAACCCGCTGCGCAACATCCTCGCCGACAGCATCGACTTCGACCGGCTCGGCCGTGCACCAATCAGGCTGTTCATCACCGCGACCAAGTGTGCGCACCGGCCGCGGCCGCATCTTCCGCAACGCCGAGATCACGGCCGACGTCCTGCTTGCCTCGGCTTGTCTGCCGACCATGTTCCAGGCGAGTCGAGATCGACGGCGAGCCCTATTGGGATGGCGGCTATGCCGGCAATCCGACGCTGACGCCGCTGGTGCGCGAAAGCGACGCGCACGACACCATCCTGGTGCAGATCAATCCGCGCGAACGGCCCGACCTGCCGCGCACGGCAAACGAGATCCTCAACCGCCTCAACGAGATTTCCTTCAATTCGCCGCTGATGAAGGAACTGCGCATGATCGCGCTGCTGCGCCAGGTGGCGGACCCCGGACACGGCGAAGGCGCGCGCTGGGCCGGAATGCGCACGCACCGGATCATGAGCGACGCGCTCGCGGACTTCGGTGCGTCGTCGAAGCTCAACGCCGAATGGGCGTTCGTCTCGCTGCTGAAGGAAGAGGGGCGCAAGAGCGCCGACGCATTCCTTACAGCCCACGGCGAGGATATCGGAAAGCACTCCACGGCCGATCTCGACGTGCTGCTCGCGGAATGCTGAGGTGATCGACTGTGTTAGGACTTCTCGGCATCCTGATCGGGCTCGGCCTTCTGATCTCGTTCGCCTTCCGGGGCTGGAGCGTGCTGCTGCTTGCGCCGCTCGCCGCCTTGATCGCAGCGCTGTTCTCCCGCGAGCCGCTGCTCGCCCACTGGACCCAGACCTTCATGGCCAGTGCGGCAGGCTTTCTGGCGCAGTTCTTTCCGCTGTTTCTGCTTGGTGCGCTGTTCGGCAAGCTGATGGAGGACAGCGGCTCGGTCGCCGCGATCGCGAGCTTCATGACGCAGCGGCTCGGCCCGCAGCGGGCCGTGCTGGCGGTGGTGCTCGCCGGCGCGCTCGTCACCTATGGCGGCGTCAGTTTGTTCGTCGCCTTCTTCGTGCTGGCGCCGATGGCGCAGGAGCTGTTCCGTGTGGCTGGCATCCCGCGGCGTCTGATGCCGGCGGCGATCGTGCTCGGTACCTCGACCTTCACCATGTCGGCGCTGCCCGGCACGCCGTCGATCCAGAACGCGATCCCGATGCCGTTCTTTGGCACCACGCCCTTTGCCGCGCCCGGCCTCGGTATTCTGGCATCGCTGATCATGCTCGGCTTCGGCCTGTGGTGGCTCAATCGCGAAGAGGCGATCGCAAGGAGGAACGGCGAAAGCTTTGGCGACGGCGCACCGATGCCGGCCGAACGTCTCGCCACCGACGAAAAGCTGCGTGAACGCGCCACCACGCGCGCGAGTTCGATCCGGCGGAAATCATGCACGGCGCGGCGACCGACGTGCCGCCTCCGGCCATGCTCGCCGCGCTGCCCCTCGTCGTGGTGATCGTCGTCAATCTCGCGATGTCGTTGTTCATCCTGCCGGCACTCGACACCCGCTTTCTCGCCGAAGCTCGCTGGGGCGAGACGTCGCTCGCCGCTGTCGGCGGCGTGTGGGCCGTGATCACGGCGCTTGCCTGCGCGATCGTCGACCGTGCTCGCGGTCAGTTATCGGCGACTGCCGGCCCTGCGCGCGACCATGGACGCCGGCGCCAATGCCGCGGTACTGCCGGCGATGAGCGTGGCGAGCCTGGTCGGCTTCGGCGCCGTGGTGGCGGCGATGCCTGCTTTCGCCGTGGTGCGCGACGCCGTGCTCGGCATCGGTGGCGGCCCGTTGGTGTCGCTGGCAGTCGCCACTAACGTACTGGCGGCACTTACCGGCTCGGCGTCGGGCGGGCTGACCATTGCGCTCGACGCGCTCGGGGCGACATACATGACGCGCGCGGCGGAGATAGGGCTCAATCCCGAGCTGCTCCATCGTGTAGCGGTGATCGGTTCGGGCACACTCGATAGCCTGCCGCACAATGGCGCGGTGGTCACTTTGCTTGCGGTCTGCGGATCGACGCACCGGGACAGCTATCGCGATATCGTGGTGGTCGGCATCATCGGCGCCCTCGTAGCGCTTGCCGCCGTCATCGCGCTCGGCTCCCTGGTGGGTTCGTTCTGAGCTATCGGTGTGGGCCGGCGTCTAGACGCATGGGCGGTCGCCGCCTTCGGAATAATTGAGCCGCCGCGCCGATATCGTGACCATGGCGGTAACTTTGACCCTTGACGGCGACCAGGCCCGGCCGGTCCTGCGCAAAAATCAGGCAGATTTGATCGTGGTCGGCTGGGAAATCCTTAATAATCCCAACTGGCTGATGGATAAGGCGTTGAAATCCGGTGGAAGAGGCCTCCTGACGAGACCGTAATGCTCCGGGTGGGTTTCGGCCTTGATCCGACCAAAAAGCCGTTGTGTGTTTGGCGCAGCCGGGCGAGGTTCGGATTCTGCTGAATCGGGCCGAGAAAAACAGCGAGAAGGATCGCAAGCGATGCGCAAGAACATGACCTTTCTGCTCGGTACGGCCACCGGCGTGTGTCTGACCTTTCTGGTCGCCGGGCCGCAGGGTGCGCACCTGATCGGCGCTGCCACGGCTGCCGCCCGTGCCGACAACACCTACTCGCAGCTCAATCTGTTCGGCGACGTGTTCGAGCGCATCCGGACCGACTATGTCGAAAAGCCCGACGACGCCAAGCTGGTCGAGGGCGCGATCAACGGCATGATCTCCTCGCTCGATCCGCATTCTCGTTACATGAACGAGAAGGGCTGGGGCGACATGCAGGAAACCACCCGTGGCGAGTTCGGCGGGCTCGGCATCGAAGTCACGATGGAAGACGGTCTTGTCAAGGTCGTGGCTCCGATCGACGACACGCCGGCCTCCAAGGCCGGCATCATGTCGGGCGATGTGATCACGCAGATCGACGATGAGCAGATCCAGGGGATGACGCTGGATCAGGCCGTCAACAAGATGAAGGGCGCGCCCAACAGCAAGACGCGCCTCAAGATCATTCGCAGGGACGCCGACAAGCCGATCGACATCGCCATTACCCGCGAGGTCATCCGGGTGCGGCCGGTGCGCTATCACACCGAAGGCGGCGATATCGGCTACATCAAGATCTCCTCGTTCAACGAGCAGACCACCGACGGCCTGCGCAAGGCGATCACGGAGATTTCGAAGGACATCCCGTCCGAGAAGCTCGCCGGCTATGTCATCGACCTCCGCAACAATCCGGGCGGATTGCTCGATCAGGCGGTTTCGGTGACCAGCACCTTGATGCCGCGGGGCGAGGTGGTCTCGACGCGCGGGCGCACGCCCGAGGAAACCCAGCGTTTTACCGCGCGGGGCGGTGATCTGACAAAAGGCAAGCCGCTGGTGGTGCTGATCAATGGCGGGTCGGCTTCCGCGTCCGAGATCGTCGCCGGCGCGCTGCATGATCACAAGCGCGCCACCGTGATCGGGACGCGCTCGTTCGGCAAGGGCTCGGTGCAGACCATCATTCCGCTCGGCACCGGCAATGGCGCACTGGCACTGACCACCGCGCGCTACTTCACGCCATCAGGCCATTCGATCCAGGCGCTCGGCATCAAGCCCGATATCGAGGTGCTGCAGGACGTGCCGGACGAATTCAAGACCCGCTCCGAGCTGAAGGGCGAGGCCTCGATGAAGGGGCATCTGTCGGCCGAAGGCGCCGAGCAGACCGGTTCGCAAGCGTACGTTCCGCCGGAGGAGAAGAACGACAAGGCGCTGACCGCCGCGTTCAACCAGCTTCGCGGCGTCACCGTCAACGCCGATGCGCCGGTGTCGCCGAAGCGGCCGATCCCGAACTGACGTAGCGTCAGGAAGGCCGCTTATGCGGTGCGGGCAACGGGTTCGGACTTTCGGGCCGGACCCGGGCTCGCCATGGGTCCTTGCTGGTGCGTAAACAGCAGCGGCCTGATCTCGGCGGCCGGCTTTGGCGGGCTGAACAGATAGCCCTGCATCTCCGAACAGCCGAGCGCGCGCAGCAGGTCGCGCTGTTGTTCGGTCTCGACGCCTTCGGCCGTCGTCGTCATGCGGCGTTCGGCGGCGATATTGACCACCGCCTGCACGATGCAGGACGAGCCTTCCGGCTCGGCGAGGTCGGTGACGAAGCAGCGGTCGATCTTGATCTTGTCGAACGGGAAGCGCTGCAGGTAGCTCAGCGAGGAATAGCCGGTGCCGAAATCGTCCAGCGCGATTCTTACCCCGATGGCGCGCAACTGGTGCAGCACGGCGAGGGCTGCGTCGTCGTCGCGGATCAGGACGGCTTCGGTGATTTCAAGCTCGAGCCGGCTCGCCGCCAGCCCCGACGCCGCCAGCGCGGCAATCACCTTCAGCGCCAGCGTGCCGCTCTTGAACTGAACCGGCGAGACGTTGACCGCGAGCCGGATATGCTCCGGCCAGGTTGCAGCCTCCGCGCAGGCGGTGCTCAGCACCCATTCGCCGAGCCGATTGATCAGGCCGGTTTCTTCGGCGATCGGCACGAATTCGGCCGGCGAAATCATGCCGCGCTGCGGATGGCGCCAGCGCAGCAGCGCTTCGCAGCCCGTGATCTCATTGTTCTCGAGACCAAGACAAGGCTGGTAATAGACCTCCAGGCCGCCATCCTGGATCGCCTGGCGCAGATCGATTTCCAGCATGCGGCGGGCGCGGACCTCGGCGTCCATTTCGGCGGCGAAGAAACGAAAAGTGCGGCGGCCGGCGGCCTTGGCCGCATACATCGCCAGATCCGCATTCTTCAGGATCTGGTCGAGATCGGAACCATCCTGCGGCGCCAGCGCGATGCCGATGCTGGCGTCGGTGGTCACCTGATGGCCGAGGCACGCATAGGGCGCGCGGATCGCCTCGAAAATCCGGTTGACGAGCGCGGTGACCTCGGCGGCGTCCTTGACGCCGGTCTGCACGATGGCGAATTCGTCGCCGCCGAGCCGGGCGACGAAATCGGTATCGCGGATGCAGCCGCCGAGACTGGCCGCTACCGATTTCAGCAACTCATCGCCGGTCATATGGCCGAGCGAGTCGTTGACGCTCTTGAATTCGTCGATGTCGATATAGAACACGGCCAATTGCCGGTCCGGCGCGATGTGGGGCAGTTCGTGCTTGAGGCGCTCGTGGAACAGGGTGCGGTTCGGCAGATCGGTCAGCGCGTCGTAATGGGCAAGGTGGGTGATGCGCTCCTCGGCCCGGCGGCGCTCGGTGATGTCTTCGTGGGTCGCCACCCAGCCGCCGTCCGCCAGCGGTTCGTTGACGACCTGGACCGAGCGCCCGTCATGCGTCGTGATGACCATCGCATTTCGCAACCCGATGTCGCGCAGCACGCGCCCGACATAGCGGTCGACATCGCCGGTGAAGGATCCGGTATCCTTTCGATGCTTGATCACGTCGCGGAAGCTGCAGCCCGGTTTCACGACCTCGGCCGACAACCCGTACATGTCGAGATAGCGGTTGTTGCAGATCACGAGGCGCTGCGAGGAATCGAACAGCAGCAAGCCCTGCGCCATGTTGTTGACGGCGGTGTCGAGCCGCTGTTTTTCAAGGGTCAGCCGTTGCTGCGATCTCAGATGCTGCTGCGAAAGCTTGCGCACGACGACAAACAGCAGGGCGGCGATCGCGAGAACGGACAGGCCCGCGATGGCGATCAGGATGGCGATCTGCTCACGCCAGTCGGCCAGCGCGGCCTCGGTGGTCGTCGCGGCGACGATCACGATCGGAAATTTGGTCAGCGCGCGCGAGGAGATCACGCGGGCCTTGCCGTCGATCGGGCTGGTCAGGCGCGAGGTGGTCTGGGCCTGCTCGAATACCTGCTGCTGGCTTGCCGGACCGGTCCTGAAGTTCTTGCCGATCATCTCGTCGACATGCGGATAGCGGGCGAGCAGCGTGCCATCGCGGTGGTGCATGGCGATCGCGGCACCCGGCCCGAGCGCTACGGACGCGAAAAATTTCTCGAAATTGGCGGGTTCGATGCCGCGGCCGATCGTGCCGAGGAATTCGCCGTTCGGTCCGGTGATCTTGCGGGCGATCACCGTGGTCCAGACGCCGGTGATGCGGCTGTAGACCGGCTCGACCAGCATATCCGGCGATTTCGGATCCGACTTGAAGGTCCGAAAATAAGCCCGGTCCGCGACGCTGACGGGCGGGACGGGCCAGGCGGCCGACGCATTGATCAGGTTGCCGTCGGCGTCGAAGACGTTGATGCCGCCGACATAGGCGAGCGCGTCCATCTTGGACTTGAGCATCAGATGGATTTCCTCGCTGGACATCCGACGCTTGTAATTTTCCGTGGTGGCGATCCCGCTGGATCGCATGAACGCGATCAGGTCCTTCTGGACGACCTCGAAATCCTCGAGCTGCTGATCGAAGTGGCGGGCCAGCAGCAGCACGGTGTTTTCCAGTTCGCGCTCGCTGTTGTGCAGCGCGCGCTCGCGGAAATTGCCGGCCATCAGGGTCGCCCCGATCGCAATCGCCGCTATCAGCAGCGCGCCGCCGAGGATCAGCCATCGGATCGGGCCGCCGCGGAGAACGGATGTGATCTTGAACGAAGCGGTACCGATTGAAAGCATGGAACGAGACTGCCAGGAATTCACTCCGGAAGCAGATTTCTCATACCCCGGGCCCACGACCTCGATACCGCGCCGAGATGGAATTGAAGTTAGCAAGCCTGGTTAATGAAACGTTAGCCGGGCGCCGCCTGTTCGCGCCGGTTGCGGAATGTCAGCGCCACGATCACGGCCGCCGCGATGTTGGCCGCGGCGCTGGCCAGGATCGGCATTGTATAATTGCCGGTCCAGTCGAAGGCGAAGCCGGCGGCGCTCGGGCCGATCAGGGTGCCGAAGGCGACGCTGCTGTAGAGGATGCCGATGATGCCGCTGACATTGCGGCCGCCGAATTGGTCCATCACGACGGCCGGAAGCACGGCCACCCAGCCGCCGTAAAACACACCATAGACGAACGCGAAGGCGGCAAGCGACCAGACACCGGCCGAGACCAGCCAGATCGAAAGCGCAATCGCCATGCCCGCGAACATCAGCAGCAGCGAGGACTGCCGGCCGATCCGGTCGGCGAGGCCGCCGAGGAAGAAGCGGCCGGCGGTGCTGCCGATGCCGATCATGCCGAGCAGGAGTACGGCGGTGGAAGCCGCAACGCCGTGATCCCTGGCGTAGGGGACGAGATGCACGAACGGCACGAATACACCGAACGAGCAGATCAGGCAGGCGGCGTAGAGCGCAATGAAGCGGCGCGAGCGGACCGCCGCGCGCACCGATGCGCCTGCCGGCCGCGCCCTAGTTGGAGCCGGCTGCGGCGGATCGCCGTCGGGGCCAAGGCCCCGGGCGCGCGGATCGTTCTCGATCAGGAGCGCCATCCCGCCGCCGATGGCGGCAGCGAGCAGGCCGAGCGCAAGGTAGGCGCCGCGCCATCCGAGAATCTCGATCAACAGGGTCGCCAGCGGCGGCATCGCCAGCGTGCCAACCCCGATCCCGCTTACCGCAAGCCCGGAGGCAAAGCCGCGGCGCCGCACGAACCATTGCTGCACCGCGCCGACGGCGGGGACATAGGCGCAACCGACGCCTAGTCCGACCCCGAGGCCATAGGCCGCGTAGACCTCGACGAGGTTACGCGCCGCACTTGCGGCAGCAAGCCCGAGACCGGTCAGCACCATGCCGATGACGGCCAGAGGACGCGAGCCGAAGCGGTCGGCGAGCGGACCGCTGACGGCGCCGAGGCCGAAATAGAGGAAGCCCGCGAGCGAGAACACCAGCGACACCGAACCGCGCGAGGCGCCGAAATCGCGCTGCAACGGTTCCAGGAAAGCGCTGAAAGTGTAGGCGCTGCCGAAGCCGACGAAGGTCACGGCGAACGCGGCGGCGACGACGAACCAGCCGCGGAAAATGCCGGGACTGGACCGCATTGTTTCGCTGCTCATGGCGACCTCCGTTCGAAACGATCACTCTGCTGTAACACGAGTATAAATGTTATACTGGTGTCTGTTGCTGTCAACCGGTAAATGTGCTTTAGTGGTGTCGATGTCGCGGGAATTGAAAAAATTCAAAGTGCCGGACGAGTTGGCCAATCTCTATGATTTCGCCAATACGCTCGACGTCAGGCATTTCACGCATCACGGCGTGCCGCATCCGCAAGGTGACGAACTGAAGGGCGCGCGGGAACTCGGCGCCTGGATGTCGCAACGCGGGCTGTTGTTCACCAGCGCCAAGGTCACCACTGCGATGCTCGAGACGGCGCTCGAGCTGCGCGCGCATGTCCGTGACTACCTGCAGTGCGATCCCCTCGGGCGGCGCAAGGACAGGGACGCCGCCCGTGCGCTGAACCGGGCGCTGAAGCTGTTTCCGCTGGTGGTGGAGGCCGGGAGCGACGGCGGTATGGTGCTCAAGGCCGTCCGTGGGGATGCCCTGGCGGGACTATCGTCGGTGGTGGCGGAATTCTATGACGGTTCCAGAAACGGAACCCTGGACCGGCTGAAGATGTGCGCTGCCGAGGAGTGCCGCCGCGTGTTCTTCGACCGGTCAAAACCTTCGACCCGGCGATGGTGCATGTCGTCGCTCTGCGGCAACCGGATGAAGACGCGAAGCTATCGGGAACGGCAGCGCGCCGGATAATCACGATCCGCCGGCTTTTGGTCACAGCTCTGCAACAGAAAAAAATGCCGGGCCGAACCGGAATCAATTGCCGCCTGCATTCGAATTAACGCGAACTTCACCATCTAACGCCTTGGAGCCGCTCAATGGGGCTCTGGCACGGGACTTGCGAGTTGTCCTCGCACGAGTTGTTCTCGCAGGTGTGTTCGCAGGGACGCGTAACGGAGTGGCGTGATCATGAAAAAATGTTTGAGCGATTTTCTTGCCGACGAATCCGGCGCAACCGCGATCGAATACGGATTGATCGCAGCCGGCATCGCGCTAGCGATCATTGGTGCGGTGCAGGGGGTCGGCACCAAGCTCAAAGCCAATTTTTCGACGATCAGCACCTCGCTGAAATGATCACGCGAGGGTCGCGGGTTTGGTCATCGCATACGGGATCAGTCAGCCGCGCGGTGGTGCCCGGACTTGCCGCCCTTCTTCTCGATGAGATCAATGCTCTCGGCGGAATGTCAGCGCCACGATCACGGCCGCGTGATTTTGGCCGCGGCGCTGGCCAGGATCGGCAGGGCATAATTGCCGGTAGGTCGACGACGAAACGTCACTGCATGGATGTCCGGGATCGATGCGCGCGCTTCTTCACGACGCCGACGGGTTTAGGGTCGCCCGCCAGAGGGCCGCTCTGATTGCGGCGCATCCAAGAGTCGCCGGTATAGGGATTGCCGGGGCCCTTGTTCTGGCAATTGGCGTTTGGATAGTAGAACGCGCAATAGCCGGGCTCGTAGATGACGGCCTGCGCCATCGCCGGCATGGCGAGCACCGAAAAAATCGTTGCTGCACCGAGAAGCCTGAATAGCTGCATGGCGTTCCTCCGCGTCAAGGTGACAAGAGGATAACACCGCAACCCGGTGGCCAGTCCGTATCGGTCCCGTCACACCCCCGTGATGGGCTCGCTCAGGCGCGGTAGTGCCCGGACTTGCCACCCTTCTTCTCGACCAGATGAATGCCCTCGATTCGCACGCCGCGCTCCACCGCCTTGATCATGTCGTAGATCGTCAGGCAGGCGACCGATACCGCTGTCAGGGCTTCCATCTCGACGCCGGTCGGGCCGGTGACCTTGACGGCGGCGCGGACGATGCAGCCGGGCAATTTCCTGTCCGGGGTAATGTCCAGCGTGACCTTCGACAGCGCCAGCGGATGGCACAGCGGAATCAGATCCGACGTGCGTTTTGCGGCCATGATGCCGGCGATGCGGGCCGCACCCAGCACGTCGCCCTTCTTGGCGTTGCCGGACACGATCAGTTCGAGCGTCGCCTTGTTCATGACGACACGGCCTTCGGCGACCGCCGTCCGTTCGGTCGCCGGCTTGGCCGAGACGTCGACCATCCGCGCTTCGCCGGACGCGTCGATGTGGGTGAGGGCAGATCCGGCTTTGGTCGGTTTCCTGGCCATCGGCGCTAGCGCGTTCCGGTCGCGCGCGGCGTCTCGGCGCGGGCCAGCAGGGCGCGGGTGGCCGCGGCGACATCGGCCTGACGCATCAGGCTTTCGCCGACCAGGAAGGTCGACATGCCGACCTGCTCGAGCCGCGCCAGATCGGCCGGCGCGAAGATGCCGCTTTCGCCGACCATCAGGCGGTCGCGCGGGATCAGCGGCGCCAGCGTCTCGCTGGTCGCAAGCGTCGTCTCGAAGGTGCGCAGATTGCGGTTGTTGACGCCGATCATCGGCGAGCGAAGTTTTAGCGCGCGATCGAGTTCGGCGCGGTCGTGGATCTCGATCAGCACGTCCATGCCGTGCGCAATGGCGGCGTCCTCGATGTCCTTGGCGGCGGCGTCGTCGAGTGCCGCCATGATGATCAGGATGCAGTCGGCGCCATGGGCGCGCGCCTCGACCACCTGATAGGTGTCGAACATGAAATCCTTGCGCAGCACCGGCAAATCGGTCGCCGCGCGCGCTGCGACCATGAAATCGAGATGGCCCTGGAACGACGGCGTATCGGTCAGCACCGACAGACACGCCGCGCCGCCGGCTTGATAGGCTTTTGCCAGCAGCGGCGGATCGAAATCGGCGCGGATCAGCCCCTTGGAGGGCGAGGCCTTCTTCACTTCGGCGATCAGCGCGTAGTCGCCGCGCGCGAGTTTTTCGCGGATGGCGCGGACGAAGCCGCGCGGCGGCGATGCCGTGCGTTGGCGAGCGCCTCGAGGCTGGCAAGCGGATGCGCGCGCTTGGCGGCGGCGATCTCCTCGCGCTTGTAGGTCTCGATCTTGCTCAGGATATCGGACATGTCAGGCGCTCCCGCCGGGTCAGGCGTTGGAAACCGCGATCAGATGCTTGAGCCGTGCCGCCGCCGCACCGCTGTCGAGCGATTTGCCGCCGAGCGCGACGCCTTCCTTCAGGTCGCTGGCGCGGCCGGCCACGATCAATGCGGCCGCCGCATTCAGCAGCGCCACGTCGCGATAGGCGCTCGGCTTGCCGTCGAGCACGCTTTGCAGCGCCACCGCATTGGCATCGGCGTCGCCGCCCTTCAGCGCCTCGCCGCCGACGCGCACAAGCCCTGCGTCTTCCGGCGTCACCTCGAAGGTGCGGATATTGCCGTTCTCGAGGCTGGCCACGAAGCTCGGGCCGGTGAGGGTGATCTCATCGAGCCCGTCGGAGCCGTGCACCACCCAGACGGATTCGGAGCCGAGGTTCTTCAAGCACCTGCGCCAGCGGCTGTACCCAATGCCGGGAAAACACGCCGACCATCTGCCGTTTGACGCCGGCCGGATTGGACAACGGTCCGAGCAGATTGAAGATGGTGCGGGTGGCAAGCTCGACCCGGGTCGGGCCGACATTCTTCATGGCCGGATGATGTGAGGGCGCGAACATGAAGCCGATGCCGGCTTCCCGCACACAGCGCCCGACCTGTTCGGGCGAAAGATCGATCCTGACGCCGAGCGAAGCCAACACGTCGGCGGCGCCCGAGCGCGACGACAGCGCGCGGTTGCCGTGCTTGGCGACCGGCACGCCGGCGCCCGCGACGATGAAGGAGGCGCAGGTCGAGACGTTGACCGAGCCGGAGCCGTCGCCGCCGGTGCCGACCACGTCGACCGCATCGGCGGGCGCATCGACGCGCAGCATCTTGCCGCGCATAGCCGATACCGCGCCGGTGATCTCGTCGACGGTTTCGCCGCGTACCCGGAGCGCCATCAATAGCCCGCCCATCTGCGAGGGCGTGGCCTCGCCGGACATCATGCTGTCGAAGGCGGACGCCGCCTCCTCGCGCGACAGCGTCGCGCCGGTGGCGACTTTTCCGATGATAGATTTGAGGTCGTCCATCGCGAGCTTTCAGGATTGGGTGGCTTCTTGGGGCACGATCCTTCCAGATCATGCTCAGTTGTTATTCGCGCCCGTCACCTGTGCGAAGGCGGCCTGGTTGATGGAGGTGCCGATTTCGGATTCGAGCTTGGTGACATATTGCGCCACCTGTTCATCGGTCAGCCCGCGCTGCAGCGTTTCCTTCAGCTTCTTCATCTCGTCCGAGGCGGCATCGACCGGCGGCACGCTGATATCGGTGACGCGGAACACGATCCACTCGCTGCCGCCGGCGCCGGGGGCTTGTCCGACGCCGTCCTTGGCCGTGCGGAAGGCCGCCGTGATCACGCTTGCGGGCACGCCGGGCAGCGAGGCATCGCGCCGGAAGCCGGCCGCGGTTTCGACCTTCGCGCCCGCCGCCGTCGCTTCCTCGGCGAGCGTGCCGCCCTGCTCGAGCTTGCCGACCATCTCGGTCGCCTTGGCCCGCAGCCGGGTCGAGATCTGGTCGTCGCGCCACCGCGCCTCGACCTGGTCCTTGACCTCGTCGAGCGTGCGCTCGCGCGACGGCGTGATGCCGAGCACGTCGTACCAGACATAGCCGCCGCCGAACGGGATCGGGTCGTTGTCGACGCCGACATCGCTGTTGAAGGCCTGCGAGACCACGTCGAGGCCGCGCGGAATGTTGGCCACCAGCTGACCGTTGGGCATGCGGCCGGAACGATCGACGGCATCGACCGTGACGGCGGTCAGCCCGAGCTTCTGCGCGGCTTCGAGCACGCTGGCGCCGCCGCCGCGCTCGTCTTCCATCTTGTTGTGGAGTTCGGCGACCTTTGCGCGCGCGCGCTCGGTCGCGATCTCCTTCTTCACCTGGGCAGCGAGGCTTTCATAGGAAGGCGTCACGCCGGGTTCGATCTTGCCGATCTTGACCAGCGCCACGCCGAACCGGCCCTGCACCGGCTGGCTCACCTCGCCGGAGGGCAGCGAAAACGCGGCGTCCGCGACCGCCGGATCGATGATCGCGGATTTTGCGATCATGCCGAGGTCGACGTCGGACGGATTGAGGTTACGTTCCTTGGCCAGATCGTCGAACGACAATCCGGATGTGATGCGTCCGCGCGCGGCGAGCGCCTCCTCCGCATTGGGAAACACCATTTGCGACACTTCGCGCCGCTCCGGCGTGCCGAGTTTGTCGCGACGCTGCTCGAACACCTTCTTGGCATCGTCGTCGGAGACTTCGCTCCATTTGCCGATTTCTTCCGGGTTGATCACGACGAAGGAAAGCTTGCGGTATTCGGGGGCGCGGAACTGGGTCTTGTGGTCGTCGAAAAAGGCCGCCAGCGTTTCCGGCGAGGGCGGATCAATCTGGCCGGCCTGCGTGGTGTCGAGCTTGATATATTCGACCGAGCGCTGTTCGTTCTGGAACTGTGTCAGCGCGTCGATCAGCACCTTCGGCGGTTCGAGGCCGGCGGAGAGGGTGCCCGCGATCTGGCGCCGCAACCCGACCCGGCGCTGTTCGGCGAGATAGCGTTGCTCGGTGTATCCGAACTGGCGGATGGTGGACTGGAAGCGGGCCGGCTCGAACGTGCCGGTAAGGCCCTTGAAATTGGGATCGTTGTAGATCGTCTGCATGACCTCGGCGTCGGACTGACCAAGCCCCATGCGGCGGGCTTCCTCGTCGAGGGCGGCCTCGGCAATGGTCTGTTGCAGGACCTGGCGGTCAAGCCCGAACGCGCGGGCCTGGTCCATGGTCAGGGGGCGGCCGAACTGGCGGCCCAGTTGCTGCAGCTTGTCGTTGTAGATTTGCCGGAATTGCTCGGCCGAAATCTCGGTGTGGCCGATCTTGGCCAGCGTCGACCGACCGAATCCCCGGAAGATGTCCGCGATCCCCCAGACTCCGAAGCTGATGATCAAGACGCCCATCACGGTCGCCATGATGATCTTGCCGAGCCAGTTTGATGAGGCTTTCCGCATTCCTCGAAGCATGGGTCCGTCTTCTATCTAAAAATTAAGAGGCTGATTTTATTCGCTTTTTCGGTTTCCCGCCCGCACCTCAGCCGGAGGTGCGGGAATAGATGTTCTATTTTCGATCTCGGCACGGTCTAACTTGC
>CAVTYA010000036.1:0-16232 GCA_963738765.1 uncultured Alphaproteobacteria bacterium | reverse complement strand
GAGAACCTCACAATCCCGCTAGCTGGGTCACCGACACATTGATCGTGCCCTCGGCTTCCGCGATCACGCGCAGCGTCTTGGAATCGAAGGCGATGTCGGCGAGCCGCAGGCTGGTGATTTCGGCGCTGCCACCCGCACGCCGTCCTCGTTCTTCTGGAAATCGGCGATCGCCGCGGCGATCTTCTTCTGCGCATTGGTGGCGAACGGCTTGAGGTCGACCGTCGGCCTTCTCCGCCAGCGCCTTCTGCAGATGCGGCATCACCGCGCGCGCCGCGGCGCCGAGCAGCCCGAACGCGGCTTCCGATTCGACCGCGAGTCTGGATGTTGGCGAGCCGCAGCGTCTGCTGCGCCTGATCGAGCACCGGCCTGCCCCAGATATGCACGGTGGCCTCGCCGCCGAAGCCGAACAGGCTCTTCTTCTCCTTGGCGTTGCACCAGCAGCGAGATCAGCAGCCGGTCGCCCGACGCCGCGACGGTGGCGTGCTTCACGGTGACGTCGACCGGGCCCGAGCCGTCCTCCGGAAAGGTGCGGCCGGCGAACTGCGCTTCCACGATCTTGTTGATCTCGGTGAACGGCATGTCGATCGGCACGCCGATGCTGACCCCGCCGGGCGTCGGCGGGACGATGTCGATCTTGGCGGGAAACGGGCAGTCGGGCTTGGTCTCGCGCCGAGGTGATGCGGGTCTCCGCCTCGATGCCGAGCGTCACCGTGACCGCCGAGGCATCGACGCGCGGCTGCACCGCGATCGCGCGCGTTCGGCTTGCAGCTCCAGCCAGAGCGGCGGCAGCGTCGAGCCGGCGCCGGCGCCCTGCAGCGGTATCGAGCGGCAGGCCTTGGCCCATTGCGTCCGCGCGTTCTGCTCGAAGCTGCGGATCGTTGCGGATCCGCGCCTCCACCGCGTTGACCTGCTCGGCGACGGTCTTGTCGATCAGCGGCTTGACCTGCGCCGGCACGTTGACGCGCGCGCCGGCCACCGACAAGGCTGGTGTCGCCGAGCGTGACCTGCGCCGGCCAGATTCGGCTCGAGGTGCCAGGCGGCGGCGAGCTTCGGCCGCGAGGTGAAGGTGACGTTGCCCTTGATCTCGGCGCTGGCGTTCAGCGACTTGATGTTCACGCTGCCGATCTGCTTGGCGACATTGCCGCCGAGCAGGCCGCCGAGCGCGTCGCCGACCGCGCCGGTCGCCTTCGACGACAGCGAGCCCGTGACGTTCAGTTTTCCGGTCAGCGGCGTCGTCAGCGACAGCACGTCCTGGGCGCCGGTCGCCGCGATCGGGCCGCGCGAGGCGGTCCAGCCGATGTCGGCGTTCTGCAGGATCTGCGACACCGGATTGTCGGCCTTGCCGGCGAAATTGCGCGGCGCGGCGCGGTCGGCGGCGTCGCGGATCGCGGTCAGCGCGATCGCGACCGGCGCCAGATGAAGGAGCTGCGCGACGCCGGCGGCAGCGGCGGCAGTTCGACCAGCACCGGCGCCGGGGTCCGGCCGCGCGGCGACAGCCAGTCCATGGCCTTCAGGCTGACGAGAAACGAGACCGCGACCACCGCGATCGCGAGCAGAATTGTCTTGAGGCTCACCGCCAGCCGCATCGTCCCCCCGGATTGATTCAAACGAGCGAGTTTACAGGCCGGGTTTGTGCGGCGCCAGAGTGGCGGATCGCGGTTAATTGAAGCAATCCCGGAACTTAACGGCCTGCGGCGCAGCGATTCGTTTCCGCCCGGAAACAAAAAATGGCGCGGGAAGCCGCGCCATTTTTTCGGCATGAAGTTGCCGTCGGTCGCCTGTCAGCCGCGCCTGCCGTCCGACATTGTCGGCGCGGCGGTCCATCGGCAGCACGATCACCTTGGTGCCGACATTGACCCGCGAATAGAGATCGGTGACGTCCTCGTTGGTCAGGCGGATGCAGCCCGACGAGACGTGGGTGCCGATGGTCCCCGGCGCGTTGGTGCCGTGGATGCGATACACGGTGCCGCCGAGATACATCGCGCGGGCGCCGAGCGGATTGCCGGGGCCGCCGGCCATGTGGCGCGGCAGATAGGGCTGGCGCGCGATCATCTCCGGCGGCGGGGTCCAGTCCGGCCACTCCGCCTTCTTGGTCACCGACTGCACGCCGGACCAGGTGAAGCCGTCGCGGCCGACGCCGATGCCGTAGCGGATCGCCTGGCCGCCGCCGAGCACATAATAGAGATAGGTGTTGGGGGTATCGATGATGACGGTGCCGGGCGCCTCGCGGGTGGCGTAGCTGACGATCTGGCGCTTCAGCCGCGCCGGCAACTCGGTCACGGTGTCTTCGTCCTCGGACGGCGCGGCCTGTACCGGCGGCTGGCGCCATCGGCGCCGGCGGCGTCAGGATGAAGGGAAACAGCTGCAGCGGCGCGGCCGAGGCGGCGCCGGAAAATGCGATTGCCGCGATCGCCAGTGCGCCGAAGGCGGCACGGCGGGAATTGCGCTTCAACGCGTCCGGATTGAACATGGTCGTCCCCTGTCTTTGGATCTGTTTGTGCGCCCTGTTGTTCTTTTGGCGCCTGTTCGGCGCTTTGTTGGGGCGATCAGTACAGGGCGGCGGTTTCAGAACGTTTGCGTCGAAACCGCAAAATGGTTTCGTCACGGTAAGGAAATATTTCATCAATGTGTCGTGGGGAGCGGGAAAAACCCCGGGAACCGGCCAAAAAGACCGCTTCCCCCGTCCATGACGTCACACGCATGAAATATCCATAGCCGAACGTCCGCCAATGAGAATCAATCGCTCTTAAGGCGCGCCGTTCATGCGGATATTGATCGCGACCGACGCTTGGCATCCGCAGGTAAATGGCGTGGTGCGCACGTTAACCTCTTTGGCCAAAAGCGCCGCGGCGCTGGGCGCCGAGGTCGAATTCCTGACTCCCGACGGGTTTCCGTCGATGGCGCTGCCGACCTATCCGGGCTTGCGGGTGGCCTGGCCGAACCGGCGCGAGATCGCCCGGCGGATCGAGGCGGCTGCTCCGGAGGCGATCCATATTGCGACCGAAGGCCCGATCGGATGGGCGGTGCGGGCCTATTGCCTGCGCCGCAAGCTTGCGTTCACCACGTCCTATACGACGCGCTTTCCGGAATACATCGCGGTGCGCTCGATCATTCCGGAATGGTTCAGCTACGCGGTGCTGCGGCATTTTCATGCGGCCGCCGCCATGACCATGGTCGCCACCGCCTCGCTCAGGCAGGAGCTTTCCGCGCGCGGCTTCAAGAAGCTCGGCTTCTGGACGCGCGGGGTCGACACCGAGCTGTTCCGGCCCGACGAGCCTGCGGAGCTCGATCTGCCGCGGCCGATCTTCATGACCGTCGGCCGCGTCGCGGTCGAGAAGAACCTCGAGGCGTTTCTGTCGCTGGACCTGCCGGGATCCAAGGTCGTGATCGGCGACGGACCGCAGCGCGCGGCTTTGGAGCGCCGTTATCCGAAGGTCAGATTCCTCGGCGAAAAGAAGGGCAGGGAGCTGAGCGCGCATCTCGCCGCGGCCGACGTCTTCGTCTTCCCGAGCCTCACCGACACCTTCGGCGTCGTGCAGCTCGAGGCGCTGGCCTGCGGCACGCCGGTCGCGGCCTTTCCGGTGATGGGCCCGCTCGACGTGATCGCCGACCATCCGATCGGCGCGCTGGATACGGATCTGCGCAGCGCCTGCATCCGCGCGCTCGGCATGTCCCGCGAAACCTGCCGCAGTTTTGCGCTGGAGCGTTCCTGGGAAAACAGCGCGCGGCAGTTCATCGGCAATCTCAGCGCGCTGCAGCCGAGCCGTTCGCTGCGGCCGGCGCGCCGCGTGGCGAATACCAGCGCAGTGCAAGGCTAGGCAATAAGGCTAGTGCGACAACGCTAGTCCGATTCAAGGCTAACCGGATCAACGGAAACAGCGAGCGAAAAATCATCATGGCAGAAATCATCAAACTGGACTTCGACCGCGCGATGGTCGAGCAGGCCTATGACCGCTGGGCGCCGGTCTACGACCTCGTGTTCGGCGGGGTGTTCAGCAAGGGCCGCAAGGCGGCGATCCAGGCCACCAACCGGATCGGCGGCCGCGTGCTCGAGGTCGGCGTCGGCACCGGAATCTCGTTGCCGCAATATGCGCCGCATCTGCGCATCTTCGGCACCGATATTTCCGAGGCGATGCTGCGCAAGGCGAAGCGGCGGGTCGCCGAGCTCCGCCTGAAGAATGTCGAGGGTCTTGCGGTGATGGACGCGGAGAAGCTCGAATTCCCCGACAATTCCTTCGACGTCGTGATGGCGCAATATGTCGTCACCGCGGTGCCGAATCCGGAAGCGGCGCTCGACGAGTTCGCGCGCGTGCTGCGGCCGGGCGGCGAACTGATCATCCTGACCCGGGTCAGCGCCGATGTCGGGATGCGCCGCTTCATCGAGCAGCGGCTGCAGCCGGTGGTGCGCCGGCTCGGCTTCCGCACCGCCGAATTCGCCTGGTCGCGCTATGCGCAGTGGCTGGCGGGCGCGCATGGCATGGAACTGGTCGAGCGCCGTCCGGTGCCGCCGCTCGGCCACTTCTCGCTGGTCCGCTTCCGCAAGACCGAGGTCGCCGCGGCGGCCTGAGCGTTATCCACGCCGGAGGTTTCATCTTTCGAGACGCGGTGAAGCTGCCGCGCCTCGAGATGAGGTGCAGACCCTCGTGGCGAGGGCACGGCAACGCCGTGCGTTTCGAACCGCGAGGCCGCGATGACGCGAAGCGTTAACCCGACATGTCATTATGATGTTGTCACACGCCGTACATCGAATCTCTGTACGCAGATCACGCAGACGACACAGGGGAGCACGATGAACCGATTCATGACGGCATTGCGAACGCAACGGTGGGATGACCATCGCTACTACCATCACAGCCGTATCAACCAGAGCCTGCACTTCGTCAGCGCGTTCAGTTTCCTGGTCGGCTATGCCCTGATGTTCGTCGATCCGGTCAAGGCGGCGCTGATCGGCTGGCTGGTCTCGATGACCACGCGGCAGGCCGGTCACTTCTTCTTCGAGCCGAAGGGCTACGACCACCTCAACCAGGCGACCCACGAGCACAAGGAAGAGATCAAGGTCGGCTACAATCTGCAGCGCAAGGTCGTGCTGATGACGATCTGGGCGCTGTCGCCGCTGGTGCTGTACCTCGATCCGACCCTGTTCGGCCTGTTCACGCCCTGGGCGTCGCCGGCGGATTTCATGCGCCAGGTCGCCAAGGTCTGGCTCGCGGTCGGGATCGGCGGCCTGCTGTTCCGCACCGTCCACCTGTTCTTCATCCGCGACGTCGAGACCGGCCTCGTCTGGATGACCAAGATCCTCACCGACCCCTTCAGCGATCTCAAGCTCTACTACAAGGCGCCGCTGTATCTGCTGAAGGGCGAACTGATCGATCCCGGCCTCGACCTGATCGAGCACGGCATCGAGCTGGAAGAGAAGCACGCCTGAGCGTTCGACGCCGGGATGCCGCCAAGCATCAAAACTCGTCATGCCCGGGCTTGTCCCGGGCATCCACGTCTTGCCGGGCTGACAGCGCGCACGGTGGCCTCATCGTCGAGACGCGCGCAAGGGCGGGCTCCTAGTCGTCCAAATGCGATCTATAAATCCGGCATCACCCTCATCTGCGCGGCTTGCGGCATCCACGTCCTTGCTTCCCAACAGCAGGAAAGACGTGGATGGCCGGGCATAGGCGAGCGAAGCGACGCCGTCCTTCGGACGGCTATGCCCGGCCATGACGGTGAGCTCAGCGAGCCCGTCGCGTAAACATCTCTTTCAGAATCTGCCGGCGGATTTTCTTGTTGGTGAGGGAAGCGTCGTGCCACCACCAGCCGTCCTGCTTCATTTTCTTGCCCGCGGCGACGAAGCGCTTGGTCACCTCGGCGAAATCCGCATCCGTGTAGTTCAGGCTGAAGATCAGCCGGCCGGTGCCGACCCAGCTCAGCGCCAGTCCTTCGGCGCGCAGGTAATACTGAAACATCCAGTTGTAGCGGGACGGCTCGGTGTAATGCACCATCCAGATCGACGACAGATTGGAGAGACGGACCGGCAGATCGTGCTCGGCCAGCGCCTCGTTCAATTGCCGCGCCCGCGCGTTCCAGCGTTCGTCGAGTCCGTCATAGACGGTGCGGAACACGGGATCGCGGGTCCGGGTGAGGAATTCGTCCATGGCCGTCATCACATAGGGATGCGAGTTGAAGGTGCCGCGCGCGAAGCAGACGTCGACGGGGCGGTCGTCGCGGAAGCGGCGCATCAATTCCCTGCGGCCGCAGACCACGCCGACCGGCAGGCCGCCGGCGAGGCTCTTGCCGTAGGTCACCATGTCGGCGCGCACGCCGAAATATTCCTGGGCGCCGCCGGCGGCGAGGCGGAAGCCGACGAACACCTCGTCGAAGATCAGGACGATGTTGCGCTCGGTGCAGACCTGCCGCAGCGCCTGCAGCCATTCGCCGTAGGCTTCGCGGTCGAAGCCGCCGTTGCGCGAGGAGTCGGCCAGCGACGAATCCGACGGCGCATTGCCGTTGGGGTGCAGCGCCTGCAGCGGATTGACCAGCACGCAGGCGATGTCGCGCCGCGTGCTCAGGACGCGCAGCGTGCGCTCCGACATCTCGGCCAGCGTATAGGTCTCGTGCGGCGCGATCGGATTGCCGACGCCGGGCTGCACGTCGCCCCACCAGCCGTGATAGGCGCCGGCGAAACGAACCAGATGCGAGCGCTTGGTGTGGTAGCGGGCGAGCCGCACCGCCTGCATGACCGCTTCGGTGCCGGACATGTGGAACGAGACTTCGTCGAGCCCCGAAATCGCGCACAGCCGGTTGACGTTGTCGACGATGACGGGGTGGTAGGGCCCGAGCACCGGGCCGAGCGCATGCGCGCGGCCTTCCGCGCTGGCGATGCATTCCTTGTAGAAGTCGTTGCCGAAGATGTTGACGCCGTAGGAGCCGGTCAGGTCGTAGAACACATTGCCGTCGAGATCGGTCACGGTGACGCCGGCCGAGGACTCCACGAAGGCGCTGGTGCCGAGATGCTCGCGCACCAGCCTCGAATACTGGAACGGCACCCGATAGGATTCGGTGAATTGCAGGTCGGAGATCCGTTCCGACGCCTGCAAGGTCAGCGCCCGGCCCCTGGCGAACCGCTCGCGGTAGAGATTGGCGAGCCGGAAGAAGCCGTCCTGGCGCTGCGCGGCGACTCGCGCCGGCGCGCCGTCGGAACTGAAGAAATCGTTGATGTCGAATTCGTAGAACGGGATCAGCCGCGCCACCAGGCGCGACATCTTGGAATGCCCGCTCAGCGAGCGGTGCTTGGCCCGCGACAGCGCCAGCCGCGCGCGCAATTTGGGAACGGCGGCGGCGGTGCCGGCGACCGCGGCCGTGGCGAGAGACAGAATCGGAAGGTGCGAATCCATGTCGTCAACCGCTATCCAGTCCAGCTGACAGATTCATGACAGTCAAAAGCCTTATCTCCGCCCTGACGCAGCAGGAAGACATCAACTTCCTCCTGACCAACCGCGTGCCGCGGGCGGCGCTGACCCGGTTCATGGGCTGGTTCAGCAAGATCGAGCAGCCGTTGGTGCGCGACCTCTCGATCGCCTGCTGGCGGCTGTTCTCCGATCTCGATCTGTCCGAGGCGCGCAAGAGCCATTTCAAGAGCCTGCACGACTGCTTCACCCGCGAGCTCAAGCCCGGCCTGCGCCCGCCCGATCCGGACCCGCAAGATCGTGGTCAGCCCGTGCGACGCCATCATCGGCGCGTTCGGGGCGATCGCGGATACCGAACTGTTCCAGGTCAAGGGCGCGCCGTATTCGCTTGCTCGATCTGATCGGCGATCCCGCTCTGGTGGAGGCGCACCGCAACGGCCGCTTCATCACCCTGCGGCTGACCTCGAGCATGTATCACCGCTTTCACGCGCCCGCCGATTGCCGGATCGAGCAGGTCGATTTCATCAGCGGCGACACCTGGAACGTCAATCCGATCGCGCTGAAGCGGATCGAAAAGCTGTTCTGCAAGAACGAGCGCGCCGTGATCAGGACCCGGCTCGCCACCGGCGAGGCGCTGACGCTGGTGCCGGTCGCGGCGATACTCGTGGCCAGCATCCGGCTGCATTTTCTCGATCGCCTGCTCAATGCCGACACGCACGGGGCCGGTCGTCTTCCCCTGCGACGTCGCTGTCCGCAAGGGCGAGGAACTCGGCTGGTTCGAGCACGGCTCGACCATCATCGTGCTCGCGCCGGAGAATTTCGAATTCTGCGACAATATCGTGGCAGCGGCGCGGATCCGTGCCGGCGAGCCGCTGCTGAAAAGATCCGGCTGAAGATCGCTTCGGCGGAATGTCGCGGAAAGTGGCTTCGTCAATCTCGATTTTTCGGCCGCGCTTCACTAGATAATGGGCGGTCGAAACCCGATTCGACATTGCAGAAGGATGTGAGATGGCGCGAGCGCCTGTTCTGGCGGCCGGGGGCATTGTGCTGCGGCAGGCGGAAACGCCTGAGGTCGCGGTGGTGCGCCTGCGCAAGCGCAACGAATGGGTGCTTCCGAAGGGCAAGCTCGATGACGGCGAAACGGCGCGCGATGCTGCGGTGCGCGAAGTGCTGGAAGAAACCGGCCACGAAGTGTCCGTGCACGAATTTCTGGGCACGCTGGTCTACGAATCCGGCGGACGCTGCAAGATCGTTCACTATTGGCGCATGGAGACCAGCGGCGAGCAGGCCTATGAGCTGATGGACGACGTCAGGGCCGTCGACTGGCTGCCGCTCGAGGCCGCCGTCGATCGGCTCTCCCGCAGCTATGAACGCGCGTTTCTCGAAAATGTCGGACCGCTCGCGCTGGAGGCGGCCGCGCTCGCCCGGCCTGCGCGGCCGGTCAAGGCGAAGAAGCCGCCGGTCGCCGAAAAGCGACGGCGCCGGCCGGTGGTGGCGCCTCCGGCGGCGCCGGCAGCGCCGATACCGGCTCCGCCGCAGCCCGATTTGATGCCTTCGGCAGGCGAGCCGGAGCAGCGCCCGTCGATCGGCAACGATGTCGTCGCGGTCGAAGCGCCGGCATGTTCAACGGCGCTGGTGACGGTGGCGCCTTCGGCGGAAGAAATCCCGGCGGCGCCTGCGGCGGTATCGGCCGTGGAGCCTCAATTCGAGCACGCGTCCCGTCGCAACGGCGCGAGGCCGGCGCATCAACCTGATGCAGAAGGTGCGGGACTGGCTGCGGCGTGCCGCCTGAGCCGGGCGTGAAAGGCTTGCCGCGCCGATATCGCCGAATTGCCGTTGACGCGTTCTGTTCGGACCGGTCTCGACACCCTCTGCAAGAACGAACGCACAGTCATCGGTGACACGCCGCTCGACCGGACAATGCGCTCGGTCTGACAAAACTAACTTGCGTGTCAGAAACTGTCGCATTTGTCATTTGAATTCACCGGATCCTTTGGCTCTGCTGGTCGTCTTCTTCTCGCGGCGAAATTCGTCGCAGCAATTCGACCACGGAGGATTTGGGATGAACAACAGGATTCTTGGTTGCCTCATCGCGGGTGCGCTTGCCATGGCGCTTGCGCTTGCGTCACCGGCGTTCGCACGCGGCGGCGGTGGTGGAGGTGGTGGCGGCGGCGGACACGGTGGAGGCATGGGAGGCGGGATGGGCGGCGGCGGGCATGGTGGAGGTATGGGCGGCGGCATGCACGGCGGTGGCTGGGGAGGAGGCATGGGCGGTGGCATGCACGGCGGAGGCTGGAGCGGCGGCATGCATGCCGGCGGGATGGGTGGCGGCGCGCATTTCGCCGCGATCGGCGGCGGACCGCATTTCGCCGCGATCGGTGTCGGGCCGCATTTCGGCGGCGCTCATTTCGTGGGTAGGCCTTTTGCGCATGGTGGATTCGGGCCGCGGTTTTCGAGGTTCGGGTTCCACGGCCGCGGTCGCTTCCATCACCGCTTCGCGTTCTTCGGCGCGCCCTATTTCTACGCCGACTACGACAGTTGCTGGCGCAGGGTGTGGACGCCCTATGGACCGCAATGGACCGATCTCTGCAGCGGCTACGGCTACTACTGACGCTGCCGGCATATCTGGCGAGTTGCCGCAGCCCTAGCCGGCGCGTTGCTTGTGCGCCGTCCCGTCGCGCCGGCTACGGTTTTCGAGCAGCGACCCAGGTATCGCGATGGCCGTCGTCTGCCGAACGATTTCCGGCGCAGCGGAATCCGTGTCGGCTGATGGCGGCCATCGCGCTCTTGTTCGCTGAGATCATCACGCAACCTTTAGATTACCTGCGGGCTGGTCTGACCTATATGTCGGCGTTGCGGTGTTTCCGAATTAGCAGCCTGGCCCTTGGCGGCCGCTCGGAGACGAAAACCATGACGGGAAGTCACCGCCGTATTCTGGTCGTCGAGGATGATCCGGAAACCGCCGGTCAGCTGGTGGAATCGCTCACGACCAGCGGTTACCAGGTGGATCTGGCCGCCTGCGGCAACGACGCGCTGAGCCGCGGCGCCGCCAGCGACTATGCCGTGATCACGATCGACCGCATGCTTCCGGACATCGACGGCATCACGGTGATGCGCCAATTGCGCGACGACGGCGTCGCCGCGCCGGTCCTGATCATCAGCGCGCTCGGAGAGGTCGACGACCGGGTGCGGGGCCTGCGTGCGGGCGGCGACGACTACCTGGTCAAGCCGTTCTCCTTCGTCGAACTGCTGGCGCGCGTCGAGGCGCTGGGCCGGCGCAGCGACACCGTCGTCAAGGAGACCATCCTGCGCGTCGGCGATCTCGCGATCGACCTGGTGTCGCGGACCGCCAGCCGGCGCGGCAAGGACATCGTTCTTTTTCCCCGCGAATTCCAGCTGCTGGAGTATCTGGTGCGCAACGAAGGCCGCGTCGTATCCCGGGCGATGTTGCTGCAGCATGTCTGGGACCTTCATTTCGATCCCTCGACCAATATCATCGACGTCTATGTCGGGCGCGTGCGCCGCAAGGTCGACGGCCAGCAGGCCTATCCGCTGATCCATACGGTTCGCGGCATCGGGTACTGTCTCCGTGCTCCTGGCTAAGACGCTCACGTCATCGACGTTCAAGCTGGCGCTGATCGCGATCGGGACCTTCGGCGTGATCGTGTCGGCCATTTTCAGCTACGTCTATCTGTCCACCGCCTCCTATGTGCGCAGCAGGTCGGATCGCGCGATCATGACCGAGCAGGCGGTCCTGCAGGACGCTTACGGGCGATCGGGCCGCGACGGACTGATCGCCCTCGTTCGAGCAGCGCATCGCCGACACGAGTTTCGCCGGCCATGTCTATCTGCTGGCCGATCCGTCGCTGGCCATTCTGGCCGGCAACCTCAGAGCATGGCCGTCGACGGCACGGCGCCCGCAGGGATGGACGGAGTTTCGCGCGCCCGAGCCGTTGCCGGGCGGTGCGAACGGCGCCGCTGCTGCGGGCCATGATCGAAACATTGCCGGGCGGCGATCGTCTGCTGGTGGGACGGGATATCAGCGACCTCGACAGCTTCACCGAGCGGATCGAAGACGGCGGTGATCTCCGGCGTCGCATTGATATTCGTGCTGGCCGGTGTCGTCAGCATCCTGGTGACGCGCCGGACCGTGGGCCGGATCGAATCGATCAACGCCACCAGCCGGGCCATCATGCAGAGCGGCCTCGACAAGCGCATCCCGCTCCGCGGCAGCCATGACGAATGGGATCGCGTTGCCGAGAATCTCAACCTGATGCTGGATCGCATCGAAACATTGATGGGCGAGGTCAAGCAGGTGAGCGACAATGTTGCGCACGACCTGCGGACGCCGCTGACGCGCATGCGCGGCCGGCTGGAGAAGGCCTATCACGGTCAGCGCGTTGACGAGGACGACCAGGCGCTGATCGGCGACACCATCGCCGACCTCGACGCCGTGCTGCGGATATTCTCGTCGCTGACGCGGATCGCGCAGATCGAGACCCAGGCGCGCAAGGGCGCGTTTCGCACCGTGAACCTGGTCGAAATCGCCGGTGAGGTCGTCGAGTTGTACGATGCCGCGGCCGAACAGGACGGCACCCGTCTCACCGTCGTCGGCGATCGGCGAGGTGCTGGTGACCGGCGATCGCGATCTGATCTTCGATGCCATCGCCAATCTCGTGGACAATGCGATCAAGCATGGCCGCGCCGGAGGACAAGTCGTCGTTGCCAGCGAAAACATCGACGGCAGGCCGGTCGTCTCGATCGCCGATGACGGGCCCGGAATTCCCGCCGACCAATACGAGCACGTCTTCAAGCGCTTTTACCGGCTCGAACACAGCCGCTACACGGCCGGGAAACGGGCTCGGGCTCAGTCTGGTCGCCGCCGTCGCCCGCCTTCACGGCGCGCGGATCGAAATGCTCGACAACTCGCCCGGTCTCAAGTTCAGGCTCTGGTTCTCGCCGCCGGAGGGATAGCTAGCGCCTTTCCTTGCGCGGTTTTCCCTTCGGCCCGGGCAGCAACGGCCGCCGCGGCAACAGCGCCGGCCGGTTCTGCAATCCGGGCTGCTGCCGCAGGCCGGGTTGCTGCCGCAGCGGGTGCACTCGGTCCCGGCTGCTGCTGCAGTTGCGGCTGGCCCGCACGGTTCGGCAATGCGGGTTCGCGTGGCGAACCGGGTTCACGCAGCGACCGGGTTCACGCGGCGCACCCGGCTGTTGCGGCACACCGAGCCGTTGCGGAGAGCCGGGCTGCTGCGGCGCGCCGGGCCGCTGCGGCAGGCCATTCTGTTTCTGCAGGCCGGGCTGACGCGGCGGATTGGCGCCCGGATTGACGCGCGACGGATTGCGATTCGGATTCTGCTGGCGCTGGATGCGGCGCTGCGTGACGATCTGGCGGCCGACGCTCTGCGCGGCGTGAACCTGGCGCACGATGCCCTGATCGCGCAGCGCCTGCTGCGGCGAGATCACCAGCGGCACCGCGGCGAAGCGTCCCATGGCGCCGGGCCGGATGGTAAAGCCGCTGGAGCCCTGGGTGAGAAAGCCAAGCCGCGAGCCGTCGCGGCCGTTGACCTCGATGCGCCCGACGCGGCCGTCGGCGTCGGGATAAAGCTTGATCGCGACATTGCTGGGGTTTGCGGCGGACGCGCCCTGCGGCACCTCGATCAGGCCGGTGGTGCCGCGAATGCCGAGCGTCGCCGATCGGCGTCGAGATCCGCATGTCGCCGGTGTGGGCGACGGCGGCGGCCACGAACGCCACCGTGCCCCTGGCGACATCGAACAGCGCGCCGTTCTGCTTGCCGCCGTCTTCATAGACGTAATTGTCCACCGTGATCGTGCGCGCTGGCGGTGAGATTGAAGGTGGTGGCGTCGTTGAAGGTGACGCCGAGCGCGGAGTTGGCCTGAGGTCTGCAGCACGTCGCCCTCGAAGATGTCGTCCTGCAGATGGAGCGGCGTCGAGGTCTTGTTGCGGGTGACGGTCGCGCTGCCGGTCAGCGTCGCGACATTGCCGATCGGTTCGTCGGCGGTCGCGGTGCAGCAGGCGAGGGCGCGGCGGCAGGTGCGGGTGCCGGCGCTTGCGCCGGTTGGGCCTGTGCAAGTCTTGTCTAGCCCGGACGTCGCGTCCGAAATGCGCCCCGCATGATCGGTCTCGAAAGGCGACTGGCATCGCGTGGGCCTGAGGCGTGCCGGCGATGACCAGCCAGCACATCAGAAACGCCGCGCACGAAAATTTCTGCCCCATCACGATCGAAACCGCCCCGATGACTGGTCGTGGATTGATAGCCCGCCCGGCTGAATGGCCGGTGAATGGCCATCCTGCCCGACCCGGCCGCCATTTCCAATTTGTAATCGATTGCACCTGAACCGGCGCGGCGCGCGAACGCCCGAACGATCAAGCGCTATCTGCCCGGCTTGTGCGGCGATCTACGTCTTTGCTGCCGAAGCGCTAATTCGTGCGATGCCCGGGCCAAGCCCGGCTTGTCCCGGGCATGACGATGTTCATTGGCGGCACTTTGAACCTGCGGCGAGGCATGAACATGAAAACGCCCGGCGGCTGGAAAAATCCAAAACCGCCGGGCGCTGTAAGATTTGGGGAACTGAACGCTAGAACACGCCGAAAACGATGGCGCCGACAAAGGCGAATGCAACGTAGGCGGCAACAACGATCAGCCTGCTGACGAAAGGACTCGTCAAGCCCATCGGGAACTCCCTGGTTCGCGTCGCTGCCCGTTCAACTCGTGAAGCTAACCATCCGTTCCCGGCGGAAAAGTCAGCGCTGCTGTCTCTCCGGCGCCTCGCTGCGCTGCGCAACGTGGTTAAAGAATTCGTGAAAACAACACGTTGAAGAGTCCTTAAATAAATTCAACCAACCTGCGCGGATGACGCGCGGAGTTCGTTTGTATCTCGTCGGCTCCTTCGTCCTTGTCTCGTTGGCGGGTTGCGGCCGTGGATTTTTTCAGTCCGCGGAGCGCGAACCGTGGCGGGCCGAGGCCGAAATCGCTTGCCTGAAATCCGGCGCGGTCAAGGAGAGCCCGGAGCTGGTCCGGATCGACCCGATCTCGGGCCCCGGCGTCTGCGGCGCCGAGTTTCCGCTCAAGGTCGCAGCGCTCGGCGAAGGCAGCGGAAGTTTCGGCTTTGCCGACGAAAGCTTGCGGCCGCCGGCAATATCGGCAACCAGCCGCGCTGGCCGATCTCGCAGCCGCCGCCCGCTCGCCCTATCCGCCACGTCGCCTTATCCACCGTCTTCCGCGCCTTATTCGAACAGCGCGATGCGACAGCCGGCTATGGCGCGGCGCCGAGCGGTCCCATTTCACTGGCTCCGCCGGGCGTCGCGCCCGAGGAAGACGACATCGATCTGCCGCCCGAGGGCATGCCGGGCGTGAACCAGCCGGCGGCGATAAACAGACAGATTCCGGGGTCCTACATGGCGCGCCGGCCTATCCGCCGCGCGACCGCGCTTCCGCGCCCTATTCGCCGCGTCCCGATGCCTCGGTGCGTTACCCGCAAGCGGCGCCGTTGCCGCCTCTCGGTCCGTCACGGGGCAATTCCGTCACCACCTTCGGGCCGGTCGCGGTCAAGCCGGCGGCGACGCTGGCCTGTCCGATCGTCTCGGTGCTCGACCGCTGGCTCGCCGATGCCGTGCAGCCGGCAGCGATGCGCTGGTTCGGCGCGCGCGTCGTCGAGATCAGGCAGATCTCCGCCTATTCCTGCCGCGGCATGAACGGCAATTCCTATGCGCATATTTCCGAGCACGCCTTCGGCAACGCGCTCGACATCGCGGGCTTCACGCTCGCCGACGGAAGGCACATTTCGGTCAAGGACGGCTGGAAGGGGCTGCCGGAAGAGCAGGGCTTTCTGCGCGACGTGCAGGCCACCGCCTGCCAGCAGTTCACCACCGTGCTGGCGCCGGGCTCCAACGTCTATCACTACGATCACATCCACGTCGATTTGATGCGCCGCGCCTCGCGGCGCCTGATCTGCCAGCCGGCGGCGATGTCGGGCGAGGAGGTCGCCGCGCGCGCCGCCGGGCGCAATCCCTATGCCTCGCGCGAGCCGTACGTGACGGGATCGCTCGGCGGCCAGCAAGGTCGCGGCGCATCGGCACAAGATCACAAGGTCGACGACGAAGACGAATTCGAGGACGAATAGGGGCGCCGTTGCAACCATTGGCGCGCGGCGGGCTTTTCAGTCCCTGGACCGAATTCGAAGCGTGGAGATCCAATGAAGCCATCGGAGCAAATCGACCGGATGATCGCCGAACTGACGGATTGGCGCGGCAAGACCTTCGCCAGCGTCCGCAAGAGCATCCTTGCCGCCGACCGGGAGATCATCGAGGAATGGAAGTGGATGGGAAGCCCGGTGTGGTCTCGCGACGGAATGATCGCGGTCGCCAACGCCCACAAGGGGAAGGTGAAGCTCACCTTTGCCCACGGGGCGGACCTGCCGATCCCGACAAGCTGTTCAACGCGGGCCTCGAAGGCAACGCGTGGCGGGCGATCGATTTTCTCGAGGGTGACAAGGTCGATGAGCGTGCTCTGAAAAATCTCGTCCGCGCTGCGATCGACTACAACCAGACCAAATTGAAGAAGAACGCCGCGGGCGCTCGGGCGAAAGCGCACAAGCAAAAAGACATGAAGCCTTCGCTTCGGGACGCGTTAACCTCGCAGCCCTTCGCTCAGCCCGCCTTCACCTGATACGCCGCCAGGAACATCCGCGTCGCGCTTTCGACCACTTCGACGATGCGCTCGGACGAGGGCGGCGGCGCGGCCTGGAAGATGAAGCGCAGGAACAGCGATGCCTGGCACATCTGCATGAATTGCGAGGCCGCGAGCTGGCAGTCGCTGC
>CAVTYA010000035.1:0-5544 GCA_963738765.1 uncultured Alphaproteobacteria bacterium | reverse complement strand
CTTTCGGCACCAGAAAGAAATGATCCTCGGTAGCCGGGGCATTCCGGACGATGGCGTCGGCGATCGCGCCGTCATTGACCACGTCGGGACGCTTCTTCATCTCCATCGGGGTCACCGAGGTCATCGGCTCGACGCCCTCGACATTGACTTCCGAAAGCTGCTCGACGAACGCCAGCATGGCGTTCAGCTCGCCCTGCAAATGGGGAACCTCGGCCTCGGTGACCGCAATCCGCGCAAGATGCGCGATACGGCGGACGGTGGCGGCATCGACGGACATTATATATGGCCTCTGACGGCAAAATTCAGTCCGCCGTATAGCAGAGGGGGCTTTTGCGCCGCAACCGCGCCCCGGCCCCTATCGGCCCGCCATCTGGCTCATTCGCGCCAGGGCCGCCCCGGCCAGCGCCCGCGTCAGCTCGGCGGCTGGCATTTCGCGCCCGAGCCGCACCGCCTGCCCGGCCCAAAGGTTGGTGAAATCGACCCTGCCGAGCTTTTCGGCAGCCGCCTTCAGCGGCGCCAGGCCGGTCGCGGCATGCGGAAAGGCCGGCGCATGGGGCGAAATCGGGCCGACCTCGCGCATCGCCCGGTTGGCGACCCCGCGCGCCGGGCGGCCGGTCATGACGTTGGTGATCACGGTGGAAATCGTCCAGCGCCTGGGCCAGCGCGAGGCGCCCCTGCGCCGTCACCTTGGATTCCGGACATCGCAGATAGGCGGTGCCGATCTGCACGCCGGCTGCCCCCAGCGCGAACGCCGCCGCGATCCCCCGCCCGTCGGCGATGCCGCCCGCCGCGATCACCGGGACTTTCACCGCATCGACCACCTGCGGCACCAGCGCGAAGGTGCCGGGCTGCTCGCCGATATTCTCGGTCAGGAACATGCCACGATGGCCGCCGGCCTCCGCGCCTTGCGCGATAATGACGTCGGCGCCGTTCTCCTCCAGCCAGATCGCCTCCTTCACGATGGTCGCCGACGACATCACGATGCAGCCCGCCGCCTTGACGCGCTTCAACAGCGCCGGATCCGGTAGGCCAAAATGGAAGCTGACCACTTCGGGCTTCAGTTCCTCGACCAGTTCACACATCGCGGCATCGAACGGCGCGCGACTGGCGGCGTTGACCGGCGCTGCCGGATCGACCCCGAGCTCTTCATAATAGGGTGCAAGCCGCTGCCGCCATTGGGCCTCGCGTTTCGGATCGGCATCGACGGCTTCGTGACAGAAGAAGTTCATGTTGATCGGCGCCGAGACCCGCTGGCGGATGATGTTGACCTGCTCGCGCGCTTTCTCCGCCGACAGCATCGCGCAAGGCAGCGAGCCGAGCGCCCCGCCCTGGGCGGCAGCGATCACGAGATCGGCATCCATGATGCCGGCCATTGGCGCGAGAACGATCGGAAACTCAGTCTTGAATAGCTCGATAATTCGGCGGTCTGGCCACATGATCTGTCGATTCCGGTAGGTTGGGGGTTGGCGCGGGCGTCGTTGCCGGTGGCCTCACCAAGATTAGCACTTCACGGACCGCACTAGCTATGCATTCGGGCACAGCCGCACAATCCAGCCTTCTGCTTTGCACAGATCGCACGCCGCGTGGTATGCGAGCGCGATGCCTGCTCTCATTCTCCCGCTGATCGAAGCCGCCGCGCACTGGCCTGAACGCGGCGCGCTGGTCGGGCTCGATCTGGGCACCAAGACCATTGGGGTCGCGGTGTCCGATCCCGATCGGCGGCTGGCGACCGGTGTCGAGACCATCCAGCGCAAGGCCTTCAAGGCCGACGCCGCGCGCCTCGTCGCCATCGCCGCGGCGCGCAACGCGGTCGGGCTTCGTGCTTGGCCTGCCCATCAACATGGACGCCAGCGAGGGACCGCGCGCGCAATCGACCCGTGCCTTCGCCCGCAATTTCTCCAAACTCACCGATCTGCCCATCGCGCTGTGGGACGAGCGGCTGTCCACCGCCGCGGTCGAACGCGAGCTGATCGGCATGGACATGAGCCGCGCCCGCCGCGCCGAGGTGATCGACGAACACGCCGCGATCTTCATCCTGCAGGGCGCGCTGGACCGGCTGGGAAATCTACGCGAAACGCGCTGATGAGAAGGCCCTAGCCGCTTCCGGCCAGCATGATGGTCTGGATCACCGCGGCGAGATTATTGAGGGCGTGCACGAAGATCGTCAGCCAGGTCGATTTGAAGCGGTAGCGGAGATAGCCGAGCAACAGGCCGATCGAGAACACCTCGCCGAAGAAGAACCAATCATATTGCAAATGCAGCGCGGTCCACACGATCGACGACAGCAGGATGGCGCCGGGGACGCCGAGAAACGATTCCGACCAGCCGCGATAAAGGAAGCCGCGCGAGAACAATTCCTCCGAGACGGGGGCGGCGATGCAGAACGCGATCACCAAAAGCCAGAGCGCGCCGTCGGCGCGGGCCGATTGCAAGACTTCTCCCATGAATCCCGGCGCGACCTCGCGCCCGGTCGCGCGCGATACGGCGTCCCAACCCATCACGAGAACGCCGAGCGCGACCGCGCCGATGAGAAAGTTGATCCAGGACGTCCCGCGCAACGCGAGGTAGTCGGCAAACGGCGTGCCCGACAGGCGCGTCGCGAGCCACAGCGCGGCAAGCACGGCCGGAAGCCCTGCGATCACCGAGAGCGAGATCGTCAGCCCGCCGCCGACGACATGGATCGCCGCGGCCATGTCGATCGGCCCGTCCCGCCGCAGCACGAACCAGAGTACGACCGCCATCTGCCCCGCAAACATCGCGGCGAAGACCAAAAGGCCCCACAACGCGGTGCCCCAGAAGCCCCAGATGCGCGGCGGGCGCTGGCCGGGTATCGCGGCAGCGGCGGGGCTTGCGGGATCGAGGGAATCCATCAACTGGCTTTCGTATCCTTGTTATCGCCATGCCCGGCCTTGTGCCGGGCATCCGTGTCTTTCTATCGGCATCCATTTAAGAACACGTGGACGGCCGGGACATCTGCACGAAGACGCGCTTCGCGCTTTTGCGCGGCCATAATGAATATCAGGTCAATCACGGCAGCGTCCGGTCCAGGAGGCCCCTGATATCGCCGGTGGCGAGATCGACGGCGCCGTACATGCTGCCGTGGATCTGGGCAAGGCGCGTCCGCGCGAACAATTCGGCGTGATGCGGCGACACCTTGTTCAACGCCGCTGATGCGGCGAGCAGCGCCAGCTTTTCCACCGCCAGCCGCGCCACGCGCTCACTGTCCGGCCTGCGGAACGTCTTGCCGATGAACGTCACGGCGTCGCCGGCGCCGGACAGGCCGCTGGTTTCCTCCGGCGAGCTGCTGCAGGACGGCGCTCGCCGCCTCGACCTCGCGCGACAGCGCCCGCAGCACGTCGAGGCACATCACATTGCCGGAGCCTTCCCAGATCGCATTGACCGGCGACTTCGCGGTAATGCCGCGCCAAGATGCCCTCCTCGACATAGCCGTTGCCGCCGAGGCACTCCATCGCCTCGTAGAGAAATCCCGGCGCGCTCTTGCAGACCCAGTATTTGATCGCCGGCGTCAGCAGCCGCATGTAGGCCGCCTCGCCTGCGTCATGCGATGCCTGGTCGAACGAACGGCACAGCCGCATGACAAGTGCAATCGAAGCCTCGACATGCAGCGCCATGTCCGACAGCACCGCCTGCATCAGCGGCTGGTCGGCGAGATGCTTCTGGAACACGCTGCGATGCCTGGCGTGATGCAGCGCATGCGCCAGGCCCGACCGCATCAGGCCGGCGGACGCAATCGCGCAATCCTGCCGCGTCAGCTGCACCATCTGGATGATGGTGCGGATGCCCTTGCCCTCGTCGCCGACGCGCATCCGCGTGGGCGCCGACGAACTCGACTTCGGACGAGGCATTGGAGCGGTTGCCGAGCTTGTCCTTCAGGCGCTGGAACTGGATCGCATTGACCGATCCATCGGGCCGGAAGCGCGGCATGAAGAAACAGGTCAGGCCTTCGTCGGCCTGCGCCAGCACCAGGAAGGCGTCGCACATCGGCGCCGACATGAACCATTTGTGCCCGGTGATGCGATAGGCGTCGCCGTCGCGCTCGGCGCGCGTCATGTTGGCGCGCACGTCGGTGCCGCCCTGCTTCTCGGTCATGCCCATGCCGAGCGTCATGCCGCGCTTCGTCGGCCATGGCGCAAAGGTCGGATCGTAGGCGCGCGGTGGAAATCACCGGCATCGCTTTCGCCAGCAGATCCGGCTGCGCCGCCAGCGCCGCCACCGAGGCGCGCGTCATGGTGATCGGGCAGAGATGACCGGTCTCGACCTGGGACGCCATGTAGAATTTCGCGGCCCGCACGACTTCGGCGCGCGCCACCCGCGGGCTTGCCGTCCACGGTCCATGTCGAATTGTGAATGCCGGCGTGCGCGCTGCGCGCCATCACCTCGTGATAGGCCGGGTGAAACTCGACCTCGTCGCGCCGGTTGCCGCGGGAATCGAAGGTGCGAAGCTTTGGCGTGTTCTCGTTGGCGATGCGGCCCCGCGCCGCCATGGCCGCAGAACCCCAGTGCTGACCGAACTCGGAAAGTTCCTTTTGGGCGTCAGCTCCGCCATTGGCCGCGACCGCTTCGACCAAAGGCCGGTCCACCGCGAACAGATCGACATCCTCGAACGGCGGCGACTGGTTGAACACTTCGTGGGTCGCGAATGGGGCTTGGGTCATGGTCCGCTTCCGGCTGCCGAATAAGTGAGGAAATGGGGTCGAGCCACCGGCTGTAACCCCTCACCGCGATCGCACGCTTTGTTCTATCTCAACCGCTTCGTGGATCGGAAAATCGTACGCGGGCCGCCCACGCCGGCCGCGAAATATGCCACCGCTCCTTGGAATAATTTACGAACCCTTGCTTCGCCATCACCGCAACCGGCGCGCTGCGCAGCGGCGCTGGGCCGGAGCGATCGAGCTCGTAGCGGTATGTGCCTTGAGGTCGGAACAGTCATAGCCAGTGCCCATGTCGACGCTGCCTTCGGGGGCGCGAACATGCGCTGGCGCGGTGCGGTGGCATAGGCCTTGCCGGGATCGAACGTGCCTGAGATCGTCGCATCAAGTCGCCGGCGTCGATGACGGCGGCGCGTGGAATGGCAATTCTTCGCAATATAGCCGATCCAGAACAGATCCTTCTTGCTGAATACGGTATATCGCCGCTGGCGGGCTCTGCGTCTGCGCCCACCACCATGTGGTCAGCCGCGCGCTTGCGGCGTCGCGGTGGGCCGCATCTTCGGCGAGAACAGCTTTCGAGGCGTGACCCCGCTGGACGCGTCCGGCACCAGCCCGCCTCGCGCTTCACCACGCCGTTTTCGGCGGCCTCATCAGCCGGAAGGCCTGCGACCCGACGAAATTGTCGCGCCGGCATCGCGGATGCCTCGATGATGAGGGGGTGTGCGCGCCGAAGCGGGTCGCCGGGCGGCGTTGGCGCCGCTACCGGAGGCGGAGCCGCGATGGCGAGGGCGATCAGCAGATATGTGGCGGCGAAGGCCGGTCCTTTGATCATCATCAGCCCAGACGAGGGCGCGACTGCATCTTCGCGCCAGAT